>JBILGH010000022.1:0-18238 GCA_044351155.1 Candidatus Planktophila sp. | reverse complement strand
TTCTTGGCGTAGTTGGACCTGCATACTCAGGCGCAACAATCGCATCACTACCTTTCTACAAGGCTGGCGGATTAGTACTTATCTCTCCATCAGCAACTCGCGTATCTCTAACAGATCCAACTTCAGCTGACTTCGGTGGTCCAATTTTCCACCGTGTAGTTGGTAAGGACGATCTACAGGGTCCAGCACTTGCTAAGTACGCAACAAAGGGCGTAACAAATGCAAAGGTATTCATCTTTGATGACCAATCTTCATACGCTGTGCCACTAGCTGGCTACGTAACATCAGGTCTAAAGAAGGTTGCGGGCGCAACTGTTGTTGGAACTGACTCAGTTCCAAATACAACAACTGACTTCGCTCCAACAATCGCAAAGATTGCTAGCTCAAAGGCTGATGTAGTTATCTACACCGGTTACTACAGCCAAGCAGCTGTATTCATCAAGCAACTACGTGACTCAGGTTCAAAGGCGATCTTCGCTGGCGGCGACGGAGTCTTCAACCAGGAGTTCCCAAAGCTTGCGGGAGTTTCAGCTGAAGGTTCACGTGTTACTGGTGTGGGCGGCCTTGCTGGCGTAAGCACAAAGCTTGAAGCAGATTACAAGAAGTCAATGGGCGTTTCATCAGGTGTGTATTCAGTTGAATCACTAGATGCAGCAAACATCCTTCTTCAGGGAATCTTGAAGGGCAACACAACACGCGCAAAGATGCTTGCTTGGGTTAAGGCCTACAACGGCAAGAGCATCACTGGTAACACCATCAAGTTCGATAAGAATGGCGACATTTCATACGGACTATTTGCTGGTTTCACTACCAAGGATGGCGTACTAGTTAACACAGGTATCGTTAAGTAATTAACAAAGCCTCGTAATTAAATGGGTGCTCTGACTCTCGAGAAGAGGGCCAGAGCACCCATTTCTTTGAATTTTCGACTATCTTTGCCCATCGCAGGTTTGTGGGCAAGAGGAGATACATGTTTTCAGTTCTGATCGACCAGTTCTGGTCGTTGACCATCGCGGGCTTGGCCCTTGGTTTTATTTACGTCCTCGTCTCCCTTGGTTACACCATGGTTTACGGAGTTCTTCGCATGATTAACTTTGCGAACTCCGAGATCTTCATGTGGGGAACTTTCGGAACCATCATTACATCGCGTGACTTGTTTGGTTATACCCAAACTTCAGCGCCAGCGACTGGTTCTAAGTTAGCACTGGTGCTGATTACCCAGCTTTTGATTTCAATGGCGGTAGCTGGCGTAACAGCAATCTTCGTTGAGTATGTTGCCTATCGTCGACTGCGCGCAAAAGGCACCAACCGTTTAGCAACTCTGATTTCGGCAATTGGCATCTCTATCGTGCTTTCAGAGTTAATGCGCTTGCTAACTGATTCTCGTCCTGTTGGTTCACCGCGTGTGCTTGAAAAGATAATTTTAGGTGAAGTTTGGGGAGCAAATCTTCGCCTCGATACCATTGTCACAATTTTTGCTGCGGCCTTAATTTATTTCTTACTAGAGCGATTCGTGAAACTATCGCGAATGGGTAAAGCAATCCGCGCGGTTTCAATGAATGAAGATGCCGCAAAGTTGATGGGCGTTAACTTAAACCGAGTCATCACAGCCACATTCTTGGTTGGTGGTCTCGCTACAGGCGCCGCCGCATTCTTCTACATCACGGTATTTGAATATACGAAATTTAATATTGGTTTCACTATGGGTATGGCAGCATTTACTGCAGCTGTGCTTGGCGGAATCGGCAACATTCGAGGTGCCTTCTACGGTGGAATTTTCCTAGGCTTGCTTGAGGTTTACGCTTCTGCGGTCTTGGGCACGCAATGGAAAGCGGTTACGGTGTTTATCGTGCTGGTGTTGGTACTCCTCTTTAAGCCAAATGGTTTGTTTGGCGAAGCTGTTCAGACAACGAGGGCATAATTATGAAAATACGTAATTTCTGGAATCTACGTGACTTCGGTGCCGGCATCTGGGAGAACGCGAGTCGCCCTAAGCGAGTGGCGATTGCCCTTATTTCTATTGGACTTGTTGCTCTCTTGCCGTTCATGGGCGCAAGCTTCTTAGCTACACCAATTGCTTCTTATGATGCAGTTCTTGTTTATCCAGTTGGCATGTTCGTACTTATGTCACTTGGCCTAAATATTGTGGTGGGCAAGTCAGGCATGCTTGATCTTGGCTATGTTGCGTTTTTTGCGATCGGTGCCTACACAATGGCAATTTTAGGAACGACCACGAGTCTAAATACCTGGGAAATCATGCCAATCGGTATTATTTTTGCGATGATTGCAGGCGTACTGCTCGGCATACCGACACTTCGCTTACGTGGTGATTATTTAGCGATCGTAACTTTAGGTTTCGGCGAGATTGTCCGTCTCGTATTACTTAATTCGACTTGGTCTAAGGGTCCTAACGGAATCGCAAATGTTCCAATGCCACCAAATATCGGACCTTTGAAATTTGAACTTGAAGACCAGAAAGTTTTCTTCTGGGTAGTTCTAGTCATGATTCTTCTGACGATTTGGATGATCCGTCGTCTTTCAGTGCGCCGTCCGGGTCGCGCTTGGGAAGCTATTCGCCAAGATGAAGATGCTGCTGAACTTATGGGTGTTCCAACTCTTAAGTACAAGATTTGGTCATTCACACTTGGCGCTGCCGTTGGCGGAGCAGCTGGCGTTCTGTATGCGTCAAAGAATCTTTACATCGCACCTGAAATGTTTACCTTAAACGTTTCGATTCTGATTCTTGCCTGCGTCGTATTCGGCGGAATCGGAAATATCTGGGGCGTAATTGTCGGAGCCACAATCTTGGGATACTTGCCTGACCGAATCCGATTTATCTCAGATGCTCGACTTCTAGTATTCGGATTAGTTCTAGTAATCGTGATGAACTTCCGCCCAGATGGCCTCTTGCCACGCAAGAAGCGCGAGAAAGCTATCGTTAAGAGAGAGGCGAACGCATAATGCCTAGCAATGGAAAAACACTATTATCGTTAGATAACGTCACTATGAAGTTTGGCGGCGTAACTGCGCTAAATGACGTCAACCTAGAAGTTAAAGAAGGCGAAATCTTGGCTCTAATCGGCCCTAACGGCGCCGGCAAGACAACAGTCTTCAATGTAATCACTGGTGTCTACAAGCAGACTAGTGGCATCATAAAATTCGATGGCACCTCACTTGGAAAGCAAAAGCGCTTTGAAGTTACCGCGCTTGGCATAGCTCGCACATTTCAGAACATTCGACTCTGGGGTGACATGACGGCGCTTGAAAATGTCATTACTGCCACCGATGTACATAAGAAGAGCGGGGTAGTCGGAGCGCTTTTCGGTTTGCCTCGTGCCCGACGCGAAGAGAGCGAAAACCGCGAACGCGCTATGGAAGTTTTGCGCTTTATCGGAATTGATGAATATTCAGATCGTTTAGCCAAGAACTTGCCATATGGTGTTCAGCGCCGCCTCGAAATTGCTCGAGCACTCGGCACCTCACCAAAGTTACTTCTTCTAGATGAGCCTGCAGCTGGATTTAACCCAGCTGAAAAAGTCGAACTCGCAGCAACCATTAAAAAAGTTCGCGATGCTGGCTACACAGTTCTTCTTATCGAGCACGACATGTCACTAATCATGGGAATCTCTGATCGTGTAGTTGTTCTCGATTTCGGAACCAAGATTGCAGATGACATTCCATCTGTTGTTCAAAATGATCCACGAGTTATCGAAGCCTATTTAGGAGTACCAGCAGATGCGTCTTGAAATTAAAGATCTGCACGTCCATTACGGCAAGATCGAAGCGATTAAAGGCGTTTCAGTTGTCGTAAATGAAGGTGAAATCGTAACTCTGATCGGCGCTAACGGTGCTGGTAAGACCACGATGCTAAAGACCATTTCAGGCCTGCGCCCGGTTTCATCTGGTCAGATCATTTTCGACGGCAAAGATATTTCTAAGGTTCCAGCGCATGAGCGCGTAGACCTAGGCATCTCACAAGCTCCTGAAGGCCGCGGAATTTTCCCAGGCATGACAGTTCTAGAAAATCTTGAGATGGGCAAGTTCCACCGAAAGAATCGTAAAGCTGAGATGCAAGAAGACCTCGAAATGGTTTATCACTTATTCCCACGTTTGAAAGAGCGCGTTAGCCAAGCTGGCGGAACTCTTTCAGGTGGCGAGCAGCAGATGCTCGCAATTGGTCGCGCACTAATGACTCGACCTAAGGTGCTACTACTTGATGAACCTTCAATGGGTCTTGCGCCACAGATGATCGCCAACATTTTCCGCATCATTACTGAAATTAACAAGACTGGTGTAACCATCTTGTTGGTTGAGCAGAATGCGCAGCAAGCTCTGCAACGCGCACATCGTGCCTATATTTTAGAAACTGGAAACATTGTAAAAGAGGCTAAAGCTTCTGACCTACTTAATGATCCAGCAGTACGCGAGGCATACCTCGGTACTGGCGCGCACTAATTTAGTTCTTGAAGTAATTTAGTCGCGTTTAGCTAAAATCAAGCAGGTAATTCGAGCAGTACATGTACGTTCGCCTGCTTCGTTAGTGATCACAATGTCATAGCAACACAAGGTCTTTCCTAATGAAACTGCAGTTGCAACGCCTGTGACGATTCCTGATGTTGCTGCTTTGTGGTGTGTGGCGTTTATGTCTACGCCCACAATTCGAC
This sequence comes from Candidatus Planktophila sp., assembly GCA_044351155.1. Lineage (GTDB taxonomy): Bacteria > Actinomycetota > Actinomycetes > Nanopelagicales > Nanopelagicaceae > Planktophila. The sequence goes on along the minus strand of JBILGH010000022.1, from coordinate 13,574 downwards.
GATCAGCACCTGCGTGTAAATGGGTTCCGACAGATCCTAAACTTTCTGCCAACACTACATTTGCGCCACCATGCAGTAAGCCCATTGGCTGACGATTGCCATCTACCGGCATGGTTCCAACAAGTCGCTGTGGGGATGCTTCAATGATTTCGATTCCCATTTTGCTATCGAGTTCGCCACTTCCGCGAGCACGGATAGCTGCTAAATAATCGAAAGAATCGTTCTGCGTCATAGTCGGTGAGTCTAACGCGATCAACCTAAGATGGGCGCATGACAAAGCGCCTTTTGCTAATTGATGGTCACTCAATGGCTTATCGCGCCTTCTTCGCCCTACCGGCTGAGAATTTCACTACTGCTTCAGGTCAGCACACCAATGCGATTTATGGCTTTGCCACCATGTTGATCTCACTGATCAAAGAAGAGAAACCCACGCATATCGCTGTGGCCTTTGATGTTTCACGTAAGACTTTCCGCACCGAGATTTTTCCAGAATATAAAGCCAATCGCGCCAAGACCCCAGATGAGTTTCGCTCACAAATGTCTTACTTGCACGAATTGGTTGAGTCATTTGGTATTACGCAATTCGAGCGCGAGGGCTTTGAAGCCGATGACATTATTGCCACCATTGCTAAAATCGCCGAAGCCGATGGTTTTGAAGTAGCAATCTGTACGGGTGATCGCGATAGCTTCCAATTAGTAAACGATAAAACCACAGTGCTTTACCCAAAACGTGGTGTCAGTGAGATGGCGCGCATGACACCCGCCGCCGTTGAAGAGAAATACATGTTGACGCCAGCGCAATACCCAGATTTTGCCGCACTACGTGGAGACCCCAGTGATAACTTGCCTTCTGTTCCAGGCGTTGGCGAGAAAACTGCCGCTAAGTGGATTATCGAATATGGATCGCTAAAAGAGTTACTTGCTAAAGCAGATCAAGTAGCGGGCAAAGCAGGTGAATCACTACGTGCCAACCTCGATTCCATTGCGAAAAACCGCGAGCTAACTCAGTTAATTCATGATGTGCCAATTGATCTTTCCTTGAGTGAATTGGCTTGGCAACCAATTGAAGAGAGCAAGATCGCGCCATTGTTTGCTACCTTGGAATTTAGAACTTTAAAAGATCGTTTAGGCCCACTGCTGAATTCAAAGAGTGCCAAGAAAGTCGAAGAACCTCTCGCCCTCTTTGAAATTGCCGAAGAGGTAACACCTGCTGCTGCGACGAAGAAGATTATGACTGCTAAAGGTGAGATTGCTTTGCTCCCGCAATTTACAGACGGTCTCTTATCAAGTTATTCCGTAGCACTAGCAAGTGGCGATTCCTTCACCGTTAACAGCGGTGAAATCGGTGACTGGCTAAGTGATTCCTCGATTCCCAAAATTATGCATGATGCCAAGGCTATTGCTCGTGGATATCCAGTAGCGGGTCTAATTTTTGATACTGAAATCGCCGCCTACTTAGTTAATCCAGGTGTTCGCAACCAAGATGTTGCCTCGTTACTTGAGCGGTGGGGAAGCGGCTCAACCGAAGTAACTGCCGCTTCGCTATTTACCTTGCGTGAGTCACTTCAAAAAGAGCTTGATTCCAGATCGCTAACCAAGCTATTCGTTGAGCTTGAAATACCTATTGCCAAGCTTCTGGCTCGCCTTGAGAATTCTGGAATCTGTGTAGATGAAAAAGAGTTAAATAAGTTAAAAGAGTTTTTTGAAGGCGAAGTTGCTCGCGAGAGTAAAGCGGCTCACGAGGCGGCCGGTCACGAGTTCAATGTTGCTTCACCTAAACAGTTACAAGTTGTTCTCTTCGATGAACTCAAACTGCCTAAGACCAAGAAAATCAAGACTGGTTTTACGACCGATGCTGAATCCCTTGAATGGCTCTTTGAAAAAACTAAGCACCCGCTATTGCAATCTCTCCTTCGAATCCGCGAAACCAATAAGTTAAAAACTACGGTTGAAGGCCTGCTAAATGAGATCGCCGAAGATGGGCGTATCCATACCCACTTCCAACAAACCGTGGCAGCAACCGGTCGACTTTCATCTACTGGTCCGAACCTTCAAAACATTCCAGTACGCACTGAAGAGGGTCGCAAAATTCGCGCTGCGTTCATTGCGGGCAAAGGTTATGAAACACTACTTACGGCTGATTACAGCCAAATTGAAATGCGCATCATGGCCCATCTTTCCGATGATAAAAATCTGCTGGCCGCCTTTGAAAGTGGCGAAGACTTACACGCCACAGTTGCGGCTGAAGTATTTGGGGTTAAAGCAAAAGATGTTGATCCTGAAATGCGCCGGCAGATTAAAGCGATGTCGTATGGCTTGGCATATGGCTTGTCGGCATTTGGGTTATCTGCGCAGCTCTCAATTTCACCCCCAGAAGCGAGTGACTTAATGGATCGCTACTTCCAACGTTTTGGCGGTATCCGCGATTACCTAAAAAACGTAGTCGAAGAGGCACGCAAAGTTGGCTACACCGAAACCGTGATGGGTCGCCGTCGTTACCTGCCTGACTTGACTCATGACAACCGCATGCGTCGTGAGATCGCAGAGCGCGCTGCACTTAACTCACCAATCCAAGGTTCCGCGGCGGACATCATTAAACAGGCCATGCTTAATGTTGACGCCGCAATGGCTGAAGCAAAGCTGCAATCTCGCATGCTGTTGCAGGTTCATGATGAATTGATCTTCGAAGTTGCCAAAGGTGAACTCGAGCAACTAACTGACTTAGTCCGCAAAGAGATGGGTGGGGCTTATCCACTTAAAGCACCGCTTGATGTGAATGTTGGTGTTGGCAAGAGTTGGGATGAAGCCGCTCACTGATCGGTAGTGAATATAGAGACGCAAGCTTTGTTTGGTCTTTCCACACACCCCGTAGCGACCTCGCTTACGCTCAATAACTAGGTCAGATGTATTATCCGCGGTCCTTGCGTAAGGGAATAACAGCAAAGTTAGTTGATTTTAGATTTGGAGTGCCTAAACTTTGAGGATGAGATTTAAAACAAGTCTATTTTCGGTTGTGGCTTTGATAACGGGGCTTATGGTTGTAATAACGCCATCTGCTCGAGCCGAAACTCTAGTTTTCCCTTGTGGCGGCACAGCAACATATTCGGTAATCATGCCGGCTGGAATTGCACAGGATGGCGGGAAGTATGGCAATCCTTGCAGTGGTGAACTCACTTTAGATAGCAAAGTTAAAATAATCGGTGATTTAGCTTTCGACAGCTCACATCTAACTTCAGTAGTAATACCAAACTCTGTAACAACTATTGGTTATCGGGCTTTCGCCTTTTCGAAATTATCTTCAGTGATTATTCCAAACTCTGTTACGTCAATTGGTGAACGTGCTTTTGATCAAAGTAAATTAACCTCAGTGGAAATTCCTAATTCTGTGAAATCAATTGGGGTCTGGGCTTTTTTCTACACACCACTTACATCAGTTACCATCCCCGACTCAGTTACTTCGATAGGTGATAAGGCTTTTGCGGGCACCAGTCTTAAAACTGTAACCATTCCTAACTCTGTAAAGACTATTGGTGAAGGAGCATTTGCGGGATCTATGATTGAATCGGTAGTTTTGCCAAACTCGCTTTTCTCAATAAAGAAAGATGTGTTTAGCGGAACGAATCTAAAGTCAATAGCTATACCTAGTTCCGTCAAAGAAATTGGAGAGGGAGCTTTTAGTTACACCAAACTTGATTCCATAAGTATCCCTAATTCAGTGATATCGATCGGGAGAAATTCTTTTCAAGGGGCTGGTCTGACAACAATTATCATTTCAAATTCTGTTACGAACATCGGCGCAGGCGCATTTTCGGGCAACTACATAACTTCTATTGTCATCCCCAGTTCCGTTCTAACGATTGGCGACGGAGCATTTTCTAATAACTCTTATCTTGAATTTGCCTCGATTCCTGAAACCTTAGTGACTTTGGGTAAAGATGTCTTTAGCGGGCGTAATTCCTTAAAAAGTATTGAGTATTGTGGAAAACTTACTGGCTTATCTATAACACCAATTTGCACAACTAAGTTAAATACTTCACGGTTGTCCAGCAACCCTGCAATAGTGAAATTAACCGTCCACTATCAAAGAGCTGCTGCAGATTATTCAGGTTGGGAGCTCTGGTTATGGCGCAATCAGATTAATGGCACGGATTCCGATGTTAACAAGTCTGGAGTTAAGTTTACTGGTGACGATGCCTTCGGAAAATTTGTAACTTTAGATATTAACGAAATGAATAAATTTGATGATATTGGAATAATTGTCCGAAAAGGTGAATGGTTGTTAAAAGATCTTGATATTGATCGATTTATAAGCAAATTTAGTTCCGATGGGAAGGCTGAGGTTTGGTTGCGTCAAGGAGACCCAGTTATTTACTATTCAAACCCTGCGCCAGTAGCGTCAAACCCGGTGGCCGAGGAACCGAAAGCTGCTATCTCAACAAAGAAAATTACAATCACGTGCGTAAAAGGAAAGCTAGCAAAAAAAGTAACTGCAGTTAAGCCAGTATGTCCTAAGGGGTATAGGAAGAAGTGACCTACTGAATCACTATCACCAATCGCTACTTAGTTGTAGGCGAGTTATCTCCCATGGCAAGTAAAACTTCTTCTTCGGTTGGAATTCGATCGGCGGCAATAAGTCGGTTCTTTCCAATCAACAAGAAGATGTAACCGAGTCCGATACACACTGAAGTAATCGATAGCGTAATTTGTGCACCAATTGTTTCGCAGAGCCAACCACCAATAGCGGCGCCGAGCGACATGATGGTTCCCTCAACTGTCCACAGCAAACCCATGTAAGAAGTTGCTGAACCTTTTGGACGAACTGCTTCCATAACTTCCCAATAGAAAACTTGAATTGCACCGCCTACAAAACCTAAGAATGCGCCGCCGATTACCATCGACCAGCCGGGGTAGGTAAATGCCATCGGTAGTGAAACCAAGAACCAAATTGCATAAGTCCTTCTTAGCGCCTTGAGCGATGAAGTGCGCTTGGAAAGTGTGCCGGCGATTAAGCCACCTACGATGCTGGCGATTCCCATTGCGGCAAAAACCCAGGCTGTGCGATTAGGGACATTCTCAAGAGTGGCAAAAGCTGGGACGGCAACATCAAAGATGCCCCAACCAAAACCGATGAAGGATCCTTCCAGCATTAACAAGCGAAGTGCTGGATTACGCCAGAGCGCTTGCTGACCTTTATCTTTTACTTCTGGTTTCCAGTTGCGCGAAACCAGAGAAATCATGATTGAGGTTCCGCCGATAAACATCAGGGCTGAAGCAACAGCCAGGGCACTTCCAGGATGAGAAGAAAGTGCCAGAGTTGTTGCAACAACTGGGCCAATTACGCCCGCGGTATTCATCATTGATGTGTCGATTGCATAAGCGGTACGTAGTTGACTGCCAGAGACAATTGATTTCCAAAGTGGACGAACTGAGAGATTAATTGGGGGAGCGCTAACTCCCATAATTGTTGCCATTACCAACAAAACTGTTTTTGATTCCGACATATTTACCACCAGAATCATGGCGGCATAACTTGGCACAAAGACCCGAAGCGGCCAGCTCTGCCCGTATTTATCAATCAAGTACCCTCGATAGGCAGCCGTTAGTGAGCCGCCGATAGAATTAAGCCCGAGGGCCAAACCCGCAAATGCAACTGAACCAGTTTCGCGTTGAACCTTAAAGAAGATTCCGAGGCCGACCATTCCATAAGCCAAGCGGGCCGGAAACGAGGCCAGCACTAATGTCCAAGTGTGTTGGAGGGCGAATACTTCTCTATAGCTCGACATTACATAAGCGATCCTATCTACTAAGGCGCGTTACTTGAGCGTAATTTGCTCGCAAAATAGGCGAATTGACCCGCTCACGGCCTCACCCGTACCCTTGCCTTTCGGTCAACCGGCCGACTCGAACTACTACTCATCTGTCCCTACGGAGCAACTTGATTACCTCATCAACAAAAGCAGCATCACCAGTAATTGCAGTAAATGACATCGGATCTGCCGCTGATTTCCTAGCCGCGATCGAAGGCACAATTAGAAATTTCAATGACGGCGACTTAGTTACCGGAACAATCGTTCAAGTAGATCGCGACGAAGTACTTGTTGATATCGGATACAAGACTGAAGGCGTAATTCCAGCCCGCGAACTATCAATCCGCCACGACCTAGATCCATCAGAGATCGTTAAAGTTGGCGAAAAAGTTGAAGCTTTAGTTTTACAGAAGGAAGATAAAGAAGGCCGCACAATTCTTTCGAAGAAGCGCGCACAATACGAACGCGCATGGGGAGATATCGAAGGCAAGAAAGAGCGCGACGAAGTTGTCGTCGGTATGGTTATTGAAGTTGTTAAGGGCGGCTTGATCGTTGATATCGGTCTACGCGGCTTCTTACCAGCATCACTTGTTGAAATGCGTCGCGTGCGCGATCTAACTCCTTACATTGGCAAGGAAGTTGAATGCCGCATTATCGAGCTTGATAAGAACCGTAACAACGTTGTTCTTTCACGTCGTGCATACCTAGAGCAGACTCAATCAGAGTCACGCACCACATTCTTAAATCAACTACAAAAGGGTCAAGTACGCGATGGTGTGGTTTCATCAATCGTTAACTTCGGTGCTTTCGTTGATCTTGGTGGCGTCGATGGTTTGGTTCACGTTTCAGAGCTTTCATGGAAGCACATCGATCACCCTTCAGAGGTTGTAGAAGTTGGTGACGAAGTAACTGTTGAGGTTCTAGAAGTTGATTTCGAGCGCGAGCGCGTTTCGCTTTCACTTAAAGCAACTCAAGAAGATCCATGGCAAGCATTTGCTCGCACTCACACAATCGCACAGGTTGTTCCGGGTGTTGTAACTAAGTTGGTTCCATTCGGTGCGTTCATCCGCGTACACGAAGGAATCGAAGGCTTAGTTCACATCTCTGAGCTAGCAGAGCGTCACGTTGAGATCCCTGAGCAAGTAGTTCAAGTTGATGATGAGCTATTTGTAAAGATTATCGATATCGACCTAGAGCGTCGTCGTATCTCACTTTCATTGAAGCAAGCTAATGAAGGACATGAAGTTGAAATCGAAGCATTCGATCCAACTCAGTACGGAATGGCTGCTCGTTACGATGCTGAAGGAAACTTCATCTATCCAGAAGGTTTCGATGCTGATACTCAAGAGTGGAAGCCTGGCTATGACACTCAGCGCGTTGAATGGGAAGCACAATATGCTCTTGCACAAGAGCGTTTCCTAGCTCACAAGAAGCAGAAGTCAGAAGCGAAGGCAGCCGATGCTGCAGCCGAACCAGCAGCTGACGCTTCTTCTGATTCAGCAACTTCATACACTTCAGAGACACCATCAGCTGAAGTAAAAACTGAGTCTGCTGAATAACTTAGCTTCTAGTTAGCAGTTAGTAATCTCGATGTTAATCGTGGCCCTAACTGGTGGAATTGGCGCTGGGAAATCCCATGTTGCCAAGTATTTCCATCAGTTAGGGTCTTACGTTTTTGATGCCGATCAATTAGCGCGCGCAGCAATAGAGCGCGGCTCGGTTGGTTTTGATGAAGTAGTTACAACATTTGGCGATCAAATTCTCAAAGATGGCGATATTGATCGACGTAAATTAGGCGAAATCATTTTTGCTGATCCAACTGCCAAAGCCAAATTAGAGGCAATAGTGCACCCTGAGGTAAAGCGGTTATTTGATGAAGCCAAGAAAGAATTGCCACTTGATGCAATAGTGATTTATGAGATTCCATTATTGGTTGAATCTAAATCTGGCAGTCGCTTTGATTATTCGATCACTGTTGAAGCAGAAGTCCAGACTCGCACCCAGCGTTTGAAAGAGCGGGGTCTTGCCAGCCATGAAATAGTTGGCCGTATGGCAGCCCAGGCATCACGCGAAGAACGAGTTTCTCACTGCGATTTAGTGATTGAAAACCAAGGCGACGAAGATGAGCTGCTGCGTGAAGTTGAAGATATTTGGCTGAACGTTCTAGTGCCGCTATCTAAGAATCACGGTAAATAAATGCGTCCGGTCAGTGACCTACAGCGCAAAGTCAGTCCATTCCAAGTAATTAGTGATTATGTGCCAGCTGGTGATCAGCCAACTGCAATCGAGGAAATCGCCCGCCGCATTAATGATGGGGTTCAGGATGTAGTTCTATTGGGCGCAACGGGTACCGGAAAGTCTGCAACCACAGCCTGGTTAGTCGAAAAACTTCAGCGTCCAACGCTAGTACTTGCCCCAAATAAACTTTTGGCCGCACAGCTAGCCAACGAGTTCAAAGAATTGCTACCGAATAATGCGGTTGAGTATTTCGTTTCATATTACGACTACTACCAACCTGAAGCATATGTGCCGCAAACCGATACCTTCATTGAAAAAGATTCAAGTGTTAACGATGAAGTAGAGCGGTTGCGTCACTCAGCAACGAATTCATTATTGACCAGACGAGATGTAATTGTGGTCGCCACGGTTTCTTGTATTTATGGCTTAGGAACGCCACAGGAATATGTGGATCGCATGATTCAGCTCAAAGTAGGTGATGAAATCGATCGTAATACCTTGCTGCGTCGATTCGTAGATATTCAGTACAAGCGAAATGATATGGCTTTCGAACGAGGCACCTTTAGAGTTCGTGGCGACACCATTGAAATTATCCCGATGTACGAAGAACTCGCTCTTCGCGTCGAAATGTTTGGCGATGAGATAGAGCGAATTACAACGCTGCACCCGCTAACTGGCGAGATCATTCGCGATGAAACCGAGATGTATGTCTTTCCAGCGACTCACTACGCAGCTGGTCCCGAAACGATTAAGCGCGCTATCGCTGACATTGAAGCCGAGCTCGCAGTTCAGTTAGAGATTTTTGAGCGACAAGGCAAACTTCTTGAGGCACAGCGCTTGCGCATGCGCACCACCTTTGATCTGGAAATGATGGCGCAGCTGGGTTTCTGTTCAGGTATTGAGAACTACTCACGTCACTTAGATGGCCGTGATACTGGTTCAGCGCCGCACTGCTTGCTTGATTACTTCCCGGAAGATTTCTTGCTGGTTATCGATGAAAGTCACGTAACCGTGCCACAAATTGGTGCGATGTATGAGGGCGATGCTTCTCGTAAGCGCACGCTAGTTGAGCACGGTTTCCGTTTGCCAAGCGCGCTTGATAACCGACCGCTTCGCTGGAATGAGTTCTTAGAAAGAGTGGGTCAGAAAGTATTTCTTTCTGCAACACCTGGCCCTTATGAACTGGGCAAAGTCGAAAACGATGTGGTCGAGCAAGTAATCAGACCAACTGGCCTCGTTGATCCGCAGATTATTATCAAACCAATCAAGGGTCAGATTGATGACTTGTTGCTGGAAATAAATAAGCGAGCTGAGTTAAATGAGCGAGTACTAGTTACGACGCTGACCAAGAAGATGTCCGAAGATTTAACCGATTACTTACAAGGCAGGGGAGTGCGAGTTCGCTACCTGCATAGCGAAGTTGATACTTTGCGCCGTGTTGAATTGCTACGCGAACTGCGCAACGGCGAATACGATGTTCTGATCGGTATCAACTTGCTGCGCGAAGGTTTAGATCTACCTGAAGTTTCATTGGTAGCAATTCTTGATGCCGATAAAGAAGGCTTCTTGCGTTCGGCAACTTCACTGATTCAGACAATTGGCCGTGCGGCTCGAAATGTTTCTGGCGAAGTTCATATGTACGCAGACAACATAACTAAATCAATGGCCAAGGCAATTGATGAAACTAATCGTCGTCGGGCAAAGCAAGTTGCCTATAACCTCGAACTCGGCGTTGACCCACAACCATTGCGTAAGAAGATTTCAGATATCACCGACCTGATTACTAAAGAGGGCGAAGATAGCGATCTGCTATTAGCAACAGGCAAGAAGTCCAAGTCAGGTATTCCAGCCATTGGTTTCCATACAAAATCGCTAGTTTCTATGCCGCGACAAGAGTTAATGGGCTTGATAGAGTCGCTCACCGATCAGATGCGCAGTGCCGCAGCAGATCTTCATTTTGAACTTGCTGCGCGTTTGCGCGATGAGCTCAAAGAGCTAAAGCGCGAGCTACGAAATATGGAAGAAGCGGGTCATTAATTAATGAGCATTGATAAGTTAGTAGTTCGCGGCGCCCGCGAACATAACCTTAAAGATGTCTCGATTGAGCTACCCCGAAATTCGCTAGTTGTGTTTACCGGTCTCTCTGGCTCTGGAAAGTCTTCGCTTGCTTTCGACACCATTTTTGCTGAAGGCCAACGTCGCTATGTTGAATCCCTTTCGGCCTATGCCCGTCAGTTCCTTGGGCAAATGGATAAGCCTGATGTTGATTTCATTGAAGGTTTATCGCCGGCAGTTTCAATTGACCAGAAATCAACTAACCGCAATCCTCGCTCAACTGTCGGAACAATCACCGAAGTTTATGACTACTTAAGACTTTTATTCGCCCGTGCTGGTCGACCACATTGTCCGAAGTGCGGCGAAGAAGTAACTAGACAATCACCACAAGCGATTGTTGATCAAATTTTGACTATGCCAGCAACTACCAAGTTTCAAGTTCTAGCGCCAGTTGTGCGTGCTCGCAAAGGCGAGTTTCTAGATTTATTCCAAGACTTAATGAGTCAAGGCTATTCACGTGCGCGCATTGATGGCGAAGTCGTCGCCCTCTCTGATGCACCGAAGTTGAAGAAGCAAGAGAAGCACAGCATTGAAGTTGTGATTGATCGCTTAACAGCTAAGGCTGAAGCTAAGTCTCGACTCACAGATTCAATTGAAACCGCGCTTCGTTTAGCGCAGGGCATTGTGATCCTTGATTTCGTAGATGCCAAAGGTGGCGATAAAGAACGAATCTTTAGTGAGCACTTAGCTTGTCACGACTGCAGTCTCTCCTTTGAAGAGCTAGAACCAAGATCATTCTCATTTAACTCACCTTTTGGTGCTTGTCCAGATTGCTCAGGTATCGGCACGAAACTTGAAGTAGATATTGATTTAGTTATCCCAGATGATTCGCTAAGTATTTCAGAGGGCGCCATTGCGCCTTGGTCTTCCGGTCATACTTCAGAATATTTCACTCATTTGCTTGAGGGGTTGGCTGAGGAAGTAACCTTCAAATTCGATGTGCCCTGGAAGAAGATTTCCGAAAAAGCTCGCAACGCAATTTTAAATAGCCATGAGCACGAAGTTCATGTTAAATATAAGAATCGATACGGCCGCACACGTAACTACTCCACTGGCTTTGAAGGAGTTATCCCGTTCCTGCAACGAAAGCATGCCGAAACCGATAGTGACTTCAGCCGCGAGCGTTATGAGTCATACATGCGTGAAGTTCCATGCGGCTCATGTGATGGTGCCCGGTTAAAGCCAGAAGTTCTGGCCGTAACTATCGGTGGCAAGAATATTGCCGAAATTTGTGAATTAGCCATCAATGATTGCGCTGCCTTTCTCAAGCAGATTGAACTTAATAAGCGCGAGGCTCAAATCGCTGAAAGAGTAATGAAAGAAGTCCATGCCCGCCTTGGTTTCTTACTTGATGTTGGCTTGGACTATTTATCGCTAGCTCGACCAGCGGCGACGCTTTCTGGCGGTGAAGCACAAAGAATTCGCTTAGCTACTCAAATTGGCTCCGGGCTAGTTGGCGTTCTCTATGTGTTAGATGAGCCTTCTATTGGATTACATCAACGCGACAATGTGCGCTTGATCGAAACTTTAACTCGACTTCGCGATCTCGGAAATACCTTAATTGTGGTTGAACACGATGAAGAAACTATTCGCGCTGCCGATTGGGTAGTAGATATTGGCCCCGGGGCTGGCGAGCACGGGGGACATGTAGTTGTCTCTGGCAGTTATCAAGATTTAATTGATTCACCTGAATCAATTACGGGTGCCTATTTATCTGGCCGCAAAGCCATTGAGATTCCAAGTGTTCGCAGGCCGATTGATGCCAAGCGCAAGCTAACAATCAAAGGCGCTAAGGAAAACAACTTAAAGGATATCGAAGTAAGTGTGCCGTTAGGTGTATTTGTTTCAGTTACCGGCGTTAGTGGTTCGGGTAAATCAACCTTAATCAATGATATTTTGTATTCAACTTTGGCAAATAAGTTAAATGGTGCGCGCATAGTTCCTGGGCGTCACCGAACAATTACCGGTATTGATTTACTAGATAAAGTTGTTCACGTTGATCAGTCGCCAATTGGTCGTACCCCGCGCTCAAACCCAGCTACTTACACCGGCGTTTTCGACAAAGTTCGTGCACTTTTTGCCGAAACGACTGAAGCGAAGGTGCGCGGATACCAGCAAGGCCGCTTTAGCTTTAACGTTAAAGGTGGCCGCTGCGAGAACTGTTCGGGCGATGGCACGATTACCATCGAGATGAACTTTTTACCTGATGTTTATGTTCCGTGCGAAATCTGCCATGGCGCTCGTTATAACCGCGAGACGCTAGAGGTTCATTACAAAGGTAAGTCGATCTCTGATGTATTAGATATGCCGATCGAAGAGGCAAGTGCCTTCTTCGAATCTGTGCCAACGATTGCTCGCTATTTAAAGACGCTCTGCGATGTTGGTTTGGGTTATGTCCGACTGGGTCAGTCTGCGCCAACTTTGTCAGGCGGTGAAGCTCAGCGAGTTAAGCTCGCAACCGAGCTTCAACGTCGCTCTACCGGTCGCACGATCTATGTACTAGATGAGCCAACTACTGGCCTTCATTTCGAAGATGTAAATAAGTTATTAGGCGTGCTCAACCGTTTAGTTGATACCGGAAATACAGTGGTTGTGATTGAACACAATCTTGATGTAATCAAATGCTCCGACTGGGTTATTGATATGGGCCCAGAAGGTGGTTTCCGTGGCGGCACATTGGTAGCTGAAGGAACACCTGAAGAAGTTGCCAAGAATAAAGCTAGCTACACAGGCACCTTCCTGGCTGCGGTATTAGCGAGTAATCGAAAAGTTAAGCAGAAGAAGTAGATCAAATGGCAGATCCGCAAAGTTATCGGCCATCCAATATTCCAGAGCACCCTGGTGTCTATCGGTTCTTTAATAAGGCCGACAAAGTAATTTATGTAGGAAAAGCTAAGAACCTAAAGAATCGGCTTAGTAATTATTTTCAGGCAAATTTAGCTACTAAAACTAACCGCATGGTGCATGAAGCAGTTCGAGTTGACTGGACAATTGTCAGCACAGAGCTAGAAGCACTCGCTCTAGAATTCAGTTGGATTAAGCAATATCAACCGAAATATAACGTGCAGTTTAAGGATGATAAGTCTTACCCTTATCTGGCAATTTCGTTGAATGATGAATATCCCATGATTTTCATAACCCGCAAAGATAAGCGACCAGGCTTGAAATACTTCGGGCCATATACAAATGCTTGGGCACTACGCAGTACATTTGAAGTCTTGCTTAAAGTTTTTCCAGTCAGATCTTGTTCATCATCGAACTTTAACCGCGCTCAGCGAAGTAAACGGCAGTGCCTTCTTGGCGATATTGGCAAGTGTGCCGCCCCGTGCGTGGGTTGGATCTCTAAAGAAGATCACCAAAATTTGGCGCTCAAATTAAATGACTTTATGGAAGCCGGTATGGAGAATCTGCTTC
>JBILGH010000003.1:0-133242 GCA_044351155.1 Candidatus Planktophila sp. | reverse complement strand
GTTGTCGGCGACGGCAATGGCCAAGTTGGTATTGGTTACGGAAAGTCCAAGGAAGTTCCACAAGCGATTGCTAAAGCAGTTGAAGAAGCTAAGAAATCTTTCTTCACTGTTCCACGTATCCAAGGAACAATCCCTCACCCAATTCAAGGCGAAAATGCAGCTGGCGTAGTTCTACTTCGTCCAGCTTCACCTGGTACCGGAGTTATTGCTGGTGGTCCAGTTCGTGCCGTACTTGAATGTGCAGGCATCACAGATGTACTTACCAAGTCACTCGGATCAAATAACGCAATCAACATGGTTCACGCAACCGCTGACGCGCTACGTCGACTCGAGAGCCCAGCTGCAATTGCTGCGCGACGCGGACGTCCACTAGAAGATGTTGCACCTGCTGCAATTATCCGTGCTTCACAGATTCAGGTAGGTGCCTAATGCCTCGTTTAAAAGTTACTCAACTTCGTTCAAAGGTGGGCAGCAAGCCTGAGCTACGCAACACATTGCGTTCACTCGGACTAAAGCGCATCAATGATGTTGTTGTTAAAGAAGATCGTCCAGAAATTCGTGGCATGGTTCATGCAGTTCGCCACTTAATCAAGGTTGAAGAGGTCGAATAAAAATGACACTTAAACTTCATCATTTACGTCCAGCCCCAGGTGCTAAGAAAGCGAAGACTCGTAAGGGTCGCGGTGAAGCATCAAAGGGTAAGACTGCCGGTCGTGGTGGAAAAGGTACTCGTGCCCGTAACACAGTTCGTGCAGGTTTCGAAGGTGGTCAGCTACCTCTCGTAATGCGCTTGCCTAAGCTACGTGGTTTCAAGAACCCAGCCCGCATCGAATACCAGGTTGTTAACGTCTCAACAATTAACGCGCTATACCCAAAGGGTGGCGATGTAACTGTTGCTGATTTGATCGCCAAGGGCGCAGTTCGCGATAGCTTGCCAGTTAAAGTTCTAGGCAATGGAGACATTGCTGTGAAGGTAACTGTTACTGCTCACGCGTTCTCAAACTCAGCAATTGAGAAAATCTCAGCTGCTGGCGGATCTGCTAACAACCTTTAATAAGTAGCACCATTTACTATCTGTTACGAACTTAGATCAGTCTTAATCGAAAGAGGGAGAAGTTAAATGCTTTCAGCATTCGGAATGGCCTTTAAGACGCCAGAGCTTCGCAAGAAGATCTTCTTCACTCTTTCGATCATGGCGCTCTTCCGCTTCGGTTCAGTAGTTCCAACGCCAGGTGTTTCATACGAGAACGTGCAATCATGTCTTGCCGGTGTTCAAACAGGTGGATTATTCGGATTAATAAATCTCTTCTCAGGTGGAGCGTTAATTCAGCTCTCTGTTTTTGCACTCGGCATCATGCCTTACATCACCGCATCGATCATTGTGCAGCTTTTAACTGTAGTTATTCCTCGTTTTGAAACTCTTAAGAAAGAGGGCCAATCAGGAACTGCCAAGTTAACTCAGTACACCCGTTACCTAACAATTGGTTTAGCAGTTCTGCAATCAACTGGTTTGATCGCAGTTGCTCGCACACCAGGACGTTTGATTTCCGGATGTAACGAAGCCATCATTCCTGATACTTCATGGCAACGAATCATTACGATGATTATCGTAATGACTGCCGGAACATCTGTAGTTATGTGGCTTGGTGAGTTAATTACTGATCGCGGCATCGGTAACGGTATGTCGATCTTGATCTTCACATCAATCGCAGCAGGTTTCCCATCTAGCTTGTGGTCAATCAAGCTACAAAAGGGCCTATTCGCTTTCATCTTCGTACTAGCTGTCGGCATTTTAGTTGTTGCCGCGGTTGTATTCGTGGAGCAGGCGCAACGACGAATACCAGTTCAATATGCCAAGCGCATGGTTGGTCGCCAGGCTTACGGCGGAACTAGTACTTATATTCCAATTAAGGTTAACCAAGCTGGCGTTATCCCAGTAATTTTTGCTTCTTCTCTTCTATATATCCCATCTCTGATCGCTAACTTCACAAATAGCCAGGCAGCTTGGGCAGTATGGATTGGCCGTAACTTCGTAAATGGTGATCACCCAATTTACATTGCAAGCTACGCACTTATGATTATTTTCTTCACCTATTTCTATGTCGCAATTACTTTCAATCCAGAAGAAGTTGCTGACAATATGAAGAAGTACGGCGGCTTTATTCCGGGTATTCGTGCCGGACGCCCAACTGCTGAATACTTGCAGTATGTGCTTTCTCGTATTACAGCACCAGGTTCGCTATATCTAGCACTTGTTGCGATTATTCCAATTATTGCTTTGGTGCTATTCGGCGCAAACCAGAACTTCCCATTCGGCGGAACCGCGATTCTGATTGTGGTTGGCGTTGGTCTTGACACTGCCAAGCAGATCGAAAGCCAATTGCAGCAGCGTTCCTATGAGGGATTCCTTAAGTAATGCGTTTAGTCCTGGTAGGCCCACCAGGTGCAGGTAAAGGAACACAAGCAGTTTTCTTAGCCGAGCACTACTCAATTCCGCATATCTCTACCGGAGACATTTTTCGTGCCAATTTAAAGGCGGGAACTCCGCTTGGCCAAGAGGCAAAGAGTTTTATGGATCGCGGCGAACTAGTGCCAGATTCAGTAACTAATGCCATGGTCAAAGATCGCTTAACTCACGATGACGTTGCTAATGGATTTTTACTCGATGGCTTTCCACGCAATGTTGTACAAGCTGAAGTGTTGCGCGCAATATTGGCTGAACAGAAGAGCCCGCTAGATGCCGTACTTGAGTTAAACATCGCAGATTCTGAAATTATTGAGCGCCTTTCCAGCCGATTAACTTGCCGTGGTTGTGGCGCTCCAGCACCAGCAACTGCGCAAGCATGTGCGGCCTGTGGGGGAGAGCTTTACCAGCGCGAAGATGACAAAGCTGAAGTAATTGCGCGTCGCCTTGAGGTTTATAACGAGCAAACTGCGCCAATCATTTCTTTCTATCGCGGCGAAGGTTTACTCATAACAATTAGCGCAACTGGCGCTGTTTCTGAAATTACTCAGCGCGCCACGACAGCACTTAGCCGTATTAGTTAATTGATTAGTAAATAATTTAAGCATGGATATACAAATAAAAACCCTTGATGAATTAAAGGTCATGCGTCGTGCCGGTTTATTAGTTGGCGAAACGCTTGCGCTACTTAAGGATTCGATCAAAGTGGGCATGCGCACAGATGCACTAGATGCAATTGCTGCGGCCAACATCAAACGCGGTGGCGGAACTTCAAATTTCAAGGGTTATCACGGTTTTCCCGCAACAATTTGCATCTCGATTAATGACGAGATTGTGCACGGAATTCCTGGCGATCGAGTTATTGAAGATGGCGATGTAGTTTCAATTGACTGTGGCGCAATCATAGATGGTTGGCACGGCGATGCGGCTTTCTCGGTTGGTGTAGGCAACGTGGACCCAGCAGATCAAAAGATGATGGATGTTTGCGAAGAATCAATGTGGCGCGGAATTGCAGCTGGCTGCCTAGGTGCAAAATTGTCAGATATTGGCCATGCCATTGAGAGTTACACCGATGCCCAAGGTAAGTACGGAATTTTGCAAGAGTACGGCGGCCATGGCATTGGCACCGAAATGCATCAAGCACCTCATGTTTTAAATTTCGGTAAACCCGGTTTTGGCCCAGAGATCGTGGTCGGCATGGCACTTGCCATCGAACCAATGATTACTCGTGGCACTCACAAGACTAAAGTCCTGAAGGACAATTGGACTGTTGTCTCAAATGACAAATCTCGTGGTTCTCACTTTGAAAATAGCTACTGCATCGCACCTGATGGCAAGCCATTTGTATTGACCGCACTCGATGGCGGACGTGAAAAACTAGGTGCTCTAGGGATCGAGATTTCCTCGCTTATTTAATTAAATTCGAATTGAATATTTAAAATCCCAGCGAGTAGCTTGCCGAATCGAAATAGATCTTTCGACTTCTTCACCGCGTATGTTATAGCCAGTGCGTTGAATTCTAATTGCGGCACTACCTTCGGCAATTTTCATAAACTTGGCTATTCGCGCATCAATAATTATCGGAAGTAAATGCTCGTCGGCGCTAAATACCTCTTGCCCATATTCGGTTTCAAGTATGTGATAAAGGGATTTTGTTAAATCTCGATTAAGTAGATCTGGCGCAATACTTTGATTTATATAGGTAATCTCGAATGAAAGTGGCTCTAAGTCTCCAAAGCGAAGACGTTCAATTCGATATGCCGGTTCACCAACAACTATAAAGTCATCAGTAGCGTGCTCGTCATCCTCGACCAACTGTGAACTTATTACTTTTGTCGAAGCTTTTAACCCTTTTATTTTCATCTCTTGTGTGAACGAAAGTAATTTCATCTGTTTGATAACGCGAGGTGGGGCAACAAATGATCCAGCCCCATGGACCGTATAAATCAGGCCATCATCTTGCAGCAAGGCAAGCGCTTGACGGATAGTGACCCGCGATGTTCCAAACCTTTCGGCCAAGGCCCGCTCGCCTGGAATTGGTTCATGCACGGCCAGGTCTGAGATCTCAGAGCGCAGGAGGTCGGCCAACCGAAATTGCTTTCGTACCTCTTCCTTAGCCAATAATCTCCCCTTTTACTCAGCCATTCCTAGCTCACACGCGTAGCCTAGGGCTAGATCTAACCCGAAAATCTCATTGAGCATCCAAAAAAGTTATCAGATCGCAATCATCGAATGCTAGCAATTGGTCAAAAATTGGTCTATACCTGTCTTACTAGATCCTTGGAACCCTCCCAGGGTCGTGAAAAGTTTATGGAGGCCAGAATGCGCACACTTCGTGCAAAATCAATAGCTGCCATAAGTGTTACAGCGCTCCTTGGCGCTGTCGCATTTTCCGGTAGCACCGTTGCGCAAGCAGCGACAACAAAAACAATTACCGTTTGGTTGATGCCAGATGCTAAGGATTTTGGAACAGCTCTTGCAGATGCAAATAAAGCATTTACTAGCGCATATCCAAATGTCAAAGTTAATGTGGAGTTTCAAACTTGGGCCGATCACCTAAAGAAGCTTGATGCTGCTTTGGTAGCTAAAAAAGGGCCGGATGTTGTTGAGTTTGGAAATACTGAAGTCATGAAGTATTCAGCTGCTGGCGCACTTGCAGATTTAACTTCATACAAACCATCATTTGGTAATAGCGGAACATGGTTAAAGGCGCTTCAAGATGCCGGTACTTATGAAGGCAAGTTGTATGCGATTCCCTATTATGCAGGTGCTCGCGCAATCATGTATCGCCCTTCACTATTTGCAGCACAAGGTATCTCAGTTCCTAAGTCTTACGCTGAATTCCTTGCAGCAGGAAAGAAGTTGATGGGTGCATATGGCAGCGATAAAGATTTCTCAGCAGTTTACCTACCAGGAAAATACTGGTACGCGGCAATGTCATTTGTTTATGATGAAGGTGGCGCTATTGCAACAAAGTCTGGTGGCAAGTGGGTTGGTTCACTTGATTCAGATGCAGCAATTCGTGGCTTAAATCGCTTTAAAGAAGTCAGCGATACTCTTTCACGTGCAGATAAGTCAGGAACTGAAGCTGCACAATGGGATGTTTTCAATGGTGAAAAAGTTGCCATGTCTTATTCAAACGGTTGGGAATCATGCTGTATCCCTAAGGTTGGAACTGACTGGGCATTCTTCCCAATGCCTTCTATTAAGTCAGGAAAAGCATCACCAGCATTCCTAGGTGGCTCAAATCTTGCGGTTCCTTCTTATGCACCTAATGTTAAGTTGGCTTCAGTCTGGATTCGCTACTTCACAAACTCAACACAAATGACCACCATTGCTAAAAGCGGTGCGATTCCAAATAACACAAGAATGCTCAACTTGATCACCGGAAAAGCTGCGCCAGTTGCTGCTGCGGCTAAGAACTCATGGTTCGTACCAGGTGCTATCAAGTGGGTAGATGTTGAAAATGCCAATACCCTACAAACTATGTTGGCAGATATCGCTACTGGCAAGAAGACTGTTGCAAAAGCAGCAGCAGATGCCTCTGCGGAAATAACAAAACTTCTTAACTAATATTTACAGTTAAGATTTTAGAAAAGAAGAAGAGAAGGTAAGGAGAGGTGGCTTTGCTAAAAAGTTACCTCTCCTTACACTTATTCCAATCTGAAGGAGAATTAAATTGAGTATCGGGCAGTCGAGTATTTCGAGGCCTCGCAAGATCAAACCTTGGCCTTACCTACTGGTCACCCCAAGTCTTGTAGCTTTAGGTTTAATTTTAGGTTACCCAATTTTAAAGCTTTTTTCTTTATCGCTTGAAAGATATGGACTCTCTGAGATTATCGCCGGTAAAGGTGTCTTTGTTGGCCTTGGTAACTTCAGTGAAATTCTTACAGATAGAGACTTTTGGACTATTTTAGAGAGAACTTTATTCTTTACTGTTGGCATGGTTGCAGTTTCGATAATTGTAGGAGCCTGGTTGGCTCATTTAATGTTAAATATGCACTCGAAAATAAGAAATGTGCTGAATCTAGTTTTGATACTTGTTTGGGCGATGCCACAGTTAGTTTCAATCTCGGTCTGGAGATGGCTTTTCTCATTCGAATTCAGCATCGTGACCGAGATTATTAACAATCTCGGTTTTAACATGGACAAGCACAACTATTTTGTAAATACGTTTTCAGGTTTCTTAATTATTGGTGGTTGCGTAGCATGGGGGGCGCTGCCCTTTATTACGATAAGTATTTATGCCGCTCTTACACAGGTTCCACAAGACTTAATTGAAGCGGCAGAGATAGATGGCGCTAATCCAAGACAAGTATTCCGAAACATTATCTTCCCAATGCTTCTACCTGTTTACGTAATCCTAATTTCTCTCTCCACAATCTGGGATTTTCAGGTCTTCTCGCACATTTGGATTTTTCTCGATAGTCGACCTTCTGCTGATTACTACACCATTGCTATCTATGCTTTCCAAAAGTCATTCGGGTTAAGCGAATATGGAAAAGGCGCTGCAA
This sequence comes from Candidatus Planktophila sp., assembly GCA_044351155.1. Taxonomy (GTDB): domain Bacteria; phylum Actinomycetota; class Actinomycetes; order Nanopelagicales; family Nanopelagicaceae; genus Planktophila. The sequence continues at coordinate 126,264 of JBILGH010000003.1, read as the reverse complement.
TAAGTATCGTGATGATTATCGCCTTAATCGGGGTAACTGGCTATTACATGCGCCAAATGATGAAAATGGGTGACGAGTGAGACGCTCGTCTAGTTCGATTTTTTCGAACGCTTCCGGAATTGTGGCTATCGTTTTAATGGGTTTTCCTGTTTATTGGATGATCACGACTTCCTTTAAGCCCAAGGGCGATATCTTGTCGACTAATCCAACGTTGCTTCCGCGTTCATTTACTCTTTCAAATTATGTCGAAGCTGTTACTAAAGAAGGATTTGCAAGAGCCTTACTTAATTCGCTAATTGTTGTCTTTTTTACTGTAACCATCAGCTTGTTCGTAGCGCTATTTGCTTCAATCGCTGTGGCGCGCATGAAATTCAAAGGAAAGCGCACTTATGTAGCAACCATCTTGTTAGTTCAGATGCTTCCTTTATCTGCGCTCCTGATTCCAATTTATCTTCTTCTTTCTAGATTTAATCTCACCGACAAATTATCTGGCGTGATTTTGACTTACTTAGCTTTCGTGCTGCCTTTTGTTATTTGGACCCTGCGTGGTTTTTTAGTGAATATACCTGCAGAACTTGAAGAAGCCGCACTAGTTGATGGCTGCACCAGGCCGCAGGCATATCGATTAGTGCTATTTCCATTAATGGCTCCAGGGTTAGTCGCAACAGCGATTTTTGCATTCATTCAAGCATGGAATGAGTTTTTGCTGGCCTATATTTTATTGTCGAGCCAAGACAATGCGACGATGCCGATTTGGTTAGCCGGATTTACGAATCGCTTCGGAACTGATTGGGGCCCATTGATGGCCGCTTCAACTTTGACAGCTTTGCCGGTTGTAATTTTCTTTACTCGAATTCAAGATAAAATTGCCACGGGTGTTACGGCGGGGGCGGTGAAGGGATGATGTTTAAATCTCTAAGCGCGGTAGATAGCGCAATTTTGAAAACTTTTTCACCAGGTTTTGGTGGTCCAAGTATTCCAGAATGGTTAAAACCGTGGTTAGAAAATGGCCTGGGTTCAGTGACTTTATTTGCTTCAAATACGCCGAACTTTGAAACTACCCAAAACTTAATTTCAGAACTTCGAAGCTATAATCCAGAGATTCTGATTGCAATTGATGAAGAAGGTGGCGATGTAACCCGCTTATTCGTGCGTGAAGGAAGTAAGTATCCGACACCTGCGCTACTAGGACAGTGTGATGATGAAGATTTAACTTATCGCTCCTATAACTCAATGGGAGCAGTGCTTCGTGACTTGGGAATAGATATTACTTACGCCCCAGTAGCTGATGTGGTTGCAGTTGAGAATAATCCAATTGTCGGAGTTAGATCTTTTGGCATGAATACAGATGTAGTTTCTCGCCATGTCAAGCAATCAGTGCGTGGCTTGCAAGATGCTGGAGTCAGCGCATGCATTAAGCATTTTCCTGGTCATGGCGCGGTAGTTGAAGATTCTCACCATGACCTGCCATATATTAAAATGGTGTTAAGCGATTATGAATCGGCGCATATTGCCCCATTCAAAGATGCGATCCAAGCAGGCGCCGATGCAATCATGATTGGCCACTTAGTTGCAGAAGCCATTGATCCACAGCACCCAGCATCTTTATCAAGTAAAGCAATTCGTGATTATCTTAGGAAGAAATTGAAATTCGAAGGATTAGTTGTTACGGATGCGCTAGATATGGGTGCTATCGGTGGACCAAGCAAGATTCATGAGTCTGCCCTGAAGGCACTGTTGGCTGGGGCGGATCTACTTTGCTTCTCTGGCATGGGCGATCAATCACAATTTGTCTCATCTAGTTTCGATTGGATTAAGGCCGCCGTAGAACACGAAGATCTTCGGCTTGAGTATCTCAATAACTCATTCGAAATAGCCTCACAGTTGCGAGAAAAGAGAAATAATAAATCAACTCCGACGGCAGTGATTGATTTTAATGAACTTATTAAAGGGTTCGAAATTTCTGGAGTAGTTGATTTGCCAGCAGGTCCGATTAATTTGGTAGAAATTGGGACCAAGCCAACCATCGCAGCTGGCGATGTTTCGTGGGGTATGCATCGCGAACTACGTGCAGTGGGAATCTCATGTGAAATTCATGCCAGTGACGCAGAATCTCTTTCCTCTAAGAAATTAGTTGTGGCGTTTAGAGATGCTTATCGGGACGAACCATTACTTGCGACCTTGAATAGACTTTATGAGCGTTTTCCAGATGCAATTTTCTTAGATATGGGCTGGCCAACGCGTGAATTTTCACCGCAAAATTTGATTCGTACCTTTGGTTCTTCGGCGGTAATTTCGATGGCCGCAGCACGGCGGATTAGAGGTATTTAAGAATTTTTAAAGCTGTTTGGCCATCGTAGCCCCTTCGCTTATTCAAGCGCAGTTATCGGACAAAATCGTTACCTCTTTGTTACCGCTTTCACTATCATTCCACGCTGCGGAAAGTTAGGTTATGCCAAATCTCCATCCTCGGAGCTACATAATAAGAATAGAGAGAAATTATTCTATGTTGAAGAAAATCACTCGCATAGGCGTTGCCGTGACAGCTATTGCGCTCATCGCTTCAGGTACTGGCGTTGCGAACGCGAGCAATGTACCTGCAGCAAAAGCCAAAGTTGGTCTTAATTGCTCACCAACGCAGTTAGGTAAAGTTTCTAAAGGAACTGGTGTAAACGGATCAGACTTAACTTGTACCAAAGTTACAACCGGTACTTTTGCTGGTCAGAATAAGTGGTGGTACGCCGGTCTTAAGGCACTTGGTTCATTTGAATTCGTATCTGCATCAAATATCGGTGGCGGCTACGGCACTACTGCAATCGCACTAGGTGACGCACTTAAGAAGGAAGAACTTCTTAAGGATTACACAGTTACCTATCGCAGCAATGCACCTCTTGGTCTTGGTTACTTTGCTGATCAAAAGGGCCGCTCTGATCTAGGAATTATTACTGGCTTTGCGATGCCTGGCGGTCTTGCCACCAATGGTTCAAAGCTAGATATTACGAATTACAAGGCAGTTGCGAGCTTCCTACGTGAAGCAGAAGCATTCGCTGTTCCAACGAACTCTAAGTACAAGACAATCAACGAATTACTCGCTGACATCAAAGCTAGCCCAAAGACTGTCGCAGTAGGTGGCGGTAACTACGGTGGTGTTGACCACGTAACAATTGCGACTTTGGCTGAAGGTGTTGGCGTACAGGCAACTGACCTTAACTACATTCCTTACTCAGGCGGCGGAACTCTAGTTCCAGATGTAATTGCAGGTCGCGTAGCAGTTGGCATTTCTGGAACTTCAGAGTTTGCTAGCTATGTTGCTGCTGGCAAGATGCGTATCTTGGCAGTGACTTCACCTAAGCCACTATCTACAATCAAGGGCAAGACCTTGATTCAGCAAGGCATCAACATGACCTTCGGAAACTGGCGCGGAATCTTGGCTCCTGCTGATCTTTCAGCTGCTGATCACCTTAACTTTATTAAGGTCATGGATACCGTTCATTCAACAAAGTCTTGGAAAGACACCTTGGTGGCCAAGTCCTGGATTGATGAATATCGCTCAGGTACTGCGTTCACAACTTGGTTAGAGAAAGAGAATAAGTCAATTCTCAAAGTTCTAACTGATTTCAAGTTAATCAAGTAATTTCTTCTTAATTACTTAATGAAACTTAAAGCTGGAGCAAAGAGCGAGCTCACATTTGTGGGCTCGCTCTTTGCGCTAGGCCTAATCGTCTTCTGGGACACTTGGCGGATCGAGTTACCTGAAATCAACTTAACAATTAGCCCTAAGTTATTTCCATATATCGTTTCGATATTACTAATGTTGCTTAGCTCAATTCTTTTCGTACAAGTTTTGCGTGGAGATGTAGCGCTGCCTGAAGGCTTAGAGCCTGGGGAAAAAATTGAAAAGTCTGATCTGCGAACTTTCTTAATCGTTTTGGCATCACTTTTTGCTTACCTGCTGCTAATCGAACGCGGTGGTTTCGTGATGGCCAATACTGTGACTTTTATAGGCATTTCTTATTCATTCGGCAATAAGAATTTGGTAAAGGCTGCAGGTATCGCAGTCTTACTATCGACCATTATTTATTTCTCATTCACGAAGTTCCTAAATGTGGCACTTCCATCAGGTATTTTCAAAGGGCTAATGTGAGTAGTTTCAACTCTTTACTAGAAGGTTTTGCAAGTGCGTTAACACTTTCAAACTTGATGTTTGGCCTCCTGGGAACATTTCTAGGTACGTTAGTTGGCGTCTTACCTGGAATTGGCCCAGCACTTGCAATCGCGCTACTTTTGCCAATTACCTACACAGTTGAACCTTCTTCAGCACTGATTATGTTTGCCGCAATTTATTACGGCGCTATGTATGGTGGTTCTACAACATCAATTCTGCTTAATACTCCTGGCGAAAGCGGCGCAGTTATTACCGCTCTTGAAGGCAACAAAATGGCTCGAAACGGTCGCGCAGGATCAGCTTTAGCAACTGCCGCTATTGGTTCTTTCGTAGCCGGAACAATTGCCACTCTGATTTTGGCATTCACAGCGCCAACGATTGCTGATTGGGCAATTAAAGTTGGTTCGGCTGAATATGTAGCACTTATGTTGGTAGCTTTTTCAACCGTTTCATCTTTGCTTGGCTCTTCACAGGTTCGTGGCTTTATTTCCTTATCTGTTGGTTTAGTTCTCGGTTTAGTCGGCGCAGATCTGCAGTCGGGATTATCGCGCCTAACCTTTGGAAACGATTCAGCGCTCGAAGGCATAAGAGCTGTAACTGTAATCGTTGCAATCTTTGCGTTAGGCGAAGCGCTCTATATAGCAAGTCGATTCAAAGAGACTGGTTGGAATATTATTCCCATGAAGGGGCGCGCGTTGATGACGCGCAATGATTTAAGGCGCTCGTGGAAACCCTGGCTACGTGGAACCGCAATTGGTTTTCCACTAGGAATTATTCCAGCTGGTGGCTCTGAGGTTCCGACTTTCATCAGTTATTCGGTAGAAAAGTCATTATCGAAGAATAAGGATGAGTTCGGTCACGGTGCGATTGAAGGCGTGGCTGGCCCTGAGGCTGCCAACAATGCGAATGCAGCTGGCGCGTTAGTTCCATTACTAGCTCTTGGGCTACCAACTTCAGCAACAGCAGCTGTCATCTTGGTTGCTTTTCAAACTTATCAAATTCAGCCAGGACCTTTACTATTCACAACCAATCCCGTTTTGATCTGGACGTTAATTGCAAGTTTATTTATTGGTAATGCCTTATTACTAATTCTTAACTTGCCGTTAGTGCGTTTCTGGGTTCAGCTATTGAAGATTCCACGAACTTACCTGTTTGCTGGAATTGTTTCCTTCGCAATGTTGGGGGCTTATGCTCTTAATACTTCTACCTTTGATCTATCGGTCGCAATCGCAATTGGCATAGTTGGTTTCCTCTTCCGTAGATACGGAATGCCGATTACACCGTTGATTCTGGGTTTAATTCTGGGACCAAATCTCGAACTGCAGTTCCGTAGAGCCTTGCAAATCAGTGCTGGCGACTACGGAACCCTTGTTGCTTCACCGTTATCTAAGATTCTGTATCTAGTTCTATTCTTAGTTATTATCGGACCAACGGTCGCTCGGCTTCGACGAAAGATGAAGGCCAAAAAAGCAATTATTAGTTAGGTGTTCTCAGTGCGCATGCCAAAGTGGATCGCGATCCTTTTAATTAGTTCATCATCTACTCTGGCTAGCATCTCGCTGATTCGCCCGATGATTACTTATCGGGCAATTGAAATTGGTGCGACTCCTGCACAAATTGGAGTACTTGGTGCGGTCTATGCGCTCTTCCCAATTGTATTGGCACTTTTCTTGGGCAAAAACGTTGGTCGTTTTGGCGAAGCCAAATACATCGTCTTTGGTGCTTCGACTATGTTTCTGCTCGCAATTGGTTTTGCATTTGTAGATTCATTGTTTTTACTAATGGTTACGACAGCGGCAATCGGAGTCTCACATTTAATTGGTGTGATCGGTGGACAGACAATGATTTCAACTCGTAGCCCGAATGAGAATCTAGATGGCTTCTTTGGTTACTACGCTTTTGGCGCATCTCTTGGCCAAATGGTCGGACCGTTACTTGGCGGCATCGCGGCAGGATCAAATGGCGTGTTACCGAAATCAACTTCAATGGGATTCTTTACAGCAGCAGGCTTGGCACTAATTGCACTATTGCCAACTTTTTATTGGCGCAATCAGAAAATTGCGGTTAAGCAAACGGTAAACCAAGGTGGAACTTTTACGGCGGCCATATCCATGCTTAAGAAACCTGGCATGGGTAAAGCGATTTATATTTCACTTGCAGTTTCATCTGCAGTAGATGTTCTTATTGTGTTCTTGCCACTATTTGGTACCGAGAATAATTTCTCGCCATTTGCTGTCGGTGTGATTCTGGCTATTCGTGCTGGCACTTCGATGTTCTCTCGTATCTTCTTAGGTGCTATCGCTCAGAAATTAGGTTCGCATTTCTTAATGGTCAGCAGCATCATCGCATCCACTGTTTTCTGTGCCGCAATGTTCTTTGCCCGCACCCCTATTTCGCTCGGTATTGCAGTTGCGATTGCCGGTTTAGCCCTCGGGGTTGGCCAGCCGTTGACCATGTCGCTGGTTTCCAGAATTGCCCCACCAGAGGATCGAGCCTTGGCGATTTCGGCCAGATTGACCGCCAATCGGGTGGGCCAGTTCGTAGTTCCAGCCTCAGCAGGTGCGGTCGCTGGGGCAGCAGGGGCTGGATCGGTCTTTTTGGGGCTAGCTGCCCTGCTGGCAAGCTCAATATTCACAGCCCTGTGAGTCAATCCAGCCAAATTGACCGATTTCCCTTATTCTCCCGCTCGCTTTAGACTAACCCTTCGCGTCACTTGCGAATCTTGGGGGATTTAGGACTTTTAAGTTTTAAATAATTTCCAGAATTTATAAGTGGCTGCTCCATGCTCATCGAGATCGATGAGTTGAATCAGAGAAGAAGGTAACGCTTGGCTAGTAAAGATGGTGCGATCGAAATCGAAGGCACCGTAGCTGAAGCGCTTCCTAACGCGATGTTTCGTGTGGAGCTAACTAATGGGCACAAGATTCTTGCGCACATCAGCGGAAAAATGCGAAAGAACTACATTCGTATTTTGCCAGCTGACCGTGTGATCGTAGAGCTAAGTCCATATGACCTAACAAGAGGTCGCATTATTTACCGTTACAAGTAATAGAGGAGTCTGACAAATGAAGGTGAACCCAAGCGTGAAGAAGATTTGCGATAAGTGCAAAGTTATTCGTCGCCGTGGTCGCGTCATGGTCATTTGTGAGAATCTTCGTCACAAGCAACGTCAAGGATAAATTTTCTCAAGGCTGTACAAAAACTAAATAAGAATTGGTTAGCTTCGAAAGAAAATAATCAAGAACGCGTGGTGCGACTGTGCTAAGAAATTAGCGCAGACCCTTGGACCGGTAGGCCGAGGCTTAAGTGAAAACTTGAGAAGCATTGCGGCAGGACCTTCCGGATACTGAAAAGGCAGAATATAAATGGCACGTTTAGTTGGTGTCGATCTTCCGCGCGAAAAGCGCCTAGAGGTCGCCCTTACATATATCTTCGGAATGGGTCTTACCCGTTCACAGAAGACATTAGCTGCAACTGGCATTAGCCCAGATGTTCGCGTTAAGGATCTACAAGAACCAGAACTCGCAAAGCTTCGCGAATATATCGAAGCTAACTTTAAGATTGAAGGCGATCTTCGCCGCGAAATCGCAGGCGACATTCGTCGTAAAGTTGAAATTCAAAGCTACCAAGGTATTCGTCACCGCAAGGGACTTCCTGTTCGTGGTCAGCGCACTCATACAAACGCTCGTACCCGTAAGGGACCACGTAAGGCAATTGCAGGTAAGAAGAAGGTGACTAAGTAATGGCCGCTCCTAAATCAAAGACCGCTGCTACCGCTAAAGGCGGCGCAAAGGGCAAAGTTAAGCTTCGTAAGAAAGAGAAGAAGAACGTTGCTGTTGGACAGGCTTACATCAAGTCAACTTTCAACAACACAATCATCTCTATTACAGATCCAACCGGCGCTGTTATCTCTTGGTCATCATCTGGCCAAGTTGGTTTCAAGGGCTCACGTAAGTCAACACCTTTCGCAGCACAGCTCGCAGCAGAAGCTGCAGCTCGTCGCGCACAAGAGCATGGCTTAAAGAAAGTTGATGTTTTCGTAAAGGGCCCAGGCTCTGGTCGTGAAACTGCAATTCGTTCATTACAAGCAGCCGGTCTTGAAGTTGGAGCCATCTCAGATGTAACTCCAGCTCCACACAACGGTTGCCGTCCATGTAAACCACGTCGAGTTTAAGGAAGGAAGAGAATAAATGGCTCGTTATACCGGAGCAGACTGCAAGCGTTGCCGTCGCGAAAAAGTAAAGCTCTTCCTTAAGGGCGCAAAGTGCGATGGACCAAAGTGTCCGATCGAATCTCGTCCTTATCCACCAGGACAACACGGCCGTGGTCGTGCCAAGGAATCTGAATACCTATTGCAGATGCGCGAAAAGCAAAAGTGCGCACGCATTTACGGCGTTCTAGAAAAGCAATTCCGTGGTTACTACGAAGAAGCTAACCGTAAGCAGGGCAAGACTGGTGAAAACCTTCTTGTAATTCTTGAAACACGTCTAGATAACGTTGTCTTCCGCGCAGGCTTTGCTAAGAGCCGCGACATGGCACGTCAGCTAGTTCGTCACGGACACTTCTTGGTCAATGGCAAGAAGGTAAACATTCCTTCTTACCGCGTTACAGCGATGGACATCATTGATGTTCTACCAAAGTCACTTGATCTAACTCCATTTATTGTGGCTAGCGCCGAACTTGGCGAGAAGTCAGTTCCAGCCTGGATGGAAGTTGTTGGTTCGCAGATGCGCATCATCATTCACTCCACACCAGCGCGTTCAATTATCGACACCCAAGTTGAAGAGCAGTTAATCGTCGAACTTTATTCCAAGTAATAACCAACCCGGTGATCAAATAGTGGATTACCAAGAGAAAGAGGAGCAACAGTGCTAATTGCACAACGTCCCACCCTCAGTGAAGAAGTAGTTTCTGAGCATCGCTCACGGTTCATCATTGAACCGCTTGAGCCAGGTTTCGGTTACACCCTAGGCAACAGCATGCGCCGTACTCTCCTTTCATCTATTCCAGGTGCAGCAGTTACCAGCATTCGCGTTGCCGGCGCTCTACATGAGTTCACCACTCTTGAAGGCGTTAAGGAAGATCTCACAGATATCGTTCTTAACATTAAGAACCTGGTTCTTTCATCAGATAACGATGAGCCAAGCGTTCTATACATCCGCAAGACTGGTGCTGGTCCCGTAACTGGTGCTGACATTGCGGTTCCAACTGGCGTTGAAGTACATAACCCAGAGCTGCACATCGCAACACTTAACGATAAAGCGAACCTCGAAATCGAACTTACTGTCGAGCGCGGTCGCGGTTATGTAACTGCAGTTCAGAACAAGCAAGCTGGGGCAGAGATCGGCCGTATTCCGGTTGACTCCATCTACTCACCTGTTTTGAAAGTTACTTACAAAGTTGAAGCTACTCGTGTTGAGCAGCGCACCGACTTCGATCGTTTAGTTATCGATGTTGAAGCCAAGCCATCAATGAAGCCACGCGATGCAGTTGCATCAGCTGGTAAGACTTTGGTTGAGCTATTCGGCCTTGCTCGCGAATTAAATCTAGATGCTGAAGGAATCGAAATGGGGCCATCTGTTATGGATGCAGCTCTTGCCGCTGACTTAGCACTTCCAATCGAAGATCTAGATCTAACAGTTCGCTCATACAACTGCTTGAAGCGCGAAGGCATTCACACAGTTGGTGAACTAGTAAATCGCTCAGAAGCTGATCTACTAGATATTCGTAACTTTGGTTCAAAGTCCATCGATGAGGTCAAGGCAAAGTTGGTCTCAATGGGAATGTCACTTAAGGACAGCCCAGCTGGCTTCGATCCAACTAAGCACCAGAACTACAACGCAGCTGTTGACGATGATTTCGTTGAAGCAGATCAGGCCTAGGAGATAAAATGCCAAAACCAACTAAAGGTCCTCGTCTGGGCAGTGGCCCATCACACGAGCGCCATATTCTAGGAACTCTTGCAGAGCAACTATTTGAGCATGGCAAGATCACTACAACTGAAGCAAAGGCAAAGCGTCTTCGTCCATTGGCCGAGAAGCTAATTACTTTTGCGAAGAAGGGTGACCTCGATGCTCGTCGTCGCGTTCTAGCAACAATTGCTAACAAGGGCGTTGTTCATCATCTCTTCACTGAAATTGGTCCACGTTTTGCTACCCGCAATGGTGGCTACACACGTATCACCAAAGTAGGTCCACGTAAGGGTGACAATGCGCCTATGGCAGTCATCGAAGTATTAACTGAGAAAGATAACTAAGCTTTTAAAACTTAGTCACTTACTCAAATGTCGGAACCCACTCTCTTTCCTGAGGGTGGGTTTCTTCGTTTAAAAATCAAACTTGCCTACGACGGCACAAATTTTTCGGGTTGGGCAAAACAACCAGCTCGTCGCACCGTGCAGGAAGAATTTGAGACCGCATTTGCCACCATCATTCGATACCCGTGCGAAAGTATTGTGGCCGGTCGTACCGATGCTGGCGTTCATGCCACGGCACAAATAATTCATATTGATGTTCCCGAAAGTTCTGACCTTAGTGATCTGGCATATCGCTTAAATAGATTACTTGATCTTGATTTGCGAGTTCTGGAAATCGAAGTAGCGCCCGAAGGTTTTCACGCTCGGTTCTCAGCACTTCGACGACACTATAGATATCAAATTGTTGATGCCAACAAAGCAATCAATCCATTAGATCGTTACGACCGCGCGAGTTGGTATCGGCCACTAGATCTAGAGCGACTAAATGAAGCTAGTGCGCTGTTATTAGGCGAGCATGATTTTGCGGCTTTTTGTAAATTCCGCGAAGGCGCTACAACTATTCGTACCCTTGAGACTTTTCACTGGGAGCGCAAAGCCGATGGCTTGTTAGTTGCCCAAGTTGTGGCCGATGCTTTCTGTTACTCAATGGTGCGCAACTTAGTGGGCTCAGCTGTTTGCGTTGCCGAAGGTCGCTTTGAACCAAGCTGGATCGCCGAAATGCTGGCTAACCGAGAGCGTATTTCTGAGTCAATGGTTTTCCCGGCCGAGGGTTTAACTTTGGCTCAAGTTGATTATCCAGATGACACCGAGTTAATTGCTCGCGCTGCGTTAACTATCTCGCGCCGAAGCGAGGAATAGCGTGGGTCATATTGACGTTAACGCAGTCGAGTATTCACTCTCTGATGGTCGAGTCTTACTAAGTGATGTAAGTTTTCGCGTTGGCGATGGCGCTAAGGTTGCTTTAATTGGTGCCAATGGTTCTGGTAAAACAACTTTGATTCGCATGATTTGTGGCGATATTTCACCTGATTCTGGACAAGTGGCTATCTCTGGTGGCCTTGGCATTATGCGTCAGTTCATTGGTTCAGTTCGCGATGACTCAACTGTGCGCGATCTACTTGTTTCAGTCGCTCCTAAACGTATTCAGGATGCGGCACAGAAGATAAAAACCACTGAAGAGCAAATGAATATGCGCAATACTGAAAAAGATCAGATGGCATATGCTCAAGCAATCATTGATTGGGGCGATGCCGGTGGGTATGACTTCGAAGTTATTTGGGATGTTTGCTGCACCGAAGCACTTGGTAAATCATTTGATGAAGTTGCCGAACGTAAAGTAAATACCCTTTCTGGGGGAGAACAGAAGAAATTAGTTTTGCGCGCACTTCTTGAAGGTCCCGATGAAGTTTTATTACTTGATGAGCCAGATAACTACTTAGATGTTCCTTCAAAGCGTTGGCTCGAAGAAGTAATAACCGCAACCAAGAAAACTGTTTTATTCGTTAGCCACGATCGTGAATTACTTGATAACGTAGCAAATCGAATTGTGACTCTTGAACAAGGCGTTAGCGGTAACACCACTTGGGTGCATGGCGGAAAGTTCTCAACTTGGCATGAAGCACGAGTTGCTCGCAATAAACGCTTTGCCGAAGTACTTTTGCGCTGGCAACAAGAACATCAGCGGTTGAAGGATTTAGTTCGCACACTACAAGTGCAGGCAGCAAGCAGCCATGATATGGCCAATAAATATCATGCCATGCAAACGCGTCTGCGAAAGTTCGAAGAAGCCGGTGCGCCAGAAGCACCGCCTCTTGAACAAGATGTGAAAGTTGGCTTACGCGGCGGTCGCACCGGCCTGCGGGCACTTACATTCGAGAACTTAGCGATTGAGAATTTAACTGAACCATTTAATTTTGAAGTTTTCTTTGGCGATCGCGTTGCTGTGTTGGGAAAGAACGGCACTGGTAAGTCACACTTCCTACGCATGATTTCCGGCGATGAAACCGTTAAATACACGGGTAATTGGAAACTTGGCGCACGCGTTGAGGTTGGTTATTTTGCACAAACTCATGCGCATCCAGAATTTGAAAGTAAAACTCTGCTCGAAATCCTTTGGCAAGAACATTCACTGCAATTAGGGCCAGCCAAGAGCGTGCTGCGAAAGTATGAAATTGATGGCCAAGCTGAACAAAAATTCTCTTCCCTTTCAGGTGGGCAACAAGCCCGCTTCCAGGTTCTATTACTTGAGTTAATGGGTTCAACAGCGTTGCTACTCGACGAGCCAACTGACAACCTTGATTTAGCATCGGCTGAAAGTTTGGAAGCAGCCCTTAATCGATATGAAGGCACAGTCATGGCCGTGACCCATGATCGTTGGTTCACCAGAGGCTTCACGAGGTTCCTTGTTTTCGGAGCAAATGGTCGGGTTTACGAGAGCCCTGAGCCAATATTTGACCATTGATTCACGCTCATTTTGACCCAAATCCAATTTTGACCCAGCGCGAGCGTGACGGTAGCCTTACCCCTCTAGATCAAGCCCGCCGCGAGGTGGACTTTCTAATTTTCAATTCAGAACTAAAAGAAGGTAGGCAATAGCGTGCGTACATATAGTCCAAAGCCTGGCGATGTAGTGCGAAAGTGGCATGTCATCGACGCCCAAGATGTTGTGTTGGGTCGCTTGGCAACTCATGCTGCTGCACTTCTACGCGGAAAGCACAAAGCAACGTTTGCTCCACACATGGACATGGGTGACTTTGTAATTGTTATTAACGCGGAAAAGATCGCGCTATCTGGTTCAAAGACCACTCAAAAGTTTGCACATCACCACTCAGGTTTCCCAGGCGGTTTAACTTCAACTGTTTACGGTGACTTGATGGAAAAGCACCCAACTCGCGCAGTTGAAAAGGCAATCAAGGGAATGATTCCTAAGAACCGTCTTGGCCGCGATATTGCTTCAAAGCTAAAAGTTTATGCGGGTCCAAATCACCCACACGCAGCACAAGCTCCAACTCCATATGTTTTCGAGCAAGTTTCACAGATCATTAAGTAATCGATAGAAAAAGGGAATAGAAAATACATGTCTGAAAATACAACTATCGAACTTGATGAAGCACAAGAATTAACTTCTTACTCATCATCATCTCCAGCTGCAGCGACAAACCGCCCAGCAATTAAAGCTCCAGGTGGCGGCACAGGTCGTCGCAAGGAAGCTGTTGCTCGCGTTCGCTTAGTTCCTGGTTCAGGCAAGTGGGTCGTTAATGGAAAGACGCTTGAGAATTACTTCCCAAATAAGGTTCACCAACAATTAGTCTCAGAGCCATTCCGCACAGTAGGTGCTGAAAATGGTTACGACGTTGTTGCTCGCATCAACGGTGGTGGAGTTTCAGGTCAAGCTGGCGCACTTCGTCTAGGTGTTGCTCGCGCGCTAAACGAGATCGATGTTGAGGCTAACCGCCCAGCACTTAAGAAGGCTGGCTTCCTAAAGCGCGATGCTCGTGTTATCGAACGCAAGAAGTACGGCCTAAAGAAGGCTCGTAAGCGTTCTCAATACAGCAAGCGCTAATACACTTTCACCGAGTTATTCGGTAGCTATCTCGGCAGGAGGAGGACTTTTTGTCACTCTTTGGAACCGACGGCATTCGTGGTTTAGCAAACGTTGATCTAACTGCTGAATTAGCACTTGATGTCGCTGTTGCTGCAGCTCATATCCTCGTAGAAAATTCAAACGATCGCCCGCGCGCAATTGTGGGCCAAGATTCACGAGCATCCGGTGAGTTTCTAGAAGCCGCAGTTGTAGCTGGCTTAACCAGCGCTGGTGTTGATGTTTATCGCGTCGGCGTTGTGCCAACTCCGGCAGTTGCTTACTTAGTTGCTAGCACTGGCGCAGATCTTGGCGTAATGATCAGTGCTTCGCATAATCCAATGCCAGATAACGGCATTAAGTTATTTCAACGAGGTGGCGAAAAGTTAGCCGATGAGGTCGAAGCACTAGTTGAAGCCCGTATTGGCGAACCTTGGCAACACCCAACTGGCGCAGCTGTGGGTCGAGTAATCAGCGATGACCAATTAGTTGATAAGTACATTGAGCACTTGCTTTCAACAATTGACGTTTCATTAAGTGGTCTAAAGGTTGTAGTTGATTGCGCCAATGGTGCTTCATCTTTTACCGCACCAGTTGCTTTAGCTCGCGCAGGCGCTGAAGTGATCGCAATAGCGAATAAGCCTGATGGCTGGAATATCAACGATGGCGTTGGTTCAACTCATCTAGAGTTTTTACGTAGCGCCGTGCTTAAGAATGGCGCCGATGTTGGAATCGCTCACGATGGCGATGCCGATCGTTGCTTAGCTATTGATGCCACAGGCGCTGAAATTGATGGCGATGTGATCATGGCAATTCTGGCTAAAGGTTTTAAAGCGCAAGGCAAATTAAAGGCCAACACAATTGTCGGCACCGTTATGAGCAATCTTGGTTTCATGCACGCAATGGCTGAGTCCGGAATTGAAGTAGTAACTACGGCAGTTGGCGATCGCTATGTTTTAGAAGCAATGCTGCAATCAGATTTTAGTTTAGGTGGTGAGCAATCAGGTCACGTGATCATGCGCGATTACGCTAATACTGGCGATGGCTTGCTTACAGCGTTGCAATTATTGGCTGAAGTGAAACGATCTGGGCAGACCCTGCAAGAACTTTCTCGCGTAATGGTGCGATTCCCACAAGTATTAATCAATGTTAAGAATGTGGCTAAAGAACGTCTTGCTAGTTCTACAGCTATCGCTGATGCAGTTAAGGCAGCCGAAGCAGAACTAGGTTCAAATGGCCGAGTATTGCTACGTGCTTCAGGCACCGAACCTTTAGTACGCGTTATGGTTGAGGCTCAAAGTGATGGTGTTGCGCAAGATGTGGCAACCAAGCTCGCTCAAGTTGTAGAAAATGAATTGAGATAACAATATGTGCGGCATTGTTGGCTACACCGGAACTAATTCAGCCATAACTCCATTAATTGAAGGCTTACGTCGCCTGGAATATCGCGGTTATGACTCAGCAGGTATCGCACTTGGAACTAGCGGCAAATTATTTATTGAAAAGCGTGCGGGCAAGTTGGGCAATCTAGAAAGTTCACTGGGCGACCAGCTGCCATCTGCTACTTCTGGAATTGGCCATACTCGTTGGGCTACGCACGGGGGACCAACTGATAACAACGCACACCCACATGTAGATAACGAAGGCAAACTAGCCGTTATTCATAATGGCATTATCGAGAATTACAGCAAATTAAAGGCAGAGCTGCAAGCTAAAGGTCATAAGTTTCATTCGGATACCGATACCGAATCTGTCGCCCACTTATTAAGTGATCTGCGCAAAGAATTCAATGGTGATCTGCCAGCTGCGATGCGCGAAGCCGTTAAAACTTTGCGTGGCTCCTTCACGCTATTAGCGGTGCATGCAGATAATCCTGGCGTAATTGTTGGCGTGCGCCGTAATTCACCCTTGGTACTAGGTGTTGGCGATAACGAATTCTTCTTAGCATCCGATGTGGCAGCATTCATTGAATACACCAAGCGCGCAGTTGAACTTGGCCAAGATGAAATTGTGGTGATTTCGCCAACTGGTTTTGAGATCACTGACCTTGATGGCAATGCCCAAACTCCACGCGAGTATCAAGTTACTTGGGATGCTGAGGCTGCTCAAAAAGGCGGCTTTAACCACTTCATGCTCAAAGAGATTTTTGAGCAACCTAAAGCAGTCGCTGATACTTTGATTGGCCGCTTAACTGATAACAATCAAATTGAACTTGATGAATTAAAGATGAGTCATGAAGAAATTCGCGCACTTAAGAAAATCGTAGTAATTGCCTGTGGTACTGCTTATCACGCTGGCATGATTGCAAAATACGCCATTGAAAAGTGGGCCAAGATTTCAGTTGAAGTGGAAATTGCGAGCGAGTATCGCTATCGCGATCCAATCATTGATGCTCAAACATTGGTTATTGCGATTTCGCAATCAGGTGAAACCATGGACACTTTGATGGCGCTTCGTCACGCTAAAGCTGCTGGTGCTCGCGTATTGGCAATCTGTAACACCAATAGCTCAACGATTCCGCGCGAATCAGATGCGGTTCTTTACACCCACGCAGGGCCAGAAATTGCAGTGGCCTCTACTAAGGCATTTTTAACTCAAGTTGTTGCGGCCTACTTGATTGGCCTGCACTTAGCTCAAGTACGTAAACAATTAACTGACTCCGAAGTAGCTGACCTTTATAGCGAACTACTTGAGTTACCAGCAAAAATTGAAGCAATTTTGGAAACTGTCGAACCACTTCGAGCACTTACTCGTACCTTTGCTAAGAGTTCATCTGTTTTGTTCTTGGGACGTAACGTTGGTTTTCCAGCCGCCTTGGAAGGCGCACTAAAGCTAAAAGAGCTTGCCTACATGCATGCTGAAGGTTTCGCAGGTGGCGAGTTAAAGCATGGCCCAATTGCGTTAATTGAAGAAGGAACTCCAGTAATTGCCATAGTTCCAGCCGGACATGAACATTCACTCGATGAAAAAATGTTAAGCAACATTCAAGAAGTTAAAGCTCGTGGCGCACAGGTAATTGTGATTGCTGAAGAAGGCGCTGAAGTAACTGGCGCTACTCATGTCATTCGAATTCCAGTTGCGCCAGCACTTTTCCAGCCCGTCTTAGCAACTGTGCCGCTGCAGGTTTTTGCTTATGAGATGGCGATTGCCCGAGGCAATGATGTCGACCAACCTCGTAATCTAGCTAAGTCGGTAACGGTCGAATAATGCTTAAATTGAAAGCCCACCAACGCGAAGAGTTAAGTCGCTCATTCTCTTGGGCAGCTTTCGCTGCCTCCGGCTTCCTCTTTGTAACTTATCAAGTTGTAACGGCAGGTTGGCTCATTGCAATCGATGATAAATTTGCTACCTTCGATCGATATCTCTTTCCCAAATGGGTCTATTTTGTTTTACGTCGCATCGATGACTTGGGGCTTCGTGGCTTAAGCGCAGTAGCTATCTTGTTGCTATCGGCATTTCTGTGGCACAGGTTTAATACTTATCGCCCACTATTACTTTCCTTAGTTGCACTGCTTGCGCTAAATGGCGTGGTCGGTGTTTTTAAGCTTTACATCGGCAGAACTAAACCTCGCTTGGATATGGATCTCCTGAATTCTGGCGGAATGTCATATCCGAGTGGCCATATATCTAATGCAGTTTTAATCTGGGGACTTTTTGCTTATTTGGTTTACCGATATCTATGGAGTGAACCGAAGAGCGCTAAATATTTAATTACAATTATTTCGTCTGTAACCACAGCGATTATGGTTGTATCCCTTTACCGAAATACCCACTGGTTCTCAGATTTAATTGGTGGAATTTTTCTAGGTGGAGCACTCCTAATCGGGGTTACAGCTCTTGACCGGTTGATGCCTTCGCGTAAGGATCAAGAATGATCGATGGCGTAGGAATCGATGTAGTTGATATTGCTAGATTCACCGAAGCGCTCAAGCGCACGACGGGACTTAAAGAACGCCTTTTCACGGTTGCCGAACAAACCAAACCTATTCATTCACTGGCTGCTCGCTTTGCCGCCAAAGAAGCCCTAGCTAAAGCGCTTAGCGCTGGCAAAGGTTTGCCGTGGCATGATGCCGAAGTGATTAATTTAGAAAGCGGCAAGCCAGCGTTTTTGTTCCGTGGCGAAATTGCCGATTTAGTTGATGGAGCTGCCGTGCATTTATCTCTCTCACATGATGCCGGAATTGCCTCCGCCTTTGTGATTGTGGAGCGCTAATGAGTAATCGCGCCGAAGCAGCAGTTGATTTATCAGCGATCGCAGCAAATGTTAAGAAACTAAAAGCCACTTCAGGTGTCGAGCTAATGGCAGTTGTTAAAGCCGATGCCTATGGCCATGGGTTAGTACCAGTTGCTAAAAGCGCAATTGCGGCTGGAGCTTCTTGGCTGGGTGTTGCTCTCATTGAAGAAGCGCACACACTTCGCACTAGTGGTGTTGAGGCACCGATTCTGGCTTGGCTTGTTCCACTTGGATCAGATTACGCAGCTGCTATCGATGCTCAAATTGATTTAGCAGTTCCGTCCCTTGAAATTTTCAACGAAATTGTGGCAACCGGCAGACGAGCACGCATCCATATTGAAGTAGATACTGGCATGACCCGCGGAGGATTTTTAGAAGAGTGGTCAGATTTCCTTAAATCAGATTTTAGTAAAGTCGAAGTTGTTGGGATTTTCTCTCACTTCGCTCGCGCTGATGAAGTTAGTGAAAAACAAAACCAAGATCAGCTAACTAGCTTCAATAAAGCAATTTCGGATTTAGCAGCAGTGGGTGTGCGCCCACAGTTGAAGCATTTAGCAAATTCGGCAGCAGCACTTACAAATCAAAGTGCGGCCTTTGATTTAGTACGCGCGGGAATCGCGATGTACGGGTTAACTCCTGATCTGGAACATCTCGGAACTAGCAATTCACTTGGTTTGCTAGCTGCCATGGAAGTTCGCGCAAAGTTGCATTTAGTTAAGAAAGTCCCAGCCAATTCTCCGGTTGGCTACGGTGCTACTGAGTCAACATCACGCGACACAGTTCTAGGTGTAGTTGCCATGGGATATGCCGATGGAATTCCGCGCATAGCAAAGGCTGCTGGCGTATTTTTTGGTGGAAAACGCTCACCAATTATTGGCCGAGTTTCAATGGATCAATTTGTTGTTGATCTGGGTCCGGAAACCTCAGCTAAAGCTGGCGATTATGTGGTTATTTTCAATAACGGTGAAGAAGGTGAATTCACTGCCGAAGATTGGGGATCTGCCAGCGGCAGTATTAATTATGAAATGACCACCAGAATTGGGCCGCGAGTACCTAGAATCTACCCTCATGAGTGATCAAACTGACTTAATCGCTATCGCTGGCCTGACCGTAAAATTTGGCGGATTAACAGCACTCGATGATGTCTATTTAAAAGTTGCTCCTAATTCCGTAGTTGGCTTAATCGGGCCAAATGGCGCCGGCAAGACCACCATCTTTAATGCAATTTCCGGGCTAGTCGAACCAGATAGTGGCTCAATTTCAGTAGAGGGCAAGAAAATAGATTGGCCAAAACCGCAAGCGCTCGCAAAGTTAGGAATCGCGCGCACTCTGCAAGGTGTTGGTTTGTTCAGTGGACTAACTGTTTTAGAAAATGTCATGATGGGCGCTGATTCCCATAATAAATCTAATTTTATTCGTGACCTCTTAGGTTTCTCGCCAAAATTTGAAAAGCAACTTGAAGCTCGCGCGCATGATGCTTTGGCTTGGGCTGGGGCTGCACACACCGCGTTCCTAGAACCAACCGAACTCACTTACCCTGACTCGAAGCGAGTTGCGATTGCTCGTGCATTGGTAATGAAACCAAAACTACTTTTACTTGATGAGCCAGCTGCCGGCCTTGGTCAAGACGAAATTGATGAGTTAGCGACTTTAATTAAGCAATTGAAACGCCAATGTGCAATTTTAATCGTAGAACATCATGTTGATTTCGTACGAGACATCTCTGATGAAGTTTATGTTCTTAACTTCGGCAAAGTAATTGCAAGCGGTGACTTCAACACAGTTAAGCGCGACCCAGCTGTAGTTGCGGCTTATCTCGGGACAAATGTTGATGGCCAAGAAATTGGCGGGTCTCATGCTTAAGATTGAAAATTTAGTTACTGAGTATGGTGCGATTCGCGCACTTGACGATGTTTCATTTACCGCCGCGGAAGGAAAGATAACCACGGTTATTGGTGCCAATGGCGCAGGTAAGAGCACTTTGTTGCGCACTATTTCTGGACTCGAACGCGCCAAGAGCGGTCAGATTATTTGGGCAGATAAATCACTAATCGGTAAAGCACCAGAATCAATTGTGCGATCTGGTATCGCTCATGTTCCCGAAGGTCACGCTGTTATTTCCCAGTTAACTGTGGCTGAAAATATTGAGATGGGTTCACTCTTCCGCCGTAGAAGTCACCGCAGCGATGTAAAGCTGGCCACCGAAGAGGTTTACGAGCTTTTTCCTCGACTAGCTGAGCGCAGTAAGCAGTTAGCTGGCACTTTGTCGGGCGGCGAGCGTCAGATGTTGGCGATTAGTCGAGCTTTAGTATCTCGCCCAAAATTGCTTCTGCTCGATGAACCATCACTTGGCCTCGCGCCACTTGTGGTTGAGCAAATCATTCAAACCGTTAATGATCTCTGTCGTAAGAGTGGCTTGACTGTTTTGTTAGTTGAACAAAACGCCAACACTGCTTTGGCAGTTGCTGATTACGGCGTTTTGCTCTCCCTTGGAAAAGTTGTGGCAAATTTGCCGGCCGCCGAATTAAAAGCAGATGCCTCGTTGCGTGCTGCTTACTTGGGATATTAGGGGGAAGGCGCAATGGAACAATTCTTATCAGCGGTCTTCGCCGGAACTGCGAGTGGTTCAATCTATGCACTCGTTGCACTTGGATTAGTTTTAGTTTGGCGAGGCGCAGGCGTTGTTAACTTTGCCCAAATGGGTCAAGCCATGTTTAGTACTTATGTTGCATCAACCATGATTATGAATGGGTACTCCTACTGGGTTGCTTTTTTCGTAGCTTTAGCAGTTGGTACAGCTCTCGGCGTTGCCGTTGATTTACTTGTGATGCGCCCATTATCTGGAAAGCGAACTTCAGCCATGTTGGCAAGTCCAGCTATGCGCGGAACAGTTCCAGTAATTGCATCCCTTGGCATTTTAGGAATTCTGCAGGCAGCAGCTGGCATGATCTGGGCGGCCGAAGAACGTGGTTTTCCGGCACCAGTTAATACCTTGGGTCTTTCTATTGGCGGCACAGTGATGCCATTTACCGCATTTGATTTATTTGTAATTGGTATCGTCTTAGTGACTTTGATAATCACCACTATTTTCTTTCAGAAGACTGGTATGGGTTTGGCAATGCGTGCTAGCGCACTAAACCCAGAAGTGGCACGGCTAAGCGGAATTCGCACTAGTTCTGTGCGCACGCTAAGTTGGGCGATCTCAGGTGCTGCATCATCATTGGCTGGTTTATTAGTTACTCCAAATACCAATTTATCTCCAAATACCCTTGATTTGATTCTCATTATCGGTTTTACGGCAACTGTTATTGGCGGCTTAGATAGCTTGCCAGGTGGAGTTCTGGGTGGCCTTATCTTGGGTCTAGTTATCTCATTTGTTAACGTCTATAGCTCACCGGCCGACATTTTCCTAGCGATCTTGGCGCTTCTATTAATTGTTCTATTGGTGCGACCACAAGGCATTCTGGGCAGCAAAGAGGTGCGCCGTGCTTAAACACATCCAAAAAGGCAATCTCATTAAATCACTAATTTTCTTTGTGATAATTTTTTACTTAGGAAAAGTTTTTGATCCCTACAATCAGGGCCAACTTTCTGTGGTGCTGATCTACTTTACCGCAATTTTATCAATCACTTTCTTGACTGGGTTATCTGGCCAAATTTCACTTGGCCAAGGCGCGCTTATGGCAGTTGGTGGCTATACCTGTGCCTTAGTTATCTTGAATTTAGGTTTTACTTATTGGCAATCAATTATCATCGCAGCCCTGGTTTCTTTAATTGCCGGCTGGATTTTAGGAATTACCGCCGCGCGTTTATCTGGCCCATATCTAGCTGGCACAACTTTGGTTATCGCACTTGCAATTCCATCTCTGGCTACGCGATTTGAATCAGTCTTTGGTGGCGATGTCGGCCTCAGTGTGGATTTTGGAAATCCACCAGAATGGCTCTCAAGTGCCATAGGTGAAATCGGTTATGAGCAATGGCAATTGTTTGCAGTTCTGCCCTTTGCCACTATTGCACTTTTCTTAGCTTTGAATATTTTCAAATCGCGTACCGGCCGCAGTTGGCGCGCAGTTCGAGATCATGAAATCGCCGCATCCCTTGCGGGTATCAATGTGCAGCGAATAAAGATATTTACTTTTGTGGTTGCTTCAGGTTTTGCTGGCTTAGCTGGTGCTATGTACGGCTTACGTGGAATTGTGGGGCCAAGCGTTTATCCAGTTTCACTTTCACTTGCGCTGCTAACCGGCGCAATACTCGGTGGTTTGCGCAGCATTGCGGGTGCCTTTTTTGGCGCTGCGTTAGTCGTATTCCTTCCAGATCTAATCGATAAAATTACTGGTGGCTGGGAACTTGCGCCCCAAGTCGGCGACTACCTGCCAGCCATGGTTTCTGGGATTTTGCTGATTCTGACAGTTGTCTTAAACCCAGCTGGTGTTGCTGGAGCCCTCCACCACCACAAGCCACGCCACAAGTAGTTTGCTCAAATAACTTCCCAATAACGATTGCCGGTTCGGCGGGCCATTTAGTTCACTTTCCGTTAACCCTCTGATAGTTTCAGCGTGTTCTGGATCACCTCTGGTCCAGTTTCCGATCAGTTAGCGAAATAGCGACCTGACGGTATATCGAAGTAGAAAGAGTGAACGCAGTGAATATACGTGCATCTCTATCTCGCAAGAAGCTAATTGGCCTAACCGCCGTGCTCATCGCGGGATCAATGACGCTTGCCGAGATTCCGGCAAATGCAAACTCAACCGATGTAAGCGGGACATCCGACATTGTTCTCGGTATGCAGCTACCGCAAACTGGTCCAGCTAGCCCGGGTTATAACAAAATTGATGACGCAATGCGCGGTTACTTTGATTATGTAAATTCAAAGGGCGGCATTGGCGGAAAGAAGATTCGTCTAGAAGTTAAGGATGATGCTTACAAAGCAGGCTTAACTATTTCTACTGCCTCATCACTAATTAACAAGGAAAAAGTATTCGCATTTGCTGGAAGCGTTGGAACTCAGACTCACATTGCAGTTATCAAGGACATTAATCGCCGCAAGATTCCTGATGTATTTCTAAATACTGGATATACCGAGTTCTATAAGCCAGCTACCTACCCAACAACTTTCGCAGCACTAGGTACATATGTAACTGAAGCGAAAATCGTAGGTAAGTATCTGAAAGAAACTTATGCCGATAAGAAGATTGGTATTTTGTACCAAACTGATGACTTCGGTCGAAATGCTCTTGAAGGCTTTACTAAAGCTGGATTAAAGTTTGAAGCTAAGAAGACCCTTGCTAACTTCGTCTCAGGTTCACAATCAGTTCCAAATGCCTTGGTAAGTCAGATCTCACAATTAAAGGCAAACAATGTTGAAATTGCGATTATCGCGGCTGTTTCATCTGGAACTGCGGTTGCACTTCTAACCGCAGCCAAATTAGGTTACAGCCCAGAAAAGTGGGTAGTAATTAGCGTTGGTGCCGATGCCACAACTATTCAGCAAATTGCCCTAGGGCAAGGAATCCCTGCGGCTTCAAGTGCTGCTCTACTAAAGGGCTTGATTAGTGCATCACATGCTCCAGCCCCAGGAGACTCCAGCGATGAATATGTAACTGCCTTTAAGAAGATCAATGATGAGTTCAATAAAGGTCCTGATAAGCGTTGGGATAACAACGTTATGCAAGGCATGAATATTGGTTATATGACAACAGGTGCGCTTATGGGTACCTTGAATCCAAAGACCGTGTTCTCAGCTAAGAACAACAAGACCTGCCAAGCAAATGCCAAGAAGGGCACCTTGAGTCGAGTTTGTTTCATCGACTACATGGAGTCAAACGGCAGCAAGATTGAAAGCGCTGCTTTCACACCGCTGCAATATTCAGCAACCACTCACGAAGCATTTAGCGGCTTCTGGATTGGCGCATATGACGCAGCAACAGTTCTTCAACCTATTGGTGGAACTCGCGTTGTTTACACAACTGATTCTGGAAGTGGTCCAGTAACAGTCTCCGACTACAAGCGTCCAGCACTTGCTGCTGATGCTCTACCAAAGAACTAGTAGGTAAAAATGAAAACTATTTCTATGCGCAAGTTCATTGCTGCAATTGGTGCAGCTGCACTTCTATCAACTGCTGCCGTTGCAATCGCACCTAGCGCCTACGCTGCTGCTCCAACATGTACTAAAGCCTCTGATGGCGTTGAAACATGCAAAGGCACACTAAGCAATGGCGCTGGTTACTTGATTAAAGTTCCAGCAAACTACAAGGGAACTTTCTTCTACTGGAACCACGGTATTCGTTTTACTTATCCACTTCCAGGTGTAATTACAGTTCCTAAGGGTGTTGAAGAGCTAACCCCAAGCAATGTGCCAGAAGCATCAATGTTGCGTGCCGGTTACGGCTTAGCAACCTACGATGGTGTTTCAACTGGCGAACTACGCGGTTGGAATACTGCCGATCGCGTTGAAATGCTTAAAGAGCTAATCGATACCGTAAAAGCTAAGTACACAGTAATTAAAGGTGTTGTGTATGGATCTTCACAAGCTGGTTCGATTATGACGCCATTTATTGAGAAGTACCCAGATTATGCTGATGCTGTTGGCATCATGGCTGGAGTTACTCCATCAATTGGTCAAGAAGTTCAATCACTTTGCGATGCTTTCTATATCTTGAGCGTTTTTGCGGACCCAACCATTAAGGGTTGCGCAGCAATGGGCGTTAAAGGTTTCGCTGGCCACATGACAGCAGCTGCTGAATTTGGCAAAGTCGTTGCGTTATTAACTGCATGGGGCGCAAACCTTGGTTCACCAGGACTTGAATATCCTGCGGCTCTTAAGGGCTCTGGAATCCCACAACGTTCTGCGCTTTTGCTAACCGGTCTACTAATTGGTTTGCCAGCAAAGAGTGCTCACATGGACGGAATTACAACAAGTGGTCTTGTTGCGGAACAGAGCATTAACGCAACTGTTGCGATTCTAGAAAACTTCGCCGAAGCAATTGCAACCGGAACATTCGGTGGTCAAGCAATCTCTGAAATCACCGGTCCTGGTTTTTATGACAACACCAAGACTGACTGGTTTAGTTTGTTAGATCCAGCCGATGCTGGTCGCTATAACTTAGGTCTATCGGGTGATGATGGCATCAATGGCATGCTGGGTGTTCTTTCAATGGCGCCACGCGTCAAGGGTGATCCTGCAGCTATTGCTAAGTTAAAGGCACTTGATGCGAGCAAGTTCGATACCACTAAGCCAGTTGTACTGCTTTCAAATGAAGCAGATCGCTTGGTATTTGCGGGCAACAGTGCACTCTATGTAGACAAGGCGCGCGCAATTTATGATGCCAAGTTGGCAACATATGAAGCTGCACGTGATGCTGCTAAAACCAGCGATGAACGCGCAGCAGCCCGTGCCCTTAAGCCAGTCTGGAACGTTGCTTCACTTTACGCAATGACTCCAGAGACCTATACCAAGTACACCGCAGCTGGAACGCCAGACTTTGCTGCGGCACCAGCACCATCAGGTGTTGGTCATCAGAACTTCACTTTGAAGCAGATGATGGCTTGGGTAAAGATCCTGGCTCACGCTGCTGATACTGGAAAAGTCGGATCACCTGGCTTCCTACAGCAATACATCAAATATGCACCAGGCTTGAACTCAGATCTGGATTACCGTCCAGCTGATTTGAAGTACATCTGGTAATTAAGTACTAAGTAATAAATCAGGGCCCGAGGCAACTCGGGCCCTGATTCTTTTTTACTCGGTAGCCTTTCCCAGTGCTCGCAATTACAACTCCCGATGAAATGTTTGCTCTCGGGGCAAAGCTGGGGGCTCAACTTAAAGCCGGCGATCTGATTCTTCTAAATGGCCCACTTGGAGCCGGCAAAACCCTGCTCACTCAAGGCATTGGTAGCGCTTTAGGCATTACTGGAATTACTTCACCAACCTTTGTTATCTCGCGAGTTCACCTTGGTGTATTGCCGCTTATTCATGTTGATGCTTATCGCTTATCAATTGATGGCCAAGCTAATTTATATCTAGATGATTTAGATCTTGATTCAGCCCTTTCAGACTCAGTAACCGTTGTTGAATGGGGTGGAGCCGAAGCTGCTCGGTTATCTGATGAGCGGCTAGAAATAAATATTGATCGCACC
Source organism: Candidatus Planktophila sp. (assembly GCA_044351155.1). Lineage (GTDB taxonomy): Bacteria > Actinomycetota > Actinomycetes > Nanopelagicales > Nanopelagicaceae > Planktophila. Next base: position 99,890 of record JBILGH010000003.1, on the reverse strand, counting down.
GAGGAAATTAGACAGGTCAGCGCTATTGGCATCGGTACCCGTTGGGCGGGATTCTCGCTATGAGTATCTTGGCAATAGATACTGCTGCTTCACGTACCTCGGTTGTTGTAGTTGAAAATGACAAAGTTGTTTTCAATGAGTTCCGTGATGGTGCTATGTCTCATGGGCCAGCGTTGCCAGAGTTAGTGCAGGTGGCAATTAAGAACCGCGAAATTACTGAAGTGTTAGTTGGAATGGGGCCTGGGCCATATACCGGATTACGCGTTGGAATAACCTTTGCGCAAACTTTTGCTTGGGCACGAAATATTCCAGTTCGCGGTTTCTGTTCACTCGACGCCATAGCTGCACAAGTAAGTGAGCCAGATTTCATCGTGGCAATTGATGCCAGACGCAAGGAAGTTTATTGGGCGCGTTACACCAATGGGCTTCGCGTTGAAGGACCAGCTGTTGATCTGCCAGGTGTAGTTGCCGCCCGCGGCATCAAAGTAGTTAGTGATCTCTTTCCAGATCCGAAATACTTCGTCAAAATTGCTAAAGAATTTAGCGAGCCAATTTACTTACGTCGCCCAGATGCAGTTGCTACGGCGGATCGCAAATGATTACTTATCGCCAACCAACGGCACTTGATCTGCCAGTGCTGACTTCACTAGAACGCACCTTGTTTCCAGATTATCCGTGGTCTCAAGCGCAGTTCAAAGAAGAGATTGCCGGTATTGGCACTAGTCGAGAATTCTTATTGGCACTAAACGATGGTTCGGTTGTTGGTTATGCCGGCATTATGGTTGTGGCCGCTGGCGTGCCAGCCGATCTGCTAACGATCGCGGTTTTGCCTGACTTTAGGGGCCAAGGCATTGCTCAATCCATGCTGGCCGATCTAGAAAGTTGGGCGAAAGCGAAAGGTGCCACAGAGGTAATTCTGGAAGTAGATACTAAGAACGAAACCGCTATTCGCTTATATAACCTTGCTCGCTATGAAGAGATTTCAACTAGAACAAATTACTACGCACTAGGTGTCGATGCTTTAGTAATGCGCAAGGAACTCAAATGAGCGAAGTGCTAGTACTTGGTATTGAAACTTCATGTGATGAAACTGCGATCGGCATTGTGCGTGGTCGCAAATTGTTGGCAAATGTAATTGCTTCAAGCGTTGAGGAACATGTGCGCTTCGGGGGAGTAGTGCCAGAAGTTGCCTCACGTGCGCATTTGGAGGCCATGCAACCTGCGCTTAAAGAAGCAATGGCGCAAGCAAAAATTTCCCTGAGCGATTTAGATGCGGTTGCTGTCACTGCTGGCCCTGGTTTAGTTGGCGCGCTACTGGTCGGAACTTCAGCAGCTGCCGGTTTAGCGCTTGCCCTTGATAAACCAATTTATGGCGTAAACCATTTAGCCGCACATGTCAGCGTTGATTATTTAACGCATGACTTGCCAGCTGAACCAACCATTGCCTTATTGGTAAGCGGCGGTCATTCATCGTTATTGCAAGTCAATGACATAACTGGTGAAATAATTAAACTTGGTGAAACTATGGATGACGCAGCAGGTGAGGCCTTTGACAAAATTGCGCGCATTATGGATTTAGGTTTTCCGGGCGGCCCGGCAATAGATCGCATTGCCAAAACTGGTAGCGCTACTGCAATTGATTTTCCGCGCGGTTTAACCACGAGTAAAGATTGGGAAACTCGGCCTTTCGAATTTTCATTCTCTGGCTTAAAAACTGCAGTTGCGCGATATCTAGAAGCAACTCCGGCATCTGCCAAGAGCGATGTGGCAGCCTCTTTCCAAGAAGCCATCGTTGATGTCTTGCTTTTGAAAGCCATTGCGGCAGCTAAGAAAACGGGCATTGATTCACTAGTAATTGCGGGTGGGGTAGCGGCTAATTCGCGCCTGCGCCAAGTGGCCACTGAGCGCTGCGCCGCCCAAGGGATAACGCTTCGAATCCCCAGCCCAGGTCTGTGCACCGATAACGGGGCCATGGTTGCCGCCCTGGGCTCACTTATGGTCAGCGCTGGCCGATCTGCCAGCCCCATCGCTTTTGACGCTCAATCAAGCCTGCCAGTCACCCGCATTTCTCTCTAATTCTGCGTTGCTCTCGATTTGATCGCGGGAATAGCCCAGCATAGGCTTGGCGTTAGCACTCAAGACCCGAGTCTGCTAATTGCAGGCTCTAGTGAATTCGATTTTAAAAGGAGCTCTAATCATGGCCGTAACCATTAAGCCACTAGAAGACCGCATTGTAGTTAATGCTAATGAAGCTGAGACAACTACCGCATCAGGTCTAGTAATTCCAGATACTGCAAAAGAGAAGCCTCAAGAAGGCACCGTTGTTGCAGTTGGCCCAGGTCGCTTTGATGATGGCGTTCGCGTTCCGATGGATGTCAAAGTTGGCGACGTAGTTCTTTATAGCAAGTACGGCGGAACTGAAGTTAAGTACAACGCTGAAGAATATTTAGTTCTATCTGCTCGCGATATTCTCGCTGTAATTGAGAAGAACTAATGGCCGGCAAGTCCTTACAGTTTGACGAACAAGCCCGTCGCGCCATGGAGCGCGGTGTAAACATTCTGGCTGACACCGTCAAGGTAACTCTTGGACCTAAGGGTCGTAACGTAGTTATCTCAAAATCTTTCGGTGCCCCAACCATCACAAACGATGGCGTAACAATTGCGAAAGAGATTGAACTCTCTGACCCAGTTGAAAACATGGGTGCACAACTAGTTAAAGAAGTTGCTACCAAGACCAACGATGTTGCTGGTGACGGTACAACGACTGCAACTGTGCTTGCTCAGGCCATGGTTAAAGAAGGTCTTCGTAACCTCGCGGCTGGTGCGCAACCAATGGATATCAAAATTGGTATTGAAGCCGCAGTTGCGGCAATTTCAGCTGCTCTTAAGGCCAATGCAACTGTTGTAAAAGACAAGGCACAGATTGCTGACGTGGCAACTATCTCTGCGCAAGATCGCAACATCGGTGACTTAATTGCTGAGGCAATGGACAAAGTTGGCAAAGATGGCGTAATCACAGTTGAAGAAGCATCTACCACTGGGCTTGAACTTGAGTTCACTGAAGGCATGCAATTCGATAAAGGTTACATCTCGCCTTACTTCGTAACTGATCAAGATCGCATGGAAGCAATTCTGGAAGATGCCTATGTATTGATCTCAGGCGGAAAGATTTCAGCTCTTGCTGAACTTCTTCCGATCCTAGAAAAGGTGGCTCAGACTTCAAAGCCACTTCTAATCATCGCTGAAGATGTCGAAGGCGAAGCGCTTTCTACGCTAGTTGTTAACCGCATGCGTGGGGTATTCGCTTCAGCTGCTGTTAAGGCACCTGGTTTCGGCGATCGTCGTAAGGCGATGTTGCAAGACATCGCAATCTTGACTGGCGGCGAAGTTATCTCTGCTGAAGTTGGCATGAAGCTTGATCAAATCGGTCTGGAATCTCTAGGTCGTGCACGTCGTGTTGTAATCTCAAAGGATGCAACAACTATCGTCGATGGTGCTGGCGATAAGGCAGTAGTTGCAGCTCGCGTTTCTGAGATTCGCAAAGAGATCGAAAATACTGACTCTGACTGGGATCGTGAAAAGTTACAAGAGCGCGTTGCGAAACTCGCTGGTGGCGTTTGTGTAATCAAAGTTGGCGCACATACTGAAGTTGAATTAAAGGAAAAGAAGCACCGTCTTGAAGATGCGATCTCAGCAACCCGTGCCGCAGTTGAAGAAGGCATTGTGGTTGGCGGCGGCGCAGCTCTAGTACATGCAGCCGATGCACTTGAAGGCGATCTTGGCTTCGAAGGTGACAAGGCTGTTGGTGTTCGGTTAGTTCGCAAAGCATGCGACGAGCCACTTCGTTGGATCGCTGAAAATGCTGGTCTTGAAGGTTATGTAGTTGTAGCAAAAGTACGTGCCATGAAAGCCAATGAAGGTTTCAATGCAGCAACTGATGTTTACGGCGACTTAGCTAAAGATGGCGTAATCGATCCAGTTAAAGTAACTCGTTCAGCACTTGCTAACGCAGCCTCAATTGCTGCGATGTTCATTACAACTGAAGCAGTTGTCTACGAACGCCCAGCCGATGAAGCTCCAGAAGCTGCTGGTGGTCATGGCCATTCACATGGTCCTGGTGGTCACTCGCATTAGAAGGTCTGGCATTAATTTGTCTGGCACTAGTAATAATTAGAAATAAAAAACCCGCCGAAGATTCGGCGGGTTTTTTATTTTCGGGGCTTAATAAATAATTAACTTGCGGTCGATAGCGCAACTGCGCCGGTACGTTCCAGAATCGCAACACGGTCATCTTCAGATAAACCACCCCAGATTCCATAAGGTTCTTGAACGGCAAGTGCGTGCTTGCGGCAAGCTTCAAGAACTGGGCAGCTAAAGCAAACAGCTTTCGCCGCATTTTCACGATTACGGCGACGCGGCCCGCGTTCACCATCTGGATGAAAGAACATTTCGCTAGGCAGCTCACGGCAGGAACCGTCTTGCTGCCAATTCCAGTTTTCTACAACTGGCTTTGGGAGACGAGAAACTTCGCTCATTTTTACCCCTTGGACACTCAAACTGCTATTGGGTTGAACCATACAACCGCTTCATAGGTTGTTCAAGTACCCAGTACTAAATTCTTGAGTTTGAGGCGTGTTTGAGCGTACTCAAGTGGCACGAATCTCACCTACCCCCCAAGATTGGGTCATGGATCAACCCCTTACCGTAGCTGCCTTAGCCCGCCAAATTGGCGTCGCCCCGGCAACCTTGCGGACTTGGGATCGCCGTTATGGTCTGGGGCCAAGCGAGCACATCGAAGGCAGCCATCGCAGATACTCGCGAGCCGATGTTGCCAGATTAGTAATGATGCGCCGATTGATAACAACTGGGGTCGCACCAAGTGATGCCGCGTTAAGAGCGAAAGCGCATCAGGGCGAGCTTTCAATTCCTGAGTTAGTTTCTGAGATTGTAATTGCCGAAGAATTAGTTGCCGCACTATGTCGCGCAGCTGAATCCCTTGATCGTGATTTTGTGCTGCAAGCACTACGGCAAGAATTGATGAAAAACGGTGTTATTAACTGCTGGCAGACCGTCATAGTGCCAGTCCTAATTCACATCGGTGATAGCTGGGCAAAGACTGGCGAAGGTATTGAAATAGAACACATGATGTCTGAGTTAATCAAGACAGTATTGCGCGAATCAGTACCTGAAGAATTTGAAGCCATCAATACGCGGCCAGTTTTATTAGCATGCGTTGGTGAAGAACTGCATTCGTTGGCACTACATGCACTTGCTGCTGCTTTAGCTGAACGCGAAATTTCTAGTAATTTCTTAGGTGCGCGCACTCCAGTTTCTGCTCTTTGCGGAGTCATTAATAAGTCGGCACCGCCAGCGCTATTTCTCTGGGCACAGTTATCTGAAAATGGCGACCCAATGTTTATCAAAGAACTGCCAGAAGTGCGTCCAGCGCCCCGAATTATTCTGGGTGGGCCGGGCTGGAACCCAAAACAATGTAGCGAAGTCACGGTAGCGACTGATTTACAGCACGCATGTGAGGAAATCACGCAGGCGATCGGGGCCTAAAAGAGCCGTTAGACTTTGCCCTTATCTACAGCAGGGGAGGCCGAAATGAGCGATGACAAAATCGCAATGATGGGCCTGACCTATGACGATGTGCTTTTGTTGCCTGATGCCTCTGAAGTAGTGCCTTCGGAAGTCGAAACTTCAACTCAATTAACCCAAAATATTTCGCTAGCAGTACCGCTGGTTTCTTCAGCGATGGATACCGTAACTGAATCACAGCTCGCAATTGCCATGGCTAAGGCCGGTGGCATTGGCATCATTCACCGCAATCTGCCGATTGCCGAGCAAGTAACGCATGTTAAATTAGTTAAAAACGTGGGCATGGTTGGCGCAGCTGTTGGTGTCGGTGACGATGGTTTCGCTCGCGCACAAGCACTTATTGAAGCTGGCGTTGATGTTGTTGTAGTCGATACTGCTCATGGGCATCATCGCGCAGTGCTCGATGCGATTGCCCGCATTAAGAAATTTTCACCAACGACTGAAATCATTGGCGGCAATGTGGCAACTCGTGCCGGTGCTCAAGCTTTGATTAATGCTGGCGCCGATGCAGTAAAAGTTGGCGTTGGTCCTGGTTCAATCTGCACCACTCGCATTGTGGCCGGTGTTGGAGTTCCTCAAATTACCGCAATTATGGAAGCTGCCAAAGCTTGTGGCAAAGCCGGCATTCCACTTATTGCCGATGGTGGCCTGCAGTATTCAGGTGACATTGTTAAGGCTCTTGTTGCCGGCGCAAACTCAGTAATGCTTGGTTCGTTACTTGCTGGCTGCGAAGAATCTCCAGGTGAACTAATTGAAATTGATGGTCGCAAGTACAAGGGCTATCGCGGAATGGGCTCACTTGGTGCGATGCAATCACGCGGCGAGCAAAAGTCATATTCCAAAGATCGTTACATGCAAGACGATGTTTTATCTGAAGACAAATTAGTTCCTGAAGGTATCGAAGGAAAAGTTTTATATCGCGGCACTGTGGCAGAAGTAGTGCACCAATTAGTTGGTGGCCTGCGTTCTGGAATGGGATATGCCGGAGCACCAGATATCAATACTTTGCGCCGCGATGGTCGCTTAATTCAAATTACCGCAGCTGGCCTGCAAGAGAGTCACCCGCACGATGTACTGCATGTGGCAGATGCCCCTAACTATGCGAAGAAAGGCTAGGGCCAAGTAAATGTTCGAAATTGAAATTGCACCAGGCAAGCGCGCTCGCCAGGCTTACTCCTTTGACGATATTGCGATTGTGCCATCACGACGCACTCGTGACCCTGAAGATGTTTCTACTTCATGGCAGATCGATGCTTATAAATTTGACTTGCCGATGTTGGCAGCGCCAATGGATTCAGTGGTTTCACCGCAAACTGCAATTGCGATTGGAAAGTTAGGCGGCCTGGGTGTTCTTAACCTCGAAGGTCTCTGGACCCGTTATGAAGATCCGCGCATACAGCTAGGCGAAATTGCTTCAATGCCTGATGCGCAGGCAACTCGACGTATGCAAGAACTTTATAGTGCGCCAATTCAGCCAGCACTAATTAAAGAACGAATTAAACAAATTCGCGAAGCTGGTGTAACTGTTGCGGCCTCGCTTTCGCCACAACGTACTGCTGAGCTGCATAAGGCAGTCGTTGAAGCTGGCGTAGATATTTTCGTTATTCGCGGAACCACGGTTAGCGCTGAACATGTAGCGACTCGCGACGATGCGCTTAACTTAAAGAAATTCATTTACGAACTCGACGTACCGGTAATTGTTGGCGGCGTAGCTACTGCCACAGGTGCGCTGCACTTAATGCGCGCCGGTGCTGCTGGCGTTCTAGTTGGTTTTGGTGGTGGAGCAGCTCATACCACTCGTAAAGTTTTAGGCATCCAAGTTCCAATGGCATCTGCCGTTGCTGAAGTTGCTTCAGCTCGTCGTGAATATCTTGATGAATCTGGTGGCCGTTACGTTCATGTAATTGCCGACGGTGGCGTTGGTCGCAGTGGTGATATCGCAAAAGCAATTGCGATGGGTGCCGATGCGGTAATGATGGGTTCCCCATTGGCAAAAGCTGTTGAAGCTCCTGGCTTAGGTTGGCATTGGGGTTCAGAGGCACATCACGCAGTTCTGCCACGTGGCGAACGTGTTGCAGTTGGCACAGTTGGCACACTCGAAGAAATTCTGTTGGGGCCATCAAGTACTTCCGATGGTTCCATGAATTTATTCGGTGCTCTTCGCCGCGCAATGGCTACTTGCGGATATTCCGATGTTAAGGAATTCCAGCGCGTCGAGGTACTTATCAATCGTGGCTAATCCAGTTCTGGTTCTTGATTTCGGTGCGCAATACGCGCAGTTAATTGCGCGTCGAGTTCGCGAAGCAAATGTTTTCTCCGAGATCGTGCCGTCCTCAATTACTGCCGCTGAAATAGCCGCCAAAGCACCAAGTGCGATTATTTTGTCGGGCGGTCCTTCAAGTGTTTATGCAGCAGGAGCGCCTAAGTTCGATGAAAGCATTCTGCAGTTAGGGATTCCAGTCTTCGGTATTTGTTATGGTTTTCAAGCTATGGCCGCAGCTCTGGGCGGGGTAGTTAGCCAAACCGGAAAATCAGAATTTGGCCGTACTGAAATTACCGCCACAACAAGTGCAAAATTATTTGCAGGTTTGCCAGTTAAGCAGAATGTCTGGATGAGCCACGGTGATGCTGTTACAACGGCGCCAGCCGGATTTACTATCTGCGCTGTAACTGCCGATACCCCAATTGCTGCTTTTGAAAGTAGCGATGGAAAATTAGCTGGAGTTCAGTTCCACCCAGAAGTTCTACATTCCGAACAAGGCCAAGTGATTTTAAAGCGATGGTTAATTGAGATTGCGGGTTGCCAGCCGACTTGGACTTCAGAAAACATCGCGGCAACCGAAATTGCTAAAGCAAAAATAGTCATTGGTGATAAGCGAGTTGTTTGTGGCTTATCTGGCGGGGTTGATTCAGCCGTCGCCGCCGCAATTATTCAAGCCGCCGTCGGAAACCAATTGACTTGCGTATTCGTCGATCATGGTTTGTTACGCAAAGGCGAATCTGAACAAGTAGAACGTGACTTTGTGGCAGCGACCGGTGTCGCTTTAGTTGTGGTCGACGCCAGAGAACAATTCATGACCGCACTTGCTGGGGTTACCGATCCTGAAACTAAGCGAAAGATTATTGGTCGCGAATTTATTCGTTCCTTCGAAGCAGCAGCCCGCGATATCGCAGCTGGGGGAGACGTTGAGTTCTTAGTACAAGGCACTCTTTACCCAGATGTTGTTGAGTCAGGTGGCGGCGAAGGTACTGCAAATATCAAATCGCACCACAATGTAGGTGGCTTGCCAGCTGATCTTAAATTTAAATTAATCGAACCGCTACGCACTCTGTTTAAAGATGAAGTTCGCCAAGTAGGCCTGCAGTTAGGTTTACCTGAAGCAATTATTTGGCGGCAACCTTTTCCTGGTCCGGGCTTAGGTATTCGCATTATTGGCGAAGTTACAGCTGAACGTTTAGAAATTTTGCGCGAGGCCGATGCCATTGCTCGCGAGGAACTAAAGGCCGCGGGCCTTGATCGCGAAATCTGGCAATGCCCAGTTGTTCTACTAGCCGAGGTACGAAGCGTTGGGGTGCAGGGCGATGGTCGTACTTACGGCCACCCAATCGTGCTGCGCCCGGTATCAAGTGAAGACGCCATGACTGCCGACTGGTCTCGTGTGCCTTACGAGGTGCTGGCCAAGATTTCAACCAGAATTACCAACGAAGTGCGCGAAGTAAATCGGGTCACTCTGGATATTACTAGCAAACCCCCAGCAACAATCGAGTGGGAGTAACCCGAGCAATCGGTATTCTTAGCCATTATGAAACGCACTTTAGTTATCGCAACTGCAATAGTTCTAGCAGCTACATTTGCGCCCACCGTTTCGGTAGCAAAAGAGCCAGTGAGGAAATGTACAAAAGTAACCGCGAAGGCTCATGCGGCACCATCAATTGCGAAACCAAAAAGCGTGGCAAAGGTTTTGCCAACTACTTTCACCTTCATCACTAATTGCGGAAATATTGTGGTTGAAACTGTTGGCGATAAAGCACCTCAAACTTTAACCGCACTAGCAACCCTAGCTAGCAAAGGGTTTTATAACTCAACTCTTTGTCATCGCTTAACTACGCAAGGGCTCTATGTTTTGCAATGTGGTGACCCAACAGTTTCTGCAAGTGGCGGACCAGTATTTAATGGCAAACCATGGGCTGGAATTCCGGATGAAAATTTGCCAGTAGGTCAGAGCATTACTTATCCGGCCGGAACAATTGCGATGGCCAACTCTGGTAAGAATACAAATGGCAGCCAGTTCTTCTTCGTCTACCAAGATTCGGCGTTAAACCCTTATTACACCGTGTGGGGACGCATCACCAGTGGCTTAGAAACGCTTCGCGCAATTGCTGCCGTTGGTGCAGTTAAGCAAGGTCAAGACGGTAAGTATTACTACAACGGCGATGGCTTTCCAATTCAAGCAGTTGAGATTCGCCGCGTTATAGTTCGTTAGTTCGTATTTACAATCCTAAAAGCTTCGGCAATAACGCCATCAGCAAAGCCACCAAGACCTGCATTCCGCATACCCCATTCACGCAACATGTTTTCTAGTTCTTTATTGTGAGCAGTTTGTGATGCGTGGGCTTGTAAGACTTTAACTTTTAAGGCGAAAGTTTCAGTGATATCTACCCAGTGATCTGGTTGTGCATGGCCCATAACCCAAATTTCCTTAACTCGCCAAGGTTCAAAACCAGCTTCCTTTAAATCAGTGAAAGCAAACGGATTACGGGCATCTGGATAGACCGCTTGAATTGCGGATTCGCCAGCAGCGAGGTGATCTGGGTGGCTGGCACCAATGCGATCCCAGTTACGTTCTGGGCTCTGACAAACTAAGCGATCTGGTTTGAAGCGGCGAATCTCGCGCACAATATCTTTACGTAACGCAATCGTTGGTTCGAGCCAACCATCGCGATAATTCAAAAATGTAATGTCAGTGATACCGATAATTGCGCCAGCTTCGCGTTGTTCGCGTTGACGCACTTGTGGCATTTCTTCTAATGGAATTCCGGATTCTTCGCCACCTTGATCGCCGTTGGTGCAAAGAACATACCCAACTTCAATTCCAGCTTTGACCCATTGTGCGATGGTGCCCGACGCACCGAAATCAGAATCATCGGGGTGGGCACAAACAACTAGAACTCGCTTGATCTCACTATCGGCGATTGGTTCCATGTGTCTGCTCCCTTAAAGAATTCTGTCGTCGTAGCCTAATAGACTGCGCGCCATGAGCAGCACTGAAAACAGCAACGACCCTTTGATTGCGGGTCTTAATCCGCAACAGGCCGCTGCCGTAGTTCATGCGGGCGGGCCACTTCTTATTGTCGCGGGTGCTGGCTCTGGAAAAACTCGAGTCTTAACTCGCCGAATTGCGTATTTGATGGCCAGGCGAAATGCGACCCCATATTCAATACTGGCGATCACTTTCACCAATAAAGCTGCTGGTGAAATGAAGGAACGCGTTAAAGAGTTAGTGGGTCCAATTGCGCAATCTATGTGGGTTTCAACTTTCCACTCGGCTTGCGTACGAATCCTGCGCCAAGAAGCAGCGCGATTGGGTTACAGCAATTCGTTCTCAATTTATGACTCCGCCGACAGTTTGCGATTAATCACCATTGTCTCGAAGGATTTAAACCTTGATCCAAAGCGTTACCCACCTCGCCAGTTTCAGTCAGTTATCAGTAATGCCAAGAATGAGTTATTGGGGCCAGCAGATTACTTAAATGCTGCCACCAATCAATTTCAAGAAGTTGTGGCTGATGTTTACTCGCTATATCAGCGTCGTTTGCAGCAATCTAATGCGATGGATTTTGATGACTTGATTTTGAAGACCGTCGAAGTTCTGCAGCGGTTTCCAGAAGCGAAAGCTCGCTATCGTTCACGTTTTCGTCATGTTTTAGTTGATGAATATCAAGATACAAACCATGCGCAATATATTCTGGTGCGCGAGTTAGTTGGCAGCGATCTTGAAGGCTTACCACCGGCTGAACTGTGTGTGGTGGGCGATGCTGACCAATCTATTTACGCCTTTCGAGGCGCCACCATTCGAAACATTATGCAGTTCGAACTTGACTACCCAAAAGCCACCACGATTTTGCTCGAACAGAATTATCGGTCGACCCAAAATATTCTTAACGCTGCTAATGCGGTAATAACTCAGAATGAGTCACGAAAAGAGAAAAACCTTTGGTCCCAAGCTGGCGCTGGCGCACCATTAGTTGGTTATGTTGCCGAATCCGAACATGATGAAGCCGAATTCGTTAAAGATGAAGTTCGCTCACTTATGGATAAAGGTCTTTCAACTCCAGGCCAAACGGCGGTTTTCTATCGCACTAATGCGCAATCTCGTGTTTTTGAAGAAGTATTTATGAGGGCAGCCTTGCCTTACAAAGTAGTTGGTGGGTTGCGCTTCTATGAGCGCAAAGAAGTTAAAGATTTACTTAGCTATTTACGAGTTATTGCTAACCCCGAAGATGAAGTTTCATTACGCCGGGTAATTAATTATCCAAAGCGCGGCATCGGTGACCGAGCACTTGAGATTCTTGAGGCACATGCTAAATCTCGTGGTTACTCCTTCTGGGGTGCGCTAATTGCGGCCACTGAAGCCCCTGAAATTCCACCTAAAGCTGCGCAATCAATTAACCAATTCACCGACATGATTACCGCACTGGCAGTTTTAGTTGAAGCGAAAGTTCGCCCTTCGGTAATCGTCGAAGCGGTGCTTGAACAATCTGGCTTGCTCTCTGAACTAGCAAATAGCACAGATCCACAAGATGAAGTACGCGTTGAGAATTTAAAGGAACTCTTAGCGGTTGCTATGGAATATGAAGAACGCCCATTTGAAGAGTTAACTGAAGATGAGGAAATTTCGCTCTCTGGTTTCCTCGAGAAAGTTTCCCTAGTTGCTGACTCAGATCAAATTCCGGAAGGCGAAGATCATGGTGGAGTGGTAACGCTAATGACGTTACACACTGCTAAGGGTCTGGAATTTCCAACCGTGTTTTTAACTGGCATGGAAGATGGCATCTTTCCGCATTCTCGAACGCTCGGCGAGAAAGATGAGATCGAAGAAGAACGTCGATTGGCTTATGTCGGCTTAACTCGCGCGCAAGAGCGGTTGTTTATTTCACGCGCTGAATACCGATCCTCCTGGGGAGCACCAAATTACAATCCACCATCTAGATTTCTCGATGAGATTCCAGCCGATGTAATTGAATGGCGAAACCACAATGTGATATCTCCATCACTGATTCGCAAACCAAGAGTTGCAACTGCGCCCCCACCTCGAGCAACTGGGCGTAAAGCACCATCTGGAATATCTCTGGCAGTTGGCGATCGTGTGTCACATGACACATTTGGTTTAGGCACAGTTGTCGGCACTGCTGGCGAGGGCGATAAGAGCGAGGCAACCATTAACTTTGGCCAATACGGCGATAAGCGATTGCTGTTGCGCTACGCACCTGTCGAGAAGCTCTAGTATTAGGAAGGTTTAACGCGGCCTTCGCGCACTTGAATAAAAAAGAAAGCGGTTAACTAGTGGATTTATACGAATACCAAGCTCGCGATCTATTTGAAAAGCATGGTGTACCTGTACTGCCAGCTGCGATCGCAACTACAGCTGATGAGGCCGAAGCTGCCGCAGTAAAAGTTGGCGGCCAAGTAGTCGTTAAGGCTCAGGTAAAAGTTGGCGGCCGCGGAAAAGCTGGTGGCGTTAAGTTAGCCGTTGACCCAGCAGATGCTCGCGAAAAAGCCAGCGCAATTTTAGGCATGGATATCAAGGGACATGAAGTTCGCACCGTAATGATCGCTGCAGCTGCTCCGATTGAATCTGAATATTATTTAGCGATTCTGCTTGATCGTTCTAACCGTACCTTCTTAGTTATGGCATCGGTTGCTGGCGGCATGGAAATTGAAGAAGTCGCTCACACCGCACCTGAAAAGTTAGCCAAGATTCCAGTTGATTCCAATGTTGGAATTGATTTAGCTCGTGCTACTGAAATTATCGCAAGTGCTAGTTTCCCAGCCGATGTAGCTGATCAAGTTTCTGCAGTTCTGGTAAAGCTCTGGGAAACATTTGTCTCTGAAGATGCAACTTTGGTTGAAGTTAATCCACTAGTTAAAACATCTGATGGCAAAATCATCGCACTTGATGGCAAAGTAACTCTTGATGACAACGCGGCTTTTCGTCATCCAGAACATGAAGCGTTAGTTGATCAGGCAGCCGAGAACGCGCTAGAGGCGGCAGCTAAAGCGAAAAATTTGAATTATGTAAAACTTGAGGGTCAAGTCGGAATTATCGGTAACGGTGCTGGCTTAGTAATGAGCACGCTTGATGTGGTTGCCTACGCTGGTGAAAAATTTGGTGGCGTTCGCCCAGCAAACTTCCTAGATATCGGCGGCGGAGCTTCAGCTCAAGTTATGGCCGATGGTCTCTCAATCATTTTGGGCGATAAAGATGTAAAGAGCGTGTTCGTAAATGTTTTCGGCGGAATCACTTCTTGCGATGCGGTAGCTAATGGCATTGTGCAAGCCCTTGAATTACTTGGGGCGCAAGCTACTAAACCAATTGTGGTGCGTCTAGATGGCAACAATGTGGTTGAAGGTCGGGCAATTTTGACCGCAGCTGCACACCCACTGATCGAACAGTTAGACACTATGGATGGCGCTGCAAATCGTGCAGCAGAATTGGCGGCTAAGTAAATGTCGATTTTCATTAACGCTGATTCAAAAATTATCGTTCAAGGCATGACTGGTTCTGAAGGAACTAAACACACCCGTCGCATGCTGGCATCAGGTTCCAAAGTTGTCGGTGGCGTAACTCCAGGCAAGGGCGGTCAATCCGTTGAGATCGACGGCCACAACCTGCCAGTGTTTAATACAGTTGGCGAAGCAATAGCGGCAACTGGTGCCAATGTTTCAGTAGTTTTCGTACCGCCTAAGTTTGCCAAAGCTGCAGTTATCGATGCAATCGATGCTGCTATGCCACTTGTAGTAGTTATCACCGAAGGAATTCCAGTTCACGATTCAGCTAGCTTCTATGCTTACTCGTTAACTAAAGGAACCACTCGCATTATCGGGCCAAATTGCCCAGGTTTAATTAGTCCCGGAAAATCAAATGTCGGAATCATTCCGGCAAACATCACCGGCTCTGGTCCAATTGGTTTAGTTTCAAAGTCCGGCACCTTGACTTACCAAATGATGTTCGAGCTTCGCGATATTGGTTTTAGTACAGCTGTTGGTATCGGTGGCGACCCAGTAGTTGGCACCACACATATTGATTGCTTACGCGCTTTCCAAGATGATCCTGAAACTGAAGCGATCGTAATGATTGGTGAAATTGGTGGCGATGCTGAAGAACGTGCTGCGGCATTTATTGCTGAGTATGTAACTAAGCCAGTGGTTGGTTATGTGGCGGGCTTTACCGCCCCTGAAGGCAAGACCATGGGCCATGCTGGCGCAATTGTTTCGGGTTCATCCGGAACTGCGCAAGCAAAGAAAGATGCCCTCGAAGCTGCTGGCGTTAAGGTGGGTCAAACCCCAAGTGAAACGGCGCGTTTATTGCGCGCCATATTGGGCCGCTAACAACAATGTTCCAACGAGTCCTTGCGGTCACGTTGGCTCAAGTTGTACGCAGCATTTCAGTTGTTCTGCTGCCGATCGCTTTCTTATCACTAATTGCTTGGGCGACCGCGGGCAGCACAAATGGAAATACCTCTGATCCAGTTCGAGCTGCGATTTGGTTCTGGCTAGGTGCGCATCATTTAGCTTTTAACTTAACGCTCTCAGAAGGCGCTGCAGCTGGTTGGTTAACTTACTTGCCGCTTGGCGCTTTGATTTTCCCGATTTTGGCAATTCGCAGTGGTTTCAAACGAAGCGTCGAGCGGTTAGATAATGACTTTCAAAGCGTTGCGCTCGCACGCACTTTATTTGTTTCTTGTTATGTAGTCATAACAGCTGCTATCGCTTACTTTGTCACAACAGAGGCCGTCAAGCCAGTTTGGTATTTAACCCCACTAGTCACAATTCCAATTGCTACGTTGTCAGTTCTAAGCGCTGAACGTCGCAAAATTTCTTCTCAACCAATTTTCTTTGCCTCCCGCATCATTGCCGCTTTTTTGGGTTTTGCCTTTTTAGTTTTAGGTATTTCGCTACTGGTGAATTTAGCAACCGTAAAAGACTTAACTCAAGTTCTGGAACCAGGAATTTTGGGCGGATTCTTATTGCTGGTTTTGAATGTGCTTTATTTACCAAATGCGGCTGTGGCAACTCTTGGTTATTTCGCTGGCGTTGGATTTGGAATTGGTAACGGAACCATAATTTCACCGTTGTCTTATCAAGTTCCCGAGATTCCAGCGCTTCCAATATTGGGCGCTCTGCCGACTGGTAAATCTCCTTGGGCACTAATTGCAGTTTTAATTTTTATTGCAGCCGGTGTAGCGCTAACTAGTTGGACGCTAAATCAGCGACCAGAAGTACTTTGGCAATCCTTCACCTTAGTTTTATTGGCAGTTGCTTTTATTTGTTGGGCTGCTAGCGGATCTTTAATGACTGAAGCGCTAAGTGCAGTCGGTGTCTCTATCTGGAAAGTCACCTTAGCAATTGGCGTAGAGATGGCGGTCGGGATTGGCTTGGCTAGAGTTCTGCCGCGGTTAGATCGAACCAGATGAAGAAAGTCGTAATTCTGGCAAGCGGATCGGGCACTTTAGCTCGGGCAATCTTTACCGCTGACAAGGGCTACGAAATATCAGCCCTTATCTGTGACCAGCCAGCGGCTAAGGTAATTGGAATTGCGACTGAATTTGGAATCAAAGTTGAATTGCTAGAACTTACTGGCGACCGAGCAATCTGGGATCAAGAGTTGCTATCGCTCGTAAAGAAGTATCAGCCAGATTTAGTTGTAAGCGCCGGCTTTATGCGCATTTTAGCGCCGCAATTTGTGCAGACTTATAAGGTGATAAATAGCCACCCGGCCTTGTTACCGCTTTTCCCAGGGGCACATGCGGTTCGAGATGCACTGGCTGCTGGCGCTACCGAAACTGGCACGACTATTCATTGGGTTGATGAGGGCGTTGATACTGGCGAGGTCATCGCACAAGAACGCTTAGAGATCGCGGCTACCGATACCGAAGAATCCTTACACGAACGCATTAAGATTATCGAACGCGGTCTCATCGTTGCGACCATTCCGCAAATTTTGGCCGAGTTACAGTAGAAGGCAGCCCGCTAATGAGTTCTCGCAAACCGATTCGTCGCGCTTTACTTAGCGTTTACGATAAAGATCGCCTACTCGAAATAGGTGCAGCCCTTAGTAAAGCTGGAGTTGAAATACTTTCTACCGGTTCAACCGCTGCAAATTTAGCTGCCGCAGGAATAGCAGTAACTGAAGTTAGTGATTACACCGGTTTTCCCGAAATCATGGGTGGGCGCGTTAAGACGTTACATCCGAGAGTGCACTCAGGCATCTTGGCTGATCAGAATAATCCGGAACATTCAGCCGCTATCGCAGAACTAGATATTGCCCCATTTGATTTAGTAATAATCAATCTCTATCCATTTGCGGCGACGATTGCAGGCGGCGCAACCTTTGCTGAAGCAATTGAACAGATTGATATCGGTGGGCCTTCGATGTTGCGTGGTGCGGCTAAGAATCATGGCTCAGTAGCCGTAATCAGCCAGACCTCACAGTATGACCAGTTATTAAGCGCTTTAGCGGCAGGTGGCTTTACGAATGAAGAGCGCCAACTATTGGCTTTGGAAGCATTTAGAACCACGGCCGAATACGACTTAGCTATTGCTACTTGGCTGGGTGAGCAAACTAATGAGGCAAAACTTCCGAATTGGTTTGCGTCTATCTATCGCCGCGAAAACACTTTACGTTATGGCGAGAACCCGCATCAGAGCGCAGTAATTTATAAATCTACTGGCCACGGAGTTGTTGGTGCTAAGCAGTTACACGGCAAAGAGATGTCATTTAACAATTACACCGATGCTGATGCCGCTTGGCGCGCCTCATTAGATCACAGTGATCCAGCTGTGGCAATCATTAAACATGCCAACCCTTGTGGCATCGCGACAGGTGCCAACATTTCAAGTGCCTACTTAAAAGCACATGAATGCGATCCAGTTTCGGCATTTGGGGGAGTAGTTGCCGCTAATCGCAAAGTTGATTTAGCAATGGCCGAACCTCTTTCTAAAGTCTTTACCGAAGTAATAATTGCGCCAGCTTTTGATGCTGACGCACTTGAGCTCTTAATGAAGAAACCTTCAATTCGTATTCTGCAATGTGATTTAACCGCAATTAATCCACTCGAGTTGCGCCCTGTATCAGGTGGAGCACTGCTACAAGAAAGTGATTTGATTGATGCAGCTGGTGATAACGCAGCGAATTGGGTTCAAGTTTCTGGCGACCCAGTCAGTGCGCAAATTTTGAAAGATTTAGAATTCGCTTGGCGCTCAGTTCGCGCCGTAAAGAGCAATGCAATTTTGCTGGCTAAAGATGGCGCAGCTGTTGGTATTGGAATGGGCCAAGTTAATCGAGTGGATTCCGCCAAATTAGCCGTAGATCGGGCCGGCGATCGTGTGTCTGGTTCAGTCGCAGCCAGTGATGCTTTCTTCCCATTTGCCGATGGCTTACAGATTTTGCTTGATGCTGGCGTAGTTGCGGTAGCCCAGCCTGGTGGAAGTGTGCGCGATGAAGAAGTAATCGCGGCAGCTAAATCAGCCAATGTTGCAATGTTCTTCACTAGTACAAGACACTTCTCCCATGCATAAAGCGCGGATTCTAGATGGCAAAGCCCTTGCCACAATTGTTAAGGCAGATCTGCGCACTCGTACCGAATCATTAAAAGCCCGTGGCATCACACCAGGTTTAGGTACCGTGTTAGTTGGCGATGATCCAGGTTCGCATTCCTATGTTGCCGGAAAACATCGCGATTGCAAAGAAGTGGGCATCAATTCAATTCGAGTTGATCTGCCAGCAACAGCTACGCAAGCAGATGTTATGGCTGCGATTAAAGATTTAAACTCAGCGAAAGAATGCACTGGTTACATTGTTCAGCTGCCAATGCCAAATGGCATCAATACGCAAGAGATTCTCGAAGCTATTGATCCGACCAAAGATGCCGATGGTTTACACCCAATGAATCTGGGCCGATTAGTTAGCGGCTATCCAGCACCACTGCCATGCACACCAAGAGGCATCGTCGCGTTGTTGCGTCATTATGAAATTGCTATCGCAGGAGCTGAAGTTTGCGTAATTGGTCGCGGTTTAACCGTTGGTCGTCCACTTGGTTTATTGCTTAGTCGCAAAGCGGAAAATGCCACAGTTACTTTGACTCACACTGGAACCATAGATTTGGCTAAGCATGTTAAACAAGCTGACATCGTCATTGCTGCGATTGGGAAAGCACATTTTCTAACTGCCGAAATGATTAAGCCTGGCGCAACTGTTTTAGATGTCGGAATTTCACGCACCGATGCTGGTTTGTTGGGCGATGTCCACCCTGATGTTTTCGAAGTTGCTGCAAATATTGCACCAATGCCTGGTGGCGTCGGCCCAATGACCCGAGCGATGTTACTTACCAATGTGGTTGAGGCATGCGAGTAATTACCTATTCTTCCTACGCGCTAGTGGCCGCCGGCGTAGTGGCAGGCGCACTCGGGTTGGTGCGAACTGGATCACTTTTTATTGCAGCAGGCACTGGCATTTTTGCCATTTCACAGCGTGGGCAACGCAAAATTGAACTCTATTTGCCACTAGCTATTTCGATCAGCCTCTTTGTGTTGGCGCTAGCCCTTCCGCGTGGGCGATAGGATTTACCTCGACCTCAAGATATTTCTTACATTCAGGAGAACTGACAATGAGTAGCAAAGTAACAGTAGTAGGCGCCGGGTTTTATGGCTCAACCACCGCAATGCGCTTAGCTGAGTACAACATTTTCGACACTGTAGTTCTGACAGATATTCTTGAAGGCAAGCCAGAAGGTTTGGCACTTGATATGAACCAATCTCGTTCTATCGAAGGTTTCGAAACAAAAATTATTGGCGCAACAACTACCGCCGATGGCGCTGGCTACGAAGCAACTGCAAATTCAGATGTAGTAGTTATTACTGCCGGCCTTCCGCGTAAGCCAGGCATGAGCCGCATGGATCTAATTGATGTAAATGCTGGCATTGTTCGTGGCGTTGCTGAAAATATTGCGAAGCATTCACCTAATGCGGTAATCATTGTGGTTTCAAATCCACTAGATGAAATGACCGCACTTGCTCAAATAGCAACTGGTTTCCCAAAGCATCGCGTTATTGGTCAAGCTGGAATGCTAGATACTGCTCGATTTACTGACAATGTTGCCGAAAAGCTTGGCGTGAAAGTTTCATCGGTTAAGACGCTAACCCTAGGTTCGCATGGTGACACCATGGTTCCAGTGCCAAGTCGCTGTACTGTCGATGGCAAGCCACTTAGCGATTTACTTTCGCAAGCAGATATTGATGCACTAGTTGATCGCACTCGTAATGGTGGCGCTGAAGTTGTCGCACTACTGAAGACCGGATCTGCTTACTACGCACCTTCGGCAGCAGCTGCTCGTATGGCCAAGGCTGTTATCGAAGATTCTGGCGCAGTAATGCCAGTCTGTGCTTGGGTCGATGGTGAGTATGGAATTTCAGGTGTTTATCTGGGCGTTGAAGCCGAGATCGGTCGTACTGGTATTAAGAAAGTTGTTGAAAGCAATCTAACTGAATCTGAAATTGCCGCCTTAAAGGTTGCGGCTGAAGCTGTCCGTGCAAAACAAGCAGATGTCCAAACTCTTTAAGGAGCCTCTTTAAATGTCGAAAATCAAAGTAGTCGGAACCGTTGTCGAACTAGATGGCGATGAAATGACTCGCATCATTTGGCAGTTCATCAAGGATTCCTTGATCCTGCCTTATCTAGATGTGAATCTTGAATACTACGACTTAGGTATGGAAAATCGCGATGCAACTGATGATCAAGTAACCATTGATTCAGCTCACGCAATCCAAAAGCATGGCGTTGGTATCAAGTGCGCAACTATCACTCCTGATGAAGCTCGCGTTGAAGAATTTGGTCTAAAGAAGATGTGGAAGTCTCCTAACGGAACTGTTCGCAACATTCTAGGTGGCGTAATTTTCCGCGAGCCAATTATTATCAGCAACGTACCTCGCTTAGTTCCAAATTGGACTAAGCCAATCGTTATTGGCCGTCACGCATTTGGCGATCAATATCGCGCAACTGATTTCAAAGTTCCAGGTGCTGGCAAGCTAACTATGACTTTTGTCCCTGAAGATGGATCTGCGCCAATTGAGCACACTGTTTATGACTTCAAGTCATCTGGCGTGGCCATGGGTATGTATAACCTTGATGAATCAATCCGTGACTTCGCGCGCGCATCACTAAATTACGGGCTACAACGCAAGTACCCAGTTTATCTTTCAACTAAGAACACAATTCTGAAAGCTTATGACGGTCGCTTTAAAGATATTTTCGAAGATATCTACCAAGCCGAGTTCAAAGATAAGTTTGTAGCTGCGGATATTTGGTATGAGCACCGTCTAATTGATGACATGGTTGCCATGTCATTGCGTATGGAAGGCGGCTATGTCTGGGCTTGTAAAAATTACGACGGCGATGTTCAGTCAGATACTGTCGCTCAGGGTTACGGCTCACTTGGTTTGATGACCTCAGTTTTGATGACACCAGATGGAAAGATTGTTGAATCTGAAGCAGCTCACGGCACAGTGACTCGTCACTATCGTGATCACCAAAAGGGCAAAGCCACTTCAACAAATCCAATTGCTTCAATCTTTGCATGGACTCGTGGCTTAGCCCACCGTGCAAAGCTTGATAGCAATGCCGAACTAGCTGCTTTTTGTGACACCTTAGAGCGAGTTTGTATTGAAACTGTAGAGCAAGGCAAGATGACAAAAGATTTGTCACTTTTGATTTCTAGCACTGCGCCTTACCAAACTACACAGGAGTTCTTGGACTCAATTGATGAAAATCTAAAGAAGGCAATGGCCTAGATGGCCATAGCTTGTAAATACTTGGCCTAATTGAAAAAAGCAGTAAAAAACCCCGCCGATTAATACCGGCGGGGTTTTTAATTTAAAGCGTATTAGATGCGCTCACCTGTTGTTGCATTGAATAGGTGAACCGCAGCTGGATTAGCAGTAACAGTGATTGTCTGTCCTGGCTTTGGAGGATTCTTTGGATCCCAGCGCACAATTACTTGAGCGCCTTCTTCAGTAACATTCGCGAACTTAACTGAAGTATCAACTGGAGTTCCGTAAACGAAAGCATCAGCACCAAGTTCTTCAACAACTTCAACTAGAACATCGAAGCCAGTAGAAGAAGGTGTGAAGCCCTCTGGGCGAATACCAACTGTGATCGTGGCGCCAGCACTTGCTGGAACCGCCAGAGTTAATCCACCGAGCTTTGCTTGGCCGCCTGAAACTGGGGCATTAAGCAAGTTCATAGCTGGCGAACCAATGAAGCCAGCAACGAAAGCATTTGCTGGATTGTCGTAAAGATTACGTGGGGTATCTACCTGTTGTAGGAAACCATCCTTTAGAACTGCTACGCGATCACCCATGGTCATAGCTTCAACCTGGTCGTGTGTTACGTAAACAGTTGTGATTCCAAGACGACGCTGCAGCGCAGCAATCTGAGTACGTGTAGCTACACGTAACTTGGCATCAAGGTTTGAAAGTGGTTCATCCATTAAGAACACTTGTGGTTCGCGAACAATCGCACGACCCATAGCTACGCGCTGACGTTGTCCGCCAGAAAGTGCCTTTGGTTTGCGATCTAGATATGGCTCGAGGTCGAGCAGCTTTGCGGCTTCTTTAACACGACGCTCACGCTCTTCTTTTGGCTTGCCCGCAATTTTAAGAGCAAAGCCCATGTTCTCAGCAACAGTCATGTGTGGGTAAAGCGCATATGACTGGAAGACCATTGCGATATCGCGATCTTTTGGCGCAACATTTGTTACGTCGCGATCACCAATCAAAATGCGACCGGCATCGATTTCTTCAAGTCCGGCCAACATTCGAAGTGATGTTGATTTACCGCAACCTGAAGGACCAACTAGAACGAGAAATTCACCATCATTAACAGTGAGCTCTAGTTCGTTAACTGCAGGCACGGTTGTGCCTGGGTAGATACGTGATGCTTTGTCGAATACGACATTTGCCATTTGATTTCTTCCTTATCCGGGCAGGTACGTGCCCGACGATCCGTTGGAGTAAGGCAATTACGACGGTTGCCGTAATCGGTGCGCAAAGGTTACCCATCAGGGGTCGGAAAGGGCAATATCGGAAGCGAAACTCCTTTCGTGGCGCGTATAGTTAGGGGTCTTATGGAGCCCCACTCGCTTAGCCAGATTCTGGGCAATATTGGCATTGTCTTCCTCTTTATCCTGCTGGGCTCGCTATTTGTGGCTGCCGAAATTGCCCTGATCTCTCTTCGCGAAAGCCAGATCAAACAATTAGCTCTAAAAGGTAAGCGTGGTGCCCGTGTTGCGGCACTGGCCGAGAATCCAAACCGCTTCTTAGCAGCAGCTCAAGTGGGCGTCACTTTCTGTGGCTTCTTATCTGCAGCCCTTGGCGCGGAACGGCTGGGCGTTTATGTCGAACCTGAGTTAATTGATTTAGGGCTCTCACCAGGGGTAGCCGCATTGGTGTCGCTAGTTGGAATCACAATCGTGATTGCTTATTTCTCACTTGTCTTCGGTGAACTAGTACCAAAGCGGTTAGCGCTATTTCGCACTGAAGCAATCGCAATGTCAACAGCTGGCATGATCGATTGGCTAGCAAAACTTTTCCGCCCAGTTATTTGGCTGCTTTCTAAATCAACCGACTTTGTAGTTCGTATTTTTGGGATAGATCCAGCCGAACAACGGACTCAAATTTCTGAAGAAGAGTTACTTGATCTAGTTGCAGGTCATGCTGCTCTTAGCGATGAAGAGCGCGACATTGTTGAAGAAGTTTTCAATGCCTCAGAACGACAAATTCACGAAGTTATGGTGCCTCGCACCGAAGTAGATTTCATGGATGCCTCATTAACTGTTGGCAAGGCTATTGGCTTAGCGATTGATAAGGCCCACTCCAGATATCCCGTTGTACGCGGATCTTCCGATGAAGTTATTGGCTTCATCCATGTTCGCGACTTGCTAGATACTTCATTAGTAACCCCTGGCGGAAAAATCCAAGAGCTAGTTCGCAATATTATATTTTTACCAGGCACCAAAGGTATTTTGCCGGCGCTAACTGAGATGCGCAAACAAGGTCAACATTTAGCAATTGTGCTCGATGAGTACGGTGGCACCGATGGCATCATCACGCTAGAAGATTTAGTCGAATGCTTAATTGGTGATATTCGTGATGAATACGATGTTCATGAACAGGAGATTGCTATTGAAGCACGCACAAATGACTTTGAAATCGATGGCTTGACCTCACTAGAAGATCTACTTGATGAGGCCGGCATCGATATACCTGAAGGCCCATATGAAACTGCCAGCGGCTTTGTGATGCACTTTCTCGGGCGAATCCCAGTAGAAAATGATGTGGTCAGCGTAAATGGCTTGCGAATAACTGTCTTGTCGATGGAAGGCAAGCGAGCTGGCCAGCTTTTAATCTCGCGCAACGCATAATTCGTGCGAGAATAAACCTCATGAGCGCGCAAAAAAGAATTCTTTCGGGAATTCAACCAACCAGTGAATCTTTTCACTTAGGCAATTATGTCGGCGCTCTAAAACAATGGGTGGCACTACAAGACGGCAATGATGCTTTTTACTGCATCGTTGATTTACACGCACTCACTGGTGACACAGACCCAGCACTGTTACGCAAAAGAACTTTAGCTTCAGCTGCTCAATTGATTGCGCTCGGAATTTCACCAGATAAGTCCACTCTTTTCGTGCAGTCTCAAGTTCCACAACATAACCAGTTGGGTTGGATTATGGAATGCATCGCAGGTTTCGGCGAAGCTAATCGAATGACTCAATTCAAAGATAAGTCAGCTAAAGGTGGGGCAGATTCGGCCCGAGTTGGTTTATTTACTTACCCAATGCTGCAGGCTGCTGACATTCTTTTGTATCAAGCCCATCAAGTTCCAGTTGGCGAAGACCAACGTCAGCACATTGAGTTAACTCGAGATCTCGCAACTAGGTTTAATGCTCGATACGGCGATACCTTCCGAATTCCAGAAGGCTACATTCTTAAATCTGGTGCCAAGATTTACGACTTACAAGACCCAACAGCCAAGATGAGTAAATCTTCAGGGTCAACTTCTGGGGTACTTGAGATTATGGACACCCCTGAATCTAATGCCAAAAAGATTAAGAGTGCGGCGACGGACGCGGAGCGAGAAGTAAAGTTTGATGAGAAAGCAAAGCCCGGAATCAGCAACTTACTGACGATTCATTCGACTTTGTCGGGCAAGTCAATTGCTGAACTCGAAGCACAATTCGCCGATAAGGGTTACGGAGATTTTAAGGCAGACGTTGCCGAGGTAGTAGTTGAATACTTCCGCCCAATTCGCACCAAAGCTCTAGAGTTGCTTGAAGATGAAGCGCACTTACTTTCTATTCTGCATGAAGGTTCCCGAAAAGCGCGAGAGGTAGCAGCCGAGACCATAAATTCAACTTACCGAAATCTAGGTATCGTCCAATGATTCGCAAAGCCTTACTTATAAGCGTTGTAATAACTGCTTCCGTAATGGTGCCCGTATCGACAACTGCAAATGCCAACACTATAAACGCTTGCGTCGCCTACGACTTGGGCGGGCCAGGTGATCGTTCATACAACGATGCCGTTCTTGCCGGATTAGTTAAAGCAAAGAAGACACTTAATTTTAACTTCGAAGGATTTATAACCGATGGCAGTGAAGTTGATCGGGAAAAACGACTTCGTGCGATGATCGCAAAAGGCTGCTCACCAATTCTGGCAATTGGTTCGGGATATGCCAAAAGCTTAACCAACTTAGCAAGAGAATTTCCATCTCAGCAGTTTTCGATTTTAAATGATGCTTCAATAGCTGACTTGAGCCTTACTTCATTAATTTTTAACGATAAGCAAGCTGGATACTTGGCAGGCTCAGCTGCAGCTCGAGTATCTAAAACTGGCAAAGTTGCTTTGATTTCAAATTCCACAAACTTAGATTTGGAAACTGGCTTTGCGCTGGGAGCGAATGCGGCCAAGAAAAAGATTAAGTTAACTTCAAAAAGTGCTTCTAGTGGCTTAGCCGATTTAACGAAGGCACTAATCGCCGAAGGTAATGATGTGATCTTTGTTGCCGTTACTGGATCTGCTAACGAAATATTTACAGCAGTTGTAAAGTACAACGAGAGTAAGAAGAAGAACGCTGCTGAAGTTGGTGTAATTACAGTTGAACCGGATCAATATTTGACCGTCACTGCTGCAAATCAAAAATATCTACTCGGTGCTGTTTCCAAACGAGTAGATAATGTGATTTTAGAATTAGTGACTTCGGTAATTAAAGATCAGCAGATCATCGATATTCTGGATCCAGTTCAAGGTATCTATGGGCGACGTTATGGCATTTCTGGTGGCAATATTGAGCTCTTGATTTGGGCGCCAAAGCTTGCCGCCTTTAAGGCTTCGATCGCTGCTGCCTCACGCGTAGCTGCCAAACTTTAAAGTTCGCCTCTAGAGTTTTCGCAATTGTTCCCTGTTTTTGGCGTAATTTTGGAAATTCACTGGGATAAATCGCTTTTTGATACTAGGCTCCATCGTACTAAGAGGAACTATCTGACCGGTACTTGTGTACTTACTTAGGTAGTAATACTTGCGATAACCCCCGTTTCATACAACTTGGAGGAAAATTGAAGAATTCAAAACTAGTAGCCATTCTTGCGGCTACAACTGTGGCGAGTGCCCTTGTGCTCTCCGGATGTTCAAGTTCAGATACAGCAGATAGCGCATCATCAACAGCGACAAAGGCATGCTTAGCACTAGATACTGGTGGCGTAGATGACAAGTCATTCAACGCTGCATCATGGGCTGGCGCAGAAGCAGCAGCTGCTTCAGATGAGAATGTAACAGTTTCGTACCTACCTGCTGCTTCAGGCGCAGAGTACGCACCAAACATTAAGAAGTTTGTTGATCAAGACTGTAATCTAATTATCGGCGTAGGTTTTGCAATTGCTGGTGCAATCATCGCATCCGCTAAGGAAAACCCAACAATTAACTACGCAGTAGTTGACGATGCTGGACTAGAACCAAACGCAGATTTCACAGAATTTACCGCGATTCCTAACGTTAAAGGTTTAACCTTTAAGACTCAAGAATCATCTTTCCTAGCTGGTTACGCAGCAGCTGCTTACTCAGCTAAGGGAACTGTTGCTACTTACGGCGGCGCTCCATACCCAACAGTTACAGCATTCATGGATGGATTCGCACAAGGTGTTAACTATTACAACACTGCTAAAGGCAAGTCAGTCAAGGTTCTAGGTTGGGATCGTGCCGCAAAGAATGGTGAATTCGTAGGCGACTTCGCTAATACTTCAAAGGCTCTTCAAATCTCTAAGAACTTCGAGCAAGCTGGCGCGGATGTAATCTTCCCAGTTGCTGGTGGACTTGGTGGATCAACAGCTCAGAACTCAATGGATGGTGGAAAGTCAGTAACTATCTGGGTTGATACCGATGGTGTTGTATCAGCTGAGAAGTACCGTTCAGTTCTTCTAACCTCAGTAATGAAGGGTCTGGGCGAATCAGTTCAGGCTGCTATCGCTGAAGTAGCTGCTGGCACATTCACAAACACAGCATATGTCGGAACCCTAGCGAATAAGGGAACGCGCTTAGCGCCATTCCATGACTTCGAAAGCAAGATTCCATCAACACTTGCTGCAGAACTCGCTGACGTTGAGGCTAAAATCGTCTCTGGCGAAATTGTAGTTGAATAAGTAATATAAATAAGTAATCTAAATATAGTAGCGGCGCAGTGAGAAATCACTGCGCCGCTACTATTTTGCTTTTTTACTGTCGTTTTCACAGCTTACATTCCTTCATAATTTTGATGCGTATAGAGTAGATTTGTGACATGTCTTTAGAGCTCCGTGGAATCACAAAGCAATTTGGAACACTTGTTGCTAACGATGATATTAATTTCAAAGTTGAAGCAGGCGAGATTCATGCCATCTTGGGCGAAAATGGTGCCGGTAAATCAACATTGATGAATATTGTTTACGGACTACTCTCGCCTGATAAAGGGCAGATTTTGGTCGACGGTCAAGAAATTAAAATTAACAGCCCTCTCGATGCTCTAGCTGCAGGCATCGGAATGGTTCATCAACACTTTATGTTGATTCCAGTTTTCACTGTTGCCGAAAATATTGTGCTGGGACATGAGAAAACTAATCGCGTTGGTTTGCTCGACTTAGCTACCGCGCGTCAAGAGATTATTCGAGTTTCTAAAGAATTTAACTTTGAAGTTGATCCAGATGCCCTAATTGAAGATTTACCAGTTGGAATTCAGCAACGTGTTGAAATTATTCGGGCGTTAATCTATAACTCCAAAATTCTAATTTTGGATGAACCTACCGCTGTGCTGACGCCGCAAGAAACCGATGAGCTTCTTGCCAATATGAAGAAGCTACGTGATTCTGGCCGATCTATTGTTTTTATCACTCACAAATTACGCGAAGTGAAAGCTGTAGCAGATCGAATCTCAGTTATCCGTCGTGGCAAAGTTGTTGGAACAGTAGAGCCAACAGCTAGTCAAGAAGAGATGGCTTCTCTTATGGTTGGTCGACCAGTTGATCTCACAGTCAATAAGGCCGATAGCAAACTCGGCAAAAGCATTCTAGAAGTAGTCGATTTGAGCGTCTTGGATCAATCTGGTCGGGCTTTAGCTAGCAAGATCAATTTAACGGTTTCAGCGGGCGAAGTTGTAGCGGTGGCTGGTGTGCAAGGAAATGGTCAGAGCGAATTAGCTGAGGCAATCGTTGGATTACGTGATCACTTAACAGGTTCGATCAAGCTTTCCAATCACGAGTTAATCGGGCGATCAGTCGATGAATGTCTGAAGGCAGGAATCGCTTATGTCCCTGAATCACGCGAGCTTGATGGTCTGATTTCATCTTTTTCTATCACTGAAAATTTGATTCTAGATACGCACAGCGAGGCCCCTTATTCCAAGGGAATTTTCTATAAGCCAGCCATGGCGCAGCAAGTAGCACTCGAAAGAATTAAAGAATTTGATATCCGAACTCAAAGTCCCAATGATCCAGCATCTTCTCTCTCTGGTGGAAATAAGCAGAAAGTAGTTCTTGCTCGCGAACTTTCGCGCCCAGTTGAACTAGTTGTAGTTTGCCAACCAACTCGTGGCCTTGATGTTGGTTCAATTGAATTCGTTCACCAGCGCCTGATATCAGAACGTGATTCCGGGCGAGCAGTTCTTTTGTTTAGCACTGAGCTTGATGAAGTTTTTGCATTAGCTGATCGCATTGCGATTATGTACCGCGGTGAAATCATTGCGATACTTCCAGCTAGCGCATCGCGCGAGGAAGTTGGTCTGTATATGGCTGGCATACATCCGGCTAAAACTAAAGGTGGCGCCGCATGATGAAGAAGATTCTTGATAAGACCTTATTGCCGCTATTAGCCTTTTTCTTAGCGCTCTTCGTGGGTGGATTAGTAATTGGTTTTACTGATAGCAAAGTGCTAGCTAAGCTTTCATCACCATTAGAATTTTTGAATCTTCTGGGATATACCGTGGGAAATGCTTACTTATCCCTATTCCAAGGCGCTATCTATGATCCAAATCTGGCTGAGGGCAAGAGCTTCATGGCTGGGTTTTATCCACTGAGTGAAACGTTGGTCTCTACTGCGCCACTAATTCTTTGCGGTCTATCTGTGGCTCTGGCCTTTAAGTCGGGCTTATTTAATATTGGCGCACAAGGACAATTTATTTTTGGTGCTATTGGTGCTTCGTACATTGGTTTCAAATTCGAAATGCCAATTGCGATGCATATATTGGTGGCAACACTTGCGGGCGTAATCTTGGCCGCGTTATGGGGCGGCATCGTTGGATTGCTTAAGGCAAAAACGGGCGCTCACGAAGTAATTGTTACCATCATGCTTAACTACATTGCCGCAAAATTCTTGCTATTCCTATTAGGTACTCAGTACTTCTTACGCCCGGGGCGCTTAGACCCAATTGCGCCTCCGGTGAAAGAGAGCGCTAAATTGCCACGTTTATTTGGGGATGATTACCGGGTAAATATCGGTATTTTCATTGCTTTGGCAGCAGCAGCGCTCATTTGGTGGTTGTTAAACCGCAGCATAATCGGCTTTAGATTCCGTGCCGTCGGCGCTAACTCGAATGCGGCACGAACTGCCGGTATTTCAGTTTCGGCTGCCATGATCGCAACAATGGCGATCTCTGGCGCACTTGCTGGCATGGGCGGTGCTATTCATACCTTGGGTAACCAATACGAATTAACTGACACCGTTGCTGCTTCCTTTGGTTTTGATGCAATCACCGTTGCTTTACTTGGTCGTGGAACACCACTTGGTGTTGTTCTCGCATCTTTCTTGTTTGCTGGACTTCGGGTTGGCGGTCAAACTATGCAGGCAAATGTTGGCGTACCTGTAGAAATTGTCTTAGTTATCCAAGCACTTGTAGTCCTATTTATCGCAGCCCCTGATCTAGTAAAGCGAATCTTTAGAGTTCGAAATCTACAAGAGGCGTCGGCAATGGCATCTAAGGGATGGAACGGCTAATGGCGAACCGATTAACAATTTCCCGCGAAGCTAAGCGCAAACTCAATGGCATCTACGCTATGGCAATCGCTAGCGTCTTCTCAGTTGTGGTTTTTGCTTATCTACCAAAAGAAAGCGGCGATGTAACTTATGGCTTCGTTCTAGATAAAGAATGGGTGCTAATTCAGCAATGGGTTATTGATTCCCGAGTTGGTGCTTACGCTTTCTCCATAATGGCAGCTATGTTTACCGCTCTTGCTTATCTGCTATTTCGCCAAGGAAAGAAACATGGAATTGCCATATTTGGCTTTTCGATCGGACTCTTCATGGCATTTTTATGTTGGGCATCTGCCGGTGACTTTGTACCCTTTACTGGTTTACTCCAAGGCGGATTAATTCTCGCCGTTCCATTGATTTATGGATCTCTAGCTGGATTAGTTTGTGAACGATCAGGCGTCATTAATATTGCGATTGAAGGTCAGTTGCTTGGTAGCGCTTTTATCGCTGGTATTACTGGCAGCCTGCTTCAGAACGCTTGGTATGGATTGCTAATCGCGCCTTTCGCTGGCGCATTAGTTTCCTTGCTTTTGGCCGTTTTCGCGATTAAATACCGGATTGATCAAGTGATTCTTGGTTTCGTAATCAATGTTTTGATTATTGGACTAACCAGTTTTGCCGCTCAGCGATTCTTAACACAGGACCCAGATAAATGGAACAGCTCGCCAATCCTGAAGCCAATTGAAATTCCGATTCTCGCGAAATTGCCAATTATCGGTCCGATGTTCTTCACACAGACAATCATTATTTATTTGCTCTATGTAATTATCATCGTGACACAGATTGCGCTGTTTAAGAGCAAGTGGGGCTTAAGAATGCGTTCTGTTGGCGAGTTACCGGTTGCGGCCGAAAGTGTTGGCATTGATGTTAACAAAGTTAGATTCCGCAACGTGATCATAGCTGGCGCAATTGCTGGCTTTGGTGGTGCGTTCTTTACCGTCGGAACCGTTGGTTCATTTAGCCGTGAGATGACGGCAGGTATGGGTTTTATCGCACTTGCTGCACTTATCTTCGGACGCTGGACTCCACTTGGCGCACTTTCCGCCGCTTTGGTATTTGGTTTTGCTGATCAATTACGCAGCGTGCTTTCAATCGCTGGAACACCGATTCCGTCTGCATTCATGATGATGGTTCCTTACATTGCAACCATTATTGCTGTATCCGGTTTCGTTGGCCGGGTGCGAGCACCTGCAGCTGATGGAATTCCATATCAGCGCGGCGGTTCTCACTAATGCCGCAAGTAGATTGGCAACTGCTTGAGCAAACAGCCATTTCGGCGATGGAGAGTGCTTATGCTCCGTATTCCAAGTTTCCAGTCGGGGTAGCAGCTCTAGTCGATGATGGTCGCATTATTTCAGGCTGCAATGTTGAGAATGCTTCTTACGGCTTAACGCTTTGCGCAGAGTGCGGTTTAGTCTCAAATTTAATTCTCTCTGGTGGTGGCCGACTTGTTGCTTTCATTTGTGTTGACTTAAATAAGAATTACTTAATGCCATGTGGCCGTTGTCGCCAGCTATTGCAAGAGCATGGTGGCAGCAAGTTGGCGATGATGACCGACCAAGGCATCAAGCCACTGGCTGAATTATTACCTTGGGCTTTTGGCCCAGAAGAGATGGAAAAACGCCTTGATTGAACCCTTTGCTGCCGTTGAAATTATCTCGGCTAAGCGTGATCGTAACGAGTTAACCGATACCCAAATTGATTGGGTAATTTCGGCATACACCCGTGGCGTAGTAGCAGATGAGCAAATGTCAGCGCTATTAATGGCAATTCTGTTAAACGGAATGAATACTCGCGAAATTTCCCGCTGGACAAATGCCATGATCAACAGTGGTGAGCGCATGAATTGGTCAAAGCTTGATCGACCAACTGCAGATAAGCATTCAACTGGTGGCGTGGGCGACAAAATTACCTTGCCGCTGGCTCCGCTAGTTGCGGCATGTGGTGGCGCAGTTCCACAGTTATCTGGTCGCGGCCTAGGACATACCGGTGGCACTCTAGATAAACTCGAATCAATTCCTGGTTGGCGCGCTGAGTTGAGTAATGATGAAATGCTAAAAGTTCTACAAGATTGCGGCGCCGTAATCTGTGCCGCTGGTGCTGGCTTAGCCCCGGCTGATAAGAAACTTTATGCGTTGCGCGATGTGACAGCGACTGTCGAAGCAATTCCATTAATTGCTTCATCAATCATGAGCAAGAAAATTGCCGAAGGAACCTCAGCACTTGTTTTAGATGTTAAAACTGGTAGCGGTGCATTTATGAGTGATCCTAAGAAAGCGGCAGAACTTGCTCGCACAATGGTGGCACTCGGTACTGCAGCTGGAGTGAAAACTCGCGCGCTAGTAACTGCGATGGATGTTCCACTTGGCTTAACTGCTGGCAATGCACTTGAAGTTCGCGAGTCAGTTGAAGTCTTAGCAGGTGGTGGCCCGGCCGATGTTGTCGAACTTACAATTCTGTTAGCTCGCGAAATGATTGATGCGGCTGGAATTGTTGGCAAAGATCCAGCCGATGCACTACGTGATGGAAGTGCCATGGATCATTGGCGACGCATGATTAGCGCCCAAGGTGGAAATCCAGATGCGGCGCTACCTGTTGCAAAAGAGAGTCATCAGATTCTGGCCGCTAATAGCGGAACCATGACCACGATGGATGCCATGAAAGTTGGCGTGGCTGCTTGGCGGCTGGGTGCTGGTCGCTCGCGCCAAGGTGAAAAGGTACAAGCAGGCGCTGGCGTTGAACTACATGCGAAACCAGGGGATTATGTAAAACAAGGCTCGCCAATCATGACGCTATTTACCGACGAACCAGCTCGCTTTGAACGTGCCTTAGAGGCCCTCGTGGGTGCTGTCATAATTGTTGAAGGCGGCATCGTTGATCGACTGCCCTTAGTACTAGAGCGGATTGAAGCATGAGTGATTTGTTAAAGCGCCCAACTCCCGAGCAAGTTAAGCGTCTACCTAAAGCACTTCTGCATGATCATCTCGACGGCGGCCTGCGGCCACAAACAATTATCGATATTGCCAATGAGATTGGTTATGACGCATTACCAACGAAAGATGCTGCTGAGTTAGCGATTTGGTTCCGCGAATCTTGTGACTCAGGTTCATTAGTTCGTTATTTAGAAACCTTTGGTCACACAATTGCTGTGATGCAACGTCGCGAAGATATTATTCGCGTGGCTCGTGAATGCGCTCTAGATTTAGCTCGCGATGGCGTTGTATATGCTGAAGTTCGTGGTGCTCCCGAGCTATTTGTGGAAAAAGGTTTATCGCTCTCGCAGGTAATCGAAGCAACACTTGAAGGTTATAGATTAGGCGAAGCTGATGCCAAAGCTGAAGGACTACAGATTCGAGTAGTTTCTCTGCTTTGTGGAATGCGTCAAAACAAAAGATCCCAAGAAGTTGCAGAGTTGGTAGTTAAGTATCGCGATCAAGGCGTGGTTGGTTTTGATATTGCCGGTCCCGAAGATGGATTTCCGCCAAGTGATCAGTTGGAAACTTTTGAATATTTACGTGGCGAGAATGCCCACTTCACAATACATGCCGGCGAAGCGTATGGTCTGCCTTCAATCTGGGAAGCAATTCAGCTTTGCGGCGCTGAACGTCTAGGTCATGGCGTTCGCATTATTGATGATGTTGACTTTAGTAGCGGTGAAGCCAAACTAGGTCGCTTAGCTTCATACGTTCGTGATCGTCGAGTTCCACTTGAAATGTGCCCAACTTCTAATCTACAAACTGGTGCCGCGGCATCGATCCAAGAGCATCCGATCGGTGCTTTAGCTAAGTTACGTTTTCGCGTAACCGTAAATACCGACAATCGTTTAATGAGCGACACTTCAATGTCTCATGAAATGAATGAGTTGGTAAACGCCTTTGACTGGAATTTCCTAGATCTACAACGCGTAACGATCAATGCCCTAAAGAGCGCATTTATCCCCTTCGAAGAACGCTTGGCGATCATCGAAAAGGTAGTTAAACCAGCCTATTTAGCCGTTTCTGCTGAATAACTAGTTACCGATTGGATGCCAGATGGTTTTGGCTTCCATAAAGGCCAAAATTCGACCAGGTTCAGAGGTTTTGGTAAAGGCTGAGATGCGCTTTAAGTTTTCTACGCCAGCTTCTTTGATTGCGCCATGTTGATCAGTTGGTAAACCCGAAATATCTAAAGCATCGATATCCATGTGGGAGGCAAACCAAGGTGCGAGTTCACTTTGTTGACCGGAGAGAATATTTAACACGCCATTTGGTAAATCACTAGTTGCCACAACTTCGGCAAAACTAATTGCTGAAAGTGGAGCAGAGCTAGATGCTAACGCGACAGCTGTGTTTCCAGATACTAAAATAGGAGCAACGGCTGCCACGAAACCAAGAAGCGGTTTATCGATTGAAGCAATTGCACCTACGACACCAAGTGCCTCAGGAATTGTGAAATTGTAGAACGGGCCAGACACCGGATTTGTTGCACCAGCAAGAGATGGCAACTTATCGCTCCAGCCGGCATACCAAACCAATAAATCAACTGAGTCACTAACCTCTTGAAGTGATTCTTTTGCAGAAGCACCAGTTTGTAGTGAGATTTCTTGCGCGAACTGGTCGCTGCGGCCTTCCAGCATTTCGGCAATGCGATACATAATCTGACCGCGGTTAAAGGCTGTAGCTTTGGCCCAACCAGGTTGAGCCGCACGTGCTGCTACAACTGCATCACGTAAATCTTTTCGAGAAGCTAAGCAAGCATTGGCTAAGAACTCACCTTTGTTGCTGATGATCTCGTATGAACGACCAGATTCAGTTCGCGGAAAAGCACCATTGATATAAAGCTTGTAAGTTTTCATAACTTCTAGGCGACCACTCATTTTGCCGATCCCTTCAAGTAAGCGCTAAGGCCATGGCGACCACCTTCGCGACCCCAACCAGATTCTTTATAGCCACCAAAGGGGCTAGCTGGATCGAACTTATTAAAGGTATTTGCCCAGATCACACCTGCGCGAAGTTGTTGGCTAGCCCAGAGAATGTTTGAGCCTTTCTCACTCCAGATGCCTGCAGAGAGCCCAAATGGCGTGTTATTGGCCTTTTCAATGGCCTCTGCTGGGGTGCGGAAAGTTAACACTGAGAGTACGGGGCCAAAGATTTCCTCGCGGGCGATGCGGTGGGCTTGAGTAACACCAGTAAATATCGTTGGCGCAAACCAGAAACCTTTATCCGGCATTGCGCAATTTGGGCTCCATCGCCCAGCGCCTTCGGCATCACCGGCAGCTGTTAGTTCCTGAATTTTTGCTAATTGTTCTGCTGAGTTGATGGCACCTAGATCTGTGTTTTTATCTAGCGGGTCGCCAACACGTATTTTTTCCATACGACGCTTAAGTTTTTCGAGAACTTCATCGGCGACACTCTCTTGCAAAATCAGACGAGAACCGGCGCAGCAAACATGACCTTGGTTAAAGAAAATTCCGTTAACAATTCCTTCAACGGTCTCATCAATTGCGGCGTCGCCAAAAACAATATTGGCACCTTTGCCACCAAGTTCGAGAGTTAAGGACTTACTAGTTGGTGCCATTGCGCGAGCAATTAACTTGCCAACTTCAGTAGAACCAGTAAATGCAATCTTGTCGATGCCTGGATGGGAAACAATTGCCGAGCCTGTGCTGCCATCGCCGGTAACAATGTTTACAACACCATCAGGAAGCCCAGCTTGCTGACAAACTTGGGCGAATAACAGCGCTGTCAATGAAGTTGTTTCGGCTGGCTTTAGAACTACCGTATTACCAGTTGCAAGAGCTGGCGCTACTTTCCAAGCCAGCATAAGCAACGGAAAATTCCAGGGAATAATCTGTCCAACTACGCCATGTGGAGTAGTGGTGGTATCAACACCTGCGTATTCAAGTTTGTCAGCCCAACCAGCGTGATAGAAGAAGTGCGCGGCAGCTAACGGAACATCAACATCGCGAGATTCGCGAATTGGCTTGCCGTTATCAAGTGTTTCAAGGACAGCAAACTCACGCGCACGTTCTTGCATAATGCGAGCGATTCGGAATAAGTACTTGCCCCGCTCGCGGCCAGATAACTTAGACCAGCTTTTATCAAAGGCATTTCGGGCTGCTTTTACGGCAGCATCGACATTGGCAGCTGTGCCAAGTGCGATACGACTCAAGACTTCTTCGGTTGCGGGGTTAATGGAGTTGAAATGTGATGATCCGTTGACCCACTTGCCATTCATGAAATGCCCATATTCGGGATCGATTTTTACTACCGAACGCGATTCGGGAGCTGCTGCGTATTCGAAGTTCATTTGATTAGCCTCGTTAGTCGATCGTTACGTAGTTAGGGCTAGCGTAATAGCCATCGGACATTTTCATGCGCTGCATAAGCAGATCATTTAGCAAGGCGCTGGCACCAATGCGAAATAGTGAGGGATTTAGCCAATCTGGCCCGGCTGTTTCATTTACCAGGACTAGTTGCTTGATGGCATCTTTTGTTGTGCGAATTCCACCTGCTGGTTTTACGCCAATGCGCACTTTAGTCAGATCATAAAAGTCACGAACGGCTTCGAGCATTACTAGCACTACTGGCGCAGTTGCAGCGGGTGCAACTTTTCCAGTTGAAGTCTTAATAAAATCAGCGCCAGCCAGCATTGCCAAGTAGGAGGCTTTGCGAACATTATCTAAAGTGACCAACTCGCCAGTTTCCAGAATTACTTTTAGGTGCGCACGATTTCCACAAACTTCACGAATTGCCACGATCTCTTGGAAAACTTCAATCAAACGACCACTTAAGAACGCGCCACGATCAATCACCATATCAATTTCGGCAGCTCCAGCTACGATGGCATCTTCGGTATCTTGTAATTTAACTGCCATTGATGCGCGTCCGGACGGAAATGCGGTTGAAACCGCAGCAACCGGAAGTTCATGTGCACCAATTGAATCTAAATGTTGTCGAGCGATTCCAACCATGTCGTTATAAACACATACTGCGCCAACATGGGGCACTGAAGAATCAGTTGGGTCGGGCCGAAAAGCTTTAGAACAAAGTGCTTGCACTTTGCCCGGAGTATCGGCACCTTCTAGAGTTGTTAAATCAACCATCGAGATTGCGGTATCAATTGCCCAAGCTTTGCTCGTGGTTTTGATACTGCGAGTTGCCAACATAGCCGCACGAGCTTCAGCGCCGACTTGGTCAACGCCAGGCAGTTGCTTTAGATAGTTGCGGAGAGAGGAATCACTACCATCGACGAGGCCATAGAAACTCATGGGGCCCGCCTTTCAGAGCTAACTAAGTGTAAGTAACGCTTGTAAAGGTGATCTTAGTTCATCGAGGACGATTTGGGCACTTATCGAATCTGGGGCTATTACTTCGACGTAGCACTTCATTTTTGCCTCAGTGCCGCTAGGGCGAATAATTATCCGAATTCCACCAGCTAGCCAAATTCGCAAGCCATCAGTTGGTGGCAAATCATTACTTGGCTTTTCTAAATCATCAATGCTTTCAACTAACTTACCTGCAATCACTTGAGGTGGATTAGTGCGCAACCCACTCATCAACTTAGTTACATCGCTTAGTTCATTGACTCGGATCGAAATTTGCTCTGTTCCATGGAACCCATGACGAGCCCAGACTTCATCTAGGAGATCAATAATTGTTTTATCTTGACGCTTTAAATCAACGGCAATCTGAGCCAACATTAGAGCTGCCGACAAGCCATCTTTATCATTTACCGTTTGGGCATCTACGCAGTAACCAAGTGCTTCTTCGTAACCAAAAGTTAAGTTTGGGATTTTAGCTAAATATTTAAATCCGGTTAAGGTTTCGGTGAAATCTAACTTGTAATGTTTGGCTATCTTGCTCAAAATTGATGATGAAACAATTGAGTTTGCCAGTATTCCAGCTTTGGTATTGCGAGCAATTGATTCACCAAGAACCACACCGAGTTCATCCCCGCGCAACATACGCCAGCCAGTTTTCGGATCATTTATCGCGGCAGCACAGCGATCAGCATCAGGATCATTAGCAATAACTAAATCAGCGTCAAATGCTTTAGCAGTCTCAAGCGCTAAGTCAATCGCACCTGGTTCTTCGGGATTAGGAAATGCCACTGTTGGAAAATCTGGATCTGGCTCAGCTTGGGCATCAACCAAAATTAACGAGGCAAAGCCAGCTTTATGAAATACCCGCTGTAGCGTCTTCGTTCCGACCCCATGCATCGCGGTGTAAACAATTTTTAAATCTGCCGGTCTTGGTCCTAACAGCGCTGTGCGCGTGGTGTATTTGTGCACAATTTCTTCGTCTAGAACTTCCCAGTTAGTGCCACGGGGTTGAGACTTAAGCGAATTAACTTGATCAATCTGAGTAGAAATTGATTTATCGGTTGGCGTAATAATCTGGCTACCGCGATATTCAATGCCATCGACTGTGCCACCTAAGTAGACCTTGTAACCGTTATCTTGGGGCGGGTTATGGCTAGCAGTGATCATTACGCCCACATCTACGCCTAATTCATTAACCGCAAAGGCTAAAACAGGCGTTGGCAGTGGACGAGGTAGAACGTAAACCTGCATTCCAGCACCGCTAAAGATCTCAGCACTAGTTTGGGTGAAATCTTCCGAACCATGGCGCGCATCTCGACCAATAACTACGCTCTTTAAACCGCGTTCTTTCATATATGCAACTAGGCCGGCGGCAGTACGACCAACCACTGCGTTATTCATACTGGAAGGTCCGGGACCAATTGGACCACGTAATCCAGCAGTTCCGAATTGCAAAAAGCCGTAGAAGTATTTTCGAAGTTCTACTTCGTTGTCACTAGCTAGTAAGGATTGTAATTGTGCAGCAGTTCTAGGATCTGGATCATCAGCAATCCAGGCTGAAACCTCGGCGGCTAATTTTTGATCCATATATTTAGATTAACTTAACTCAAATTAACTTGGGGATTACGTTTTTTAGCAACTTGCCCATGCGATCTGCTGCTGCTTTACCCGCAGCGATAACTTCTTCATGGTTTAACTTCTCGCCTGTGACACCTGCCGCTGCATTAGTCACTAGAGAAATACCAAGAACTTCAGCCCCCAGAGCATGAGCGGCAATAGCTTCAGGCACTGTAGACATGCCAACTAAGTCCGCGCCCATTCCGCGCATCATCAGAATTTCTGCTGGAGTTTCATAAGTTGGGCCACGCCAATGTACGTAAACACCTTCAGCTAAAGAATCATCTTCGTTTTTAACGATGGCACGAATTCGCTTGCTATAAAGATCGGTTAAATCTACAAAGTTGGCACCTTCAAGTGGTGAAGCCGCAGTTAGCGAGATGTGGTCGCGAATCAAAACTGGTTGACCCACTTTGTAGTTAGTGTTGATGCCACCGCAAGCATTAGTTAGAACCACAACTTTGCAGCCGGCTTTAACTGCAGTGCGAACGCCATGTACAACTGGCTCCATTCCTTTACCTTCGTAAAGGTGAGTGCGACCGAGAAAAACTAGCACTCGAACCGTCTTGCCTTTTTCGGTGATTTCATATGAGCGGACTTTTCCAGAATGACCTTCAACTGCAGGAGCCAAGAACCCAGGAAGTTCATGCGCATCACATTCAAACTTGGGGGTTCCGAGAGCATCAGTTGCACTTACCCAACCTGAACCCATTACTAAAGCGACGTCGTGGGCGGGAACACCTGACCGTTTTGCGATTTCAGAAGCGGCAGATTCAGCGTTAATCAGCGGTTGGCTCATGCCTCAATAATGTCACAGAGCACGGTGCCACTAGTAACGCTCTCGCCAATTACCGCAGTTAAATTAGCGATCACACCAGAGCGATGAGCCATTAACGGCTGTTCCATCTTCATGGCTTCAAGAACAATCACCAGATCACCTTGTTCAACGATTTGGCCCTGGGTTACCGCAACTTTTACAACCGTGCCCTGCATCGGACTTGTTAAACCGACACCACCAGAACCGCCAGCCAAGGCATCTTTGGCGCGATGTCGCTTTACTACTGGTTCAGGCGCATGAACCAAGATCTCAAAGCGCTTGCCATTAATTTCTGCGACTAAGTGATCAGCAGCAGCTTTGGTTTGCGCTTCCAGTGGCAAAATCTTAAATTCTGGAATCTCGTTCTTGAATTCTTTCTCGATATAACTGGTGTAGATCTTAAAGTCGTTAGTGAAAGCGGGATCTTGCAGAATCGCTTGGTGGAATGGAAGCGCGGTTGCCATTCCTTCAATTGAGAATTCGGCAATTGCGCGACGAGCTCTGGTAATTGCTTGTTCGCGGGTAGCGCCTGTGACAATTAACTTAGCTAGTAAAGAATCAAAGTTTCCAGTGATGGCATCGCCAGTTCGAAAACCAGTGTCAATTCGCACACCCGGGCCAGTGGGTAGTGACATCTTGGTAATTCGACCAGGAGCAGGCAAGAAAGAACGACCAGGATCTTCGCCATTAATTCTAAATTCAATCGAATGGCCACGAATCTCTGGATCGCTGTATCCAAGTTCTTCGCCCATTGCGATACGGAATTGTTCACGAACTAAATCGATGCCGGTTACTTCTTCACTTACCGGGTGCTCAACTTGTAAGCGGGTATTTACTTCTAGGAATGAGATGGTGCCATCAACGCCAACTAAGAACTCGCAGGTTCCGGCGCCGACGTAACCAGCTTCTTTCATGATGGCTTTTGATGCTTGGTATAGCTCTTCATTTTGTGCGTCAGTTAAGAATGGGGCAGGTGCTTCTTCAACCAACTTTTGGTGACGACGCTGCAGCGAACAATCTCTGGTGCTAATTACTGCTGCATTACCGAATTTATCTACTAATACTTGGGTCTCAACGTGACGCGGTTTATCCAAATAGCGCTCAACAAAGCATTCACCGCGGCCAAACCCAGCAATAGCTTCACGAACTGCGGACGCAAAAGCTTCGGGAATTTCCTCAATTGTGAAAGCAATCTTTAGGCCGCGACCACCACCACCATGTGCAGCTTTGATTGCCACAGGCAGACCATGTTCTTTCGCGAAAGCAATAATTTCATCGTGACCATCAACTGGGTCAGTAGTTCCGGCGACAAGAGGCGCGCCAGCTTTGGCGGCAATCTTACGAGCTGAAACTTTATCGCCCAGGGCTTTAATTGCGGCTGGCGGGGGACCGATCCAAATTAAGCCAGCATCAATGACGGCTTGTGCGAAGTCAGCATTCTCAGAGAGAAAGCCGTAACCAGGGTGAACTGCATCTGCGCCAGATTGTTTAGCAATATTAATTAACTTTGAAATGTTCAAATAGGTCTGAGCTGCCGTTGTTCCAGTTAGCGAATACGCCGAATCTGCCATTTGTGCGTGCATCGAATCACGATCAGTTTCAGAGTAGACCGCAACGCTCTCGATGCCCTGATCGGAGCACGCACGAATTACCCGAACCGCAATTTCACCACGATTAGCAATCAGAACACGTTTCATCCGAGCTCCTTAACTTGGGGCCAGGTATATCCAAGTTCAGACATAGCGGCACGAAGGAAAGGCATTGAAATACCAACTACATTTGTGTAATCGCCTTCGATGCTCGGAATAAATGGTGAGCTATAACCATCGAGAGTAAAACCACCAGCAACATGTAATGGTTCGCCAGTTGATACATAATCAGCAATCTCTAAATCACTCATGTCTGAAAAAGTTACCTTGGTAGTAACGCGATCGGCAATTTCACGATCTCTGCTGGTATCAATGATGCAGTGCCCGGTGTGAAGTAAGCCGGAGTTGCCACGCACCCGACTAGCTCGTTCAGTCGCTACTTCTGGGGTACCTGGTTTTCCGAGTGAAACCCCGTCGAATTCAAAAGTGGAGTCACAAGCGATAATCAGCGCATCACCCGTTATCTGTTCGCGAACGGTATGTGCTTTAGTAATTGCCAGAGCGATCACCATATCGGCAGGTGACATGGCGTTGAAAAAATCGGTTTCTTCATCAACATGGCTAACAATGATCTCTGGTTTCAAGCCAGCTGACTCGAGTAGTCGCCTGCGAGAAGTAGATGCGGATGCCAAAATCAATCTAGTCATCTTAGAAATTACGTCCTGAACCGAACTTAATTTGCTGTGGAAGTTGAGTTCGCATCAGTGGCATCGCCCAAACGCTTCGCTTTACCGTCGGCTTGAGTTCTTCGCGTTTGTGATTCGCCAATGCCAACTCAATAGCAGCAAGTTCATCAGCAGATGGGTTGCCAGCGATAACGCTAAAATTTTTCTTCGGCGCGGTCATTAAAGTGGAATATTTCCGTGTTTGCGAGGCGGCAATGCGTCCCGCTTGGTTTTTAGCGATCTAAACGCCTTAGTAATGTATTCGCGAGTTTGATTTGGCTCGATAACTGCATCAACATATCCACGTTCAGCTGCCATGTACGGATTAGCAAGAGTCTCGTTGTACTCAGTAATTAACTCAGCACGTTTGCTTTCTGGATCTGCAGCGTTCTTAAGTTCATTTCGGTAGAGGATATTTACGGCACCTTGAGCACCCATAACCGCAATTTCAGCACTTGGCCAAGCTAAGTTGATGTCAGCTCCAATATATTTTGAGCCCATCACAATGAAAGCGCCACCATAAGCTTTACGAGTAATTAATGTTACTAGCGGAACCGAAGCTTCAGCATAGGCGTAAAGCAATTTAGCGCCGCGGCGGAGAATTCCATCCCACTCTTGTTCGGTTCCGGGCAAGAAGCCAGGCACATCAACCAGCGTCAATACTGGAATATTAAAGGCATCGCAGAAACGTAAGAACCGTGCCGCTTTCTCGCTGGAGTTAATATCTAGCGTGCCAGCTAAGTGTTGAGGCTGGTTAGCGATGATGCCGACTGACTCACCATCAATACGTCCGAATCCAACCACGATGTTAGGCGCGTAAAGCGAATGAACTTCTAAGAATTCACCTTCATCAAGTAGCGCTTGAATCAAAACTTTCATGTCATACGGTTGGTTAGGGCTATCTGGAATCAAAGTATCTAACGCATTATCAGTTAACTTCTTTTCTAAACTCTCAGTTGCTGGCAAGTGGGGAGCGCCATCCATATTGTTGCTTGGTAAGTAGGAAAGAAGTGCTTTGACATAATCAATTGCATCATCTTCGTTTTGGGCTAAGTAATGTGAATTGCCCGTCTTGGTATTGTGTGTATGAGCACCACCAAGTTCTTCCATGCCAACTTCTTCACCAGTTACAGTCTTAATTACATCAGGGCCAGTAATAAACATATGCGAAGTTTCATTTACCATCACGGTGAAATCAGTAAGTGCTGGCGAGTAAGCAGCACCACCTGCGCAAGGCCCAAGAATTAATGAAATTTGTGGGATTACGCCAGATGAGCGGGTATTTAATCTAAAGATTCGGCCATAACCGCTGAGCGCTGAGACGCCTTCTTGAATGCGAGCACCACCAGAATCACTAATTCCGATTATCGGCATGCCATTTTTGAGGGCATATTCCATGATCTTTACTATCTTTTCAGCCATCACTTCGCCGAGACTTCCACCCATTACCGTGAAATCTTGCGAGAAGAGGGCAATGTTGCGACCATCAATTGTGGCAATTCCAATAATTACGCCATCTCCGTAGGGACGATTCCTTTCCATTCCGAAATGAACTGAACGGTGTCGAGCAAATTCATCAAACTCAATAAATGAACCATCATCAACTAGCTTTAAGACGCGCTCGCGCGCAGTCATCTTTCCTTTGGCATGTTGTTTATCAATCGCACTTTCAGAACCAGCATGGACTGCTTCAATTAGGCGATTGCGAAGATCTTCAATTTTCCCGGCAGTAGTATGCAGATCTGGCTTCATACCCCTACGGTACTAGTTATGGAGGTGGAAATGGTTCGAGAAGCGCTAAATGAGA
Organism: Candidatus Planktophila sp.; assembly: GCA_044351155.1. GTDB lineage: Bacteria > Actinomycetota > Actinomycetes > Nanopelagicales > Nanopelagicaceae > Planktophila. Next base: position 55,605 of record JBILGH010000003.1, on the reverse strand, counting down.
GTGCGATCAACGCAACATTGCGTGGCAGTTACTGGCGGGTAAGTGTTTTTCAAACTGTTGCATCTACCCAAACCGAATTAATTGAGAAAGAGAATCTGCAACACGGCGATGTCTTCGTAACGGAATATCAGAGTGCGGGCCGCGGAAGATTGGATCGAACCTTTGAGGCAACAGAATCAACCGCACTACTTTTCTCGCTTTATCTAGAACCAAAGCGAAATAAAATGGAATGGAGTGCAATTCCATTATTAACCGGTTTGAGTCTAGTAACAGCGCTAACTAAGTTAGATAAGACATTACCAATAAGTTTAAAGTGGCCAAATGACTTATTAATTGGTGAGAAAAAAGTTGCTGGAATTTTGGCAGAAGCTACAGTCGATGGTGTCATTGTTGGCATCGGACTAAATGTTGAAATGGCTAAATCTGAGTTACCTGTGCCAACAGCAACATCTTTAAAGTTAGAAAATTTCGCCGAACTAAATCGCAACGTTATCTTGTCCGAGATGTTAAGGAACTTAGCCCTCACCATAGAGCTTTGGGAGAGCGGTTCGCATGATCTGTTCGAGCAGTATCGCGAAGCTAGTTCAACTCTGGGCAAAGAGGTGGAGATTCACTTACCTTCGGGCGAAATTATCAGTTCACGAGCAACGGGAATCACAAATGTGGGTGAACTGCAGTTGGCTAACGGTGCTCGAGTTAACGTAGGCGATGTGATTCACCTACGATAGGCAAGTGAAATCGCCTTTTCCGCGCATCGGCATAATCGGTGCTGGCCAACTAGGCCGCATGAGCGCCGCGCCAGCTGCCGCGCTTGGCATTGATTTAATTTTACTTGCGCAATCTGTAACTGATTCTGGCGCGCAAGTAGCTGATTTTGAAGTTGGCGATTATCGCGATTTAGTTCAAGTTCGTGAATTTGCCAAGAAATGTGACTTGATTACTTTCGAGCATGAACTCATTCCAATATCGGTAGTCAGGGCCCTTGAAAGCGAAGGCGTTAGGTTCTATCCAACTTCAGAAAGCTTTATTTTTTCCCAAGATAAAGTAGCTATGCGCGAAAAGTTAGCAAATTATCAATCTCCTAAGTGGCAGATAGTCACCCAAGCAAATGATATTTTGGAATATCCAGTCATCGCTAAATCAATTTCAGGTGGTTATGACGGACGTGGCGTTTGGAAAGTTAATTCCGAAAATGAACTTTCATCCATCTTGCTGGATAATCCCAAGCTACTTGTTGAAGAGTTGATCGATTTTGATTTTGAAATTTCAGTGATGGTTGCTCGCTCACCACATGGGCAAGCGGCGACTTGGGCGCCAACTCAAACTGTGCAGAATGACGGCATCTGCACTATGACGATCGCGCCAGCCCCAGATCTAACCGAGGAACTTGGCCAGCAAGCACAGCAAATAGCACTTAACATTGCGGCCGAAATTAAATTAGTTGGCGTGATGGCGGTAGAAATGTTTGTGAAAGGTGACTTGTTATTCATTAACGAGTTAGCAATGCGTCCACACAACTCAGGTCACTGGACAATTGATGGATCAATTACCAGTCAGTTCGAGCAACACTTGCGGGCAATTCTAGATTTGCCACTCGGGGATACCTCGATGACTGCCAAGTATGCCGTGATGGGAAATGTGTTAGGTGGCGACAAACAAGATATGTATCGTCCTTATCTACATCTCTTGGCTCGTACGCCAAAGTTAAAGGTTCATCAATACCGTAAGGAAGTTAAACCTGGCCGCAAGATTGGCCATGTGACTTTACTGGGCGAAAACCTCATAGAATTAACCACTGAAGTACAACATGCGATCGACTATATGGGCGGAGTTATCGATGAGTGATGTAGCAATCATCATGGGGTCAGATTCAGATTGGCCAGTCATGGAAGAAGCTGCTTTGATGCTCGACAAGTTCGGTATTTCATATTCAACCGCAGTTGTTTCAGCTCATCGCATGCCACTTGAAATGGTTGCCTTCGCTCAAGGTGCCAAAAATGGCGGGACCAAAGTCATAATTGCTGGTGCTGGCGGTGCCGCACATTTACCAGGCATGGTCGCATCATTAACCATATTGCCAGTAATCGGAGTGCCGGTTCCACTTAAGAATTTAGATGGCATGGATTCACTGCTCTCAATTGTGCAGATGCCAGCCGGAGTTCCTGTCGCAACTGTCGGAATCGGTAACGCAAAAAATGCTGGAATATTAGCAGCACGTATTTTAGGTATTAGCGATGAGAAGATTTCGCAGCAAGTTTCGGATCACTTAAAAGAATTAGAGAGTGAAGCTAAAGCCAAGGGCGCTAATTTAACTGCGCGCCGAAACCATAAAACTGGTTTCTAGTAAATTTTAGATAAAGCGCTGATACTCAATAGCCGGGCAACGGTCCATAATTGTTAGTAGCCCCGCAGCTTGTGCTCGCCCTGCTGCAGCTTCATCAATAACGCCAAGTTGCAACCAGACAGCTTTTGCGCCAACTGCGATTGCTTGATCTACTACTTCGCCAACTAAATTTGAATTTACAAAGCAATCAACCACATCGATTCGGGCAGGGATCTCTAATAATGATTTATAGCCAGTCGCGCCATGTACGGTCTCGGCTTTTGGATGAACTGGGAAAATTTGATGACCTTTATCTTGCAGCAACTTGGCAACACCAAATGCCGGACGATCTGGATTATTTCCTAGGCCAACGACCGCCCAATTCTTAAGTTCCAGCGCTTGGGAAATTGTTTCCGTGGTATTCATTGATTAATCCGTACGACCCAAGGCGTGGAATTTCCATCCAGCTGCTCGCCAAAGCTCACGATCGAGGGCATTGCGGCCATCAATGATTAGCGCCCCTTTAGCTAGTTTCTTGATCACGGTTGGATCTAGCTCGCGATACTGCTTCCATTCAGTTAAGTGCAGAATTAAGTCAGCGCCAGTGACACATTCCTCGATTGATTCAGCAAAGCCCAAATTAGGAAATCTCTTACGGGCATTTTCAATCGCTTTTGGATCATGAACGACAACTTTGGCCCCAGCTGCATGTAGCTGGGCTGCGATATCTAAAGCCGGGGAATCTCGAACATCATCACTATCAGGTTTAAATGCTGCACCTAAGACAGCAATTTTATACTGAGTTAAATCTTCAGATAGGTCGGCTCGCACCACATCGATAACGCGTTGACGAGCACGTAAATTAATAGCATCAATCTCAGTTAAGAATTCAAGTGCTTGCTTAGCGCCAAGTTCTTCTGCTCGTGCCATGAATGCGCGAATATCTTTAGGTAAGCAGCCGCCGCCAAAACCGATACCAGCTTGTAAAAAACGATTTCCGATTCGTGGGTCATAACCAATTGCTTTTGCCAACACCGTGACATCGCCACCAGCGGCTTCGCAAACTTCAGCCATCGCATTAATAAAAGAGATCTTGGTTGCCAAGAATGAGTTAGCCGCTACTTTGACTAATTCAGCTGTAGGTAAATCAGCACGAATCCATGGAGTGCCAAGAGCTAGAACCGGTTCATAAACTTCCTTGAGCATTTCTTCGGCTTTATCGTTAACTACACCAACTACTAAACGATTAGGACGCAAGGTGTCTTCTACTGCGAAACCTTCACGCAAAAATTCTGGATTCCAAGCTAAGTCCGCATGCGGCGCAGACTTAATTAGCTCTTCACGCAAAGATTGCGCAGTACCAACTGGGACAGTTGATTTTCCAACTACTAAGGAGCCTGGCTTTAAGTACGGGGTAATTGCGGCAACGGAAGAACGCACATAAGTTAAGTCAGCCGCTAAGCCATCTTTACTTTGCGGAGTTCCAACACAAACGAAGTGCATGTCAGCATCGGCTACCTTTGAGAAATCAGTGGTAAAGGTCAGGCGGCCCGATTTAACTTCTTCGGCTAATAAAGTATCTAAGCCAGGTTCATAGAAAGGTAGTTCGCCTCTGCTCAACTGAGCAATTTTGGCGGCATCGGTATCTATACCGATTACTTCAAAACCTAGAGATGACATGCAGGCAGCGTGGGTTGCACCCAGATACCCAGTTCCGATAACCGATAACTTCATTTTCATTCCCTTATTTTGCGCTAGCGCAAGCGTTATTTGAGGCTGTTTCAGTCTTAAATTTATCGACGATAGTAGTTGTTGGGGAGGCACTCGCCGAAGGAGTCGCTTTAACTTCATCAATAATTGGTTGATCGTTAAGTAATCGATTAAATAGATCAGCCGACAGTACTTCATCCCAAATTACAACTGAGCCCACACCAGCAGCTCGACCATTTGGATTTGAGAGCGGAACCGTGAGTGTGCGAACTCTATCCGCTGACAAGTTTTTTAGCTGCTTACCTAAAGTCAAAAGGTCATTCTTATTGAACTCATTATCGGTAGTTACCGTCTTAATCGCAGCGTTAAGGAAACTAACAAGTTTAATTGGGTTTAATAAAGTTCCGGTACTGGTTGCTTTACGCATAACTGCCGACATGAATTCTTGTTGACGTTTCATGCGGCCAATATCTCCGAGTCCATCAAATTGACGCGTGCGCACATATTTGAGAGCTTGAATTCCATCGAGAGTTTGTAAGCCAGCCGAAAGTTTTAAGGCAGATTTGGAATCATTAATATCTTTTTTAACGCAGACATCAATTCCACCAAGTGCATCAATTATGTTTGTAAAGCCCAAATAATTAATCTCAATGTAATGATCAATTCGCAGCCCAGTTTCGCCTTCTAAAGTTTCAATTAACAGTGGCGCGCCACCGAAGCTAAAGGCAGCATTTAGTTTATTTTGACGTGCGGGAACAATTTTGGTCGAATCCGAACTACTGACATGTTCTGGAATTGTTACTAAAGAATCTCTGGGAAGCGAGACAATAACTGCACTGTCACGGTTCTTGCTGATGTGCACGAGCAACATGGTGTCTGACCGAGCGCCGGCTGCAATGTCAGTTCCGCCGACCCAAAGCTCGCGAATTTGATCTTTAGTTAAACCTTGACGGTTATCTGAACCAACAAGTAAAAGATTCATAGCACTCGTTGGTTTCTCAGGACGGTTTTTTAGATTCGCAAAAGCATCAGTTCGATTCAGAGAACCACTAACTCCGCCTAGCCCCAGCCAACCAATTGTCGAAAGCGCCACAATTCCCACCGAAAGTGAGGTAATCGCCCGAATGGCGCGGCTGTGTTTACGAGGCGAAGACATGGCGAAAGCGTACTTGGGCGATACGGTTTAGGGGCTATGGCTACCGCATCTAACCCGAGAAAAGTTGAGTTATCTACCTCACCGGATCTCTCAGTCATTCTGCCAGTTCTAAATGAGGCAAACCATTTAGCGGCGGCGGTTCGCGCGATTCTTTCGCAGGATTATCAAGGAAAATTTGAAGTTATCTTGGCAATTGGACCATCAAAAGATGCGACGCTTGAAATCGCGAATGAGTTAGCTAAATCTGATTCCCGAGTGGTTGTGGCTTTAAATCCTACTGGCCGGACTGCAGCTGGCTTGAATATCGCATTAGCAAAGTCGAATTCGCCAATTATCGTAAGAGTCGACGGGCATGCCGAAATCCCTAGTAACTATCTTTCAATTGCAGTTGAACTGCTGAAAAAAACTGGCGCAGTAAATGTTGGCGGATTAATGGGCGCAGTTGGTAAAACTAGATTTGAAAAAAGTGTGGCTCGAGCAATGCGCAGCCCACTTGGGGTAGGAGCTGCAAAGTTTCATACGGGTGGTGGCTCTGGCGAAGTTGATACTGTGTATTTAGGTTGTTTCTTACGAGAAGCACTAAACGAAATTGGTGGCTTCGATGAGCGATTCATTCGCGCACAAGATTGGGAGCTTAACTTTCGATTGCGCGAACGTGGTGGAAAAATTCACTTTGATCCTCGGCTAGAAGTTACTTATCGACCAAGACCAAATTTGGCAGCTCTGGCAAAACAATATTTTGAGTACGGCCGCTGGCGAAGAGTGGTCTCGCGAAAACATGCTGGCACAATTAACTATCGATACTTAGCTCCACCGCTTGCTCTTATCGGTACTTTGCTTTCGCTAATCATGGGTTCAGTAGTCTCACCTTTGCTTTATGTCCCAGCCGGAATTTATATAGGTTTCACTTTGGTGGCGGGAATTGTGCTTGGTAAAGGTTTGTTGGAGAAGATCATGATGCCCGCAGTCCTATTTACTATGCAGATGGCTTGGGGAGCCGGATTTGTTACCTCACCTAAATCATTAGTACCTCAGGATTAACCTTGAAACGTCCTGATTTTGGCACTCTGGTGCCCATTATTCTTTCAGCGCTAATTCTGGTTAATCTGCCATCAGCTTTCGCTCAAATACCTGCGTCAATTTCATTTTCTGGCAAAGGTTATGGTCATGGTGTTGGGATGAGCCAGATAGGTGCTCGCGGTTTAGCTTTAGCTGGCGATACCGCAACTGCAATTATAAATTATTACTATCCGGGCAGTGAAGTGATGCCCTTGACTGATGATCAAATTTTACGTGTAAACATCGGCCATCAATTAACTGCCGCTTCGCTTAAGAGTGATTCACCTGGAGCGTCACTGCAGTTGATTTCTGGCGATGGCATAGAGCCACAAGTTATTTCAGTTTTAGCTGCAAAAGATTCGGTCAGATTAACTGTTAGTGGTAAACAAGTTGCGATAACTACAACTCAAGTCGGCATTACAACAGTATTAACCCCAGTTGATCAGCTAACGATACGTTGGAGCGGTACTAGATATTTAGCTGGAATAGATGCTGTTTTATCTTTAACCCATTCCAAAAAAACTACTAGGTACCGCTATGGCCAAATCCAAGTTAAAGTAATAAAGGATGCCAAACTCGGTAATCGGTTAGCGATTGTGAATCAAGTTAGATTACATGATGAATATCTCTGGGGGATAAGCGAAGTTCCTTCGTCATGGCCGGCTGCAGCCCTTGAGGCGCAAGCGATAGCATCTAGAAGTTATGCCATGAGTAAAGTTGGCAAAATACAGAATAGTTGTGATTGCGAACTTTACTCATCAATTAAAGACCAGAATTTCGCTGGGTTTGCCAAAGAAGCTGAACTTAAATGGGGTCAAATTTGGAAAGCTGCAGTATCGCGAACCTCAATTACTGAGACCACGGGATTAACTGTTACTCGAAACGCAGCACCTATCCGAACCTACTTTGGTTCGTCTACCGGCGGCGTAACTGAAACTTCTAAAAATGCCTGGGGGAGCGATGTTGGTTACACCTTCTCGGTGCCAGATCCTTGGTCGATAGACCCCAAGTTAAACCCCAGTTTCTACCGCTGGAAGCGAGAAATCCCGCAATCAGTGCTGGCTACTGCTTTTGGGTTGCCAGATGTGACTTCGGTCAAAATAGTGACTTTAAATGAAACCGGCACTGTGAAGGTGATTGAGGCAATTTCGAGCAAAGGAAAGAAAGTTAAATTAAGCGGTGAGACTTTCCGTAGTCGATCAAAGTTACCTTCAACTTGGTTTTCGCTAACTAACGAAGAACTAATTAGCGTGAAGAACTGAGTTAAGGCCGCCCCAAGTGCCAGTGCGCATAACTGCTTCAAGCGCTCCGCTTTGCGAATTACGACGGAATAACAAATTATTAGCGCCAGAAAGCGTGGCCGCCTTTACCACTTGACCATCTGGTAGCAAGATCTTGGCAGCCGCAGTTACATAGGTACCAGATTCAATGACACAGTTATCGCCAAGTGAGATTCCACAACCAGAATTTGCGCCGAGCAAGCAATTTTCACCAATAGAAATTACTTCTTTGCCTCCGCCACTTAAGGTGCCCATGATCGAAGCGCTGCCACCAATGTCGCTTCCGTTGCCGACAACTACACCTGCCGAAATTCTTCCTTCGACCATCGAAGTGCCGAGAGTGCCAGCGTTGAAGTTAACAAAACCTTCATGCATCACCGTTGTGCCGCTAGCTAAGTGAGCACCAAGTCGTACTCGGTCAGCATCTGCAATTCGAACGCCGCTCGGAACTACATAGTCAACCATGCGCGGAAATTTATCGACGCCATAAACCGCGATATGTTGCCCAGTTGCGGACCTGATCTTGGCGCGAGTGGTTTCGAAATCATCAACCGGGCATGGCCCAGCAGAAGTCCAAACCACATTATTAAGAATTCCAAAAATTCCATCAAGAGATTGCCCGTGTGGCTTTACCAAACGATGCGAAAGCAAATGTAAACGTAAGTAAGCATCACTAACTGATGCTGGTGGTGTTTCTAGATCAATCTCAATACCAACAACTTCGCTTCGAACACCACGTGCATTGTCGGCTATCGAAAGCGATGCGAATTCGGCAGGTGAGCTGGCGGGTAAAGCGCCCAAAACAGGTGCTGGGAACCAAGTATCAAGGACCGTGCCATCTTTTTCGCCACCGTTGATTAAAGTGGCAATTCCGTATCCAGCTGCTCGTTGCGACATAAGGCAAGCCTAGCCCCTATCCTTACCGACATGCGTATTGCCGTCTTTTGCTCATCATCACCAACTATTGATGCGAAATACCAAGCAGTTGCTACCGAACTGGGAAATGCCATCGGCAATAAAGGCTGGGGCTTAGTTTCAGGTGGTGGCCACATTTCAACCATGGGTGCAATAGGCCGTGCGGTCCGCGAAGTCGGCGGCCACACAATTGGCGTAATTCCACAATCGTTAGTCGATATTGAATTCGCTGATCACGACAGTGATGAGTTGCATGTAGTTGAATCAATGCGCGAACGTAAAGCTACGATCGAAGATTTAGCCGACGCGTTCATCACCTTACCTGGCGGACCTGGCACCTTAGAAGAGTTTTTTGAAATTTGGGTTGGTCGTTTCCTAAAATTCCACGACAAGCCAGTTCTGATTCTTGATCCCCATGGCGCATTTGCGCCTCTTGTGACCTTACTTGATCATCTCGAGTCTGAAGGTTTTGTTAAACCAGGTCAGCGCGAATTAGTCACTTGGTGCACCACTGTTGATCAAGCGATCGACGCGTTATCTAGTAGCGCCGTTTAATAAAAGGTAACTGAATTGTCAACTAACGAAATTAGGATTCGAATAAGGATTAACGCGCCAATCGAAAAAGTATGGGCAGCGATTGCCGATTGGGAGAGCCAGGGCGACTGGATGTTACAAACGAGAGTTTGGGTAACTTCTGATATTCGTGCTGGTGTTGGAACTTCAATTAGCGCACTTACCGGCCCACTCGTTAAATCTGGATTCAAATTTGGCCTACTCGATAAAATGGTGGTCACGAATTGGCAACCCCCTTATTTATGCGAAGTTGATCATGTTGGAAAAGTAATTAAAGGCACCGGAAAATTTGAATTAACCGATCTCTCCAGCGGGCACGAGGCGGTAACTAGTTTTGATTGGTCCGAAACCATCAAAGCGCCAAAGGCAGTATTTCTATTAATCTATTTGCCCACCTATTTAGGCGTGCGAATCTCACTTTTACGCTTTCGGAGATCTCTTACCAATCGCTAGTAGCCTGTACTCCTATGAGCGCCCCAAAATCAGCCAAAACCTTGGCCGAAGTGCTCAATGAATTACCCGAAGAGGATCGCATAATCTTGACCATGCACCTCTTGCGCGGCCTAGCAGCCCCAGAAATTGCCAACTTGATTGGGGTACCCGAACGGGCGGTTCTCTCGCTTATTTCCAGCGGAAAGTCCAGATTGAGCGCATTGCTTGGCCCTTAATTGGCAATCTTGATTTCTGTTTCACCCCCTAAATGCGAGATACTTCTCCCTCACACCCGCGTAAGATCTTTGAAGGAGTTCCAATGGCTGCCATGAAACCTCGTACTGGCGATGGCCCAATGGAAGTTACCAAGGAAGCTCGCTCCCTAGTTATGCGAATTCCACTAGAAGGCGGCGGACGCTTAGTCGTTGAAATGAATGCCGAAGAAGCCACAAATTTAAGTGCCGCGTTACACGCAGCGGTTGGGCTGATTAAGAAGTAGTAATCAGATAGCCTCACGCTCATGTCTCTACCTGCACATTTTCCAGAGCTAACGGCGATTTCAGCAGAACTTAAGTCCGCTCTGAATAGCGAAATTATTGCCCTTGGTTTTGTCGCGGTCGAAAACTCAGATTCGATGGAAAAATCTGGTGCGCAGACTGAGAAAGAGTTCAAGTTTGTTGGCTCAACACTTTTACTAAAGAGCATCGCCGAAACATTTCAAATCGATCTCGTGGACGAACTTAAATTTTTCACACCTTCCGGAAAAGCTGGTGAGTCTTTCGAACTTCCAGTTAGTGCGCCAGATGCTAAAACCGAACGGCTAATGCTGGTTGGTTTAGGCGATCAATCACTTGCCGCTTTACGGTCGGCAGGTGCGAGCGTTGGTCGCAAGGTCAAAGGAAAATCACAAAGCATCTCAACTTTCTGCGCAACAACTGATGCGGCAGCTACTGCGCATGCCATCTCAGCAACCATGGGCGCTTACATCTGGAATTTAAAAAGTGGAACTAAACCGCTAAAGCCAACAATTTCACTATCTATTTCAACTTTGGCGCTAAAGCGCGCTCTCGCTATTGCCGCCGCTGTATGGCGTGCTCGCGATCTCGTTCACACGCCGGCAAATATAAAGACGCCAGCCTGGATGGCCGCAAATGCTAAAACAGTTGCTAAAGAGCGAAACATTTCGCTAAAGGTTTTAGCCGGAAAAGAACTCGCACAATTTGGTGGTTTAGCAGCAGTCGGAAACTCTTCCCGTAAATCACCGCCTCGCTTTATCGAAATTACTTACGCACCAAAAGGTTCTAGCAACTGGCCACATGTAGTTTTAGTGGGCAAAGGAATTACTTTTGATACCGGTGGATACTCAATGAAACGTCCTTACGACACGATGATGGCGATGAAAACCGATATGGCTGGTGCTGCTGCAGTTCTCTGCGTCGTTAGCGCTCTTCCAGAGTTAGCACCACGTGTTCGAGTTACAGCACTATTAATGTGTGCTGAAAATGCAGTATCCGGTACTGCCCAACGCCCAAGCGATGTCATAACTCATTTCGGGGGTACCACCACAGAAGTTCTAAACACTGATGCCGAAGGTCGCTTAGTACTAGCCGATGGCCTGGCGTATGCAAATTTAAAGTTAAAGCCAGATTATTTAATCGATGTAGCAACACTTACTGGCTCAGCAACTTTGGGCCTCGGTCGCCAATATGCCGCAATGTATTCGCGTGATGACAAGTTGGCAGCAAAGTTGCATGAGCTAGGAAATGAATCTGGCGATCGAGTTTGGCGCATGCCACTTGTCAATGACTACATCGACGCACTTGAGAGCGATATCGCAGATATTAATAACACAGCTGCTAAAGGTTATTACAACGCTGGTTCGGTAACCGCAGCACTGTTCCTAGAAAAGTTTGTTGGCGATCGCAAATGGGTACATCTTGATATTGCGGGTACAGGTCGCAGTGAAGTTGACGCCGGTGAAAATCCTAAAGGCGGTACTGGTTTTGGAGTTCGCTTGCTAACTACTTGGATCTCAACCTTATGATCACTGATCTATTTACTTATGCCGAAAACTTTAATGCCGAGGATGTTGTACTAGAACATGCCAGAGCACGCGGTGTAGAAGTTGGTGCTAATGACATCAGTGTTGGAACCGGTGTCTTTCTTCAGCAATTGGCGCATTTACTTTCTGCGCAATCCGTAGTCGAAGTAGGTACTGGCTCTGGCGTAGGCAGCCTGTATTTGCTACGCGGCATGATTGATAGCGGTACGCTAACTTCAATTGATGACGAGATAGAACACGCTCGTATTGCGAAGATGGCTTTCTATGAGGCCGAAATTGAAGCAGCCCGGTTTCGGCTAATCACCAATCCAGTCATGGATGTTTTAAGTAAGTTAACTGACCGCGCATATGACTTAGTGATCTTGCGCCATGACCCGATTGATTTAACTTACACAATCGATGAAGCTCATCGGATTTTGCGAAGCGGAGGAGTCTTGGTTATTGACTCGTTCTTCGGTGGTGGCAAGGTTCCAGATCCCGCACAGCGCGACCCCAAGACAATCGCGCTACGCGAGGCTGGGAAAAGAATCAAAACCAACCGTGACCATTGGCAGAGTTCACTATTGCCAGTCGGAGATGGTTTGTTGATCGCCACAAAGTTATAGCAAGATAGCCTCATGCCAGTACGCAAACCAGCGCGGATCTTTCGCCGCAAACCAAATCAACTCATCTTCCTAGAGGATCTTGAATCAAGCGCCGGCAATAAGCGCTCAATGCCAACCGCATCTATCGTCGTTCTTGCGCTAGTTGCCGGATTGCTTGGTGGCATACTCGGCGGAGATGCAACTAAAGGTTTGATTTCAAGTGGCGTCAATTTAGTATCTTCGACTTCAACAATTGAGCGCTCGCCGGATTCTGTTGCTGGTATTGCGGCGCGGGTTTTGCCTTCGGTTGTATCGATTGAAACCACGTCAAAAGTTGGCGGCGGATCTGGTTCTGGCTTTGTGATTTCTTCAAATGGATATCTGTTAACTAATAATCACGTAATAGCAGATGCTGACGCGATTAACGTAGTTCTAAATGACGGTCGAGAATTTGCTGCAAAAGTTCTTGGCCGAGATGAATCTTATGATTTAGCAGTTTTGAAAATTAAAATGACTGGTTTAAAGGCACTTCAATTTGGAGATAGTGAGAAAGTCCAAGTTGGTGATTCGGTTATTGCCTTCGGCTCACCCCTTGGATTATCAGGAACGGTAACGCAAGGAATCATAAGTGCGAAAGATCGCCCAGTAACTGCTGGCGATGAAAATAGTTCAACCTCATTCATCAGTGCTTTACAAACAGATGCTGCAATTAATCCGGGTAACTCAGGCGGACCTCTAGTTGATGCCACTGGCGCTGTAATTGGCGTTAATTCGGCGATCGCAACACTTGGCGCTGGGTCACAGACTGGTTCAATCGGTTTGGGTTTTGCGATTCCGATCAATCAGGCTCGCAAAACTGCAGATCAATTAATAAAAGATGGTAAAGCCACCTACCCAGTCATTGGTGTGTCGGTCGATATGAACTACACCAGCGGTGGAGCGTTGATTGCGAAAAAGACCACAGCAATCTTGCCTGGTGGGCCAGCTGCTAAAGCTGGTTTGCGACCGGGTGATCTCATTACTGCCATAAATGGCATAAAGATAAACACCCCGGAAGAATTAATCGTGGAAATTCGCACAAATAACGTTGGCGATGAGGTGACTATCACTTATTTGCGTGGCAAGACGATCGGTACTGCGAAGTTAATTCTGATCGCGGGCAAATAATGCAACCGCTAGGCTGGTGAAATGTTCTTTGACCTCGGTGCTGGTGAATTACTTGGCTTAGCCGTCTTGGGCATGATTTTAGTTGGGCCAGAACGGTTGCCACGATTAGCCAGTGATGCCGCAAAGTTAGTTAAGAAATTGCGCAGTATTTCAAATTCAGCAACTGCCGAGTTACGCGAAAACCTGGGGCCAGGTTTCGAAGACTTGCAACCAAGTGATTTAAACCCAAAAACTTTTATCAAGAAACAAATTAATGATGTGCTCGCGCAAGACGATCAACCGCAGAAGAGTAAGCCAACCTACGAAAGCAAAATAGATCCGGACTTAATATGAGCGTAATAGATCAAGTTACCCAAGCCTTAGCAAAAGTTCAGGACCCCGAGCTACACCGATCTATTACTGAGTTAGGCATGGTTGATCGGGTTGATTTTAAGAATGGCCGCCTCGAACTACATGTGTTGTTAACTATTTCAGGTTGCCCAATGAAGGATCGCCTTCGCACCGATGTAACTTCTGCGGTTAGTTCGATTGAGGGTGTCTCTGAAATTGATTTAACTTTTGGAGTTATGTCAGATAAGCAGCGCGATAATGTGAAATCAATATTGCGGAATGGCCGCGAGAAATTTATTCCATTTGCTCAGCCTGATTCGCTAACCCGGGTACTTGGGGTCGCATCAGGTAAAGGTGGTGTTGGTAAATCTTCAGTCACTGCCAATCTAGCCATCGCAGCTGCTAAGCAAGGTTTAAATGTTGGAATTTTAGATGCCGATGTCTATGGTCATTCAATTCCCCGACTGATGGGCTTAATCGGGCAACGACCAACTGCCATTGATCAGATGTTTATTCCGCTTGAGTCGTACGGCGTAAAGACAGTTTCAATGGAGATGTTTAAGCCAGAACGTTCCGATGCGATTGCTTATCGTGGCCCGTTGCTACACAAAGTTCTCGAGCAGCTCTTATCTGATGCTTATTGGGGCGACCTTGATTTGCTCCTTTTAGATTTACCACCCGGAACTGGTGACTTAGCGATCTCACTTGGTCAGCTGATTCCCTCATCAGAAATCTTGGTAGTCACTACTCCGCAAATTGCAGCGGCTGAGGTTGCCGAACGCGCTGGCCGCATAGCTCACCAAATGAAACAGCAAGTAATCGGCGTTATCGAGAACATGTCAGCATTTCCGTGCCCAACATGTAGTGAAACCATTTCACTATTTGGCGAAGGTGGTGGCGCTGAGACTGCTAAACGGCTATCGCTATTGGTTGGCAAAGATGTGCCAATTTTGGGTCAGATTCCATTTAGTCCGGCGCTACGCGAAGGTGGCGATACCGGAATTCCAGTTGTTGTATCTAACCCCGATAGCTCAGCTGCGAAAGTATTCGATGAAATTATTGCACGCATTATCGTGCGCCCGAAATCTTTAGTCGGTGTTCGGCTTGGACTTAGTACTTAACTTATTCTCAAGTTCTTCAACTAAGTCAGAAAGTTCACTGCGCATAAAGTCGCGGGTAGCAACATCGCCGAGCGCGCTTCGCAAACTAGCAAGTTCGCGAGTTAGATATTCAGTATCAGCAATACTGCGCTCGTTCTGCGCGCGATCTTCATTACTTTGAATTCGATCTCGATCGGCTTGGCGATTCTGCGCCAGCAAAATTAGGGGAGCAGCGTAAGAAGCTTGAAGAGAGAGAATCAAAGTTAAGAAGATAAATGGGTAATCATCCCAACGTAGATTTGTCGGCGCAACGATGTTCCAAATAACCCACGTTGCTACAAATACCGTCATGTAAACCAAGAAGCGCGCAGTTCCTAGGAAACGCGCGAAACTTTCGGATAAGCGACCAAATGTTTCTGGATCATAATTTGGGCGAAGGCTGCGACCTTTGCTGCGTGGGGTATCTAAACCATTGTGACGCGCCATGGTTAGCCCTCCAATTCGGTATTAACTTTGATAGAACTTCGCGAAAGATCACGATGATCATGACGCCAGTTCTCTGGCAATAAGTGGTCGAGCACGTCATCAACTGTAACCGCACCGAGTAGTCGGTCGTTGGCATCGATAACTGGAAGTGAAAGCAAGTTATAACTAGCTAAGTATGACGAAACTTCGTTCAAGCTCGCATCTGGATTTAACCCTTGCGTATTGGTATCTACGATCGAACCCAGCAGAGTTGCTGGCGGTTCGCGCAATAAACGTTGGTAATGAACGATTCCCATAAAGCGACCAGTGGGAGTTTCCAGTGGTTGGCGACAAACAAAAATTTGGGATGCTAAAGCAGGGGAAACTTCGCTTTTGCGCACTGCCGCTAGCGCTTCGGCAACTGTGGAATCAGCTGACATAACCAATGGCTCAGTTGTCATCATGCCGCCGGCTGAATAATCTTCATAGTTCATTAACCGCAGAACATCTTCAGCATCTTCGGGTTCCATTAACTCAATTAGCGCATCTGCACGTTCTTGACCTAATTCGCGCAACAAGTCAGCGGCATCATCAGGATCCATTTCGCCAAGTACGTCAGCAGCGCGTTCGCCTTCGAGTTCTGTTAACAAATCAACGCGGTGAACTTCATCCATTTCTTCAAGCACATCAGCAAGTCGCTCATCATCTAACCCGCGAGCCACTTCGACGCGACGCTTTGGTGCTAAATCTTGTAACACGGTTGCGAGATCTGCAGGACGTAGCGTGCTCAACGTATAAAGCAAATTTGTTACACCTTGATTTGGTTCGACGCTGGCAAAACCAACTACTTCTTCCCAGGCCACAGTTGAAGTTGGACCTTTGCGACGCAATCCACGCGACTTGCGCATGATATGAACTTTAGTTATTAACCAATCACCATTGCGATTTTGTTCCATTGCCATATCTTCAACGACTACGTTTTCATCAGATTCAATCAAAGTAATTGAACGATCGAGCATGTCACCTAAAACTAAAACTTCGCCAGTGCGAACTTCGAATCGACGCATGTTAACAAGGCCAGTGATAATTACAGTGCCACTTTCAATTGAAGTGACTCGAGTAATTGGTACAAAAACTCGACGACGCATTGGTACTTCAACAACTAAACCAAGAATTCGAGGTTGGGCGTTATTTGTACGCAGGGTCGCGACAGCATCTCTCACCTTGCCGACTGGATCTCCGTTAGGGTCAAATACTGCAGTTCCGGCTAATCGGGCGAGGAAGATTCGATTCAATGTGTTCCCGCTCATGGGCTAAGGGTAACGGCTTCATCAAGGGTCATGCGCGCTACCTTTAGCCAATGAGTCGAGATAGCGTCACAACAATGCCGGCCCGCGGTGATCAGATTCGCATGGGCATTGGCATATTAGGCATCGGCACATCAGGGCCATTAATCGCAATGAGTGCAATGCCGATCTGGGTGCTGATTTTTTGGCGAAATTTGGGTGGCTCAATTCTTACTGCACCATTTGCAATTAGACATCATCGCGATCGCAATGGCATCAAGTGGGCAGCATTTGCAGGCTTTATTCTCGCCCTGCACTTTGGCGGTTTCTTTCTAGCAATGCGCTACACCAGCGTTGCATCAGGTACAGCCATAGTCGCACTGCAACCAATCTTTGCCGCTATCTTTGTAAAACTTTCTGGTCAACACATACCTTCAAAAGCTTGGTTGGGAATGGGCGTTGCCTTTCTTGGCGTACTGCTTATTTCTGGTGTTGATTTACAAATTTCTTTTCGGGCATTCATAGGAGATATAGCCGCACTGATTTCAGCAGCGCTAGCTGCTGGTTACATGATGGCTGGTTCAAGGGCTCAACGAACTCTTGAAACAACGACATATACAACGGTTTGTTATTTCGTTTGCGCCATAACTGCTCTACCAATTGCATTGATAAGCGGAAATCAGATTTTTAGTTATACAGCCCGCGAATGGTGGATTTTGCTGGGATTAATTGCCGGTGCTCAAATTTTAGGACACACCATGTTTAACTCGGCGCTGAAACGTGTGTCACCCGCAATTGTTTCGCTAATTGTGTTTTTTGAAGTTCCGGTAAGCGCGTTGCTAGCAGTTTGGTGGCTAGGGCAAAAACCGCCAATTGGAATTATTCCAGGAGTCCTATTAATTTTAATCGGGTGTGCTTTAGTTGTAATTAGAGGTCGCGAATCAAATGATTGACCTTCATACCCATACGACAGTAAGTGATGGCACAGATACACCCGCACAATTAGTAAATAAAGCCTTGGCGCAAGGTTTAGATACTTTGGCAATCACCGATCACGATGCGATTGCGGGCTGGGAGAGTGCTGTTCAGACTTTACGTGGCAATCTAAAATTAGTTCTAGGTGCTGAAATTTCCTGCTTAACCAAAGCAGGCATAAGTGTTCATATGCTTGGCTTACTTTTTGACGGTACAAATTCGGCGTTGCTCGAAGCGCTAGAAAATACTCGCGATGAGCGATTGCCTCGAATGCGTAAAATGATTGAATTAATGCAAGCCGATGGCATCGACATTTCCATTAGTGATGTTGAAACTGCTATGCCGCCAGGGGCCACAATGGGGAGACCGCATTTGGCAGATGCACTAGTTGCTAAGAAAGTAATCAAAACTCGTGATGAAGCTTTCTTAGAGTTACTCAATAATGAATCTAAATACTATGTCGCTCACTTAGCCCCGACCCCAGAAGATGCAGTTAAGCTGATTCGAGCTGCTGGTGGAGTTGCGGTGATCGCCCATCCATTCGCATCCCTACGTGGACAAATTCTGCGGAGTTCAGACTTCATTGAGCTTAAAGCCGCCGGTTTAAATGGCATTGAGGTAAACCATCGCGACCAAAGCAATGATGAGCGCTTAAGTTTATTGAAAATCGCAAGTGAGTTAGATTTAGCTATGACTGGATCGAGTGATTATCACGGTACTGGCAAATTAAACTCGTTAGGCGAAAACGTGACAGATCCAGCAGAATGGGATCGTTTAGAAGCAATGGCTGATGCTCGAAGGGTGGTTACCGCATGAATCTTGCTGAAGTTAGTGCAATAACTTTTGCGATCCAAAGTTTTGTCACCCTCTTTGTTATTTTCGACCCGCCAGGCGCTGCGCCTATTTTTCTAGGTTTAGTTGCCGATCGAACCCCTAAAGAACGGCGCAAATTAGCTGTACAAGCAGCCGGTGTATCGCTCTTGGTGATTTCCATATTTGCCATCTTTGGTCAGATGATTCTGGATTACCTGCATATTTCAATTGCATCCCTTCAGGCTGCGGGTGGACTTTTGCTATTGCTAGTCTCACTTGAATTGTTAACTGGAAAAGATTCAGGCTCAACTGAAGCGCGTGATAAGAATGTAGCTCTAGTACCGCTAGGAACCCCACTGTTAGCTGGACCAGGTGCAATTGTGGCCACCATGATTTTCGTGCAACAAGTTCAAAATACTGGCCAAGCAATTGGTTTAGTCGCAGCCGTTCTTGCCGTCCACATCGTTATTGCGCTTGCTCTCATCTCTTCAACTACGATTTTGAAAGTCATTAAAGAGTCTGGCGTTAATTTAGTCGCTCGCATCGCTGGTCTATTGCTAGCTGCGATTTCAGTTCAGATGTTAGTTGATGCGATTAGAGCTTTCATAGCGCAATGAGTAACGTCGAATTAGGACTTTTTCCACCATCTTCAATTGCCTGGAAGATTCATTCTGACCCTGCCATGTTAATTGGCGGAATCCGTGCGCTTTTTCAACAAGCACTTCACCCGCAAGCCATGGCAGGCGTTGCTGAGCATTCTAATTTCCGCGAAGATGCTTGGGGCCGATTACAGCGCACTGGAGATTATGTAACAGTGGTAACTTTCGGAACACCAGCAGAGGCAAATGAATTAACTGCTCGAGTGCGCAAAATTCACGCACATCTTGGTCTCGATGATCCAAAACTTTTACTTTGGGTTCATATGTCTATGATCGATTCATTTTTGGATGTAGCAGTGAGATCTGGGATGGCACTATCTGAAGCAGAACGAGACCAATATGTGGCAGAAATGGTGATATTCGCACAGGCGGTTGGCATTGATGAATCCATTGTTCCTAAAACGGTTGCTGAAATGAAGAAATATTTCATTGATATCTCACCCGAATTAAGTGCCAGCGATGATGCCAAACGTGCCGCCTTATTTTTAACCATCCCACCCTTACCAACTGCGGTGCGCTTTGCAACACCTGCAGCCCCTGCCTGGGCAGCGGTTGCCGCTTTAGCTGGTGCTGCTTTACCTAATTGGGCTCGCTCACTTTACGGTTGGCCAACACTGCCAGGACAAGGGCTAGCAACTGATATCGCAATGACTGCACTTCGCAAGAGCTTGCTCGTAGTTCCCTTTGATGGTTTGTTACCACCAGTTTTAATTGAAGCCAGAATCCGTTGGGGAGTTAACGTCGCATGAGTACTCCGATTGTAGTTTTGGCCAGCTTCGCTGGTGGCGTTGGTAAAACAACTTTGACCCACGCATTGGCAGTTGCTTCTGCTGAATTCGGCAAGAAAGCTTTAGTGGTTGATTTGGATTCATCAGGTGCGCTGACTTTTAAACTTGGTCACGAACGAACCCGCGAAAATGTAATTAACTGCGTTGAACGTTTTGATCTAAGACCACATACCGCAACTGATTCGTTAGCGAACTTAATCGCCGAGATTCCAGAAAAATACGATTTAGTTTTAATTGATACGGCACCCCTGTTCACACCTGAGTTAGAAGAAGTTTTGAAAGCTGCACAATTGGTTATCTCACCAGTTCGAGAGAGCATTCATTCCCTAAGAGGTGCTTTGGCAGTTATGAAAATTACTTCGGCTCCATGTAAGGCTCTGCCATTCTTTACCGCAGATAGTTCTGAGTTAGGCAAATTGATTGCCTCCGAGTTGAATTTGATTGATGGCGAAATTTCGATTGCCGCCGAAGTGCTTGTGGCTGAAGCTAAAACAATAAGCGTATTAACTAACGATAAGAACTCTGAAATCGCACAGCAATACCGCGATGCTGCTTATTCGATTCTTGAAGAACTTAAGATTTTTTAGTCAGAGATTCGCTTAGTTCGAACTCGTTCGCGCTTTACTCGTTCGGTCTTTGGCTTCTCAGCGACTGCTGCGCTCTTGGCTTTTGGCCGTTCAGCAGCTTGTACGCTCTTAACTGGCGCTATTTTCTTAGCCACATTCATTCGACCAGTAGAGCCAGCCGGAATCTTAAATTTAGTAAATAGTGATTCTGAAGAAGAGTAGGTTTCTTCAGGTTCGCCTAGATTCAGATTTAATGCGGTGTCGATCATTTTCCAACGTGCTAATTCATCCCAGTCAACAAAGGTCACGGAAATACCATGAGCGCCAGCACGAGCAGTACGCCCGATGCGGTGCACATAAGTTTTCTCGTCTTCCGGGCATTGGTAGTTAACTACGTGGGTAATTCCGTCAATATCAATTCCGCGAGCAGCCACATCGGTGGCAACTAGGACATCAGACTTACCAGCTTTAAAGTCGTTAAGAGCTTTTTCGCGAGCACCCTGGCCAAGATCACCGTGAATTGTGTCTGATCTAAAGCCACGCTCTAACAAATCATCAGCTGTTTTCTGACAAGTGCGCTTTGTGCGACAGAAGACAATTGTGGGTCCGCGACCTTCAGATTGCAGGATGCGAGCTAGCATTTCAATTTTATCTAGAGCATGTGCACGCACAACGTGTTGTTCGATTTTGGAAACTACTGCGCCTTCATCTTCATTATCCTGCGTACGAATATGAACTGGTTGATTCATGAAGCGTCGAGCAAGGGCAATGATGTCGCCAGGCATTGTTGCCGAGAACAACATCGTTTGTTGACGATTAGGGGTGCTAGTAAAGATCTTTTCGACATCTGGTAAGAAGCCCAGATCTAACATTTCATCAGCTTCATCAAGCACTAATCGGGAAACGTTCTTAAGTTTAAGTTGCCCTTGACGATAAAGATCAAGCAGGCGACCAGGTGTACCCACCACAATTTCAACGCCTTGTTCTAGAGCTTCAATCTGTGGCTCAAATGCGCGACCACCATAAACAGCCAGAACTCGAACACCACGATTACCAACTAATTCAGCGATGTCTTTAGTTACTTGAACGCAAAGTTCACGCGTAGGTACAACAACGAGTGCTTGGGGTTGACCTTTAAACTCAAGGGCATCCCATTCGGAATCAAGGGGAGCGATGATGCGCTCAATTATTGGAATTCCGAAACCTAGAGTCTTGCCAGTACCAGTTTTAGCTTGGCCAATTACATCGCCATCAGAAAGCGCGATCGGTAGAACAGCTTCTTGAATTGGAAATGGTGAAGTAAAGCCATGTGCAGTCAGCGCATCAATTGTTGATTTACGTAACGGCAGATCAGCGAAAGTTATTGTCACGTTAGAGGGAGCCGAAACCGACGCGTCGATCGGTTTGTTCGCCAATTTCTACAAAACCAATTCGATCGGCTGGCACCATGATGGTACGGCCGCGGACATCTTTTAATACCAGGGGAGTTCCGGCGCTGATAGCTGCGCTAACGGCAGCTGAGATTTCAGCCGGGGTAGCTGGGCTCTCAAAAGCGAGATCGCTGCTTACATTCGCAACCGCAATGCGGACTTCAGATTTTTGGACTGATTCAGTTTTCTTTGTAGCCATGGGGCAATCCTATGGGATTACTTCAGTTGTTGCCTAACGGGAATCCAGATACCCCGCGCCACATCAAACTCTCGATTAATCGAGCCGCTTGTTCGCGCGATAACTTGCTATCTCGATCAAGCCAATGTCGAGCACCCACTTGAATTGATCCGATTAGTGAAACACCGAGCAACATCGATGCCTCTTGTGGCAAGCCAGTTTCGATCGAGATCACTGCACTAATTGCTGCTGCACAGTCATAAGTCATTCGATTTAAACGCTCGTGTACCGCAGGTTCAACATTCATATCACTTTCAAAAAGCAAACGGAAAGCTTCGCCTTCACTTTCAATAAAATCAAAGTAGGCATCAACTGTTGCGCGAACTCGACCAGCATTCTCGGTATTCGAAGCAATCGCTCTCTGGATTTGAAACACTAGCGAATCAATATGTAGATCTAGTACTGCTAAATAAAGTTCAAGCTTTGATGGGAAATGTTGATAGAGAACTGGCTTGCTTACTCCAGCCCGATCGGCAATTTCATCCATTGCTGCGCTGTGGTAACCCGCGGCAGTAAACACTTCAAGGGCTGCAGCCAGCAAGAGTGCTCGGCGCTCGTCACGAGGTAAACGCGGCTTATTGTCACGTGCATCAGTTGTGCTCATTGAGCCAATGCTAGAGGCAAAACTAGAAAAGTACACCTCTATTTTTTTGCGAACTTATCGCAATTAGCAACCAAGTGAGGTTCTACGGCAGAATAACCCCGTAATCGAGTTACCAAGTGAGCAATAAAAAGGCGATAGAGATGAAGATTCCACCATTAGTTGAACCAGGTCGCGCGTTAACTGTCGATGAAGTTCGTCGCTACAGCCGTCACTTAATCATTCCGGATCTTGCGATGGCCGGCCAAGCGCGATTAATGAATGCAAAGGTTCTCTGTGTTGGAGCTGGTGGTTTAGGTTCACCGGCGCTCATGTATCTAGCAGCTGCTGGTGTCGGCACTATTGGAATTGCCGAATTCGATACGGTTGATGAATCAAATTTACAACGTCAAATTATTCATGGCCAATCAGATATTGGTAAGAGTAAAGCAAAGAGCGCTCAAGAAAAAATTGCCGAGATCAACCCATATGTAAATGTAATTCTGCACGAAACTCGACTTGATACTTCAAATGTTATGGAGATCTTTGCGCAGTACGACATCATTGTTGATGGCACCGATAACTTTGCAACCCGATACTTGGTAAATGATGCTTGCGTTCTCCTAAAGAAGCCGTATGTGTGGGGTTCTATTTATCGCTTTGATGGACAAGCTAGTGTCTTCTGGGCCGAATATGGTCCTTGCTATCGATGCTTGTATCCAGAACCACCACCTCCAGGAATGGTTCCGAGCTGTGCCGAAGGTGGCGTACTTGGCGTGCTCTGTGCATCAATTGGCTCAATTCAAACTACTGAGGCAATCAAAGTTATTACCGGAATCGGTGAACCACTAATTGGCTCACTGATGATTTATGACGGTCTCGAAATGAGTTATCGCAAAATCAAAGTACGCAAAGATACGAACTGCCCAATTTGTTCAAACCACCCAACTCAGACTGCATTGTTGCCAGATTATGAAGCATTCTGCGGTGTTCTTTCAGATGCTGCTGAAGTTGCGGTCAAAGATGCAACCATCACGGTTTCCGAATTAAAGAGCAAGATTGATAAGAGCGAAAACTTCTTTCTAATTGATGTGCGCGAACCAAGTGAATTCGAGATCGTGCGAATTCCAGGGTCCACGTTGATTCCAAAGCAAGGTTTCCTTGATGGCACAGCGCTAACAAATCTGCCACAGGACAAGCCAATCATTCTGCACTGCAAGTCTGGTGTGCGATCAGCTGAGTGCTTAGCAATTTTGAAAGGCGCTGGTTTCGCAGATGCTACTCATGTGAGCGGTGGCGTAATAGCTTGGGCTAAACAGATCGATACTTCGCTTCCGGTGTATTAATGACGCCCGGTTTATTAATGAATGAGTCATATCAGGGTTACCGAGCACTTTTAGTTCACGCACACCCAGATGATGAAACCATCAATAATGGTGCAACCATGGCGATGTATGCAGCCCTTGGCGCGCAAGTTACTTTAGTTACCTGCACGCGCGGTGAAGAAGGAGAAGTTTTAGTTCCAGATTTAGCACATTTTGCCGCGCATGAAACTGACCAGTTAGGCGATCATCGCGTTCTTGAATTAGCTAATGCCATGAAAGCTCTTGGCGTTACTGATCATCGTTTTCTCGGTGCCGGAAAAATTAAGTTTCGTGATAGCGGAATGATGGGCACTGAACCAAATAATCGCGCCGATTGTTTCTGGCAGGCCGAGCTTGACTCAGCTGCAGAATTATTAGTCGAAATCATTCATGAGGTAAAACCACATATCTTGATTACTTACGATGAAATTGGTGGATACGGTCACCCTGACCATATTCAAGCGCACCGGGTTGCAATGCGTGCTGCTGAGTTAGCAACTGATTGGCAAATTTCTAAAATCTATTGGAATGCAATGCCCAAGTCATTGTTAGCGAATGGAATAGCAGCCATGAAAGAGGTCGGATCAACATTCTTCGGTGCCGAAAGTGTTGACGATTTACCTTTTGCCAAAGCCGATGAGTTGGTAACTGCAGTAGTTGACGCCAACGATTATGTTGACGCAAAAATGGCAGCAATGGCAGCTCATGCAACTCAAATTGAATTAGATGGCCCGTTCTTTGCCCTTTCAAATCAGTTAGGGTTACAGGTTTGGGGACATGAGTTCTACTCTTTAGCTCAAGGTAATCCGAGCGAACCATTTAATGGCGATGGGCGTGAGACAGACTTATTCGCTGGAATCGTTCTGTAGCAGATGAAGCTCATTTATTCTGTTGTCGTCGGCGCTCTCCTTGGAGCTAGCGCCACTTTGCTTCATCTTCTATTTTTCCCACTAGGCCTGGTACTTGGACTAATCGCAACTGTTGTTGGAATTTGGGCAGTTGGCCGAACTTGGAGATTAAAAAAGTACAAATACTTAGCAGCGATTGCTTGGTTAGCTGTAGTTGTTCAAGGCGCAACGCTAGGAGTTGGTGGCGAGCTTTTGATTCAAGGAGATTTAGCTGGATCCCTACTTATATTGCTGGGAACTTTTGCTTTGGTGATCGCAATTTTTTTGCCGGTTTAGCGTAATTCCCATTCTTGCCCATCGGCAGTGTCATTAATTATCAGACCCACACTTTCTAATTCAACCCGCAAGCGATCGCTCTCGCTCCAATTCTTCGCACTCCGTGCTGTTGCGCGCTCTGCCAATAAGAGCGCGAGCTCAGCCGACAATTCTGGCGCAACTAGTTCTCGTCCTAAATCAAGAGCTAGTACTAGGTCTGCGAAAGTAAACACTTCAGCTTTTTCAGCATCCGATAAGTTTGCATCTTTTTCTACGTCACGTAATCGCTGCATAACTCTCGGAGTATCTAAATCATTATTGAGTGCTTTGATAATGACTTGATCCGGTTGGAATTTAGTAGCTTTACCGAAGCCACTTTTTCGCCAACGTTTCAAGGTGGCATTTGCTGCTGCGATCGAATCCCAAGTTAAATCCATCTGGGAGCGATATCGATTCTCGAGCAGACAAAATCTGAGCGCGAGTGGGTCAAAACCTTTTTCGGATAGATCTTTCAACAACACCACATTGCCACTGCTTTTTGCCATTTTGCGGCCTTCGAAAAGTAAATGTTCGCCATGTACCCAGAGTTTTACCGTCTCTAATCCAGTAACCGAATTTGTTTGGGCCCGTTCGTTTTCATGATGCGGAAAACGCAGATCGATGCCGCCCACATGAACATCGATTACATCACCTAGCAAATCAAGGGACATTGCCGAACATTCAATGTGCCAACCCGGAAAACCCCGACCCCATGGCGAATCCCAAACCATTTCAGTGCGTTCACCAGCAGCTTTCCAAAGTGCCCAGTCAGCATGGAAACGTTTGCCGCCTTCATCGGTATATTCGTAGCGATGACCAGGTTTTAACTCCGATAAACGGTTTCCGCTGATAGCGCCGTAACTCTCGAAACTTTCAGCAGCGAAATAAACCGAACCATCAGAGCCCACGTAGGCATGGTTTAGCTCGATCAGCTTCGAGATCAACTTATGCATTAACTCAATTGATTCACTGGCCCGCGGATAGCATCGGGCTGGTTTGATATTTAGTAGTGATAGATCATCATGAAAATTTGCCTCATATTTTCGGGCGATCTCAAATGGATCGATTTCTTCCAATTTTGCTTGAGCAAGCATTTTATCTTGTGGGTTTACATCTTCAGCCATGTGCCCAACATCAGTTATGTTTTGTACTAAGTTAACGTTTTTTCCTTGAATTTCTAGCGTTCTGCGAATCAAATCAGATAACAAAAAGGTACGTAGATTCCCAACGTGGGCATCTCGATAAACTGTAGGACCACAACAATAAATCGTGACTTCATCGCCCCGACTAACGACTTCCTTTTTGGAACGACTTTGAGTGTCATAAATTTTAAGCATGTCTACTTCAGCTCCAAAAATGAATACTCATGATGAAAATTAAATCCTAAAGATTCATAAACTCCAATAGCGATGGCATTACTAGCTTCCACTTGAAGCACCGCTTTAGTAGCACCTTGTTCAAAACTACTTTCAAGCGCCGCGGCCACAATAGTTTTTCCTAAACCTTTTCCGCGAAAATCCTGATGAACATAAACTCGTGTAATTGAAGACCAGCCGTTTGCCAGCGCAATTCGGCAGACGGCCACAGTTTGACCATTGCTAACCAACCTAAGATACGTAGCAGCACAACCAGATAAGATTTTTTCGATTCCTGGTGTTGGCTGGATTCCCAACCAATCATCGTTGTATTGATTTGATTGAAAGATTTCTATTCCAGTTGGAATTTTCTGTTTAGCTGAAGTTAGGTCCGCCACCATTGTGTTGCCGCGAAGAGTTTCGACCGCGCCTAATGAAAGCAATTTCTCAGATAAGAGCTGCCAAGTGGGAAGCGCAACTTGAAAAATTGTTGGCAATTCTCGCTCTGCATAGAAATCCTCAGCTTTCTCAAATTTATCCGCAAAGTTATTGAGAGCGCCACTTTCTAGGCTTGCGGCAAGCGGCAATACCGAGTTAGCGCGATTTGTAACGCCACCTGCGGCGCGCATAAGCCAACCAGAATTTTCGATATTCTCTGTTGCTGGCCAAGTTAAGTCACAGATTTGATCTAGCTCAAGAACTCGCAGGGTAAGGGGAGCACCTTTGCCCGCCAAAGTTGGGCGTTCGACTATTTCCCGCCAAATGAAAATCTGTTTCGGATCAAAGGAAACTTCCTGACCTTTGCGATTAATCAAAGTAGTTGCGCTTTTCAAGTGACCCACGACATCTCGGTAGCCACCTTCGGGATCATGCAATCTAATCGAAAACCGTTGGCCAATGCGCTCAAGCGGTAGGGGCTGGGTTTCCATGGCCTAACGATAATCCTCTATTCAAAACATGCCTCTTCAAAAGGAGATGTCAGAACCACGGTTCTTAAAGAGCACCACAAACCTATGTAGGTATTACAATTCACCGCAGTGGCTACCCAGTTGGAGGATTCTTCGTGACGTACATAATTGCCGAACCTTGTGTTGATGTTAAAGATAAGTCCTGCATCGAAGAATGCCCGGTTGATTGCATCTATGAGGGTTCTCGCATGCTTTATATCCAACCCGACGAGTGTGTTGACTGTGGTGCTTGCGAACCCGTTTGCCCAGTTGAGGCCATCTATTATGAAGATGATGTTCCTGCGCAATGGCAAGAGTTCGGCAAGATCAATACCGAATTTTTCGTTGAGATCGGCTCCCCGGGCGGCGCTAGCAAAGTTGGCCAGACCAATACTGATCACGAATCAGTTGTAGCTCTGCCAACCAAGCCCGAATAGAAAAGTTCTCAACTGAAGCTGCCAGATTTCCCATGGGACGCACTAGCTCCCTACGGTGAAATCGCACGTGCGCATCCTGGTGGTGCAATTGATTTATCACAAGGTACCCCCGTTGACCCGACGCCCGAATTTATTCAAGCCGTCCTTAGAGATAGTTCAAATTCACCAAGTTATCCAGTGACTGCAGGCACGCCAGAACTTCGCGCCGCGATTACTAACTGGGCAAAAACTAAATTAAAGGTCACTGGCGAATTTGATGTGTTGCCACTAATTGGCTCGAAAGAGTTAGTTGCTTGGCTCCCAACGCTTTTGCAATCTAAGTCAGTTAATTTTCCAGAGATTGCCTACCCAACTTATCGAGTGGGTGCAATATTGGCCGGTGCTAGTGAGGCTGCTGTTGCAATTAGCCCAGAACACTGGCCGCAAGCTGATTTAAGCTGGGTTAACTCACCTGCTAACCCAACTGGTCGCGTTCACAACGATCAAGAATATTTAGATGTCATTGAATGGTCGCGTGCGAACAATTCGATATTGGTATCTGACGAGTGCTATCTAGAATTTGGCGACGATGAAGTTCCAACTTCGATTCTGCAGTACACCAACGGCAATAATCACAATATTCTCGCGGTTCATTCCTTATCAAAGAGATCTTCGATGGCTGGTTACCGTGGAGCATTCTTGATTGGCGATAAAGATTTAATTGCTCGAATTCGCGAAGTTCGTAAACACGCAGGCATGATGGTTCCATTGCCAATCCAAAAAGCCATGACTATTGCTTTAAGCGATGAAATTCATGTTGCCGAACAACGGTCTCGCTATAACGCCCGTCGCGCAGTATTGGTACCAGCCCTTAAGGCGGCCGGGTTTCAAATTGAATACTCAAATGCCGGTCTTTACATTTGGTGTACGCGTCAGGAGAGTGACTGGGAGTCAGTTTCCTGGTTAGCGAATTTGGGAATTCTCGCTACACCTGGAAATTTCTATGGCGAGCTAGGAAATTCTCATATCCGTATTGCTATGACTGCCACGGATCTGCAAATCTCTGAAGCTGCCGAACGTATCAATACCGCAGTACGAGGTTAACCATGACAGTCGGAATCCTTTTGGTTGGTGGCTTTGGCACTCGATTGGCACCACTTACAAATAAGACGCCAAAACCGATGCTTCCAATTGCAAATTTGCCAGTGACTGAGCATCAATTACTGGTAGCAAAAGCTGCCGGCATCACCAAAGTAGTACTGGCCACTGCTTATTTAGCTGAAACCTTCACGCCTTATTTCGGTGACGGTTCTAAGTGGGGGATGGAACTAAAATACGCCTTAGAGACCGAACCACTTGGAACCGGTGGTGCAATTAGAAATGCTGCTGAGTTAATTCTTACCGAGATTTCCGAGAATGAATCGATTGTGGTTTTCAACGGCGATGTTCTAAGTCAGCATAATTTGACTGCCCAGATAGAGTTACATAATTCTTCAGCGGCGGCGGCCACTCTGCACTTAGTGAGCGTTGAAGATGCTCGCCCATATGGTTGCGTGCCGTTTGACAATACCGGTCGAGTAACAGACTTCCTAGAAAAAATGGATAACCCAATTACAAACACGATTAATGCTGGCTGCTATGTATTTAGTCCACAAGTGGTAAAAGAAATAGAGTTTGGCAAAGTTGTTAGCGTTGAACGCGAAGTGTTTCCTGCTCTCCTAAAAGCTGGAAGAGTTATTCAAGCATATGTAGATGATTCATATTGGTTGGATATGGGAACTCCGAAAGCTTTGCTTAAAGGTTCGCAAGATTATGTAGGAAATCGTGATTTTGTTGTTGGTGAGAATTCAAATATTTCGACGAGTGCGAAAATTAGTGGCGCTAGTGCAATTGGTAGCAACGTAACTATCGGGGCTAACGTAGAAATTGCGGCATCTATTATTAGAGATGGTGCAACGATTGCTGAGGGCTCTCGATTAGAAAATGTTTTTGTAGAATCAAATACGACAGTCTTGAAAGAGACCTATGCCAAAGGTGCCTACCTTGCCGGCGGCGAGATAATTGATTTAAAGCTTTAAAACTCTCAACTACAACTTGAGTTTTTACGCTTAATTCACGTCCTATTTGCCCTTTTTCGGGCTGGTTGGGCTTGACTTAACTGTCTTACACGCGTGTAATTCACCTAAGAGAAGGCCACACGCCGTCAGGGCGGGGCCACTATTTATGTGGAGAGTTATTAATGCCGATTCGTCCCGCACAAAACCCTTCCTCCTCAGGTCCCGTAATTCAATTAGCCAGTGGCGAGAGCGTTGAGCTTTCCTGGCAAGAACGCGCACTATGTGCGCAAACAGATCCCGAAGCTTTTTTCCCAGAAAAGGGCGGATCTACTCGCGAAGCAAAAAGAGTTTGTCTTTCCTGCGATGTTCGCGCTGAATGTCTCGAATACGCTCTTGCACATGATGAGCGATTTGGAATCTGGGGCGGACTTTCCGAGCGAGAGCGACGTCGACTTAAGCGTCGACCTGCTTAATCGATTTATTTCGATTAATTAGGAAACCAATTAGAAACGCCACCACAAATTATGGCGACGACGAAATTTACTGATCCGTTTCATGTCACAGCTGTAATAGTTTCTCACGACGGAGCACTTTGGTTGCCAGAAGTTGTCGCTGCGCTTTCTTCACAAACGCGCGGCTTGGATCAAATTGTTGCTGTTGATACTGGTTCAGTAGATAAGTCGGCAGCACTTTTAAAAGCTGCAAAAATTCCAGTCCTGGCAATGCCGCGTGATGCTGGATTTGGTGATGCGGTTTATCGTGCAGTTGAGAAATTTCCTAAATCAGATAATGAACGTAATGAATGGATTTGGGTTATTCATGATGATTGCGCACCCAAGTCTGATGCTCTCGAAAAATTATTAGCTCAACTTGAAGATCGACCTAACGTCGCTATGGCTGGACCAAAGTTATTGGGTTGGCACGATCGCTCACATTTACTTGAAGTTGGGGTAAGCATTACTAACAATGGTGCACGCTGGACGGGCATGGAATCTCATGAGTACGACCAAGGTCAACACGATGGCGTACGCGATGTTCTTTCGGTTAGCACCGCAGGTGCTCTCATTCGACGAGATGTTTTTGAAGAACTTGGCGGTTATGACCCACAGTTAGCGCTCTTTCGTGATGATGTTGATTTTGGTTGGCGCATTCGCATGGCTGGGCATTCAGTTATTGTGGTTACAGATTCGGTGGCATTTCATGCGCAGGCAGCAGCTTCTGAGCGCAGATCAGTAGATGTCGAAGGTGCGTTTCTGCATCGCCCATTGCTCTTAGATCGTCGAAATTCAGCCTACGTTCTGCTAGCAAATTCATCTGCTTGGCTTCTGCCTTGGTTGATTCTGCAACTCATAACTAGTGCGGCAGTTAGATCTATCGGCTATTTAATTGCGAAGTTACCTGGCTATGCCAGTGATGAAATCTTGGCGATCGCTTCGCTAGTTTTTCGACCCGCAATTCTTCGGGCAGCGCGCAAGGAACGTCGAATCCATCGCTTATTACCGCCACGGGTAATTGCCGATTTCATCCCACCGCGTTTTACTCAATATCGAAATGGGCTTAATAACTTTTTGGAGTCAATTCGAGATCGAGTTTTTGCAAAACTACCAACTGATAACGACATTGATGAAGAGTTCAATGATGACGCAGATTTGCTCACACCGGTCAAAGTGATTAACTGGGGGAGCGTGCTAAAGCGCCCACAGGTTGTTCTCGGAATTTCGCTTTTTGTTTTTATCTTGCTTTCATCAAGATCGCGTTTTGGTTCGTTAATTGGAGGCGCATTAGCAACTACACCTCACGGCACGAGTTCACTCTGGCGCAGTTATATTGAATCTTGGCATCAAGTTGGTATGGGAAGCTCAGCTCCGACACCTCCTTGGGTCGCACTCCTCTCGCTCCTATCAATCCTCTTCTTTGGTAAGCCAGCTGTGTTAATTACAGCTCTAATCTTTGTGGCACCAGCACTCATGGCCTTTTCGGCATATAAGTTTTTAAGAATAGTTACCACTAATTCTTGGCTACGCGTTTCGGCGAGCATGCTTTATGCGATAAGTCCGGTGGCGATCGCAAGTGTTAATACCGGGCGATTAGGGACTTTAGTCATGCTAATTCTCTTGCCCTGGATCGTTGCGAGCATTCCCACCCTGGATAAGTTCGAACGTATTTCATGGCGCCGAATTTTTAGTGTCGCTCTCTTACTTTCAATTACGACCTCATTTACCTTGATGGTCTGGTTGGCGCTTTTGGTAGTAACTGCCATGGGAATCGGATTCGACCTAAAGGTCTTTAACCAAGATTTAAATAAAGAACTTTTTGATCAGAAGTTAAGGCGTCGAATAGCGCTATTAGTTACGCCCTTAGTCGTTACAGCACCTTGGTCATTGGTCGCAATCATTGATCCAAATCGCTTTCTTTACGAACCCGGAATTTTGCTAAGTGGCGGTGGCCCCAATCTGGCTTTCTTAGGCAACCCAGGTGGACCTGGCGCTCTTCCTTGGTGGGCAATTAGTCCGCTCACTGTAGTTTTGATTGTCGCTTACTTTGCGAGCACGGAGATGCGTCAAGTCGCCAAAGTGGGAATGGCCTTCTTGTTGCTTTCGGTTTCTTTAAGCGCATTCTCAATTACTGGTAATGGCACAATCGCACCGACTCAACTTTGGGTCGGTGTCTTCTTAGCTATTGCGACTTTGGCTGCAGTAACTGTTGGCACCATTATTCTCAATGACTTGCGTGATTATTTGATCGCCACAAATGTAAATTATCGTCACATTTTATCTGCGGGTTTGCTACTTATCACTTTGGGATATTCGGCAACTGCAATTTCTTGGAATATTTCGCAAGCAGATTCTTCGCCGGTTTACACAAAGAAGGCTAATATTTTGCCGGAATATCTCGGCGTCGAGGTTGATGCAAAAACTCTGGTTCTTAGAGAAATTACCAATCGCGATCTCTCTTCACTTGCTTTCTATATCTCTCGCGGCTCAGATATTACTCTTGGCGAGCCAGATGTTGCTCCGACTCAAGATCCAGCAATCGCAAAAGCGGTAATTGAACTCGCTGACGGAAGTGGCTTGACTACTAGTAAGACTTTTTCTGATTTTGGAATCAAATACATCTTTGCGAAGAATCCAATAAATAAAGATGTAATTCGCACCATCGATGCGCTTGGTGGATTCGTTCGCACTTCGGCAACCTCTGATGGCATAGTTTGGAAAGTTAGTGAGCCAACTGGTCGCTTGATTTTTACAAACGTAAATGGCGAAGTCACATTGCTTGCTAGCGGTGGTATCGGGGTTACTACTAGCGTTCCAGGTCCAGGCGTCATAACGCTGACAGAGAATTACGATTTAGGCTGGCAGATTCTGCAAAATGGCCTAAAGCTCCAGCGGAGTCAGAACGAAGCCGGACTTCCACAATTTAAAGTGCTCGAAGCGGGTGAGTTCACGTTGATTCACGATGGAACTCTGCGTCGTGGCGCTCTAAGTCTGCAGTTTATTGCTTGGGTAGTTTTGATTATCTTGGCGCTACCTGCCGGACGTCGCAAGCGTGAGATTTCAGAAATGGAGCTCTCGTGAAGTTTCAAAAAGGTGCGATCTTAGCTGGCGTGATAACCATAGTTTTATTGGTGACCAATATGTTTGATGCCAGTACAACCGCCCGCCAGTATTCAAAGTCCTATCCACCTGTGGTCTGTCCGCCAAATCCAGTTGGTGTTACAACGGCAACTTCAGTTGCATCAAAGAAAACGCCGTTCTATCGAGTAGGTAACAAAAGTACAAAGCTAGTGGAAATCAAAACACTTAGATATTCCAGGGATAGCGATCCAATCTTGCTTCAAACCGAAGGTCTCACCCCAGTAAGTTTCCAAAGTCGTAAAGGTGTGTGGGCTGGCTCAGTTCTTTGTACCGCCCCCGCTACCTCGCAGTGGTTTGTTGGCGGCACTTCAGATGTGAGTAGCAAAGGTGTAATTTATTTAGTAAATAGTGGATTGAGTGTCTCGATTGCGGATGTTTTCACCTGGAGTGAAAATGGCGAACAAGCGGTTAAAACTATTTCTTTAAAAGCCAATTCAAGTGCGCCAGTGAGACTTGATTCTTTAGCGCCCGGAGATTCAGATATCGTGGTTCAAGTCGTTTCTAGATCTGGCCGGGTTAATAGCTACTTAGTGGATGAGCGGGTTAAAGGTCTACAGAAGTTAGGTGGTGATTCAGTAAATTCGATTGCATCACCATCGCGAAAATTTGTCATAACCGGAATTCCGCAACAGCTAGTAAATAAGAAACCGCCAACTCATTATCTGCGCATATTTGTGCCTGGGGTCGCCGATGCTAATTTCTCGCTCGAACTTCTATCAAGTGATGGCCGATTTATCCCAACTGGCTTCAATGAACGTAGATTAGAAAGCGGAAAAGTTGTGGAGTTGGAGCTCAAGCCTAAGGTTGCGAAGGGAGCTTTTGCGATTAAGTTGACCTCAGATCAACCCATAGTTGCGGCGGTTCGCTCTCGCGCCATCTCAAACGGAAGTAGCGATTTTGTCTGGAGTACGCCTTCGCCAGCCCTTGTGCCTATGCAGATCGCAATAGGTGGGCTTTTGCCGAAAATTATCTTTGCTGGAGATGCCATTGCCGTTGATCTTCGAGTCCAGTATTCAAATGGAAAAGTTAAAGATAAGAGCATTACTGGCTCAGATCTAGTTAGCTGGCAAGTGCCAAACAAGGCGATCGCGATCACAGTTCTTCGAGCCGGTGTTGATAATTACGCAGGTGCTCTAATCGCGGCAAAGAGTGGTTATGCGTTTTTCCCAATAGCAAAGGGTGCCGAACTGACTAAAGTGGCAATACCATCTTCAAACATTCGGGTTCTAAATCCATAAAAATCCCAAGTTTTTCAGTGACTGCCCACTAATCTGAGTCATATGAGTTCGCTAAAAGTAGGTCGCGCGTGTTCTCGCGCTAGTTGCCGTCGTATGGCAACTATGACCTTGACCTACATTTATGCCGAATCAACGGCAGTAGTTGGCCCACTAGCAACTTATTCTGAACCACATGCGTACGATCTATGCGATATTCATGCAGAACGTTTAACCGTCCCAAATGGTTGGGAAGTTATTCGCGCGCAAATTTCAGATAGTCAGAGCGGTCCTTCTAACGATGATTTGATGGCAATTGCTGATGCAGTTCGCGAAGTAGCTGCGACTCCAATTGCTGAAGATGCTTCAACAGCTGCAACTCTGGCAGCTAGTTCTGAACACATTGGTCGACGAGGTCATCTTCGAGCTGTGCCAAACAAGTAATTGAACGAATTAGTTATGAACGAAGATATCCCCGATATTTTTAAAGCGTATGACATTCGCGGTCTAGTAGACACCGAACTTTCACCAGATTTTGCATTTGCCGTCGGATTAGCATTTGCTAAATTTCTTGAAATGAAACGTGAGCCCAGTACTGTAATCATTGGCGAAGATATGCGCCCTTCTTCACCAGAACTGGCAGAGGCTTTTTCTGCAGGCGTAACAAGTAACGGCACAAATGTGATTCGCATTGGTCTAGCATCGACAGATCTGCTTTATTTTGCAGCTGGGTCAAGGAACTTGCCAGGTGCGATGTTTACCGCCAGCCATAATCCAGCCGCCTATAACGGCATAAAGTTATGTCTAAGTGGGGCTCGTCCAATTGGCAAAGAGACTGGCCTGCAGACAATCGAGAAATTTGTCCGTCAAGGTATGCCAGTTGCGATGCGCCCGGCAGGCGTTGAAACTAACGAAGATTTACTTCAAGCATATGCCGATCATTTACATAAATTAGTTTCCTTTAAAGGCAATCGCCGCCTGAAGATAGTTATCGATGCGGGTAATGGCATGGCAGGCTTTACTGCGCCGGCAATATTCGATCGACTAGGCGCTGAGATAATTCCGCTTTTCTTTGAACTAGATGGCAACTTCCCAAATCATGAAGCAAATCCAATTGATCCAGCTAATTTGCGAGATCTACAGAAAGCGGTACTGGCCGAAAAAGCTGATATCGGTTTAGCTTTTGATGGTGATGCCGATCGTTGTTTCTTAGTAGATGAAAAAGGTGAAACCGTTGACCCATCTTTGCTCACCGCACTTATAGCTAGTCGCGAGTTAGCTAAACACCCAGGTGCCACAATTATTCATAGTCTGATCTCTTCGCGAACCGTAGTCGAAGTGATCAATGAATTAGGTGGAGAACCGGTTAGGTCGAGAGTTGGGCATTCCTACATAAAAGCACTCATGGCCGAGACTGGCGCAGTTTTTGGTGGCGAGCATTCTGGCCACTTCTACTTTAAAGATTTTTGGCGAGCAGATTCCGGTGCCTTAGCCGCACTTCATGCTTTGGCTGCACTGGGGGAGTCGGACCAAACAATTTCTCAACTGCTCGCGCCATTCAAAAGATATGTTGCAAGTGGCGAGATTAATTCGCAAGTGGCAGATTCTGCTCAGGTTATGAAAGCTATTCGAGAAAAGTATGCCGCGCTATCTGAGTTTGAGATTGATGAACTAGATGGCTTAACCGTTTCTACTAAAAGCTGGTGGTTCAATGTTCGTGCATCAAATACCGAACCCCTGCTGCGTTTAAACGTAGAAGCCGATACCGCGTCAAACATGGCGGCCCATCGTGATGAGCTATTGGCACTAATTAACGCTTAATTATTGCGCCTAAGTAGAACTCAACTGGTCATTGCCGATACTCTTGCCTTCTGGCGGGGTCCTGCCTAATTGACCATATTTCTCACCTTTCTACTTAGGAGTTTTACCGTGAACGCACCTGTAACAAAGACCGTACCTCGCAATGACATTGCCGATGCTTCGCTAGCCGAGCAAGGCCGCAAGCGAATCGAATGGGCCGAACGCAATATGCCTGTTCTTGCTCAAATTCGTGAGCGCTTTGAAAAGTCACAACCATTTGCTGGCATTCGCATTGCTGCCTGTATGCACGTAACTACCGAAACTGCCAACTTAATGCGCGTTCTTAAAGCAGGAGGCGCAGATATTGCGCTTTGTGCTTCTAACCCACTTTCAACTCAAGATGACACAGCTGCGGCTCTAGTCCATGAATATGGCATTAGTGTTTTCGCCAAGAATGCCGTTGATCGAGATGGCTACTACTCACATCTAAATGCAGCCCTTGATATCGAACCGCACCAAGTTTTCGATGATGGTTGCGATTTAGTAAATGTCTTGCACACTACTCGCCAAGAATTGATTCCAAATGTCGCAGGCGGATGCGAAGAAACTACAACTGGCGTAATTCGCTTAACTCAGATGGCTAAAGATGGTGCGCTGAAGTTCCCAATGATCGCGGTTAATGACACTGACACAAAGCACATGTTTGATAATCGTTATGGCACCGGACAATCAACACTTGATGCGGTTTTCCGTGCTACAAATTATCTACTTGCTGGCCGCATTGTGGTTGTAGCTGGATTTGGTTATTGCGGAAAAGGCGTAGCCGAGCGCGCCAAAGGTATGGGCGCAGATGTAATTGTTACTGAGATCGACCCAACTAAAGCACTAGATGCCATGATGCAGGGTTTCCGCGTTATGCCAATGACTGATGCGGCAAAAGTTGGCGACGTTTTCATTACCGTTACCGGTAACCGCGATGTTCTTCGCGATGAGCACTTCTCAGTTATGAAAGATGGCGCAATTATGGCCAACTCCGGTCACTTCGATATTGAAATTGATGTGGCTTGGCTCGAGAAGAACGCCAAGAGCAAGAATGCCAAGATGCGTCATCAAACAGATGAATATGTAATGGCCGATGGCCGCCGTTTACTTCTAATTGCCGAAGGCCGTTTGGTGAACTTAGGCGCCGCCGAAGGTCACCCAGCATCTGTAATGGATATGTCATTCTCTGATCAAGCGCTAACTGCTGAATACCTAGTGAAAGAAGCTAAGAACCTCACAGCTGGAATTCACGAAGTTCCTACCTATATAGACAAAGAAGTTGCCAGCCTTAAACTAAGCAGCATGGGTGGCAAGATCGATGTTCTTACACCAGCACAAGACTTGTACTTGAATTCTTGGGAACACGGAAGCTAAATGACTCTAGTCATGGTCGTCGATGACGACCAGGATCTTGCGGAGATGCTCGGCATCGTATTAACCGGTGCCGGCATCGACG
Source organism: Candidatus Planktophila sp. (assembly GCA_044351155.1). Classification (GTDB taxonomy): domain Bacteria; phylum Actinomycetota; class Actinomycetes; order Nanopelagicales; family Nanopelagicaceae; genus Planktophila. Next base: position 17,626 of record JBILGH010000003.1, on the reverse strand, counting down.
TGGATCTAGTAAGTCGTGGTGATGAAGTCCTTGATGTTTTTCGCAATAATCCACCAGATTTAGTTTTACTAGATGTGATGCTGCCAGGCTTAGACGGCATCGAAGTATGTAGATTACTTAGGGCCGAATCAATGGTGCCGATTGTAATGTTATCTGCCAAAGGCGATACTCACGATGTAGTTCGCGGCCTTGAAGCAGGCGCTGATGATTACATGGTCAAACCATTTAAACATCCATCAGAATTAATTGCGCGAATCCGTACCCGTTTGCGCCGCACTAACACCGATATCTCTGGTCTGTTAACAATTGCTGACTTAGTAATCGATGTAGTTGCGCATCAGGTATCACGCGCTGGTAAACAAATTGCGTTAACTCGCCTCGAGTTTGATCTGCTTGTTGCGCTTGCTCGCGAACCAGGTCGAGTCTTCTCGCGCGATGCGTTGCTAAGTGAAGTTTGGGGCTATCGCCACTCAACCGATACCCGTTTAGTTAACGTTCATGTTCAGCGCCTACGTGCCAAAGTCGAACACGACCCAGAACATCCCGAGATTGTCGTGACCGTGCGAGGTGTTGGTTACAAAGCCGGCGGTCAGTAAATGCGATCTAGCAGTGCTCACAAATCACACTCCCTCGCTCTGCGGGTGGTGATATCGACCATTTTTCTATCTCTAGTAGTTATTTCCATTACCGGTTCAACGCTTTATTCCAGACTTTCAACAGGTATTAAGCAAGTAAACATAGATACTTCGATTATCGAAGCCCGCTCTACTATTTTTAGCGCTCAATATCGCCTTGCAATCGCAACTGGGACACCATCTGACTCAGTTCGCGATATTTTCAGTTCGGTAATTACTTCCGCAACTACAGTTGGATCTAATGAGAGTGGCCGTGAAGTTGTAATCCTGCAAGTTCCGGGATCTGCCACGGGCCAAGCAAACTATGAGATCAGCTCAAATTTAGTTTCTAATAGTTCGATTCCGGAATATCTGCGGAAAAAAGTTCGTAACTCCGAGAACTTAGAGTATTCATATGTACGCATTGATTATGTTGGTTCAAATTCGGTAAACGGTCTTGCGGTAGGCCAGCGCATAAGCATTCCAGGCGGTGGCGACTACGAGATGTACGTCCTATTCAGTCTCACTGATCAAGCAGCGACTTTGGCCTTGATTAGTAATTCACTTTATTTGACTGGGTTTGCTTTGATTATTTTAATCGCGCTCATTATTTGGATTGTAGTTAGACAGGTCGTTAAGCCAGTTCGCGATGCGGTTCGAATTTCTCAACAGTTCACCGATGGCGACTTCAGTCAACGCATGCAGGTTAAGAGCAACGACGAGATTGCCAGTCTTGGAAATGCTTTCAATGAGATGGCCGAATCGATTCAGAAGCAGATTGCCCGACTTGAGAACTTATCGCGTGTTCAACAACGCTTTGTATCCGATGTTTCACATGAGTTGCGCACTCCATTAACAACTTTGCGCATGGCATCTGAAGTTATTCATAACGCACGCGAAGGTTTTGAACCAGTTATCGCTCGCAGTTCCGAATTATTAATTGGTCAAATTGATCGTTTTGAGCGGTTGCTCGAAGATTTGCTGGAAATTAGCCGATTTGACGCTGAAGTAGCAGAGTTGGAAGCTGTTGAATTCGACATTTGTGGCTCACTAGAGCGCTGCATCTCTGATCTCTCGCTAGTTGCAAAAGAAAATGGAATTAAGATAAATCTAAATCGTCCGCGAGATGCCGTGTTTATAAATGGCGACATTCGCCGAGTTGAACGGGTAATTCGAAATCTACTAAGTAACGCAATAGATCACGCTGAAAATAAGCCTATAGAGGTACGCATCATGGCTTCACCCGAAGATGTCGCTATTGGAGTTCGTGATTATGGTGTTGGTATTGAGCCAAGGCTACTGAATCGAGTTTTCGACCGATTTTGGCGAGCTGATCCATCTCGCGCCCGAACCCGTGGCGGAACTGGTTTAGGTTTGTCAATTGCACTTGAAGATGCTCGTCTTCACAATGGCGAACTTGAAGCTTGGGGCGAACTAGGCAAAGGCGCACACTTTGTTCTTTACCTACCAAGACGAGCTGGCGATCAGCTGAACTCTCGATTAATCTCACTAAAGGGTTAACCACAACTAATAATCGTTGGCAGAGCTTTTAGTCAGTCAAGTTTAACCTTTGAAAATGCAATTAGTATCAGACCTAAAATATTTACTTTTCCCAACTAGATGTTTTGGCTGTCGCGAACTTGGCTACTCAATTTGCTCAAAGTGTCGAAAACTCTGGAACCCACACTTATATCAAAGCTCTATTGTTAACTTAGCTGTCTATTCTGCAGTTCCATATTCTCCTGTTGCTAGGAATATTTTATTGGCGGCGAAAGAACAAAGCATTAAATCAGCAGATCAATTAGTTCGTAGTGCCATGTCAGCAGCTTTACAAGGATTGTTTCATAAGTATCCAAGTTGTGCTTTGGTCCCCATTCCATCTGGGCCAGCGTCTAATCGGCGCCGTGGTCGCGACTTCATAAACGAGATGGCGCTTTTGGTCGCTAAAGATATGGGGGTCGGGGTTCTGCCAATACTTGAGCACCAAAGATTGGTTAGAGATCAGAGTAAATTAAATATCGCCAGCCGCCGTGTGAATTTAGCAATGGCGCTCTCAATAAGATCAGAATTCCTTGGGAATTATTCAGGTGAAAAGGTGGTTATTTTGGACGATCTGGTAACCACCGGAGCCACCATCAACGAGGCAAACCGAGCCTTAACCAGGGGCGGCTTTGTGGTACAGGCGGCAGCAACCGCTTGCGTGGCTCTGCGCAGGCGTGAATAACCCCTAAGATTGGGGAGTTATCTCGCAAGTTGGTACCTGCCTGATAGCTGGAAAATGCCAGCAAATGTAACTTTGAAAGGTCAGGGTGGCTAAATGGCTGCAATTCTCGATCGGATTATGCGTGCCGGCGAAGGCCGCATCCTAAAAGAATTGAGCAAGACCGTTCTCAAAGTTAACTCCTTTGAGGCTGCCACAGTTGCCCTATCTGACGATGAACTGCGCGCCAAGACCGATGAATATAAAGCCCGTTATGCCAACGGCGAATCACTAGATGATTTATTGCCTGAAGCTTTTGCCACAGTTCGCGAAGCCTCAAAGCGCACCTTAGGTCAGCGTCACTACGACGTGCAGTTGATGGGCGGAGCAGCGCTTCACCTCGGAAATATCGCGGAAATGCGCACAGGTGAAGGTAAGACTTTAGTTGCGACACTTCCTTCATATTTAAATGCAATCGCCGGCAAAGGCGTTCACGTTGTAACAACTAACGATTATCTGGCAGAACGCGATAGCGAATGGATGGGTCGAATCCATCGTTTTCTAGGTTTAACTGTTGGAGTAATCCTAAACAACATGACGCCGGCTGAGCGTCGCGAGGCTTATAACTGCGATATTACTTATGGCACAAATAATGAATTTGGCTTTGATTACTTGCGTGACAACATGGCCTGGTCACTTGATGATTGTGTACAACGCGAACACTTCTTTGCCGTGGTTGACGAAGTTGACTCAATTTTGATTGACGAAGCGCGTACTCCGCTAATCATTTCAGGACCAGCTGATAAAGCCACCAAGTGGTACGTCGAGTTCGCAAATTTAGTTTTGAAATTAGAGCGCGATGTTCACTACGAAATCGATGAGAAAAAGAAAACTGTTGGCATTCTTGAAGAAGGCGTAACACGGGTAGAACAGATACTGCAGATTGAAAACCTTTATGAGGCAGTCAATACGCCGATGATTGGTTATTTAAACAATGCAGTTCGCGCTAAAGAGCTTTTCAAGCGTGATAAAGATTATGTAGTCATGAATGGTGAACTACTAATTGTCGACGAGCACACTGGTCGTATGTTGGCTGGCCGTCGCTATAGCGAAGGCTTGCACCAAGCTCTTGAAGCCAAAGAACGCATTGAAATCAAGGATGAAAATCAGACTTTGGCAACCATTACGTTGCAGAACTATTTCCGCCTGTATCAAACAATTTCTGGCATGACTGGTACCGCGATGACTGAAGCATCTGAGTTTCAGCAGATTTACAAGCTCGGCGTTGTGCCAATTCCGACCAACCGCAGCATGATCCGTATTGATCAAGCAGATTTGGTTTATAAGTCCGAACTAGGCAAATTCATCGCGGTCGCAAAAGATGTTGTTGAACGCCACCGCAAGGGCCAACCAGTATTGATCGGTACCGTAAGTGTTGAAAAATCCGAAGAGCTATCAGCAATCTTGCGTAAATCAGGCGTTGCGCACGAAGTTTTAAATGCGAAGCACCATGAACGCGAAGCAGCAATTATTGCCCGAGCAGGCATCAAAGGCGCAGTCACTGTTGCAACGAACATGGCAGGCCGCGGTACCGACATCATGCTCGGCGGCAATCCAGAGTTCATGGCAGATTTTGAATTACAGCGCCGCGGAATATCACCAGTAGATAACGCTGCTGAATACGAAGCGGCTTGGCCAGCCGAGATTGCTCGTCAAAAAGCGGCTATAGCAAAAGAGCACGAAGAAGTTATTGCTCTCGGTGGTCTTTATGTTCTCGGTACCGAACGTCACGAATCTCGACGTATTGATAATCAGTTACGTGGTCGTTCCGGTCGTCAAGGCGATCCTGGTGAATCGCGCTTCTACCTTTCACTTCAAGATGACTTAATGCGCCGTTTTAATTCTGGCATCGTAGAGCGCGTTCTATCTGCGGCTGGAATTCCAGAAGACGAACCAATCGAATCAAAGATGGTGAGCAACGCAATTCGTTCAGCGCAGACCCAAGTTGAAGCCCAGAACTTTGAGATTCGTAAAAATGTCTTGAAGTATGACGATGTAATGAATCGCCAGCGCGAAGTAATTTATGGCGAACGTCGCTTAGTTCTCGAAGGTAAGGATCTAAAGGAACAAGTCATCGAATTCATGCAAGATACTTTGGCAGCTTATGTCGATGCAGCAACTGCCTCGGGCTACGCTGAAGAATGGGATCTTGAGACGCTCTGGAACCACCTCAAAGTTATTTATCCAGTCTCATTTAGCCCAGCTGATCTTGATGCTGAAATTGGTGGACGCGCAGGCCTAGATGTCGAACTACTTAAGCACCGCATTCTTGAAGACTTAGCCAAGGCATATGCAGATCGCGAAAGCGCTTTAAGTTCTGACGTTACTCGCGAACTTGAACGTAAAGTTCTGCTTTCAGTGCTTGATCGCAAATGGCGTGAGCATCTCTACGAGATGGACTACCTGCAGGAGGGAATCGGGCTTCGCGCAATGGCGCAACGTGATCCATTGGTTGAATACCAACGCGAAGGTTACGAATTATTCGCAGCCATGATGGATGCAATCAAAGAAGAAATTGCCGGTTTCCTTTTCAATGTCGAAGTAACTGTTGAGTCTTCTGAAGTTCAGGCTAAAGGCATCGAAGCTAAGCCAGTCTCACCAATTGGGCTGCAGTACAGCGCGGCTGATGAAAGTGGCAACGTTACAAAAAACGATGTCTCACGAAATGCGCCTTGCCCTTGCGGTTCAGGTAAGAAGTACAAGCGTTGCCACGGCGGCGCTTGACCGCTAGTTTTTCAAAACTTAAGTTAGATTAGAAATAGTTCAGTACATAACCATTTCTGATCGATACCTTCAAAGCGCATCACTAATGAACGTAACCGGTCGCCGTATCTAACAGTTAATACCGATTCGGCAATCCCGTCTAATGGTTCATTTATATGCAGTTTCCTAATTCTGCCAATTTCTTTTACCGACCCAGTATCGGTAACTAACTTGCCGTAAATGTTTCTATGGGTCCAACGAGATAATTGAGCTGCTGGTCTCTTGCCAGCCCAAATCTCAAGCGCACTAACGCCATACTTCAAGGCCCAACTACTTATCTCTGGTAGTTCACTTGCAGAAGTTGGCATTGGCGCAAAGTCCGGATCATATTCATCTCCATATGAGGACGGAACTAGATACAACTTAACTTTCTGTGGCGCAGGTTCAGGAACGGGGGATCGGAATAGGTCCAACACAGGGTGTCCTGGAATCTCATCTTGACTACTTGAGATTGGTGAAAAAGTGATGGTTTGAAAAATCGGTTCAACGGAAAGATCGATAGTTGTCATGGCGAAAGACTTAAGGTCAGCCTTTAAAGGTAGATCATTCGAAAGGATTACTAGATCTCATCCGAAAGGATGACTGTGGATAAGCGAGCTCGAGTTGTCGCTTAGCACCGTTAGATGCCTTTCATGTCTACTAAAAAATCAAAAATTCAAACTCGCGTGCTAATTGCGGTATCTCTGCTGGTCGCATCAATCTTGTCGAGTGTTCTAATCTCGGTGCTCTCAAATCAGAAAGAGAGTTTCTGGATTGCAAATCGCGAACTAACTCCTGGTCAACAGATTGCCGCTAGCGATATATCAAAAGTTCAGGTGAACATATCGGCAATTTCTCGGAACTATATTGCTGCCGATACAAATCCAATTGGAAATATCGTGATCAATCGGATTCAAAAGTCTTCGCTCATCGCTACACAATCAATAAGTACACAGAGCGACTCCATAAATAGTGCCGAGATTTCCTTAACAATTCGAGCGATTGATTTGCCTGCCACTGTATTAGCGGGAGATCGAATAAGTATCTATCTGCTTGAGGATGCCGAATCAGGCGCATTCCCATCTGAGCCCGAGTTAGTCTTAAGTGACATTTATTTAGGTGCAATTGAGCGCAAGAATTCTAACTTCGGGTCAGAAGCTGCGATCACTATCGCGATTGGCCGAGATGAGATTTCAGATGTGCTCAGAGCGACCACATATGGCCGTTTAGTAGTGGTGAAGCTAAATGGTTGATGCGGGTAACCACACAATAATTACGGCCATATCCGATAGCAATTTTGAAAGCTTTGTATCTAGCAATCTACATTCACAAGGTTGGGACATAATCGCACGGGCAGTAGATCTTTCGGCGCTAAAGCTTTTCCTTAATCAGAATTCAGAAGCAGCCAAGAATTCGACCCTAATTTATGCGCCAGACTTGCCAGGCTTTAGCGAGGCAGCAATTTCAGAATTGCGAGCATTGGTACGACAAACAATTGGTTATGGAACCGAAGTTGAGAGAAAAATACATGAATCGCTTTCGTCTAGACCTACCGACCCCACCCAGTTAGTTTCCCAAATGCGTGCGATCTTGCGCCGGGAATTTCGTGAGCCACTTATTTCGAGCCATAAAGTTAATAACTTAGCCGGATCTAAAGTTATCGCAATTGCCTCCGCGGGCTCAGCTACAGGAGCTACAACATTGGCGCTAAATCTGGCTATGGAATCTAGTTTGCTAGATAAACGCACATTGTTAATCGATGGGAATTCAATCGAGCCCTCTATTTCCATTGCGTTGGACTTGCGCAATTTAAGAGGTGACCAAAATCCCAGGTTGATCTCACAACTACTTTGGGCCTATGAATTAACTGAAGCCAAGAGTGCCAGCTTCACTAATTTCATGGATAATGCTTGCGCTAATTTCGATCTTATCGTGATTGATCTTGGTTCAATATCTAACTTAGCCGTGAAGTTAACGGATCGACGCTGGAATTCACAATGTCTAATTTGGAGTAGCGATAACTGCGATGAAATCTGGCTCAATTCAAGACCAGATCAGACTGGTCGCTTTAGATTGACCAAACTGATTCAAGAATTTACGAAGAATAGGATCAAAGCTAAATTGACTTTCGTTGCCAATCTAGAAGTCCCACGCCACCGTAGCGATCAAGGTGCCCATGAGTTAGCCGCGCAAATAGATCAGTTAAATCCCCAAAATCGCTGGACACTACCAAGAGATAATCGTGCTGTGGCAGCTGCGGCAGCCAGTAGTTCGGCACTTAGCGAATCAAGCCCAAAATCCATGTTGCGTAAGGCGATCTTAAAGATTGCCACCGAGGTCTAGTTTCAAGCTCCCGCAGCTCTTCCAATAGAGTTAGCCCATGCGCGGATACTTGGCTATAACTCCAGATGAGTTAGTTCAATTATTGGGCGAAGGCGAGATATCTATCGACACGGCATTTGTTCCAACCAGCCAATTTAAAAGTATTAATCCAGAACTCGGTGAAGAAGAGTCAGAGTACATACTTTCGTTGTTGGCAGCTGAAGATTCAATTTCTTATCAAGAAGATTCTGCTAACTTCTCATTTGCTTTGGCGGTTGATTTAGAGCCTGCCCAAATCGGGGCAGAGTCAGAGGTTGAAGTAAACCTTCTTTCACCAATTAAATTTGGCCAGGTTGATTGTTTATTTGTCGGAAATGCCAACTCTGATGATGGCGAACTAACCTGGTACGCGGCACAAGAGATTGCGATTCAACTTCCAAATTGGCAGGTTAAGTAAATGAATCGCATCGAAAGCCTATTGAATAAACGCAGCACACTAACTTCGGCACAGATTTATCGACTACAAGAATTGATTGCGGATTGGCAGATCCTTACCGATCTTTCTTTCGCAGACTTGGTTCTCTGGGTGCCGCTGCGCACTGATGTAACCGCTTGGCCAACTGGATATGTGGCAATCGCGCATATTCGGCCGACTACTTCAGCAACAGTGTTTGCAAATGACTTAATCGGCTCTGAAGTCACCTGGGGAGAGCGACCACGTTTAGATGAGGCGCTCTCAAGTGCTGACATTGTGCGCGACTCCGAACCAGAGTTATTTGGTGACTTGCTCATTAAGGAAGAAACAATCCCGGTTATTCATGAAGGCCAAGTGATCGCCGTGATCTCACGTCACCGTAATGCTGAACTTATGCGCTCGCCCAGCCGACTAGAACTTAATTATCGTGAGATCGCTAATAATCTTTACCGAATGGTGGTTGAAGGCACCTATCCTTATAAAGATGCATCATCAATTTTCGATCCTTCTGCGCGCGTTGGCGATGGCCTGATCAGGCTTGATCTAAATGGCGTTATTACTTACGCCAGCCCAAATGCAAAATCTGCCTTTAACCGCATGGGTTGGGGTAATGATTTAGAGAGTTTTAATCTTGGCGAGGTGGCATCGCAAGTATCTGTGCAGCGGAATGAATCGCATCACGAAGGAATTAGTAGTTCACTCAGCGGCAAATCTTTACGGCGTGCTGAAATTGAAAATGCAGGTGCCACAATTGATTTAATGGTCATGCCATTACTACAAGGCGATGATCGAATTGGTGCAATTGTCTTGCTTCATAATGTGACTGAGCTAAGACGTCGCGAACGTGAACTAGTAACTAAAGATGCCACGATTCGCGAAGTACACCACCGCGTTAAGAACAATTTACAGACTGTTTCAGCGCTATTGCGATTACAAGCTCGGCGAATTGCTGAGCCGCAGGCAAGTGCCGCCCTTGAAGAAGCGGTTCGCCGAATAGCCTCTATTGCGTTAGTTCACGAAACCCTCTCAAATAGTGCTGATTCCAAAGTAGCTTTCGATCAAGTCTTGGATAATTTAGTTATCCACGCAGCTGATTTAAGCCCTCGAATGAGTGAGATAAATATTCGACGAACCGGTTCATTGGCCGAGATTGATCCACGCATTGCCACACCGCTTGCCTTAATTGTTACCGAGCTAATTCATAATTCACTTGAGCACGGATTAGCTGAACAGGGCAGCAATCTAGTTATTCATTGCGAACGTTTTGAAGGTAAAGCAAAAGTCACAGTTAGTGATGATGGCGCTGGTTTACCAAGTGATTTTGATTTAGTTAATTCTTCTAACTTAGGTTTACAAATTGTAAGAACTTTGACCGAGAATGAACTACGGGGTCAAATTAAATTATCTTCGGGGGAGTCCGGAACCCAAGCGACCTTGGAGTTCCCGCTTTAGAACTGGTTCTGCTGTTCTTGTAGACGCGCACGGTTTCGTGCCGCACGACGCTTTAGAGCACGACGTTCATCTTCTGATAAACCGCCCCAAACTCCGGCATCTTGTCCGCTCTCAAGTGCCCAAGCTAAGCAGGCATCCTTAACGATGCAGCGGTTACAAACTTTTTTGGCTTCTTCAATCTGGGTAATGGCGGGGCCAGTGTTTCCGACTGGGAAGAAAAGCTCTGGATCCTCATCACGGCAAGCAGATTGATGACGCCAATCCATGAGTAATACCGCCTATCCCTGAAACCTCGCGTACAGAAGCCAGTTCCGTACAAATTAAGTAATTTGATCTTGCTACGATCTTGACGTCGTAAGGTGCTTATTCTCCCGTGCCCGAACCCTTATTACAAGGACATATCGCAGGGGATTTCCCGATTACTGGTGATTTATCTCGCTCAGATTTAACTTTTATTCAATTGAAAGTGCCCCCGACAGGATTCGAACCTGTGCACCCGCCTCCGGAGGGCGGTGCTCTATCCCCTGAGCTACGGGGGCGCAATGGCAAGGTTATCAGTAGCGCAGATGTTAATGATTACCGCAAAATCTTCACTGCAATTTAACTCGTATGACAATTTTGCGAGCTTACTGCCAGACTATCGCCATGAATCAGAGCGCATACTTTGCAACAGGCTGTTTTTGGGGCGCAGAACGTCGTTTCTGGCAGTTGGCGGGAGTGATTGATACCAGCGTTGGATACATGGGTGGCAGCCGCCCCAATCCAAGTTACGAGCAAGTATGTACTGGCGTAACGGGACATGCCGAAATGGTGCATGTTCGATTTGATGATGAGCAGATTTCTTATCAACGCCTGCTTGAAGAGTTTTGGACTATGCATGATCCGACTTCACTAAATCAACAAGGTGGCGATATTGGAACTCAATATCGGAGTGCTATTTATGCAACTACACCAGAACAATTAACCCAAGCGCTTAAGTCTCGAGATCTCTATCAAGAAGTTTTGATTAAAGCTGGTTTCGATCCGATTGTCTCTGAAATTCTTAGCGCCGATGGCGTTGAATATTTCATGGCCGAGGAGTATCACCAGAAGTATCTGAAGAAAAATCCAAATGGCTATGACTGTCATTCCAGCACTGGCATCGCTTTTCCAGTTGGAGTGGTCCTCTAATGAGTGAAAACAATTATCCAGTTAAGATCAATGAAGCAGAACTAAAGGCAAAGCTCGATCCACTCTCATACGATGTGCTGCGTAACGCCGCAACTGAGCGACCATTTACTGGGGAATACACTGACTCAGATAAAGTTGGCGTATACAAATGTAAAGCCTGTGCCGCCGAACTATTCCGTAGCGAAACTAAGTTTCATTCCGGCTGCGGTTGGCCATCATTTTACGCACCCTCTGCCGATGATGCAGTTGAACTAATTGAAGATCGCTCGCTTGCGCCTAGAGTTCGCACTGAAGTGCGCTGTGCTGCCTGTGGCTCACATCTAGGCCATGTTTTTGAAGGCGAAGGCTACGATGTGCCAACAGATCAACGTTGGTGCATTAACTCAGTTTCATTAATCCTTGAGGATATTTAGTAATCCAACCCACGGCTTTCATGAACTGCTTGATAGCAATACCAGGCAACCACACTTCGGTATGGATGTAACTTCTCTCCTTTCACATCTAAAGCTTTCGCCAGAATTTCTTCTTTATTTTTATGGACAATGTCCCAACCCCGGCGCACTGCTAAATCTCCGGTGGGCCAAACATTTAAGCGCCCCAGTTGAAACATCATAAACATCTCAACGGTCCAGCGGCCGATGCCCCAAAGCGAAGTTAACTTGTCGTAAATCTCTTGATCATCATGGATTTCATCGATGGTATCAATGGGAATTGATTTGTCCGCAACTGCCCCAGCTAGGCCCTTTATTGTGCGAGCTTTTGCGCCCGACACACCAATTTCTCGAAGAGCAATATCATCGAGCTTGATTATTTTCTTGGCGCTAATTTTCCCCTTACAAAGTTCAACCAAGCGACCATTAATAGTCTCGGCAGCTCTTACGGCTAGTTGTTGAGAGATAACTGAGCTAACTAAGGATTCAAAATGAGTCTCGGTGGGAACACTTCGACCAATTGTGCAAAGAGGGCGACGAGCTATTAGTGGTGCAAATTTTTTGTCCATCTCAGCAACTTCAGCAACTATACGTCGCATCTTTTGCGCAGAGTGGACCGCCATAGATTAAAGGGAGAAGCTTGGGTATTCGTCAGTTACCAAAATAAATGCGTATCCGTAAACACGATTGAAGAATGCTAAAATTCCCACCATGGCATCTGCACACCAAACTGGATATTTACCGCTGAACAAGATTGAAAACCAAGCAAAAGCAGTTAAGAACAATCCGTAAATTAGGTAAATAATTCCCATGACATAAAGTGGAATCGCCAAGATCCATTTAAACAGTGGTTTTACTCGACTGAGTTGGGAACCGTTGCCAACCTCAGGAAAAGTGATTTTAACAATGTCATTTTCTTCGATTGATGGATAATCATCGGTAAGTAAAAGAACATATGCGTTAACGCGAGTTTCCAATGAAATCAGAGCATGATTAAATGAGAGCGCATAACTTGGGTAAATGCCGCGAAAAACCAGGGCTAACAGAGTCGGCACGATAATGAGACCGCCTAAGCTGTAGCTCCAGTTATCAGATGCGATCGATTCAATGGCAAATGCACTTAAATAGATGGCAACTGGCAACACGATGATCAATCGAAAGAAAGCGGTAAGGCGATTGCGATCTTCGAGTTCAACTTGGATTAAGGTCTGAATTTGATTGCTCATAACACTACGGTAACTCTAATTTCCAGAAATCTATTGCTTTTTTGACCTGTAAGGCCTACTTTTTACAATTGTTGCAGGAATTTACAGTTAGTTGCAGAAAGATTGAGGGAACATGGCCGGCATTAAGGAAGTCGCAGCAGAGGCAGGCGTTTCAACTGCCACCGTTTCGCGCGCACTTCGGGGCCTTGAGCATGTCAATCCGCAAACTCGCGCCAAAATTGAGGCTGCAGCTGCAAAATTGAATTACTCCTTAACTGGCGATGGCGATCGGATTCGACCTGGCCGCACCAACAGCGTTGGCGTAGTTGCTCCATATATTTCGCGTTGGTATTTCGCCCAAGTGATTAATGGTGCTGAACAAGCGCTGCGTGAAGCTGGTCTAGATCTACTTCTTTACAACTTTAGCCAGATGAAAGGCCGCGAACGTTTATTTCAGCATCAATTACTTAAAGGCCGTGTCGATGCGCTAATTGTTATTAGCTTGCCGCCAACTGAAGAAGAATTCGCTTCAATGTTGAGTCTAGGAATTCCAATCGCACTTGTTGGCATGGCACATAAAGATTGTGCGAGTATTAAAATTGACGATGTTGCAGGAGCTCGAACCGCTACCCAACATCTAGTAAATCAAGGTCATAAGCAAATTGGTTTAATGTCGGGCCGTCCTGATGACCCATTTAATTTTTCAGTCCCGCAAGATCGTCGTCGTGGATTCTTACAGGTATTGGCTGAGAACGGATTGGAATGGATACCTTCGCGCGAAGTTCACGGTGATTTCACCATGAATACTGCTTCGCGGGCCATGGATGATTTGCTGGCCAGACCAAATCGCCCGACTGCAATTTTCTGCGAGTCTGATGAAATGGCATTTGGCGCTATGCAAGCAGCCAGACGTCACGGTTTAAGCGTTCCAGATGACATTTCTATTATTGGTTTTGATGGTCACGAGATGGCGGAATATTCAGATCTAACCACCATCGAACAACCCGTGCAGTTGATGGGCGAGATGGCTGCTTGGTCAATCATGGAACGTCTGCGTAAACCAAATGCTGAAGTGCCATCATTAGTTTTACCAACGACCCTGGTAGTACGTAATTCCACAAAACGACTTGAAGAATAATTATGGCCACAGTTACTAGAGATGTCGTGATTGTTGGTGGCGGGCACAACGGTTTAGTAGCTGCAACTTACTTAGCAAAAGCCGGTAAATCAGTGGTAATTCTTGAAGCTAATGAGGAAATTGGTGGTGCGACCGCTAGCGTCAGAGCTTTTCCAGAATTCGATGCCCGCTTGTCGCGCTATTCATATTTAGTCGCGTTATTGCCCGATCAAATTGTTAGCGACTTAGAACTTAATTTCGAAACGATACCTCGCACAGTTTCGTCCTATACCCCTGATTTAAGCGGGGCGGGGCTTTACATCTCTCGTCAATGGGACCAAGCAACTGCAGATTCCTTCGCATCGATTCCCGACGGCGAGGCCGATGCCCAAGCATGGCAGCAGTTCTACGGCGAAGTTGCGATATTTGCCGAACGCATTGCGCCGTACATGTTGCAGCCATTGAAGAGCCGGAGTGAACTAAAAGCGGCTATTGATCTTCCCGACATTTGGAATTATTTGATTGAGCAACCAATTGGCGAAGTAATTAACGCTCGATTTAAAAGTGATCTAGTCAAAGGTGTTGTCCTAACTGACGCCCTAATCGGTACACATGTTTCAGCTGATGACCTCTTAGCCAATATTTGTTTTCTCTATCACTTAATTGGAAACGGCACTGGCGAGTGGAAAGTTCCTAAAGGCGGCATGGGCGCTCTAGTAATAGAACTAGAACGCGTTGCTCGCGCAGCTGGTGTAGAAATTCGCACCGATAGCAAAGTGACTAATATTTCTAGTGACTCAGATTCAGTTACCGCAACTGTTGCAAATGGCGATGTGTATGTGTCTAGCCATTTACTATCTAACGCTGCCCCACAGGTTCTGGCAGATCTGCGTAATCAAAGCAAACCAGCAAGTTTATCTGGCGCTCAATTTAAGGTTAATATGTTGTTAAAGAAATTGCCTCGACTCAAAAGCGGCATCTCAGCTGAGTTAGCTTTCGCTGGCACCTTCCATATCAGCGAGAAATTTTCTCAATTGGAAACCTCATTCCAAGAGAGCAAAGCTGGCAAATTGCCTACTTCTTTCCCTTCTGAAATGTATTGCCATACTCTGTCTGACCCAACAATATTGAGTCCCGAACTACAAGCAGCCGGTTATCAAACCTTGACTCTCTTTGGGCTACATACACCAGCAGAGCTATTCGATGCCGATAATGAAGCCACCAAGGCCACAGCGCTAGCTGGTTTCATCGCGGAATTAGATAAATATCTAGTTGACCCGATCTCTGAAATCATTGCTCGAAATAGTGATGGGTCACCCTGTATTGAAGCCAAGAGCCCACTTGATTTAGAAGAAGCAATCTCATTGCCCCGCGGAAATATCTTCCACAAAGATCTAACTTTCCCATTCTGCGAAGAGGGCGATAGCCGACGCTGGGGCGTAGAAACAGATGATCCTCGAATCTTTATTTGTGGTGCTGGCGCACAAAGAGGTGGGGGAGTGAGCGGAATCCCTGGACATAATGCGGCAATGGCCGTTCTTGGAAAGTAAAAAAGTAATAGGCTTTCAGCTATGAGTTCTGATAAAAAGTTAAAGCCCGAAACACTTGCCATTAGCGCTGGCCGCCCAGTTCCTGAGCCAGATGGCGAACTCAATACTCCAATTGCGCTTAACTCAACATTTCATGCTGGTGGCCCAATTGGTTATGGTCGCTATGGAAATGAAACTTGGACATCTTTAGAAACAGCGATCAGCGCACTTGAAGGTGGCGAGACTTTAGTTTTTGCATCAGGCCAAGCCGCAGCAAGTGCGATATTTAACTTACTCCCAATTGGCGCACCCGTAGTTCTCTCCGATGAAGGTTATCAAGGCATTGCTGCGTTGCTAAAGGGTTATCACGAAAGTGGTCGCCTCGAAGTGCGCTTTGTTGAAGCCACAAATACCGCAGCCGTACTCGAAGCCGCAAAAGGAGCTGCGCTTCTTTGGTTGGAGAATCCAACAAATCCTGCTCTAGAAAATGTAGATTTAAAATCAATTATTGCAGGCGCTAAGAAGTTAGGTGTTGGTACTGCAGTCGATAACACTTTGGCCACACCATTAACCCAGACGCCACTTGATTTTGGTGCAGATTTCGTTATGCACTCTGTAACTAAATACTTTGCTGGTCATAGCGACGTGATTTTGGGTTCAGTTTCCACCAATGACCCAGCTCTCTATAAGCGCCTAGCTGATGTCCGTAAGTTAAGCGGCGCGATTCCTGGCCCATTTGAAGTTTGGTTAGCGCTGCGCGGAATTCGTACTTTTCCACTTCGTTTCCGGGCAGCTGAAACCAATGCCAAAGAACTTGCTAAGCGCTTGGCTAACCACGCCAAAGTAAGCAAAGTTCGCTATCCCGGTTACGGTGGCATGATTTCTTTTGAATTAACCTGCGATGCCGCTGGCACAGATCTAGTCACCCAGAGCTCAAAGGTAATTACCAACACAACTAGCCTCGGCGGCATTGAATCTATGTGGGAACGTCGTCGCCGTTGGGCAACTGAAAGTCACAAGATCTCCGAATCTCTGATCCGATTCTCGGTTGGCTGTGAAAATGTTGATGATTTGTGGGATGACATCACCGCTTCATTAGACAAAATTTAACCAATAGGAGTATTTTTAACTTATGCTAAAAGCAATTAAGCGGTTCGTCGGCGTTGTCGGCGTAGCTCTGTTGGCTTTTCGCGCCATTGGTTCATTTCTCTCTTGGGTAGACAAGCAAGATGAGACCGAAGTTGATGCCTGGATCGACGAAGAAGAATTAGAAGAGGCTTAATTGAGCCAGGAATATATTCCGGGCAGCTGCAATATTGGTAAAGGTGAAATTCGCCGTCGCCAAGTTGTCGCACTCGCAGGCGCAGTAATCTCAACGACATCGTTAGTTGGGCTAATTAGTACCGATGCCGCACGAAGTGCTCGCTTTTCATTGTTCATCCCGTTAATGATTTTCGCAATTGGTTTTGTTCAGTCACGTAAGAAATTTTGTCTGGCATACGGATTAGCGGGAACCTTTAACTTCGGTGGGCTAGGACAGATTTCCAGAGTTTCAGATCCAATTTCCAAGAAAGCAGATCGCAAGACTGCACTAACAATTTTGGCACAGTCAACCGCACTGGCCCTAGGGCTAACGCTCGCCATATTTGTATTACCGCTTTAGTACTTCCATTGCGCAGCACTTAGTGCCACAGTAGATACATGGAAATTATCATTCAGTTGAGAAATGCCCAGGTTGCCGAAGATTTCAAAGGAATTGTTAACGAGAAACTTAAAGCGCTAACAAGGTTTAATGTGAAAATGGATCGGGTAGAAGTCGAAGTAATTGAAGAGAAAAACCCGCGTCAAGGAAAGCATGACCACAAAGTCGTTATAACTTCACGGGGAGCAGGTCCGTTACTACGCGCCGAAGCCGCTGAATTCAATGGCGTAGCAGCATTCGATAAAGCTATTGCCAGCTTTGAACTACAGATTCGCAAAGTTCACGAACGCGCTAAAGAACACGGCCGCGACACTTTGCGAGATCGAGCTATAGATTTAAATAATCTCTGAGCCATCTTTACGAGTAGCGGTAAGGCTTGCTACAGCGGTAATCAATAGCGTTGAGACTATGACACCCAGGCTGAACTCGATCGATACGTGAGGCACTTCAATGCCAGCAATCTCATGAATTCCAATCCCGTGGAACGCTTCAAAGAACATTTTGACGCCGATAAATGCCAAGATAATTGAAAGACCTTTTGAGAGAAATACCAATCTCTTGATCAGCCCTTGTAATAAGAAATAAAGCTGACGCAGACCCATTAACG
>JBILGH010000021.1:0-18708 GCA_044351155.1 Candidatus Planktophila sp. | reverse complement strand
GCTTCATGACGTCGTGGTGATGGCGCCCAGACCGCATCCGCCATAGTTACAGATTCGATCATTGATCCACCAAAGAGAAATGGTGGTAAATCTTTTAGTAACTCAGAGCGGCCCCAAAGAACACCAATGCCAGTTGGACCAACTGTCTTGTGTCCCGAAAAGGCCAAAAAATCAATATCCAACTCTTTAACGTTAACAGGCATATGTGGAACTGATTGGCAAGCATCAAGAATGACTACAGCGCCAACCTCATGTGCACGAGCCACGATTGCGGCCATTGGATTAACAGTTCCTAAAACATTTGATTGATGAGTTAGCGCAACTACCTTGGTATTTGGCGTAATGATTTCAACCAAATTTGAAAGATCTAAGCGACCATCAGGCGTTACGGAAAACCACGCTAGCTCGGCACCAGATCGCCTAGCTAGTTGCTGCCATGGAATCAGGTTCGCATGGTGTTCCATCTCGGTGACCACAATGCGATCTGTCGAAGTTAGATTGAAACGGTTATCGCTGTTGCTGTTACTAAATGCGTAAGCAAGTAAGTTCAAGCTCTCAGTTGCGCTCTTAGTGAAGATAACTTCATCAACACTGCCACCCAAGAATTTAGCCACACTCTCGCGAGCACCTTCATAAGCATCCGTTGCTTCTTCAGCTAACTGATGGGCACCACGATGTACCGCAGCATTGTGTCTGCGATAAAAATTACTTTCAGCTTCAATTACCGAGCTTGGCTTCTGACTAGTAGCTCCGGAATCCAAATAAACCAGCCTTTTGCCCTCGCGAATAGTGCGCTCAAAGATTGGGAAATCTTGACGCACTAAACGAGGATCAAAGGCCATATCTCTACTTACTTACATACTCGGCATAGCCATTTGCCTCGAGCTTTTCAGCCAGCTCAGGTCCGCCTTCTTCAACAATGCGGCCATCAGCAAATACATGCACGAAGTCGGGTTTGATGTAGCGCAAGATTCGGGTGTAGTGGGTGATTAGCAATACGCCTAGATCATTATCAGCTTTAGCGCGAACTACACCTTCAGAAACAATGCGAAGCGCATCTACATCTAGACCTGAATCAGTCTCATCAAGAATGGCAATTTTTGGCTTTAGTAGTTCTAGCTGCATGATTTCGTGACGCTTCTTTTCGCCGCCTGAAAATCCTTCATTGACATTACGTTCAGCAAACGATGGATCCATGCTGAGCGCAGCCATCGCTGACTTAACTTCGCCAACCCAAGTACGTAACTTTGGTGCTTCGCCACGTAGTGCAGTTGCGGCAGTGCGCAAGAAGTTAGAAACTGAAACGCCTGGAACTTCAACTGGATACTGCATCGCTAGAAACAAGCCAGCACGAGCACGTTCGTCAACTGTCATATCAAGTAGGTCAACGCCATCAAGAGTTACGGTGCCACCAGTAATCTGATACTTAGGGTGGCCAGCAATTGAGTAAGCCAAAGTGGATTTACCAGAACCGTTTGGGCCCATGATTGCGTGGGTTTCACCGCTCTTGATAGTTAGGTCTACACCTTTCAAGATTTCAACTGGACCATTTTCAGTATCAACTGAAACTTTAAGGCCGCGAATTTCTAGTGTGCTCATAACAATCCCTACTTAACTTCTACGGTTACGGAATCTCCGTCAACCACTACTGCATAAACATCAACAGGTTGAACAGCTGGCAGTGTTAAAGCGACACCTGTTCTTAAATCAAACTCAGCGCCATGTAACCAACATTCAATTTTGAAACCAGTTACATCGCCTTCGGACAGTGAGGCATCTGAATGACTACAGGTGTCATCGATCGCAAACACTTCAGAACCAACTCGAGCCACGCAGATTGACTTGCCATCTTTCTCGATTCGAACTGGCTTACCTTCTAGCAAGTTAGAAAGGCTTAAATCACTCATTGTGCACCTGCTTTTTCAAGTTCTTGATCAATTCGAGTCATCAATCGATCTTGAATATCAGCGTTGCCGATTTCAGAGACAATTTCGTTGAAGAAACCGCGAACCACTAAACGACGAGCATCTTCAACAGCAATGCCGCGAGACATTAGATAAAAGAGTTGCTCATCGTCGAAACGCCCAGTCGTACTTGCGTGCCCCGCGCCAACAATCTCGCCAGTTTCAATTTCTAAATTTGGCACTGAATCTGCGCGTGCGCCATCACTTAGTAACAAGTTACGGTTTAGTTCGTAAGTGTCAGTACCTTCGGCAGCTGCTCGAATAAATACATCACCAATCCAGACCGTGTGGGCATCTTGGCCAGCAAGTGCGCCTTTGTAATTAACTCGGGACTTCGCATTTGGTACTAGGTGATCAACGAACATGCGGTGTTCGAAGAACTGCCCAGCAGTTGCAAAATAAACACCGAGCAGTTCAACAGATGCGCCTTGACCCTTGAATTCAACCGTTGGCAGCAAACGAACTACATCTCCACCAACTGTGACAATGATTGATTTGAAGGTGGCATCTCTATCAACGATGGCATGTTGACGTCCAGCATGGATTGTCTTTGAATCCCATTCCTGTAACGAAACTACGGTTAAGTTTGAACCTGGTTCGCAAATGATCTCAATATCTTCGGCAAGTAAATGATCGCCAGAATTTTCAATGATTACAGTTGCTTTGGAATTTGCGCCAATGCGAAGCTGAACTCGAGAAAGTTCGGCATCAGTTAGCCCGCCAGTTAAACGATGAAGAAAAATCGGCTCAGCTAACTCAGTATTGGCAGCAATTTTTAGCACGCTTACTTCATCGGTAGCTTCATGAATGCGACCCACGATTACATCGTCAGTTGCCGATTCAGCCGATACTAATTCGCGACCAATTCGCTCAAAAGTTACCCCGGCAGGAGCGCTGCCAGTTAGGGCCAAAGTATTGCGCGTTGCTAATTTGAAAGTGCCATCGTGTAAGCCACCAAGACGTTTGAGCGGAGTAAACCGCCAAGCCTCTTCGCGCCCAGTAGGCGTTAAGTAGTTAGTAGTAAGAGTCGACATATTTGCTTAACCAACCGCGCCTTCCATTTGGAGTTCGATCAAGCGGTTTAGCTCAAGTGCGTACTCCATTGGTAGTTCGCGGGCGATTGGTTCAATAAATCCACGCACGATCATTGCCATAGCTTCATCTTCAGTTAAGCCACGTGACATTAAATAGAAGAGTTGATCATCGCTTACTTTAGAAACTGTTGCTTCGTGACCCATTGATACATCGTCTTCGCGAATATCAACATATGGGTAAGTATCTGAACGAGAAATGGTGTCAACCAATAGCGCATCACATTTAACCGTGCTCTTTGAATGATGCGCGCCTTCTTGTACCTGTACTAAGCCGCGGTATGAAGTACGGCCGCCGCCACGTGCGACTGATTTCGAAATAACTGATGAAGATGTGTATGGAGCCGCGTGAACCATCTTGGCACCGGAATCTTGATGTTGACCTTCGCCAGCGAAAGCTAGTGAAAGAGTTTCGCCCTTTGCATGCGGACCCATCAAGAAAATTGCTGGGTACTTCATGGTTACCTTTGAACCGATGTTTCCATCGACCCATTCCATAGTTGCACCTTCAGCGCATGTAGCACGCTTTGTTACGAGGTTATAAACGTTGTTAGACCAGTTTTGAATTGTGGTGTAACGAACGCGAGCACCCTTTTTAACAATGATCTCAACTACAGCTGAGTGCAGTGAATCTGACTTATAAATAGGCGCTGTGCAGCCTTCAACATAATGGATGTATGAATCTTCATCGGCGATGATCAAGGTGCGTTCGAACTGACCCATGTTTTCAGTATTGATGCGGAAATAAGCTTGTAATGGAATATCCACATGTACGCCCTTAGGAACGTAGATGAAAGAACCACCTGACCAAACTGAAGTATTAAGAGCGGCAAACTTGTTATCGCCCACCGGAATGACGGTACCGAAATACTCTTTAAATAGTTCTGGGTGCTCTTTTAGAGCGGTGTCAGTGTCAAGGAAAATAACGCCTTGCGCGGCTAAATCTTCGCGAATTGAGTGATAAACAACTTCTGATTCATATTGCGCTGCAACACCTGAAACTAGACGCTGCTTTTCAGCCTCTGGAATACCCAAACGGTCGTAAGTATTTTTGATTTCCTCAGGTAGATCTTCCCAAGTAGTCGCTTGCTTTTCAGTTGAGCGCACGAAGTACTTAATGGTGTCGAAGAAAATACCGCTTAAGTCTGAACCCCAATTTGGCATTGGCTTCTTTTCGAAGAGGGTTAAACCTTTTAGACGCAGGTCAAGCATCCACTGAGGCTCGGATTTCTTCGAAGAGATATCGCGAACTACTTCCTCGTTAATGCCGCGCTTTGAATTCGCGCCAGCATCGTTCTTATCGGACCAGCCGAATTCATAATTGCCGAGTCCATCGAGTTCTGGATGTGCGATAGTCATTAGTTGCCTCTCCGAGCACTAGTTTTGTTTACTGCATTTGGAATATATGTAGTACAAACACCATCGCCATGAGCGATCGTTGCTAAACGTTGAACGTGGGTACCAAGTAGCGCTGAGAAAGCAGCAGTTTCAGCTTCGCAAAGTTCCGGAAATTCAGCGGCAACGTGAGCAATTGGACAGTGGTGCTGACAAATTTCTTCGCCCATTTTTCGTTCAATCACTGTAGCGGCATAGCCTTGCTCAGTTAGAAAAGTGGCTAGCGCCTCGGTCTTGTTAGGAGCTTTCTTGAGCGCCTCTAAACCTTTACGTTCAATGTCATCGGCGCGAGTCTTTGCGAAAGCTTGAACTAAATGCGCACCCGATTGCGCGGACATAAATTTAAGTGCCGCAACTGCTAAGTCATCGTAGGAATGCTCGAACTTTTCCCGACCCTGATCGGTCATGACAAAAACTTTAGAAGGACGGCCTCGTCCTCGGGAAAGACCAATATGCGGCTCACGTGCTTCTAAGATTCCGTCGGCAATTAAATTATCGAGGTGGCGACGGATGCCCGCCGGGGTCAGCGTCAACCGCTCGCCTAGAGCCACGGCAGTTGAGGGGCCATTTTCTAGAATTGAGCGCGCAATGGCGTCACGGGTGCGTAAATCATCGCCTGCTGGCGGCGCACTCATGATCTGGCTTTTCACAACAGTAATGTATCGTAAATAGAGGGTTTCCTCTCAGCGACGCCTTAGTGAGGGGCGCCTCAGGCTTGGCCGCGGTTCGCTGCCATAGGGTTGCGCCATGCCATTCCTCTACCTTTTACTGGTATTTCAAACTGGCATTGTCTTAACTGGCGCAACAGTTCGAATCACTGGTTCCGGACTCGGCTGTCCAACTTGGCCCGAATGTACTTACGGTTCTTACACCCCGGTTGCTGGGCAAGCAGAAGGCGCATTCCATGCCTGGATTGAATTTGGAAATCGCCTACTAACTTTCTTGCTTTTATTCGCAGCTGTTGCCGTAGTTATCTATGCGATTAGAAAAGCTCGGCGAGATCTGATCTGGCGTGCATTGTTACAAGTTCTCGGAATTCTCGGTCAAGGAGTTATCGGCGGGATCACTGTTCTGACAGATTTAAATCCGTTAGCGGTGGCAAGTCACTTTATTCTCTCAATATTTTTAATTGCTGGTGCAGTTTCAATAGTTGCCCGCGGACGCTCACCGTTGATCTCAATTCGCCCTACCGAAACCAAAGTAAAGATCTTGGCATATGCGCAAGTTCTCCTCACTTTCGTTGTGATTGTGATCGGCACATTAGTTACTGGTTCTGGCCCTCATGCTGGTGATTTAGATGCTCCTCGCCTAAAGCTCGATGAACGAGCGATTTCTTGGCTACATGCTGATGCCGTCATTGCGCTGCTTGGTGTTTCGCTAGCGCTACTTGTTCTTTCGGAAATTTCACCAGAGTCAAAACGACGAATTAAGATTTTCTTTGCGGTTACTCTCGCGCAGGGGTTAATTGGATATATTCAGTATTTAACTGGTCTGCCTGAACTTTTAGTCATTATTCATGTACTCGGATCAACGTTGGTCTGGATTGCCTCATGGCGAATTTGGTTATCAATTACAACTGCAGAGCGAACCTAGGAGAAAATAATGAGCCAGATGACCGGTTGGACTGAGTTAGATGATCAGGCCGTCACCTACGCCCGCGCCCTCGCAATGGATGCAGTACAGAAGGTTGGCAACGGCCACCCTGGTACCGCGATGGCACTTGCTCCGGTTGCCTATAACTTATTTCAGCGCCATTTGGTTCATGATCCAGCAGATCCAAATTGGATTGGTCGCGATCGCTTTATTCTCTCTTGTGGTCACTCTTCGATAACTATTTACACTCAACTTTTCTATAGTGGTTATGGGTTAGAGATGGCTGATTTACAGGCATTTCGTACTTGGAACTCGCTAACACCTGGGCATCCCGAATACGGTCACACTGCTGGCGTTGAAATGACAACTGGTCCATTAGGACAAGGCGTGGCAACTGCAGTTGGAATGGCAATGGCAGCGCGCTACGAACGTGGCTTGTTTGATCCAGCAACTGCAGTCGGTAAATCTTTATTCGATCACACTATTTGGGTAATTTGTTCGGATGGTGATTTAGAAGAAGGCGTTAGCGCTGAAGCTTCATCACTAGCCGGAACTCAAGAGCTTGGTAACTTGGTAATGATTTACGATGACAATCGCATTTCAATTGAAGGTGATACTCATAATGCATTTACCGAAGATGTCTCTGCGCGCTACCGAGCCTACGGTTGGCAAGTAATTGATGTTCCTGCGGCTGAGGATGGGCGAATTGATTTACCAGCGGTCGACGCTGCGATGATCGCTGCAAAAGCCGAACTTACTAAGCCATCGCTAATTCGCATGCACTCAGTAATTGCTTGGCCAGCGCCTAAAGCAAAAGGAACTGCGGGCTCACACGGTTCAGCACTTGGCGCAGAAGAGATTGCTGAAACCAAAAAGATTTTGGGATTGAATCCAGATGAGCATTTCGCGCTACCTACCAATGTCTTTGCTCACGTCCGCAAAGTTAAAGATCGGGGCGCACAAAAGCGTAAAGATTGGAACGTTCGCTTGGCAGCTTGGCAAGCGAGCAATCCAGCCGCAGCAGCGTTATTAAAGCGCTTAGAGAGTAAAGAGCTGCCTACTGGTTGGGATTCTGAACTTCCAGTTTTTGAAGCCGGCACACAATTAGCGACGCGTGCGGCATCAGGTAAAGCGATTAATGCACTGGCAAAGAAACTGCCAGAACTTTGGGGTGGTTCGGCAGATTTAGCAGGTAGCAATAACACCGATATTGATGGTGGCGGATCATTCTTGCCCGCAACAAGTGCGATCAAAAACGCAAACCCGTATGGCCGCATCGTTCACTTCGGAATTCGTGAACACGCCATGGGCTCGATTCTCAATGGTGCCGCGCTTCATGGTTTAACTCGTTCCTTCGGCGGAACTTTCTTAGTCTTTAGCGATTACATGCGCCCTGCTGTTCGATTAGCAGCGCTTATGAATATTCCAAGTACTTTTGTTTGGACGCATGACTCAATTGGCGTAGGTGAAGATGGTCCAACGCATCAACCGATTGAGCACTTCGCAGCCCTTCGCGCTATTCCAAATCTTGATGTGATTCGCCCGGGAGATGCCAATGAAGTTAGCGTGGCCTGGCGCGAGATCATTGCTCGCCGCTCCCCCGCGGCAATCATTTTGTCTCGCCAAAACCTTCCCGTAATTGACCGATCTTCACACGCTTCCGCGAGTGAAGTTGCTAAAGGTGCTTACATTCTGAAACCCGCTAGCGGAAAAGCTAAAGTCACTTTGGTAGCAACCGGTTCTGAAGTTTCACTGGCCCTAGATGTGGCAGCTGCCCTAGAAGCAAATTCAATTTCAACGGCAGTTGTTAGCGCACCCTGCTTAGAGTGGTTCGATGCGCAACCTGATTCTTACCGATCTTCTGTCCTTCCTAAGGACTCACTAAAGGTCAGTATTGAAGCTGGCATTTCTCAAGGTTGGCATCGATATGTCGGAAGCGATGGCTTAACGATTTCGCTTGAACACTACGGCGCATCTGCTTCAGCCCCAGTTCTATTTAAAGAATTTGGTTTTAGTGTTGAAGTCATCGTTCCGCGAATTGAAGCAGCCCTGTAATGCAAATATCAGATCTTGCAAAAGCTGGATGTTCAGTCTGGCTAGACGATCTCTCGCGAGCAAAATTAACTGGTGCAGATGCTCATTCGCTGCCGCCGCGAATTAAGAATTCCGGCGTCGTTGGTGTAACTACAAATCCAGCAATTTTCAAAGCAGCGATTTCAGATGCCACCGAATATTCGGCCGATATTGCTTCCTTAGCTGGCAAATCAGTCGAAGAAGTTATTACCAAGCTAACCACTGATGACGTTAGACAGGCCTGTGACTTGTTTGCCGATATCTATCGATCGAGTAATGGCGCTGATGGTCGCGTAAGTATTGAAGTAGATCCCCGCTCAGCGCATGACACCGCGGCAACAGTGAAAGAGGGTAAATCTCTCTGGCAAATAATTGATCGCCCAAATGTGCTGATTAAAGTTCCTGCAACCCTGGCTGGGCTACCCGCAATCACAGAGTTAATTGGCGCAGGCATTAGCGTAAATGTGACTTTGATTTTTTCAATCGAACGCTACACCCAAGTTATTGAGGCTTACATCGCAGGTATCGAAATCGCGGCCAAGAATGGTCTTGATTTAACTCAAGTACATAGTGTTGCCTCATTCTTCATTAGTCGCCTAGACACCGCAATTGATCCAATCTTAAAAGCCGATGGTGGAGTTTTGGCCAGTTCGCTACTGGGGAAAGCTGCGATTGCTAATGCGCACTTGGCATACGAACAGTTTGAAGAAGAATTCGCGACAGGTCGTTGGCAAGCGCTCGCTGCTCAAGGTGCAAATGCGCAGCGACCATTATGGGCATCAACTGGCGTTAAAGATCCAGCTTATGACGATACTCGTTATGTACTCGAATTAATTGCTCCAAATACAGTTAACACCATGCCGCAAGGCACGCTAGATGCGGTGATTGATCATGGAGTTTTCAGAGGCAACACTATTGCTGGCAAATATGAAGAGGCCCGCACCGTCTTTAGCCAGCTTGCCGAATTAGGAATTTCAATCGAAAAAGTCACTGCCGACTTAGAATCAGATGGGGTAAAGAAATTTGCTGATGCCTGGAATGAACTCTTGGCCAGCGTTAAAGGAGCAATGGGTTAGTGTTAAAAATATCAGGTCAGAAATTAGGCACTATTGATCGCAGCAGTGATCTATATAAAAAGATCGCAACGGTAAACCCGAAGTTAGCTGCGAAAGATTCAACTATTTGGGGCGCTGCGGCCCAAGCCGAAGCCAGCATTCGCCTTAACTGGATTGATGCGCCCGAAAGTTCTCGCGATCTCTTGCCTCAGCTAGATGCGATTAGCGCAAAGTTCCGCAACTACACCAGAGTCGTTTTATGTGGCATGGGTGGATCTTCATTGGCACCAGAGGTTATCGCGGCAACTTATCGCAAAGAGTTATTTGTTCTTGATTCCACTGATCCGGTTTATATCCACCATGCGCTAGCTGGCGATTTGCGACAAACCGTTGTAGTTGTTGGATCTAAGTCGGGCTCGACTATTGAGACCGCCTCGCAACGCGCATTATTTGCTGAAGCATTTCGTACTTTGAATTTGGATCCCGTAGACCATATGGTCATCGTGACTGATCCTGGCTCACCACTTGATAAGAGTGCTCGTGCCGACGGATATATCGTCGTTAATGCCGACCCAAACGTTGGCGGTCGCTTCAGTGCGCTTACTGCCTTTGGGTTAGTTCCAGCAGCTCTAATTGGAGTTGATCCTTCGGTTCTTCTCGATGCGGCATCTGATGCGAAGAAGCAAATTCTAGAAACTGATATCGCTATTAACATTGCCTACTTGATTAGTGACGCCGGCCAGTATTTAACTTATTGCGATTCCGCTGCGGCCCCTGGGCTTTCTGATTGGATTGAACAGTTAGTAGCCGAATCAACTGGTAAGAATGAAGTTGGTCGCTTGCCGGTTGTAATTGAAAACTCATCAGCTGTAACTGGTGGTGACGCCTTCAGCATTTCATTCAGCGGTGATGCTGATTTGGTAATCGATGGCGAACTTGGCGAACAGTTCTTTTTGTGGGAATGGGTAACTGCCCTAGTTGGCGCAGCACTTGAAATAGATCCCTTTAATCAGCCGAATGTGACTGAGGCAAAAGAAGCGACAAGTGCGCTTCTGGCTGAGTGGAATGGCGTGCTACCTGAGTTCACTCCTGATGCAGTTGATGGTGCTGTAGAAATATTTGGCGCAGGATCTGATTTAACTGCTGCGCTTCGTAACTTCATTGATGAAATTCCAGATGGTGGTTATGTCGCAGTCATGGCTTATCTAGATCGCAGCGGAGATCGAGATTTGGCAAAGTTGCGCGAAATCATTGCTCGAAAATCTAGCCGCCCAGTTACTTTCGGTTGGGGACCACGATTCTTACATTCCACTGGGCAGTTCCATAAGGGTGGTCAGCAAAATGGTGCCTTCTTGCAGATTACCGGTGTAACTAATGGTGATGTTGTGATTCCGGGCGCTACCTATGGCTTTAAGACTTTGATTATGGCCCAAGCACTTGGTGACTTACGAGCTCTTGCTAAAAGAAAATACCCGCTACTGCGATTACATTTAAGTGATCGAAGTGCGGGTATTGCTCAACTGCTAAAAGCCGTCGAAGCGCTTTAATTATTCGTCATCATCTCCGTGTAATTTACGGAGAGCATCTGCCAGAATTTTTTCGCCTTCAGCTTCGCTACGACGTTCCTTAACGTAAGCCAAGTGAGTCTTGTATGGCTCGTTCTTTACAGCTGATGGTGGATTGTTCTTATCTAAACCTGCTGGCAAACCACACTTTGGGCAATCCCATTCAGCTGGAATTACTACGCCTTCTTCTTTAGCAAAAGATGGCTTTACTTCGTGGCCCTTACCGCACCAATATGAAACATAAAAACGCTCAATTGATTCACCGCGTTCAGCCTCGCCCATTGGGCCAGCTCCGACACGACTTCCGCGAATTGCACTACCCATTTGAGCTCCTTAAAAAATTGAAAAATTAAAATTAAGCAGATTTTAAAACAAGGCTTAGCGCAACTACTCCTGAGAACCAGAGCCCGCCAACCACAATTGTGATGCGATCAAGGTTCTTCTCAACGACTGAAGAGCCGCCGAAGTTTGATGAAACGCCACCACCAAAAAGATCGGAAAGTCCGCTGCCCTTGCCCTTGTGCAGTAAAACCAAGAGAATCATCAAAATGCTTGTGATGACCAAGATGATTGAGAGTGCGAGTGTCACGAATATTTCTCCAACTTCGAAGTGAGGTAAGGGCGCTATTCTACGTCACCAATAGCGCATCAATGCAATTAAGCGGCAAATTAGCCGCTATTTAGGCCTATTCCCCGCGGTGGTATCGGGCAATCTTCGCCAATTCTTCAGGATCTAGGCTGGCTCCCCCAATAAGGGCGCCATCTACATCTTCCTTCTTCATGATCTCTGCGATATTTGCTGACTTAACTGAACCACCATAAAGAATTCGCATATTATCGGCGATCTCTGGTGAACCAACCTTGGCAACTTCGGCGCGGATCGCAGCACAAACTTCTTGCGCATCTTCTGGTGTTGCAGTCTTGCCAGTTCCGATTGCCCAAACTGGTTCGTAAGCAATCACAATCTTTTTCAACTCGGGCTTAGTGAAACCAGCAAGTCCCGCACGAACTTGGGTCAACACATGTTCAACATGTGTGCCAGCTTCGCGGATTGCCAGCTCTTCGCCACAGCAGAAAATAGGGGTTAGCTCATTAGCCAGAGCCGCTCTGATCTTCTTGTTTACGATCGCATCGCTCTCTTTGTGAATAGCACGACGCTCAGAGTGGCCGATAACTACAAAGGTGCAACCAAGCTTTGCCAACATCGAACCACTGATGTCGCCAGTAAATGCGCCGCTAGCTTCTGGGGAAAGATCTTGCGCACCGTAAAGCAGACGCAAGCGATCGCCATCAATCAAAGTTTGAATGGAACGAATATCAGTAAATGGCGGAATGATCGCGACATCTACTGCGTCATAATCTTTATCGTCAAGACTGTAGACCAACTTCTGAGCAACGGCAATTGCCTCAAGGTGATTGAGGTTCATTTTCCAGTTACCGGCCATTAGCGGCTTACGCATTTTTGCCCTCTTTCGAATTAGATTGTTTTGAAAATTAAATACCCAGCGCAATGAGACCAGGAAGTTCCTTGCCTTCTAGATACTCAAGTGAGGCGCCGCCGCCAGTTGAGATATATCCGAAATCGCTATCGGCAAAACCTAGTACACGCACGGCGGCGGCTGAGTCTCCCCCGCCCACAACGCATAGGCCCGATACTTTTGTTAGTGCGCTGGCAACTTCTTTAGTGCCGTCAGAGAACGCTGCGAACTCGAATACGCCCATTGGACCATTCCAGAAAACAGTTTTACATCCGGTAATTGCTTTGGCAAAAGCTGCTGCTGTTTCGGGCCCGATATCCAGACCCATTTGATCAGCCGGAATCGCATCTGCACTAACTAACGTTGCTGGTGAATCTGCCGCAAAAGCTGGTGCCACCAAAATATCGGTTGGCAGTAATAGTTCAACGCCATTGGCCTTTGCTCGCTCAAGTAACTCTTTAACGGTCGGAATTAAATCAACTTCAACTAGTGAGGTGCCAATTTCTTTTCCTTGCGCTGCCAAAAAGGTAAAAAGCATGCCGCCACCAATTGCGATGACATTTACTTTTTCCAGCAAGTTAGCAATTACACCGATTTTGTCGGAAACCTTGGCGCCGCCTAGAACCACACCATAAGGGCGATCTGGGTTCTGCGTTAATCTCTTTAGTATTTCAACTTCAGCGCTAACTAGATAACCAGCAGCATTGGGCAATAACTTAGGTAAGTCATAGACCGAAGCATGCTTGCGGTGAACCGCGCCGAAACCATCGCCGACATAAGCATCAGCAAGTTTTGCTAGTTCGTTAGCTAAAACAGCACGCTCGCTCACTTCCTTGCTCGTCTCAGCCGCACTGAATCGAATATTTTCTAGCAATAAAATCTCACCAGGAATAAGTGAGTTAGCAGCTGCGGTTACTTCCGGACCAGTTACTTCAGTGGCAAATTTAATTGGCATCCCGAGCAATTCACCTAACCGCGTAGCTACTGGAGCTAACGAAAGTTCAGGTTTTGCTTCACCCTTTGGTCGACCTAAGTGCGCCGCAATTACTAGCGACGCACCTTGGTCTAGCAAATATTGAATCGTCGGAAGCGATGCCCTAATGCGACCATCATCTTTAATGACGCCATCTTTCAATGGGACATTGAGATCACAGCGTAGGAATACCCGCTTTCCTTTGACTTCTAGCTCTTCGAGATGCGCCATAGGTTTTAGAGAGTCTTACCTACATACGAGATTAGATCTACTAGGCGGTTTGAGTAACCCCATTCGTTGTCATACCAACCAACAACTTTTACTTGGTTACCAATTACTTTAGTTAGACCGGAATCGAAAATACATGATGAAGGATCAGTGACGATATCTGAAGAAACAATTGGATCTTCGGTATATGTCAGGTAACCCTTTAGCGCACCATTGGCTGCGGCCTTCATTGCGGCATTGATCTCTGCAGCTGTGGCTTCCTTAGCTAGTTCAACAGTTAAGTCTGTAGCTGAACCAGTTGGAACTGGAACGCGCATTGCATAACCATCGAGCTTGCCCTTCAACTCTGGCAGTACCAAAGAAATAGCCTTCGCAGCACCAGTTGAAGTTGGGATCATGTTTGTTGCTGCCGCACGGGAACGACGAAGATCCTTGTGTGGGAAGTCCAAAATAACTTGGTCATTTGTGTACGCATGGATTGTGGTCATCAGACCCTTAACGATGCCCCAGTTGTCATTAAGCACCTTAGCCATTGGAGCTAAGCAGTTAGTTGTACAAGATGCGTTAGAAATAATGTTGTGATTTGCTGGGTCGTACTTCTCGTGATTAACACCCATCACGATAGTGATGTCTTCATCAGTTGCAGGGGCTGAAATAATTACTTTCTTAGCACCTGCTGTGATGTGCTTTCCGGCATCGGCGGCCTTGGTGAAAATACCGGTTGATTCAACAACCACTGTTGCGCCAACTGCAGCCCAAGGAAGATTTGCTGGATCGCGCTCTGCGAAAACTTTGATGGTCTTGCCACCAACTGTGATGGTGTCTTCAGTGTGTGTAACTTCTAGCCCTAAGCGACCCAAGATTGAGTCGTACTTTAAAAGGTGAGCCAAAGTTGCATTGTCGGTTAGATCGTTAATGCCGACGATATTGATATTTGGATTAGTTAGTGCGGCGCGGAAAAAGTTACGTCCGATGCGGCCAAAGCCATTGATTCCAACATTAATCACGGTAAACCTCGCTTCTAGTGCGTGAATTCTTCAGATCTGAAGAAGTTTATCTACTCACCACAGCGCTGGGGTACGCCCTAACCCTATCAAAAAGGTTTACTACTACTTAGTTACAAGGGCTGTGATAGCACTCGCAAGCACGCTCAGATAAATGAATCCTTGATTAATTAAGTAGATCAGGCGAAAGCCCGGCCTCGGTATCTGGAATTCCCAGATCGGAAGCTCGCTTATCGGCCATTGCTAAAAGTCGACGAATTCGGCCAGCAATTGCATCTTTGGTCATCGGTGGAACAGCTAGTGAACCTAATTCTTCCAGGCTGGCTTGGCCATGTTGAATACGCAGTTCGCCGGCTTCCTTTAAATGATCTGGAATCTCTGGGCCCAGGATTTCCATGGCTCGAGCAACTCGGGCAGAGGCGGCAACAGCTGCGCGTGCAGATCTGCGTAAGTTGGCGTCATCGAAATTTGCCAAGCGATTAGCGGTCGCGCGAACTTCGCGACGCATGCGACGTTCTTCCCAAGCAAGTACTGATTCGTGTGCGCCTAGTCGAGTCAGCAAAACTCCAATTGCATCACCATCGCGAATCACTACGCGATCAACCCCACGGACTTCGCGCGCTTTTGCCACAATGCCTAAACGACGCGCAGCACCAACTAGAGCTAACGCGGCCTCTGGTCCGGGACAAGTTATTTCAAGGGATGATGAGCGACCAGGTTCGGTAAGTGAACCGTGTGCGATGAAAGCGCCACGCCAAGCGGCTTCGGCATCGCAAATTGCGGCTGAAACAACTTGAGGTGGCAGGCCACGAACTGGGCGACCATTGGCATCAACTAAACCTGTTTGACGAGCTAACGCATCGCCATCGGAATTAACCCGAACCACGTAACGAGATCCCTTGCGAATGCCGCTAGAAGAGAGAACTGCTAAATCGGATTCATGTCCGTAGATATCAGCAATATCTTTACGTAACCGGCGCGCGCTTTGGGCGGTATCTAATTCGACCTCTACGACGATCTTGCCGGCAGCAATATGAAGGCCACCTGCAAAACGTAGGAGCGAAGAGACCTCAGCTTTACGGCAGCAAGGTTTGGTAATTGAGAGTCTAGTGAGTTCATCCTTCACCGATGCGGTCATTGCCATGGCGTTATCCAACCAGTCTTTGCTCGATGATGTGTGCCAAAACTGGGGTCAATTTTCGGACATCATGGGCCGAACTGCCTGGACCCATCGATAAATCAGCCGAAATTAGCGAGCCTCCGAGTGATTCCACGATTTTTTCCAAAGCTAACCGATCAGTTACTACATCTGAATCAGCAACCACATAGTCGACTTTTAGTTCGGGGGCATATTTATGAAATAGATGCAGATGATCTTCAGCTGAATAGCCCGCATATTCATCGCCCGCGGTCAGCACATTTGCATCAAGATTAAGTAACAGAACTTTCTTGGCTTTGGAATTCACAATTGCATCTCGTTGTGCCGGAACCATTAGATGCGGCAACACACTTGAGATCCAGGATCCTGGACCCATTGTTATTAAATCCGCGTGACTTATTGCGGTCAGTGCTTCACTTCGCGCAGCTGGGTTTTCTGGCAGCAAACGTAAAGATTCTAACTTTCCTTTCGCTGTTGCTACTTCCGCCTGTCCGCGCACATTTATTCGACCAATTGAAGATGTAAAAGTTGCTTCGATATCCAGCGGAACTGCAGCCATAGGCAATACGCGACCAACTACTTTTAACAACGCACCTACTCGATCTAACCCTGCGACTGGATCTTCATCGCGATCCCAGAGAGCTGCGAGTAAAAGATTTCCGACTGCGTGCCCATCGAGTGGACCTTCGCTGGTAAATCTGTACTGCATGATCTCGGCCCAACTGCGACCCCATTCATCATCGGCACATAACGCGGCAAGTGCCATACGTAAATCACCGGGCGGAAAGATTGGAAATTCTTGGCGCAGTCGCCCACTTGATCCGCCATTATCAGCAACCGTCACGATCGCGGTTATCTGGTCTGTGATCGCACGCAACGAAGTAAGAGTTGCTGCTAGGCCATGTCCGCCGCCTAGCGCAACAACGCGAGCTGAACTCATTCGCGGCCGAGATCCCGATGCACTGCGTGCGCCGATACTGCTAATTCAGTACTTGTAGAGCCCAGTTGTTTTGCAATTTCAGCCGAGATGGCAACACTGCGATGCTTGCCGCCAGTACAGCCAATCGCAATAGTTAAGTACTTCTTGCCTTCGCGAATGTAGCCAGGCAACATATCCTTGATTAACTTTACGTAATCCCCGACAAACTCGGTAACGCCTTCATTAGAAAAGACTCGATCGCTCACAGCTTGATCTAGCCCAGTTAGCGGTCGTAGTTCAGGAACCCAATGTGGATTTGGAATAAAGCGGCAATCTAGAACCAGATCAGCATCTACTGGAATTCCATACTTGTAGCCAAAACTCAAAATATTTAGTCGAACGCCTTCAATCATTCCTTCTGCGAAAATCTCACTGGTGCGCTTAGCAAGTTGATGCACATTCAAATTTGAAGTATCGATAACTACATCGGCACTCTCGCGCAGCTCGTGCAACTTAGCTCGTTCGCGATCGATGCCATCAGAGATGCGATCACTACCTTGCAGTGGGTGCGGCCGGCGGGTACTTTCAAATCGGGCAACAAGTGATTGATCTGAGGCATCGAGAAAAAGTAGTCGAAACTGGATTCCGGAGCCTTTCAAATTTGCTAGAGCCGCATTTAAGTCATCAAAGAATTTTCCACCGCGCACATCGACCACAACTGCCAAAGCTGGCAAGTCGCCATCGCTTGATTGTTTAGCCAACGCAGGCAGAAGAGCTGGTGGCAAATTATCAACGACATACCAACCCAAATCTTCAAGTGAGTGGGCCACAGTTGATCGGCCAGCACCTGACATGCCAGTCAAAATCAATAGTTCGTTGCGCTTCATGCTTCTATCCTGCCGTGCCTGTCAAGCACCAGTGATTTCTCCAGTTGTCATATTTACCGTCTCGCCCTTGCCTATCTGAGCAAGTGATTGGGCAATGGTTTCGGCTAATTTCTCGCCAATTCCAGGCGTTGTCGCTAGTTCGCTGACCGCTGCTTTTCGAATCGCGGTTACCGAGCCAAAGCGATCTAACAAGGCTGTCCGCCGCGCACTTCCGAGCCCTGGAATCTCATCAAGCAAAGATTCCAACATTACTTTTGAACGTCTCGAGCGATGGAAAGTAATTGCAAATCTATGTGCTTCATCGCGGATTCGCTGCAGCAAATAAAGCCCCTCGCTGTTACGTGGAAAAATCAGTGGATCAGCGTTATCTGGCAGCCAAACTTCTTCTAATCTTTTTGCCAAACCGCACAGTGCGATATCACTTATTCCTAACTCACCTAAGGCTCGTTGCGCCGCGCTAACTTGTGGTTTGCCACCATCGACCACAATAAGCGCTGGTGGATAAGCAAACTTACTTATGCGTCCACCAGTCTCGGAAACTTCAGCTAGGTCAACACTTCGATCATCGAGCATTCGCTTTAGTCTGCGAGTAATCACTTGGTGCATGGCTCGGGTGTCATCCCAGCCTTCACTGGTATCGATTATGAATCTTCGATATTCAGATTTTTTGGGCATGCCATCTTCAAATACCACCATAGAAGCCACCACTGAGGTTCCTGAAATATTTGAAATATCGAAACACTCAATTCGTAGTGGAGTGCGCTTTAGGCTTAACATCTCTTCGATTTCGGTCAGCGCTTTACCTGATACTGCAGCATCAGTTGCTCGCTTGCTCACATATTGGATTAGCGAGTACTGCGCATTTCGTTTAACCGTTTCCAGCAGTTCGACTTTGTCGCCACGTTGTGGAACTTTTATTTCGACCTTAGAACCGCTAACGCCACTTAACCATTGTTCTAAATCAGAGAGATTTTCAGGTTGGGCATTCAAGTAGATATTGCGTGGGATTGAGATAGAACCATTTCCGTAGATTGAGTACAGCAGCGAGGTAAAAACATCTTGACCTTCTAGCGCCATTTCCTGATCGACAATCCAGGAGCGAGAACCTTTGATTGAGCCGCGCTGCATTGAGAATATTGAGCCGGCTGAATGGAAACCATCTTGATACAAGGCAATGAAATCGCCATCAAGGTCATCCGAGAAATTGCCTTGGGTAGATCTTTGCGCCTTCTCAAAAGACTCAATTTGATCCCTTAAGCGCGCTGCTCTTTCAAACTCTTCATTCGTTGAGGCTAGCTGCATCTCTTCATGCAGGGTAGGAAGC
>JBILGH010000012.1:0-47884 GCA_044351155.1 Candidatus Planktophila sp. | reverse complement strand
GATTTGCGCTTAACCACACCCATTCGCTAACCTTTGGCTCGTTCCGGCGAGGGTAAGAATTATTTCCGTAATCGACGGCGTAGGTTTTAATCCTGCTGGAACTTTTGTGAAGTAACCGAAAGTAAACCTGACAGGAGCAAAGAAAAATGGCTGAGATTTCAATCAATGGCGTTCGCCGTACTGAATTTGGTAAAGGCGCATCACGTCGTAATCGCCGCGATGGTTTAGTTCCTGCAGTTATCTACGGACACGGTGAAACACCTGCCCACGTAACACTTCCAGCACGCGAGCTTGGCGTTGCGCTAAAGACTTCAAACGTTCTTCTGGACATTGTTATTGATGGCACAACTGTTCTAACTTTGCCTAAGGCTGTTGTTCGCAACGCACTTAAGGGAAACCTCGAGCACGTTGACCTAGTTTTGGTTCGCCGTGGCGAGCGCGTTGTTGTAGCTGTTCCAGTTCATACATCTGGCGAGCACGATCGCGACGGAATTCTTGAGCACGTTCACCACTCAATCGAAGTTGAAACTGAAGCAACATCTATCCCAAGCTTCTTTGAACTAGATCTAACTGGAATGGCGGCCGGCACATCTATGTATGCCGAAAACGTTGCCCTTCCAGCTGGCGTAACGCTTATCTCTGATCCAAAGATGGTTGTTGTGCACCTTTCAGAGCGTTCAACTGCGGCTGAACCAGTTGCTGAAACTGCCGCCGCTGCTGCTCCTGCTGCTGAAGAGAAGAAAGAGTCTTAATCGGTTGATCCCAATTCAACTACTAATCTAGGGCTATGGATTTAACATGCTGTGGTTAGTAGTTGGGTTGGGCAATCCCGGCCCAGAATACGAAGCAACTCGCCATAACATCGGCCAGTTAGTTGTTGATCAATTAGCTAAATCGAACTCTGCTAAATGGAGTTCACATAAATCTCGTTGCGATATCGCTGAATTTAAATTGGGTGTTGGCATTGATGCGGCCTCTGTTGTTCTAGCTAAATCAAAGAGTTATATGAATGAATCAGGTGGCCCAGTTAAGGCCCTGGCTAATTTTTACAAAGTTGAAGTCGCAAACATAATTGTTTTGCACGACGAACTAGATATTCCATTTGCCGCAATTCGTAGCAAGATAGCTGGCGGAGACAATGGCCATAATGGGCTTAAATCTCTTACCTCTTCTTTCGGAAGCGCTGATTATCTGCGCGTGCGCTTAGGAATTGGTCGACCACCTGGTCAACAAGACCCTGGTGACTTTGTGTTGAAACAGTTTGCCTCCGCTGAAAAGAAAGAGTTGCAAGACTTTATTTTGCGTGGCGCTGATTGTGTTGAATCTCTAATTACCCAAGGCCTCGAGCGCACCCAGTCAGCTTTTAATAGCTAGTTAATTCGCTTGGTCAGCCAGTGTTGCGTAATCCAGCAGCAACACCGTTAATTGTTAGCAGCAGCGCACGAATCAAAAGTGGGTCAGCGCTAGCGCCTTCAGTGCGCACTCGGCTAAGCAAGTTGATCTGCAGCAAATGCATCGGCGACAGGTAAGCGTCGCGGACTTGTAATGTGCGAGCAAGAATAGGTTGATCTTCAAGCAGGGATTGTTTCTTGGTCAGTAGGTTGATTTCCGCAACCGTTAGCGCAAACTCAGCTTCAATATCAGCGAGGAAATGATGTAATTCAGCGGGCACTAATTTTTCAACATAGCGCCGAGCCATAGCTAGATCAGTTTTTGCCAACGTCATTTCAACATTACTAATAAAGGTGTTGAAGAAGTGCCAATCTTTAAGCATGCGTGAAGCGACATCGCCATGACCGGCTTCACGAGCAGCTTTCAAACCTGAGCCAACGCCATACCAGCCAGGCACAATCTGACGAGATTGAGTCCAACCAAAAACCCATGGAATCGCGCGCAAGCTACCCAGCCCGCTTGATGCATCTGGGCGACGCGATGGACGTGATCCCAAGAAAAGATTTCCAAGTTGTTCAACGGGAGTCGAAGCGTAGAAATATGCCGGCAGATCAGCATGATCGACGAGTGATCGATACTTCGCAAATGAGTTATCGCTAATTGATTGCATGCAGGCGTTCCAACGCTCAAGATCCGCTGGTGCTTGGCGAGGACCACGATTAAGTACGGTTGCCTCAAGCGCAGCAGCCAAAGTTAATTCAACGTTTTCGCGCGCAAGAGAAGGCAAAGCGAACTTGTCACTAATTACTTCGCCTTGTTCGGTCATTTTAATTTCGCCATCAATTGAGCCCCATGGCAGCGCAATTAGCGCTTCATAAGTTGGGCCGCCACCGCGACCAACAGAACCACCACGGCCGTGGAATAAACGTAAGCGCACTCCGTATTTCATCGCCACATCGCGCAAGTTGCGTTGAGCACGATGAATTTCCCATTGGCTGGTTGCGATGCCCGCATCTTTATTAGAATCGGAGTAACCCAACATAATTTCTTGAATATCCCCACGCAAAGTTAAGAGTTTGCGATAAGTCGGATCGCTAAGAAGTTTTTCTAGAATTTCACCAGCTGCGCGTAATTCGGCCACAGTTTCAAGAAGCGGCGCAAAACCAATGCGAACAACGCTCTTATCGAGATCAACTAAACCGACATGCTTTCCGAGTACTACAGCTGCTAATAAGTCATCAGCGCCTTTAGTCATCGAGACAATGTAGGTTTCGATTGCAGTTGAACCAAAGCGATCAATGATTTCACCAATAGCAGTGAAAGTATCCATTGTCTTAGTCGCATCAGCATCAAGTTTATTTAAATCAGGTTTCTTGGCACTGGCTAATTCTGCGCTTAGTAATTCAAATTTCTGGTCATGGCCTAGATCTAGATAGTTATCAGCAATTCCTAATTGCGAGAGCACATGATGATGGGCATCGGAGTGTTCGCGAATATCCATGGTTGCGTGGGTTAAACCAAAAGTGCTAACTGTACGAATTGTGCGCTCGAGTAGCCCAGTTGCAATTAACTCACCACGATGGGCGAATAGCGAATCGCGCATCAGCGTTAAATCAGCTAGTAACTCGGCAGTATCGCGGTAGTCGCGATGAGGCACATGTGGTCCTTTAGCTGCATGGCGCATGCGCGTGAAAGCTAAACGATGAACAATCGCAGTGGCCTTTAATCGGTAAGGCTCTTCGACATTTAACCGCATGAAACGATCTTCGAATTCTGGAATATGTTTTAAGTCTTCTTCAATTGAGGCAGTTAGCTCGGGCGTTGCCCCAACTATGCGAGTTGAAACCGAGAGCATCTGACGAAGTTCATCCATCGCTGCGATAGTTACGCGAATAGCGTGACCGGCCTGCAAAACCATTACATCGCGGGTTACTTCGCCAGTGATATTAGGGTTTCCATCGCGATCGCCACCGATCCAGTTTCCAAAGGAAAGTGGGCGAGCAGTAACTGGCACATCAATACCTAAACGCTTCATTTGTAGGGCGAAATCGTTTAGAACTTCCGGAACCGTCAATTTAAACAAATCATCTAAGTAATAGAGCGCATTCATTGCTTCATCAAGTGGCTCTGGACGATCTAGGCGAAGTTCATCGGTTTGCCAAAGCAGATCAACCATTTCGGCTAACTTAGCGACACGTGCCGGAGAATTGTTCTGATCAAGCAAAGTTGCAACTTTTCCTAATTTATTCAATATAGAACGACGCGCAGCTTCAGTTGGGTGCGCAGTGAAAACTGGACGCACCATTAACTCTGAAACCCAAAGCGCTAAATCAGCATCCGAGAATTCGTGACCAGGTGTTTGTGCTTTTTTCGCTGCCAAGATGCGATCAGTAGCGCGGGTTAACCAGGAACCACTAGCGGCGCGAGTATCAGATAAAACTCGAGCACGGTGAACTTGTTCGGCAACATTTGCTAAATGAAAATACGTACTAAATGCGCGCACTAACTGCACTGAATCTTCTAC
This sequence comes from Candidatus Planktophila sp., assembly GCA_044351155.1. Lineage (GTDB taxonomy): Bacteria > Actinomycetota > Actinomycetes > Nanopelagicales > Nanopelagicaceae > Planktophila. Next base: position 43,968 of record JBILGH010000012.1, on the reverse strand, counting down.
CGATAAATCCGAAAGTAACTCGCCGCCATCGCCTTCGCGCACAGCCTTGCGCACTGCCTCAACTAAGTTGAGCAGTTCGACGCCTTCTTGGCGTACAAGGGTTTGGCCTAAGAGTTCGCCTAACTGGCGAACGTCATTACGCAACTCTGCGTCATCGGCCTGAAAATTGCCTGACATGGGCGTAATCATCGCAGGTCTTTCGCAATCGCGATTACCGCACACGTACCAGCCAAGATAGAATTGGCGTAATTCGCCCCCTCCCACCTTTGGGAGTTGGGGCTTAACGGCATTTCGTAGCATCTAAGTGTGAGGGGAGGTTGTCATGCGTGGCTTATTAAATTCACTTGCCGACTTCCCTGAGTTCATTGATGCGACAAATCAAAATAACTTGCATCGATCTCATAATTTGGTCACACCGCCGCCCAGTTTTCCATTTTTGATTGCTCAAATCGCCCAATCTAGGCCAGTTCTAGTCGTTAGCGGTTCTAGTCGCGGTGCCGAAGATATTGCAAGTGAACTTCGAGATTTACACGATCGCGTTCTGGAATTTCCAGCTTGGGAAACTTTGCCTCACGAACGATTGAGTCCTCGAAGCGACACTGTTGCTCGCCGAATTCAAACGCTAAATGAATTAGCGCATTCGGGTTCTGCGCTAAATCCGATTGTGATTACGCCAGTAAGAGGTGTTATTCATCGGATCATTGCGGATTTAGCCAAGCAACCGCTTCAATTTATTGAACAAGGACAAGAGATTGCGTTAAGTGATTTGATAAAACACTTAACTGATCTGGCCTATGTGCGAACCGACTTAGTTGAAAAACGTGGCGAATTTGCAGTGCGTGGCGGAATCATCGATTTATTCTTGCCGTTGACAAAGCATCCAGTACGAATTGATTTCTTTGGTGATGAGATTGAAGAGTTAAATTATTTTGAAGTATCTGGCCAACGAACTTCAGAGCCCGTAATCGGAAAACTTGAGATTTTTCCTTGCCGCGAATTATTGTTAACGCAAGATATTCAAGTAAAAGCAAATGACCTAATTGCTAAATTTCCAGCAGCTGCGGAAATGCTCGATCGTATGGCAGCTGGAATTGCCACCGAAGGTATGGAATCTCTAATTCCACTGTTAATCGAAGAGCAAGAAACTTTGCTTGATCGCATGCCTGCTAATACCGAGATAATTTTCCTGGATGAAGAACGAATTCGTTCCAGAGCAGCTGACCTGCTTTCTACCAACGAAGAATTTCTAGCTGCCTCTTGGTCAAATGCCGCTGTTGGCGCAGTTGCACCAGTCCACACTGGCATAGGCACCTACCTAGCTTGGGATGAACTAACCGAAAAGATTATTACGTTAGGCCTTAATCGCCGCTCCCTTAACTCCTTTGGTTCAGATTTAAGTGAAAACACCGACTTTATGGCGATCTCAGCGATTGACCCTTTGCGTGGCGATATGGATCAATTATTGGCCGTGCTGGGGGAGGCGGTTTTAAACAACTTCAAGGTTATTTTCACCGCAAATGGGCATGGCATGGTTGAGCGCTATGCCGGAATATTCCGTGGTGCTGATCTACCTGTCTATGTGGTCGATCAACTTCAGGCAAAGCCAACTGCTGGGCTGATTCATATAACAACTACGCCAATTACCTATGGTTTCTCATATCCAAGTGCGCAAATACTATTTATTACCGAACATGATTTAACTGGAAGCAAATCTCGCGTTAAGGATTCTGATCGATTACCTTCAAAACGTAAACAAAGCGTTGATCCACTTGAGTTAAAAGCTGGGGATTTTGTAGTTCATGAACAGCACGGTATTGGTCGCTATGTCGAGATGATTCAACGTGAGACTGCTGGCATTGTTCGCGAATATTTAATTATTGAGTACGCATCAGCAAAACGTGGCCAACCTGGTGATCGCATTTTTGTGCCAACTGATTCTTTAGAACAAGTTAGTAAATATATTGGTGGCGAGTCACCAACAGTTCACCGTCTTGGAAGTGGCGAATGGCAAAAAGCCAAGGGCCGGGCGCGAAAAGCAGTTCGCCAAATCGCAGGTGAATTAATTCGACTTTATGCTGCTCGTACAAGTGCTCCAGGTTTTGCGTTTTCACCTGATACGCCATGGCAGCGCGAACTCGAAGATGCCTTTTCATATATCGAAACGCTCGATCAGTTAGCCACAATCGATGAAGTTAAGCGCGATATGGAACGCCCGTTTCCAATGGATCGCATTATTTGTGGCGATGTGGGCTACGGTAAAACCGAGATTGCAGTTCGTGCTGCTTTTAAAGCGGTGCAAGATGGCAAGCAAGTTGCTGTGCTTGTGCCAACAACACTGCTAGTGCAGCAGCACTACAAGACTTTCACTGAACGTTATTCCGGTTTCCCCATCACGGTTGCTGGCATGTCTCGCTTTAACACTGCCAAAGAGAGCAAAGAGATTACTCAAGGGCTGGGCGAAGGGGCGGTCGATGTTGTTATCGGGACTCATCGAATCCTCTCTAATGATGTGGTTTTTAAGGATTTAGGGCTAGTTATCGTTGATGAAGAGCAGCGCTTTGGCGTTGAACAGAAAGAATCTCTAAAGAAATTGCGCACCACCGTCGACGTTCTTTCTATGTCAGCTACGCCAATTCCACGAACCCTAGAAATGGCAGTGACTGGCATTCGTGAGATGTCTACGATTACTACTCCGCCAGAAGAGCGACATCCGATCTTAACTTACGTCGGAGCTAGCGAAGATGCCCAGATCGCGGCAGCCATACATCGTGAACTTTTACGCGATGGCCAGATTTTCTATATTCATAATCGCGTTGAGTCAATTGATCGCACCGCATCTCGTTTACAAGAGTTAGTTCCGGAAGCTCGTATTCGAGTAGCGCATGGTCAGATGAGTGAATCAATGTTAGAGGATGTAATTCTAGGATTCTGGAATCGTGATTTTGATGTTCTGGTTTGCACGACAATTGTGGAAAGCGGCTTGGATATTGCAAACGCAAATACTTTAATTGTCGAACGTGCCGACATGTTTGGCTTATCGCAACTTCATCAGTTACGTGGCCGAGTCGGACGTGGTCGCGAACGTGCTTATGCCTATTTCCTATACCCAGCTGATCAACCACTTTCAGAAATTGCGATTGATCGTTTAAAAACAATTGCTTCAAATACTGATCTCGGCGCTGGCATGAGAGTTGCGCTAAAAGATTTAGAAATTCGTGGTGCCGGCAATCTGCTTGGCGGCGAACAATCAGGTCATATTGCTGACGTTGGTTTTGATCTTTACATGCGCATGGTTGGTGAAGCAGTACAAGATTACAAAACAGGCATTATTGAAACCGAAGAACCAAATCATGAATGCAAAATTGAAATTCCAATTAACGCTCATTTGCCTGAAGAATATGTTCCGGGTGAACGACTGCGCCTTGATATCTATCGCCGCTTAGCTGATGTGCAGAGTGATGCCGATGTGGATTTAATTGCTGCTGAATTAATCGATCGGTTTGGCGATCTACCCGAAACTGCTCAAGCCTTGCTGGGCGTGGCAAAACTGCGAGCTCTGGCTAAAGGTCAGAAACTTCGCGAAGTCGTAATCTCGGGCAAATTCCTGCGCTTATCGCCGTTGACCTTGCCCGAATCACGCCAACTTCGATTGGCCCGCGTTTATCCAGGGTCAATTTATAAGAGCGCCGCCAACACGGTTTTAGTCGCTCTACCCAAGGCGGCCGCATGGAATCCGTCTGAAAGCACCTCAGTTATGGGGGATACTTCTACTCTGGCTTGGGTATCCGAAGCCGTAACCGAATTAGCGGCTAACCCGAAAGTGAGTACATCTTGAAAAAATTCACCGCAGTCACAATCGCCTCTGTTGCAGCAATTGCGCTATTCCTAACCGGATGCGGCACTGCTGACTCGGCCGCCACAATCGGAAGCACCAAGATTACTCAAGCAACTGTGCAGAAAAGTATTGATACCGTGATGGCGGAGCGCGCCGGCGTAGATGCTTCACAGATGCAGTTAGAAACTGGCGAAGAATTAAATCGAAGCCAACTTCGTTTCCACTTATTCGCTGGCATCCTGAAAGCGGCCGCAAAAGATTCGAAAGTAACCGTTTCGAAGGCTGAGATTGATACTCGCCGCGAAGAAATCATTCAACAAGTTGGCGGCATAACTGAACTGCCTAAAGCTCTTGTTGGCGCTGGTATTGCTTCAACTGATTTTGATACTTATTTAGAAGCAGTTTTAAACTCTGAGAAAATTCAGAAGTCGTTAGTGGATTCAGGTACTCCTGATGCTGAAATTCCAACCAAGATGCAGGAAATTGTTGTCGCTACCGGTAAGAAAAACAAAGTAACAGTTAACCCTCGTTACGGCGTCTGGAATCCAGAAACTGCTGAAGTTACTGCAGCAGCAAGCGATGTTGTGTCACCTGCCGCTACTCCGGCCGGCTAATTAATTAGTTAGGTTAGATAAATGTCAGAACTTCTGCGCCTTGCGGAGGTAATGAATAAATTACGTTCGCCTGGTGGTTGTCCTTGGGATGCCGAACAGACGCACCAATCGTTGATTAAATATCTGCTTGAAGAGTCGTACGAATTCATTGATGCTGTCGAAACCAATGATCGTGCGGGCTTACAAGAAGAACTTGGCGACTTGCTGCTTCAAGTTTATTTCCATGCTCGTATTGCCCAAGATGACCCACAGAATCCATTTACGATTGAAGATGTTGCGCGCGGTATCTCAGACAAATTGATTAATCGGCACCCACATGTTTTTGCAGGCGTCGAGGTTTCCGGTGTTGCTGAGGTTATTTCCAATTGGGAAGAGATTAAGGCTGCCGAAAAAGGTCGTACTTCGGCAATTGATGGCGTCGCTCTTTCGCAGCCTTCGCTGCCCTTGATTTCCAAGCTTTTGCATCGCGCCGAGAAGTATGGAGTTTCCTTAGACCTGCCTACCGCGCAGGTTAACGATGCTGAAATGGCAGTAGAACAAATACTTGCGATCGCAGCATGGGCAAGCGCAAACGAAATCGATCTCGATTCTTTGTTACGCCAGCGGGCACGCGCGCTAATGGCGCAGATCCAAAGCAATGAAGCGCGGTAGACTGCTCACCTGAGTTCAGCGCTGATCTCTTATTTAACGTAATCGCATTTATATTGCTTTTAAAGAAACTAGTTATAGGAGGCCATCATGGCAATTATCGAAGCGCTCGGCGCTCGCGAAATTCTAGATTCACGCGGAAACCCAACTGTTGAAGTAGAAATTCAATTAGAAGATGGCACCCAAGCACGCGCCGCAGTTCCAAGTGGTGCATCAACTGGTGCATTCGAAGCCTCTGAACTTCGCGACGGTGGCACCCGCTACTTAGGTAAAGGTGTTGAAAAAGCTGTCGCATTTGTAAATGATGAAATCGGGCCAAACATTATTGGTTTCGATGCACAAGACCAACGCATTATTGATAGCGCCATGATTTCACTTGATGGCACTGCAAATAAATCTCGTTTAGGTGCGAATGCAATTCTTGGTGTTTCACTTGCGGTTGCTAAAGCATCTGCTGAAAGTGCTGACCTCTCACTTTTCCGCTACCTCGGTGGCCCAAATGCGCACTTGCTACCAGTGCCAATGATGAACATTCTTAATGGTGGCGCACACGCAGATACCAATGTTGATATTCAAGAGTTTATGGTTGCGCCAATTGGTGCGCCAACATTCCGTGAATCACTTCGCTGGGGTGCCGAGATTTATCACGCATTAAAGTCAGTGCTAAAGCAACGCGGTCTAGCAACTAGCGTTGGCGATGAAGGTGGCTTTGCGCCAAACCTTGATAGCAACCGTGCTGCTCTTGATCTAATTCTTGAGGCAATCACCAAGGCCGGCTTTAAGCCAGGCACTGATATCGCACTTGCAATGGATGTCGCGGCAACTGAATTCCACGAGAACGGTCAATACAAGTTCGAAGGTTCACTTCGTTCGTCAGGTGAAATGATCGCTTATTACACCGATCTAGTTAACTCATACCCAATCGTTTCAATCGAAGATCCACTAAATGAAGAAGATTGGGCTGGTTGGGCCGAGATGACAAGCGTGCTTGGCTCTCGCATTCAAATCGTGGGTGATGACCTATTTGTTACTAACCCAGAGCGCCTAGCTAAGGGAATCGCAACTAATACTGCGAACGCACTTCTAGTTAAGGTAAACCAAATCGGTACTCTGACTGAAACTCTTGATGCAGTTTCAATGGCGCAACATGCTAATTACCGCAGCATGTTGTCACATCGTTCAGGTGAAACTGAAGACACCACAATTGCTGATCTAGCTGTTGCTACTAACTGCGGTCAGATTAAGACCGGTGCGCCAGCTCGCACAGAGCGCGTAGCAAAGTACAACCAATTGCTACGTATCGAAGAAGAGCTAGCAAGTGGTGCAAAGTATGCAGGCCGTGGTGCATTCCCACGCTTTAAGGCATAAGCGAACTTAACTCATGGGCCGTCGTCGTTTAAACTTTAATCGTCGACGCAATACCAATAGTCGCGCGCTGGTGTTGGGCTTTTTTCTTTTCTTTTTAGCCCTCACCATCGCACCTCCAGTTCAACATTATTTTTCACAACGTGCTGAAATAAGTGCGGTTAGTGCCCAGATAAAAGCAAGCGAGTCTGCAGTGTCCGAAGCTCGCAAAGAACTTGAACTTTGGCGCGACCCAGAATATGTAAAGTCACAAGCACGTGCTCGTCTGCACTTTGTACTACCAGGTGAGCGTCAATACATTGTTACTGATGCGACAACGCAGGCTGAGGAAAACAAAACTGACGTTGCAAATAACATTCCAGTTGGATTGCCTTGGTATAACCGCTTAATTGCATCAATTACTGAAACCGGCGCTAATTAATGTCTGAACGCGAAGTATCGCAAGACGATTTAGCTGTCATCGAAGCCCAATTGGGCCGCACCCCGCGCGATGTTCACGCCATTGGCTATCGCTGCCCATGTGGCAAACCAGCAGTCGTTGAAACTCCACCACGCCTTGGCGATGGCACTCCGTTTCCAACTTACTTTTATGCCACTTGCCCACGATTAACTGGCGCTATCTCGACCCTTGAATCAACTGGCTTAATGGGCGAGATGAATGAGCGTTTAGCAACTGATGTGGAATTAGCTGGGGCATATGCAGCCGCGCACGAAGATTACTTAGCAGCGCGAGCAGTTCTAAAGATGGATGTGCCAGAAGTCGAAGGCATTAGTGCTGGCGGCATGCCAGATCGCGTGAAGTGCTTACACTCATTAGTTGCGCACTCTCTTTGCGCTGGCCCAGATGTGAATCCACTAGGTGATGAAGCGTTAGCAAAATTACCAGAGTGGTGGAAAGATCTGCCTTGTAGCATCACAGAAAATGTAAAGGCAAACTAATGCGCGTAGGTGTTATTGATTGCGGCACTAATTCAATTCGGTTACTTATCGCCGATATCGATGGTGGTAATTTCCGCGAAGTAACTCGTCAGATGCAGGTTGTTCGACTAGGCCAAGGTGTTGATGAAACTAATCAATTCCACCCTGATGCCATCTCACGCACCTTCGCAGCAGTTGATCTATATGCAGCTGAAATTGCTCGCCGCGGAGTTGAGAAGCTGCGCTTCTGCGCAACAAGTGCCACACGAGATGCACTCAACCGAAACGTATTCGTCGATGGCGTAAAAGAACGCTTAGGCATTGAACCCGAAGTAATTTCCGGCGATGAAGAAGCTCGACTTTCCTTCGCTGGCGCAACTCGCGAATTTCGCCGTGCAGATGGTCCGTTCTTAGTTGTTGATATCGGTGGCGGCTCAACTGAATTTGTTCTCGGCACCGACGAAGTAGATAGTGCAATCAGCGTCAATATTGGCTGCGTTCGCATGACAGAGCGCCATTTCCGTAATGACCCTCCTACTGCTGATGAAATAGCGATTGCTCGCCGTGATATCCAGAACGCAATAGATATTGCTTATGCCAGCGTAGATATTAAGAGCGCCAAGACTTTAGTTGCCGTAGCTGGCACCGCAACAACCGTTGCCGCTGCAGCGTTAAACTTGCCGGAATACGATCGTCACGCAATTCATCTATCTCGTATTTCGGCTGAGCAAGTACATGCCGTTAGCAACAAGTTCTTAACCATGACTCGTGATGAACGAGCTGCTCTCGGTTATATGCACCCAGGTCGCGTAGATGTAATTGCAGCTGGCTCGTTAGTACTTTCCAGAATAGTAAAAGCAACCGGCACTAAAGAATTCGTAGCATCTGAAAACGATATTCTCGACGGAATGGCATGGTCGCTTGCCAAGTAAGAAGACTGTGCAGAGTATTAAAACTTTGCTGCTGCTAGAAAAGAAAATCATTGCTTGTCGAGATTGCCCACGCTTAGTTGATTGGCGCGAAGAAGTCGCACTAACAAAACGCAAGGCTTACCAAGATGAGAAATATTGGGGCAAAGCAGTTCCCGGTTTCGGCTCAACCAAACCAAAGTTAATGATTGTTGGTTTAGCACCAGGCGCACATGGCGCTAATCGCACTGGTCGCATCTTCACTGGTGATTCATCTGGTGATTGGCTCTACGGTTCACTACATCGATTAGGAATTGCCAAGATTGCTACAAGTACTTCGCGCGATGATGGCCAAGAACTTCGCGATACTAGAATTTCAATGGCAGTTAGATGCGCACCTCCTGATAACAAACCAACTACTGAAGAACGTGATCAATGTTCACCATGGTTTCTGCGTGAGTTAGAACTTTCACTTCCCACAACTAGAGCATTTGTGGCCCTGGGAAACTTTGCTTGGGTTGCACTTTTCACAGCCCTAGCCGAATTAGGCCACCCTGTTAAACGAGCTAAGTTTGGTCATGGGGCAGAGGTTAAATATGAGCACGAAGGCGTGAAGTACCTGATTATGGCCAGTTTTCACCCCAGCCAGCAGAACACCTTTACAGGCAAGCTGACCAAACCAATGTTGGATTCAGTGCTCAAAAAAGCGGGTAGATTTGCCCACGTTCTTCGTTAGTTTGCGCTAACGAGAAAGATTTATCGCATAGCCCCGATAGCCCAATGGCAGAGGCAGAGGACTTAAAATCCTCCCAGTGTGGGTTCGACCCCCACTCGGGGCACCAGCTTTACGCTCAGTTAATGAGCAAAGGTGCTTAGAGTTTCCCGAGCATTTTTCATAAACGCCAATTTCAGTTCGCCTGAGATAACTTCTCGCGTAACATTGTTCCCACTAGGGCTGGGGATTCCAGCTCTTTTCGCACTAGAGAGTGAGTACAAAAGTATGCGTAGTTCAAACCCTGTTCTTGGACGGGCGTTTAATAATCGTGGTTATGCCTCCATGGGGAATACCACCACGGCTACCACACCAGAGAGTTTAGAAAACCTCTATAACGCACCCGCTGCATCTCCACTTCAAACTGGTCGCATGACCATTGAAGATGTTGTTGCGCGCACCTCAATTCTTTTCGGCATCTTGGTTGTTGTCGGCGCTGTCTCATGGAGTGCAAACCTAGGTGGCGGCGCACTAATGCTCGGTTTCCTTGGTGGCTTCGTTCTAGCGATGGTTAATACCTTCAGCCAGAAGATTCGCCCAAGTTTGATCATGGCTTATGCCGCTTTCCAAGGTTTAGCTCTTGGAACACTAAGTCGTGTTTTCAATGAAGTTTATCCAGGAATTGTTAGCCAAGCAGTAATCGGAACTCTTTGCGCATTTGCTGGAATGCTTTTTGCTTACAGCAGTGGAAAAATTCGCGTAACTCCTAAATTCACTCGAGTGATTTTGGGTGCTGCGATTGGTTATTTTGCTCTTGCTTTAGTGAGCATGGTGATGTCATTTACTGGAAATTCAGGCGGCCTATACGGCGTAACTGGTTTTGGTCCACTGCTCGCAATTGCTGGTGTTGGTCTGGCTAGCTTCTTCCTTGTTCTTGATTTCGATCAAATTCAAAAGGGAATCGCAGCTGGCGCACCACAAGAAGAATCATGGCGTGCGGGATTTGGCCTAATGGTTACGATCGTTTGGCTATATCTAGAAATTTTGCGCTTGATTTCAATCTTGCGTGGCGATGAGTAATTAATTATCGTTAAGTGAAATGGTCGGCTCATGTGAGCCGGCCATTTTTCTTGTCTCAGGTAGTCGAGCACCCAGGATTAGAACTAGCGAGAAGATTACGGCGGTGGCTGCAAATGCCACACGGAATGAGTAGAGATCAGAGATAGCGCCCACCACGATTGGTCCAACGATCATTCCGGCATCACCAGACATCTGGAAAATACCGATTACGCGGCCACCTTTGCCTTTAATTACATCGCCAACTATGGCGCCAGGCGCCGTTGATAAATATGCGCCACCGACTCCGAGAATTGCCATTGATATCAAGAACATCCAAATATTAAAAGACAAAGTTAAACAAATTATTCCAGCCATAAAGATTGAGCCGCCAAGCAGAGTTACATACTTGCGACCCTTTAAATCAGAGGCCTTGCCAGATTTAAAGAGAAAGAGCCCTTGAACCAGTGCTCCAATTGCAAAACCAATACCAACAATTGCAGCTGTTGAATCCAAACTTTCAGTAACAAAGAGTGGCAGGATCGAAGAGCGCATTCCGAAAAAAGCCCAACCGATAATGAAGGAGAGCGCTAACGCTATTCGGTATGCCGGAATTTGAAATGCTTCCTTAAAGGTGATCGGATCTTGGGCTTTAACTTTATTGTCACCTTTAGAAGATTCGGCCCGACCCAAATAGATATAACCGATGATGCCAGCGATGGCTAACATAAAAGCATAAGCAAAAAATGGAGCGCGAAGTGAAATGGTTGCAAGTGCGCCACCAATTGCAGGTCCAGAAATTCCACCAATCAAGAATGAACCTTGAAAAACTGAAAGTGCACGTGCGCGATGTGCGTCATCAGTAGCACGAAAAATAAGCGCACTAGACGCGACTGAAAACATTGATGAACCTAATCCACCCGCAGCACGGAAAGTTAAAAGTTGTGGATAGTTCTGCGCTAAACCAGCTAGCACGGTGAAAAAAGCAACCATTAACACGCCAAAGCTGTATACATTTCGCTCGCCAAAGCGGTCAACTAAGCGACCCGAAATCACGCCTGATGAGAATCGGGCAAGAGCAAAGGCTGAAACTACTAAACCAACTGCGGTGTTGTTAACGCCAAATGATCGAACAAATACCGGGATTGCAGGAAAGATAATGCCAAAGCCCAAAGCCACAAAGAATGAGGCAATGATGACTACTTGTACCTCGCGCGAGAATCCCGAGAGTGGTGATTTAAGACCTTTAGCCAAGCGAGTCTCCCGCTGCCTCTTCTTTAGCTTCCTTAAATTGCATAGTTGTTCGTAGTGGAACTTCTCGTAATTTAAAGGCAACGAAGATACCGATTGCAATAATTGGCGAGGCAACTAAAAAGACTACATGGAAACTATTCACAAAAGACTGCAGAACTGTTTGCTGAATAACTGTTGGTAAGTCAGCTAAGAGCGCCGTATTGTTAGTGACACCTTCTAGTTTGGATGCATCAAAGCCAGCAACTGCATCTGGATTAGATGCGCTAAGGTCAGCAAAATCCTTTACCAAGTAATGCCCTAATCGATTTGTAAGAATTGTGCCAAAAACCGCAGCACCAAAAACACTACCGAGTGATCTAAAGAAAGTATTCGATGTTGTTGCGACACCTAGCTCCTTGAAATCAATTGAATTTTGCAACGCAATGACCAAGGTCTGCATCGACAAACCTAAACCCATACCAACCATTACTGCGAAGATTGCAATCTGCCAGTAGGGGGTATCAACGCTAAGTGTGGTCATTAGCGCTAAGCCAGCGGTCATAATTATTGTTCCAGCAATTGGAAACTTCTTATATTTACCAGTTTTGGTGATTGCTTTACCGCTTAAGATTGAAGTGACAACAATGCCTAACATCAATGGAATCAACTTTAAGCCAGCTGATGACGGGCTTTCACCTTGAACTACTTGAAGGTAAAGCGGCAACATAATGATTGCGCCGAACATGCCCGCACCCACAATGAAACCTAAAATAGAAGTTACGTTAAAGGTGTGATTTTTAAAGAGGCTAAGCGGCAGAATTGGTTCAACTGCTTGAGACTCCCAGCGCAAGAACAGTAATGTCAGAATAAAACCGGAAGTCAAAGAGATAACAGTTCTTGGGTCGGACCAGCCATCCTGAGGGCCATAGATCGAAACCGCGAGCAGCGTCGCAGAAACTGCTAAGACCATTAGAACTGAACCTATGTAATCAATCTTGTGCTCTCGGCGCACCTTTGGAATATGCAGAACAGCCGAAGTAATAATCATGGCTGCGATACCAAACGGAAGATTGATGTAGAAAATCCAACGCCAACCAGCAATTCCTAAGATTTGATCTTGATCTGAGAAGAAGCCACCAAGTAGTGGGCCAGCAACTGATGACAGACCCCAGACCGCACCAAAATATCCTTGGTAGCGACCGCGTTCGCGTGGTGGAACTATGTCGCCAATGATTACGAAGGTAAGTGCCATTAATCCGCCGCCGCCAAGACCCTGCAGGGCACGGGTAGCAATTAATTGCTCCATATTGGTTGAAGCACCAGCTAAGAATGAACCCAATAAAAAGGTAACGATTGCGAATTGAAAAACTATTCGGCGGCCATATAAATCTGAGATTTTTCCGTACAGCGGGGTGGAGGCTGTCGAAGTTAGCAAGTAAGCAGTAACAACCCAGGTGTAATGCTCAAGACCGTTAAATTCTTCAACGATACTTTTTAAAGCGGCTGAAACAATTGTTTGATCTAACGCTGCAAGCAACATTCCGGTCATCAAGCCAGAGAGAATGATCATTATCTCTTTATGGGTATGAACTTTTCCTTGCTGACTTTCGGACATGTTTGCCTTTCCAGCATAATTTTTATCATTGAATCAATTTCGATTCTTGGCTTCAAAGCCTTTAACGGGGTAAGTTTAGCCCGTGAAATCAGTTATCGCAGAGAATCTTGTTAAGACCTATCGCAAAGGCGAAGTCAAAGCCCTCGATGGGTTATCGCTAGATGTTGAAGAAGGCACTGTATTAAGTGTTTTAGGCCCAAATGGTGCGGGAAAAACGACCACTGTGCGCATACTCGCGACTCTATTATCACCTGATTCAGGCCATGCAACAGTAGGTGGAATTGATGTTGTTAAGCATCCCGATAAAGTGCGCGAGATCATAGGTTTATCTGGCCAATACGCAGCTGTCGATGAAACTTTAACTGGCTGGGATAACTTAGTTATGTTCGGGCGGCTGTATCACTTAGGTAAGAAAGCTTCGATTGCTCGCGCAGATGAATTATTAGAACGCTTCTCGCTAACTGATAGTGCAAAGCGGCCAATTAAAACTTATTCCGGCGGAATGCGTCGTCGTCTTGATTTAGCGGCAGCAATTATTGTTAAACCAAAAATTCTTTTTCTAGATGAACCTACAACTGGCCTTGATCCGCGCGGTCGCCAAGAAATGTGGGGCGTAATCAAGGAACTAGTCGATGGCGGCGTTACTTTGTTGCTTACTACTCAATATCTTGAGGAAGCCGATCACTTAGCCGATGAGATCGTAGTTATTGATCATGGCAAGGTAATTGCGCGCGGTACATCAGACGCGCTTAAAAAGGATGTGGGTGGCGAGCGACTTGAAGTAATTGTTGAAGCTAATCAACTAAAGATCGCAGCGGAAATTATTACGCGCGTTAGTGGCATAGCTGCTCATGTTGACGAGGGCATGCGCTCAGTTTCATCGCCAGTAAAAAACGGCACCAAGTCATTGATGGATGCGCTGCGTGAATTCGATGAAGCCAAGTTGCATCCACTCGATATCGGGCTAAAGCGCCCATCACTTGACGATGTTTTCCTAGCTTTAACGGGTCACGCTGCGGAGGAAACCAAATGAATTTCATAAGTGATGCTCTGGTAATTACCAAGCGCCAATTACTGCAATTGTCCCGAGTGCCTGAAGTACTAATTTTCTCAACGATTCAGCCCGTCATGTTCGTACTGCTATTTAGATTTGTATTTGGTGGTTCTATCGCAACCGATTCACCAGGCGGTTATGTGCAGCTGCTAATGCCAGGTATTTTCGTTCAGACCGTAGTTTTTACCCTGGCAGCAACTGCTTCTGGCTTAGCTGAAGATATGGGCAAAGGTTTGATCGATCGCTTTAGATCTCTGCCAATCTCGCGTTCGGCCGTAGTTGTCGGCCGCACCTTGGGGGATTCACTGCTAAATATCCTGGTTCTAACCGTGATGGGTATTGCTGGTTACGCAGTCGGTTGGCGTCCAACTGGGGGATTGCTAAATACCGTGCTGGCTTTTGTTTTCTTATTAGCCTTCGGTTACGCCCTGTCTTGGACCGGAATTTTTGCCGGCCTGGCAGCCCGTGATGCTCGCGTAGTTCAGAACATCAGCTTCTTACTTACTTTCCCGCTTACCTTCTTATCGAATGCATTTGCGCCAACCACCGGCATGCCAAGACCGCTGCAGTACTTTGCGGAATGGAATCCAGTTTCGACCATGGTTGCTGCTTGTCGCGGTTTATTCGGCCTAGAAAATCAATTTGGCGCAACGGCAGGATCATTTCCGTCTGAACATCCACTGATTACTTCGATTTTTTATATGTTCTTGATTATGGCGATCTTTGTACCGCTAAGCGTTCGCAAGTACGCGAATAAATCAAAGTAAGAATTAAGCGTAAAACTCAGCGCCTAAAATTTCAACTGAAATACTCTTGCCGTTAGGCAGGGTGTAGGAAACTTTGTCGCCGATTTTTGCACCGAACACGGCAGCTCCTAGAAGCGATTTTTCGCTATAGGCAGTCAGTTCATCGCTTTTCATCTCGCGCGAACCAAGTAAAAATCTTATTTCTTCATCGTCCACGATGGCACTTACAACCATGCCGGTACTAACAACACCATCTGCACTTGCTGGTGGTGCGCCAATAGTTGCGTTCTCAAGCATCTGCTTTAACTGGCGAATACGTGCTTCGATCTTGCCTTGCTCGTCACGCGCAGCGTGGTAACCGCCATTTTCTTTTAAATCACCTTCGGCGCGGGCAGCTTCAATTTTCTTGATAACTTCTGTGCGTCCCTCAGTTTCGAGGTTGGCAAGTTCAGCAGCTAAGCGATCGGCTGCTTCTTGCGTTAACCAGGTCTGTGAACTCATAAGGGGAAAGGGTAGTGCAGTTTAAAGACAGCGTAAAACGGTGGCGGTTGCAGCCAAATTACGCGTAGGAATGGTTGTGCTGCGATCGATATAGCCCTGGCCGGCTGGAATTACATCATCGATTTGGCCAACAATTAACTTGTCAAAGTCGCGAGCAACCAAAGTACAAGTTAACTCGCGGTCTACATCGCGGCGGGTAGCTTCAAAGCGAATTACGGTTTCGCGATCATTGCTAACTGTAAATGAAATCAATCTGAAGGTTACTTCTGGGCGAGAATGATGCAATCCGGCCCAAAGCAACCAGATGATGCCTCCCACCAAAATCACAGCGGCAACTGGTCGCCAACGAGAAGCAGGCCTTATGCCATACCGATCGTTGTAATCGAACTCATTTGCCATAAGAGTATTCTCTCTTATTAATCAGTAAGATCAAGTCCTAACGATCAGCAAAGGAATAGTTATGAAAGATGTAGAAATTGGTGCAGCTGGTTCACTAACTATGATCGTTTTGTGCACAGCCATGGTATTTCTGATGCGCAGCTTCTATAAGCGCTATACCCGTATGCAGAAACGTAGCGAGGACGAAACGAATTAAACTGTACGAACGCATTCTGGCTGGTCTAGGAGTTGCGCTTATTGCCGGAGCATTTATCGGGCTAGGAAATTGGCAGTTAGATCGGGCTCAAGAATTAAAAGCTTCGACAAAAACCATTGTCACCATTACCGAACCAGTTGACCTGACTTCACTAGCAAAACCTCGCGTAACAATTGATTCCAGAAATTTCATGAAGAACGTTTCAGTGCAAGGTCGATACATCGAAACTTTTAAGAGTGATAACCAAACTTCCGATGGAGTCGCAGCGACCGCTTGGGAAGTTGGTGTCTTTCAAGTTGATGCCAAGTCGGCAATCTTGGTTGTTCGTGGGCTCTGGGCCGATCGCTTAACCGCACCACGAATTGCAGTGTCGCAAGAAGTTTCCTTAACTGGCATTCTCCAACCAAGCCAAAGCACTGATCGCGGCCCAAATACGGCTGATAATTTAGCTCGCGTAGATAGCACTCTGCTTTTAACTAAAGCGGGGCTATCTAACTTAGATCTCTACGATGGCTTCATCTTGGCTAATAGCGAAATAGTCGATGGCGCCAAGATCGATCGCACCCGCCTTGAGATTTCAGTCGATAATTCCAAAGTGCCTGGCTACTACTGGCAGCACATCTCTTATGTCTTCATCTGGTGGCTCATGGCCGCTTTGGTGCTTTACCTTCCCTTCTATCGTCGTAGAGTTACCTCATGAACCAAACCCCAAATATGAGCGGCGTAGTTAAGCGTTTTCGAACTATGGCTATTTTGGCCGGAATCATGTCGCTTTTGCTCTGGTTTGTTGATCTACCAGTGGCTTATTTGTTTGATAACGAGAGCTGGAAAGCGAAAGTTGCCTGGATTCCCTTCGTACACGGTTGGATCTACGCGATATATGTTCTAACTGCCCTGCAATTCGCGAGCAAAGCTAAATGGTCAGTTATGAAAATGCTCGGATTAATCGTGGCTGGAACCTTGCCAATTGCTTCGCTAATCATGGAGCGAAAAGTTGTATCGCAGTATTCGTAATTTCATTAAATCGCTTCTGTACCCGATCTATGAATATCGGTTAGTACGAGCTTTAGATTTCAGCCAGACCCCGCATCACGTTGGCGTAATTCTTGATGGCAATCGTCGGTTTGCTAAAGCAAACTCTGAAAGCTTGGGCGGATCAACACCTGCCCATGGCCATCGCGCAGGCGCTAACAAGATTGTCGAATTCTTGGGCTGGTGCGAAGAGGCCGAAGTCAAAGTTGTAACCCTCTGGCTGCTTTCAACTGATAATTTCAAGCGAACCGATGAAGAGTTAAAAGCGCTACTCGAGATCATTGGCAACACCGTTGATGAACTATCAGCAACTGGTCGCTGGAATGTTAAGGCAGTTGGTGCCTTAGATTTGTTGCCAGAGTGGCTAGCGACCAAGCTAGCTTCACTTAAACCAATTCGCAGCGATGGGCTAGAAGTCAATGTGGCAATTAGTTATGGTGGCCGTCGAGAAATTGTTGATGCCGTTAAGAGTTACTTAACTTCCGAAAAAGATAATGGCCATGATTTATCGGCTGCAGCTGAGAATATCTCGGCAGATGAGATTGCTAAATATCTCTACACCGCTGGGCAACCTGACCCCGAGTTATTGATTAGAACATCGGGTGAACAACGTCTCGGCGGATTTTTGCTTTGGCAGAGCGCGCAATCTGAATATTATTTCTGTGAAGCTTATTGGCCAGATTTCCGTCGGGTTGATTTCTTAAGAGCGCTTCGTTCTTACTCGACCCGTCATCGTCGGCTTGGCAAATAAAGACAGGCCAGCGTAAGTAAAGAGACCAGCAGTAAATAAGTCATTTAGATTTAACTTTGCCTGACCGCGTGTCGAAAGCAAATTATTAATCAGCAGTTCTAGCGTTTGCTTATCGCCTACAACAACTAAATATGACCTCTACTTGTACTTGAAATGCGAGGAATTTCTTGAGCGCTGCGGATAGAAAAACTTATGTCCTAGATACCAGCGTTCTGCTCGCCGATCCGGCGGCGTTAGGCCGATTTGCCGAACACGAGGTCATCATTCCGATTGCGGTAATTGGCGAACTTGAAACTAAGCGCGATCACCCAGAATTGGGGTATTTTGCGCGTGCAGCACTGCGATATTTAGATGATTTACGTGTTACTCATGGCCGCCTAGATCGCCCACTAAAGATAACTCCTGAGGGCGGCACCCTTTCAGTCGAGCTCAACCACACCGACCTAAGTTCGCTGCCCCATGGCTTCTTGCGTGACGGAACAAATGATTCGCGCATCTTGGCCATCGCTAAGAATTTGATGTCAGATGGCAAGAAAGTAGTTCTAGTTACTAAAGATTTGCCACTTCGAGTTAAAGCATCGGCGGTCGGAGTCGAGGCCGAGGAATATCGGGCCGAAACCGTTTCCAATAGTGGTTGGACCGGAATTGAAGAGATCGATGTCGGCCACCAAATCATTGACGATCTTTATGCCACTGATCGGGCCGACCATGAGGTAGCTCACCTAGTACCGGTGCACACCGGAATCGTTTTACATTCCGAAAAAGGTAGCGCCTTAGCTCGAGTTACCGTGGATAAACAATTACAACTGGTCCGCGGCGATCGAAACGCTTTTGGTCTTCATGGCCGAAGTGCTGAACAAAGGATTGCCCTCGATCTTTTGCTAGACCCAGATATCGGAATCGTTTCCCTTGGTGGTCGCGCCGGAACTGGCAAGAGCGCGTTAGCTCTTTGCGCCGGACTCGAAGCGGTTATGGAAAAGCGACTACATAAGAAGGTAGTAATTTTCCGCCCGCTCTATCCAGTTGGCGGCCAAGAGCTGGGCTACCTGCCAGGCAGCGAAGGCGAAAAAATGTCGCCGTGGGCCCAAGCGGTTTTCGATACTTTGGGGGCGCTCGTTAGCCAACAAGTCATCGATGAAATTATTGACCGCGGTTTAATCGAAGTTTTACCCCTGACCCACATTCGGGGCCGCTCTCTGCACGACTCTTTTGTAATTGTCGATGAAGCTCAGTCACTTGAACGCGGAGTTTTGCTCACTGTGCTCTCGCGCATCGGCCAATCTTCGCGAGTGATCCTGACCCACGACGTGGCCCAGCGCGATAACTTGCGAGTTGGCCGGCACGACGGCGTTGTTGCCGTGGTCGAAACTTTAAAGGGGCACCCACTTTTTGCCCACGTGACCCTGACTCGTTCAGAACGCTCACCGATTGCCGCCCTGGTAACCGAGCTTCTGGAAGGCCCAATTCCGAACTAGTCGCCAGATTCCAGGGAGCCTTTTTAAGTAGCTAGAGAGCCCTCAAAAAGGGCCTCTTTTAATGTCACACTCACATATCGGACATTTCGGACTTCCGCCTAAGTGACCTGCGCTTTTACAACAGCGCCAGATCTGACTTTCCTTAGAATTTGCGACTCACGCCTATTTTGATTTGCTGATGTCGGTGCGCCTTGCCAGTCTAAACCCTGTTACTCACCCGACTGGGTGAGATTTGCGAGCTAAGGAAAGGAGTCACCGTGGGTTTTCGTTTGAACTCTACCCGTCGCGCATTAGCGATCTGGACAACGGTGGCTGCTTGCTTAGGCTTTGCGTTGCTGCAACCCAGCGCCTATGGCCTTGAGTTTCCAGCCACAACAACGCTGACCATGCCGGCATCTGACGCACTTGATTCGCTAACTGGTGAGGTCTACTTAATCGCCAATACAGTTCCAGAAATTGCACCAGTCGAAGCGGCGCTCTTTAGTGAGCTTTCTTCTTCGGCCACAGTTTCGGCTTCAGCGATGTCTTTAGTTTCATCGGCCAGCGCCAGTGTTGAGCTTGCCCGTACCCCAAAGGGTGCCCGCGAAGTTGCCAAGGTTTTGATGGAAGATAAATATGGCTGGGGCGATCGGCAGTTTGCCTGTCTCGTTGGGCTTTGGACTAAAGAGAGCAATTGGAATTACCGTTCAAGCAATAAGCGCACAGGTGCTCACGGAATTCCGCAAGCCCTGCCAGCCACCAAGATGGATTCAGCCGGAACTGACTGGCGCACAAATCCAGTAACTCAGATTTCTTGGGGTCTTCGTTATATCGAGAGCCGATATGACACTCCATGTGGGGCTTTCGCTAAATTCAAGCGTTCTAATTGGTACTAAGCCGCGCTATTTTTCAAGTAACTATTTCTTTTAATTAATCTAGCGTGGCCCCATGCCAATTGTGATTGGCTTTGAAGTCTCGGCAAAGAAATCGCCACCTTTATCATCGACCACAATGAAGGCCGGGAAATCTACAACATCGATTTTCCAAACAGCTTCCATGCCGAGTTCGGCGAAATCTAGAACTTCAACTTTCTTTATGCAATCTAGCGCAAGGCGAGCAGCTGGGCCACCGATCGAACCAAGATAAAAACCGCCGTGAGTCTTACAAGAATCAGTTACCGCTTTTGAGCGATTGCCTTTGGCCAACATAATCTTTGAGCCACCGCGACTCTGGAAATATTCAACGTAAGAATCCATGCGGCCAGCAGTTGTTGGGCCAAAGGAACCGGACGCATAACCTTCGGGAGTCTTAGCTGGGCCAGCGTAATAAACCGCGAAATCACGTAAGTAATCTGGCATTGGTGCGCCGGCATCCATCATCTCTTTGATCTTGGCGTGGGCTAAGTCGCGGGCCACAACCAAAGTGCCTGTTAACGAAATGCGCGTCTTGAGTGGGTGCTTGGAAAGTTCGGCCAAGACGTTTTCCATTGGTTGATTCAAATTAATGTTGACCACGCCATCATTTAAATGTTCATCAGTGGTCTCGGGCAAGAAGTGGGCTGGCTCGCGCTCTAACTCTTCTAGGAAAATGCCATCTTTAGTGATCTTGCCTTTAGCTTGGCGATCTGCCGAACATGAAACCGCAATCGCAATTGGTAGCGAAGCACCGTGGCGAGGCAGACGAACAACACGAACATCGTGGCAGAAGTACTTGCCACCAAATTGCGCGCCGATGCCCAGGGTGCGAGTTAGCTCGAGAACTTCTTTCTCAAGTTCTAAATCACGGAAACCGTGCCCAGTGGCCGCATCACCCTTAGTTGGCAGCGAATCTAGGTACTTAGTACTAGCCAATTTTGCGGTCTTTACGGTGTGCTCGGCGCTGGTGCCACCAATGACAATTGCTAAGTGATACGGCGGGCAAGCAGCTGTACCAATAGAACGCAGCTTTTCATCAAGCCAAGTCATAAATGATTTCGGATTTAGAACAGCCTTCGTCTCTTGGTAAAGGAATGACTTATTAGCGCTGCCGCCACCTTTGGCAATAAATAAGAAGTTGTATTCGTCGTAGTGCTCGCTATCGGCGTAGATTTCAATTTGAGCGGGCAAATTATTGCCGGTGTTCTTTTCATCCCAAGTTGTAACTGGCGCCATCTGCGAATAGCGCAGATTCAAATTCGTGTACGCATCGTAGATACCTTTTGAAATCGCAACTTCATCGCGGCTCTGGGTCAATACAAACTGACCTTTCTTGCCAGTGACGATGGCAGTACCAGTGTCTTGGCACATTGGCAAAACTCCTCCAGCAGAAATATTGGCATTCTTAAGAAGATCTAGCGCCACGAAGCGATCATTAGGGGAGGCTTCAGGATCCTTCAAAATATTTGCTAGTTGCTGTAAATGTTCGGCGCGCAAGTAATGTGAAATATCGTGAATCGCGGTGCTAGTTAACTTCTCAATTGCCTCTGGCGCGATCTCTAAGAATTCGAGTTCGCCAACTTTTAAGGTACGAACGCCGTCAGAACCAAGGCTGCGATATTTGGTGGTATCTGGACCAATCGGTAACAGGTCGGAATATGTGAATTCAGGAGACATTTGCGCACCTATTCGCTTGGCTTAACTGAATCTAACTTTGCCTTCGCCCCATCTAGCCATTCCTGGCAGATTTTCGCTAACTCTTCGCCGCGTTCCCATAACTTCAAGGAATCTTCGAGGGTAGCGCCACCAGTTTCTAGCGATGAAACAACCTGCGCCAGTTCATCACGCGCTGCTTCATATGAGATCTTCTTTTCAGAGGCCATGGCTTAAATCTACTGCCTGCTCTTTAACTTGTAACCATGGCGCTGGTCTCACCTTGTGCCAGCCTAATTCGCAGCTTTTCGCCATCTGTTAGAGCGGCGCTATCGCGGGCAATGCTGCCATCGGCTAATTGCACCACGGCATAGCCACGATCAAGGGTGGCCTGTGGCGAAAGTGCGCGCACTCGAGCCGTTACTTGTAGCAATTCCTCTTGGGCAATTGCTAACCGAGATTGAAAACTACGAATCGAACGATCGCGCAAGCCGTTAACAATTTCCAAACGCGAAGTAATCATTACCGCTGGATCGCGCAACACTGGGCGAGCTGCCAAATTAGCAATCTTGGAACTTTCGAGCTCGATCATATTTCGCATAAATCGGCTAGCACGATCACGAAGTTTTTCAATCAAATCAATTTCTTCATTGATATCAGGCACTACGCGCTTTGCTGCATCCGTCGGAGTAGATGCGCGAAAGTCAGCAACTAGATCAAGTAACGGTGAATCTTTTTCGTGGCCAATTGCGCTAACAATCGGTGTGCTGCACTTAGCCGCTAAGCGAACTAAACCTTCATCGCTAAATGGCAATAGATCTTCAAAGGAACCGCCACCACGAGTAATGATGATGACATCAACATCGGCCAGCGCTTCAAGTTCGGCTAACGCTGCCGAAACTTCGCTAACGGCTGCAGCACCTTGCACAGTTACTTCGCGAATCTCAAACTGCACAGCTGGCCAACGCCGCTTTGCATTTTCAACTACATCGCGTTCGGCATCAGTATTGCGACCGCAGATCAAACCAATTTTGCGGGGCAGTAGCGGCAGCGCAACTTTATTTTCAGATGCGAATAAACCTTCAGCTGCCAATAAAGTTTTGAGTGCTTCAATGCGCGCTAATAATTCACCAACGCCAACTTGGCGAATCTCGCGGGCCGATAAAGTGTAAGAACCGTTCTTGGTATACCAAGAGCCTTTGGCATAAAGCACAACGCGCGCATTTGCTGGCAGAGGTGCCACGCTGGCTAATACCGATTTGTGGCACATCACCGAAAGGCTCATGTCAACGCTGGAATCGCGCAAGCGCAGAAAGGCCATGCCACCGCTGCGTTCATTGAGTTCGGCGATCTCGCCTTCGATCCAGATTGGCCCTAATCGATCGAGATATTCCTTGATCGCTTCAGTGACCGCGCGTACTGGCGCGGGAGATTCACTTGAAGTTTCGAGCATGGATTGATCCTAATAGACTTACCAACATGAGTAAGCGAATCCTCTTAGCTGCGCCACGCGGGTATTGCGCCGGCGTTGACCGTGCCGTGATCACCGTCGAAAAAGCACTCGAGCTTTACGGGGCTCCGGTTTATGTACGCAAGCAAATCGTGCATAACAAACATGTTGTCGCAACCCTTGAAGCACGCGGTGCCATCTTTGTTGATCAAACTGATGAAGTCCCTGAAGGCAAGATCGTTGTTTTCTCAGCGCACGGTGTTTCACCTGCGGTTCATGAAGAAGCTGCTGATCGCAATTTAAAAACAATTGATGCCACTTGCCCACTAGTTACCAAAGTTCACCATGAGGCCCGACGCTTTGCTGCCGAAGAGCTAGAGATTTTATTTATCGGCCATGAAGGCCATGAAGAAGTTGAAGGCACCATGGGCGAAGCCGTTGGCAAAGTTAAATTAGTTGATGGCCTAGATGCTGCCCGCACCGTGCAACCAACTCCAGGTAAGAAATTAGCTTGGCTATCGCAAACAACGCTTAGCGTTGATGAAGCATTGCAATCAGTTGCGATTCTAAGAGAGCGTTTCCCAGATATTCAAGATCCGCCATCAGATGACATTTGTTATGCAACTACTAATCGCCAAGATGCCATCAAAGTAATTGCGCCACAAGCAGATTTAGTAATCGTGGTTGGATCAACTAACTCATCAAACTCAGTGCGTTTAGTTGAAGTTGCCAAGGAATATGGCACACCACAGGCTTACTTAATTGACTATGCCGCAGAAGCAAAAGAAGAATGGCTAACCGGCGTTGAAACAATTGGCGTTACTAGCGGCGCTTCAGTGCCCGAAATCTTGGTCGATGATTTACTAAAGTGGTTAGCAGAGCGCGGTTTCGCAGATGTCGAAACTGTCACAGCAGCGCAAGAGTCATTGCTATTTGCGCTGCCGCCAGAGCTACGCAAAGACATTAAGGCAGCTGCGCAGGGGTAACCCTTTACCTTGAGGTCGCCAGAAAGTTAGTATCAGCCTATGAGCAGAGGAAAGTCATTTCTGGCAGTTCTCTGTTCGGCAGTTCTGCTGCTCCCAGTTAACTTAAATATCGCTAGTGCTGCGGTTAAATCAGGCGACACTTGCCCAAAACTAAAGTCAACTTCGACTGTAAAAGGGATCAAATACACCTGCATTAAATCGGGAAACAAACTGGTTTGGAATAAAGGGGTTAAGGTCGCTGCTAAGCCAAAACCTGCAGCAACACCAACACCAGCACCGGCATCTATTCCTTCGGTTAATGAGTCAAAACCAAGTTCTACAAATTCGTCAAGTCGCCCTAGCCAGATAATTACTTACAGTGGACCTTCTGAATTCACGGTTGGCACTCAGTCGAAATTGGATATTCGAACTCAGGCAAATACAAATTATCGCTTAGCAATTGGTGTGGCAAATAATTGTTCTCTGATTCCTTTGTATGTCGTTGAATTTAAAAATGTAGGAAACTGCACAGTGGTAGTTTCCACCGAAGAGACGAATGAGTACCAAGCTAGTAATTTGATTATTACTCTTCGCGTTGTGGCTGCGACACCTGTCGTATCACCAACGCCAAAACCTGTTGTCACGCCAACTCCAACACCTTCTCCAACCAAACAAGCATGTTCAAGTAATAATTTCATTGGAAACGCCCGAGCAGTAAGAGTAAGTGAAACTGAAATAAAGGTGGAAGCGATTGTCAGGGCTTGCTCTTACACAATCTCCATAGATGGGGGAGGTAGAGGTTACCAAACCAAAATTGCAAACACTCAAAGTGCCACAGATACTCCAGTGGTATTTCAATTCAACAATCTGAGTTGTGATATCAAGTATTCAACACAGATACAGGTATGGACCGAGAGAGATGGTAAGGGAGTTTCAACAACCCTTCCTACTCACATTATATTTCCATCGTGTTCAACACCAACACCAACACCAACACCAACACCAACACCAACACCAACACCAACACCAACACCAACACCAACACCAACACCAACACCTGTTGTAACACCCACTCCGGTAGAAACTGCTTGTTCAAGTGAGAATTTCATTGCCAATGCTCAAGCAGTCAGAGTGAATGATTCTGAAGTTAAAGTACTAGCAACGATCAGGGCCTGCTCTTACTTAATGGACATAGGAGGGGGCGGCATAATCTATGAAACCAAAATTATAAATTCACAAAATTTAAAAGATAATCAAGTAGAGACTCGTTTTCTTGGCCTAAGTTGCGATACAAGGTATTCGGCTCATGTCAAAGCTTGGTCTGGAAAAAATGGAGCTGGAGTCTTGGCGAGTGCTTCTGCTGGTCTCGTATTCCCATCTTGCTCTTCGGCGACCGGGGCAGCGGCAACTCCTTTGCCAAGCTCAACAGAGAACCTTTGCTCGGGAGATAATTTCATAGGCCAAACCAAATTCTTTAAATTAGGCGTCACGGACGCCAGAGTTTCAATGGAGATAAAAGCATGTTCTTATCAAATTATTGTTTTGGATGATCAGGGACAAGAGCTACCAAGCAAGATTTTGAACTATAAAAACCCATTTGAGGGCACCTTAACGACCCTGATTTCAAATACAAGCTGTAGCAAATCTTATTCTGCATACGTTAAAGCGTGGACAAAAGAAAACGGACAAGGTTCACTAAATCGAGTTGACGTTACCAACCAACTCTTGGCTACTTGTGCACCAGCACCAGCACCTGTTGTAACACCAGCACCAGCACCTGTTGTAACACCAGCACCAGCACCTGTTGTAACACCAGCACCTGTTGTAACACCAGCACCGGCACCCGTTGTAACACCAGCACCAGCACCTGTTGTAACACCAGCTCCTACGCCAGTTGTCACACCAGCACCGGCACCCGTTGTAACTCCATCAGCCGTAAATCAAGCTACGCTAACGATTTCTAATGATGCAGACCCACTTAATCTTTATGGGGCATCAATAAATCTTGCAACAATCGGTGGTTCAGGTACAGGAGCAGTTACATTTGAAACCAATAATGCTCTCTGCAAAATTACGGGCAATGTATTAACTTCTGCTGTTGAAACTGATTGTCGGGTTATAGCTCAAAAGGCCGCTAGTGATGGGTATTTATCTATCCGCTCTAATGAGAAAAGTTTTACTTTTGGACCTTGGCAAGGATTTAAGTCATGGACGTTCCAACCGACTCTAACTATTTCAAACAATGTTCTCACTAATTCAGTTGGAACTACTGTTGCTCTTACAACTACTGGTGGCTTAGGAACTGGCGCGTTGCGTTTTACGGCAACCGGCACGGGCTGCTCAATTAACGGAAGTAACTTGACCGCTACGGCAGCGACCACATGCAGCGTTGTAGCCACCAAAGCATCCAGTTCCGGAATTAACTCAACTTTATCTGCAGCAAAGAGCTTCGTATTTTCAAATGCAACCCAAGCGGCGGTTGCTGCGCCTGCAAACCAAGTCACTCTTAATATCTCGAATACAACGCTAACAGCTCTCCCTGGTGCAACAATTACCCTCGCGACAACTGGCGGCTCTGGAACAGGTGCAGTTACTTATTCAGTCAGCGGCACCGGTTGCTCTGTCAGCGGTAGCAGCCTTACTGCTTCAACATCTACAACATGTGTTGTTACCGCAACCAAGGCCGCAAGCACTGGTTTTAACGCCATAACATCAGCAAACAAGAACTTCAGCTTTGCGAATGCAAATCAGACAACATTAGCTATTTCAAATACGGTTTTAACAGTTGTTCCTGGTTCAACATTTACACTCACGACAACCGGAGGATCCGGAAACGGAGCTGTTAGTTACGAAGTTGTAGGCACTGGATGCTCTGTTAGCGGAAACAGTTTGACTGCTTCGATAGACACAAGATGTGTCGTGACCGCAACAAAAGCCTCAAGTACTGGCTTCAATTCAGCGACTTCCGCCACCAGAGCTTTTAATTTTGTAACTGCAAATCAGAACCCTCTTGTCTTGTACCCAGTTTTATTGGGATACGTTCCGGGCACTTCAATCACTCTCTCAACTGTTGGTGGATCTGGAACGGGCGCCGTCAATTATGAAGTTACCGGAAGTGGCTGCACGTTAAATGGCACTACGTTGACATCATCAATCGAAACAACTTGTACTGCTTGGGCCACCAAAGCTGCTAGTGCTGGATTTAACTCAATAACTTCTGACAGGAAGGGTTATTCTTTCAGGAATCTAAGCCAAGCAACGCTCTCAATCAGCAATACGACATTACGAAACCTGCCTGGCACTTCGTTATCTCTAACAACGACAGGTGGTTCAGGAACAGGAAATCTTACTTTCACGGTTAGCGGCGCCGATTGCTCCATTATTGGCACAACGTTAGTAGCGGCAACCGTGACAAATTGTGTCGTAATTGCGTCCAAGGCAGCTAGTAGTGGATTTAACTCAACTACATCAGCAGCCAAAACATTTGTATATGCCCTAGCCGACCAAGCGGCGTTTTCAATATCGAATTCTATTCGTACCGGTTTCACTGGTACACCTATTTCGCTTACAACAACAGGAGGCTCTGGAACTGGCGAAGTTACCTTCCAAGTGAGTGGTTCTGGTTGTGCAGTAAATGGTAACTTGTTAAACGCAACGACCGCTGCAACATGTTCAGTAACGGCAATTAAGGCTGGAAGTACAGGTTTCAATCCTGCCACTTCCGGCACAATTGAATTCTATTTCAAGGTACCACTTGCTGCGCCAGTGATTAGTTCAACTTTTGCGAAGAAGGACAGCATCCAAGTCGATTATGTAGTTGTACCAGGCGTAAGTTACAAATTAGATCTTTTGGATTCAGCCGGCACTCTTTTAAAGTCTGTCTGTAATGGATGCGCAGGTTCTAATTTGATTTCAACGCTCACGCCATCGACAACATATAAATTACGATTGACGGCAACTAAGGGCTCAGAAACTGTAGCGACCGAAACATCTGTTACTACTTACATGAGCATAACGCTTCAGCCCCAGGCAACATTTTTTGGGCGAGCTAATTTCTTGACAACCGTTCAATTTAACGTGATACCAGGCTGGAAATACAGATTAGAAACTGATAGAGCCGTATGTGGAACTCTATTTACGACACCTTTTACCTCTGTATCTCCGATTGTGGCTACTAATCCAGTCGCAAATACTGCCTGCAGAGTTCACTTATATGCTGAAGACGCTTATGGAAATAGCGGGCGAGTATTTCTCGGAACAGGTTTCACATCTATTTTGATGGATTCTGCAAAACCTACAGTCGAACTAGTTTCGGCTACGCCTAACTCCTTGACTGGTGCTGGAATGATCATAATTTCTGCCAGAGCGCTAGATGATGTTGCCTCGGATTTAGATTACATCTGGTTGAAAAATTCCAGCGGAACCACAGTAGGGACTGCGGCGAGACCAACTTTCCAAAATGGAAGTGATACAAATAAGCTATACGCAACGACAATCAACGTACCTGCTGGACTTCCCGCAGGAATATATAAACTAGTTTCTCAATCTGTGGACTGGACCGGCAAAGTAACAATCATGGAAATTGGTTCGATCACAATTTCCTAATTGCTTGGCAATAGTCTATTAATTATTCAGCGCGCTGGCGCTTATGCGCCTTCGCTCTACGATCAAAGTAGAAATACCAAGCGTAGGCAGCTGAGATAAGCAAGAACGGTGCCTGGCTAGCAAGGGCTGCCAAGAAATCAATTCCGAAGCGCGTAATTGAGAAACCACTTCTTGTGAGCAACTCAATGAAGGCAAGGGAAGCAAAAGCCAGCGGTGGATTAACCGCAGCCACATAGCTTGTGCCATTGCGACCATATTGAACGCCGCCAAAAGTCACCAACATAATGACTAGGCCAGTGACGATGCCAAAACCATTGCGCAATAGAAGTTCTAGATAAGAGAAGATGCCAATAAAGAAGAACTGCAGAACGATAATGCCCTCTTTTTTAAGGCCAGGACCAGTGATTGCGACTTTACGTGCAGCTGTTGTGCTCATTATTTATCTTCCTCTTCAGCGTCAATGTAATCAATCTCTAGGGCAGCAGATTTAATCGCACGGACTTCATCATCAACATCACTTAATGGCGCTAGTTTATTAGCGCCAGTGCTTACCCCGAGGTTCACCATGCTGCGAGCCGGGCGCAATAATGAGGTTTCGGCGGTCTGAATAACATCGTTAAAGCCACGTTCGACTGACTTAATGCGATCACCCAATGTGGCTAACTTGGAATGTAATGCGCCAATGCGCTTTAGGAGCTCAGAGGCATGCCCTTGAATCGCATTTGCGTTATCAGCTAGATCTTGTCGACCAAAGGCGTAAGCCACGGTGCGTAGCAGAGCCAACATATTTGTTGGCGTTGCGATTGTGACATTTATTGAGAAAGCTTTTTCAAGCAACATTGGATCAACCCGAAGCGACTCAGACAAGATTGATTCAAATGGCGCGAAAAGCACTACGAAATCAGGGGAGAAGGTAACGCCTTGGTAGTCACGCTTTGAAAGTGCTTCGACATGCTTGAGCAAATCTTTGGTGTGCTGCTGCATGAGATAGGCGCGAGTTTCTTCATCGTCGGCATCAACAGCCTCTAGAAAGCGAGCAAATGGAAACTTTGAATCAATAAAGATGCGAGAGCCACCAGGAATGGCAATCTGAATATCTGGGCGTGAGATCTCGCCATTGCCACGATCAGAACTTTGCTTTTCAAAGTGAATGCCTTCAATCAAGCCAGCATTTTCTAGAAGCATTTCGAGTTGGACTTCACCAAAGCGACCACGAGTCTGCGAACTAGAAAGTGCACCAGCAAGCTTGGTTGCTTGCTCAAGTAGGTTCTGGTTACCAACTTGCATTGATTCGATCTGAGTTTTAATGGCAGATTCGGCAGCAGCGCGTTTGGTTTCAGCATCGGCAGTTTGAGTTGAAAGTGAACTCATGCGGATTTTCACATCGGCGATCGCTTCATTCAGAGCAGCACTTGTGGTGTTCTGTGAATTCATGGTTGCGATTTGACTGGTTAAATTTTCAACCAGCGCCTTTGCTCCGGCAAGTTCGGCAGCGATGGCAGCCGATGTTGAACCATCTTGTGCCCGATCTGCCTTGTTTTTGAGGCTAGAAATAAAGAAACCAAGGGCTAAGCCGATGGCCAAACCTGTTAAAAGAACCACTACCGATGCTGACATAGCCGTATCGTGGCAGGAAGCACTGACATACTCGCGTAGGCTCTACTCCTTGTGAGCCTCTCAATCGGAATCGTCGGTCTGCCAAATGTTGGAAAGTCGACCCTTTTTAACGCGCTAACCAAGAACAACGTTTTAGCGGCCAATTACCCCTTCGCCACGATCGAGCCAAATGTCGGCGTAGTCGGAGTTCCTGATGAGCGCCTAGCTAAATTGGCCCAAATCTTTGGTTCTGAAAAGATCCTGCCAGCAGTGGTTTCCTTCGTTGATATCGCGGGCATCGTTAAGGGCGCATCTGAAGGTGCGGGCTTGGGCAATAAGTTCCTAACTAATATTCGCGATACCGATGCGATCTGTCAGGTGATTCGCGTTTTCTCCGATGGCGATGTGGTGCATGTCGATGGTCGCGTTGATCCTGCGAGTGACATGGAAACAATCAACACCGAATTAGCGCTCGCCGATCTTCAAACTATTGAAAAAGCGTTGCCTCGTTTGGAAAAAGAAGTTCGCCTCTCTAAAGATAAGCAGACTGTTTTAGATGCTGCGATCGCTGCAAATGAATGGTTGCAATCAGGTAAGCCACTTTCGCAGAGCAAAATTGATTTAACTGAAATTGCTGAGCTTCACCTACTAACTGCGAAACCATTCTTATATGTTTTCAACGTTGATGCTGCTGAATTAAATGATGCTGACTTGCGCAAGAAGCTTCAAGATCTAGTAACACCGGCTGAAGCAATTTTCCTTGATGCTAAAACTGAAGCTGAACTCGCTGAATTAAGCGATGAAGATGCTCTCGAATTGTTGCAATCAATTGGTTTGAAAGAACCAGGTCTTGCTACTTTGGCACACGTTGGATTCACAACGCTAGGACTGCAGACTTATTTAACTGCCGGCCCGAAAGAAGCCCGCGCATGGACAATTCATAAAGGCGACACAGCACCAATGGCCGCTGGTGTTATTCATACCGATTTCCAAAAGGGTTTTATTAAGGCCGAAATAGTTGGTTTTGAAGATCTCATCGCTGCCGGTTCCATGGCTGAAGCAAAAGCTAAAGGCAAAGTGCGCATGGAAGGCAAGGATTATGTAATGGCCGACGGAGACGTCGTTGAATTCCGCTTTAACGTTTGATTCAGTTTTAAATCTTTAACCTACACTCGGGCAATGAGATTCCGCCCGGAAATTGATGGTCTGCGGGTACTAGCGGTTTCCCTAGTAATTCTCTGCCACTTACAAATCACTGGATTTAGCGGCGGCTATATCGGCGTAGATATCTTCTTCGTAATTTCTGGGTTTTTAATCACCAATCTTTTAATTAACGAATACCAAAGCAATTTAGCAAGTGGCCAAAGTGGTCGCATTTCATTTAGGAATTTCTACTTACGACGCGTAAAGCGCATTGTCCCGATGGCACTGACCGTAATTATTGTGGCACTTGTTTATGCCTACTTTAATTACAGCCAAGCTCGTTTTAGCCAAGTTAGAAACGATGCCATTTGGGCTAGTTTGTTTGGCGCAAATATTCATTACATGCAGGAGTCGCTGAACTACTTTCAACAAGCACAAGCGGTTTCCCTTCTGCAGCATTATTGGTCACTCGCGGTTGAAGAGCAGTTCTATCTAATCTTTCCCGCTTTCTTCTTACTGGTCGCCCGAATTAAAGTTAAAGCTAAGTCTTGGCTGGTAGCACCATTTGTTGCAGTCTTATTGGTCTCACTTGCTTCTCTAATAAGTGCGGTCACAACTACAAATCAAACGCAATCGTATTTCTCAAGCTTTGAGCGAGCCTATGAATTAGGCATTGGAGCACTACTGGCGTTGGGTCTGGCGCTGCGTAAGTTCAACCTCACAAATGCCATAAGCAACTTACTTTCAGTACTCGGTATCGCACTGATTGGTTTCTCAGTTGTGCGCTTTGATGAAGCATCAAGTTTGCCAGGTGCCAGCGCGCTCGTACCGACACTTGGAACAGCGCTAATCCTCTTTAGTGAAATGAATTCGGCAAAACTTTCAGCCGTTGGTTCGGTCTTGGCTAGAAAGCCACTTGTATATATTGGAAAATTGTCTTATTCAATTTACTTATGGCACTGGTTAGCAATAATCGTGGTCAAAGATCAGATTTCAGCTTCACCGTTAGTCCTCAATATTTTGATAATTGTTTCGACCTTGTTGCTTTCGGTAATTGGGTACCAGCTAATTGAGCATCCGATTCGTAAATTGCCAATTCCAGTTAGATTCACGCAGCCAGTCGCGATATCGGCTAGAAGTAAAGTTATGGCAGCCACCGCATCATTTACCGCGATTGCTCTCGTATTTACAGTTGCGACGGGGCGAATTGATCTGAGTTCAACGCAACAAGAAGTTGCTTCGCCTGAAATTCAAAGCACTCCCGCCCCCAGCGAAACAACTACTTCAATTCCTACGCCTGAGGTAAGCAGTAGCGCATCTGCTGAGCCAAGTGCCGCACCGTCAGAAACATCGACACCAACTGCGAAGCCAACGGTAAAGCCAAGTGTGTCGGCTTCTGCGAAGCCAACCCCCACAGTCAAAGTGCTTTCCTATACCGAGTTACTTGACGCCTTCAAAGATAAAGTCAGCGAAGGCAATATGTTGAACGTGGTGCCAGCGAATATGTCACCAACAGTCTCGCAATTAACGCCGCTGCGTGATCGACAATGGCGAAATTGTATGGATGTTGCGATTCGCGCAATCACTTGTGAGTTTGGAAACAGATCGGCCGCAAATACAGCTGTGATTTTAGGTGACTCATATGCACTGGCTGTTTACAACACAATTCTCGGCGCACTCGATCTTTCCAAGTGGCATGTGGTTGCGTTAAATATGCGCGAGTGCATGGTGGCCGATATCGTGCCATTTAATTGGGGTGAAGCCGGTGGCGTAAGGACTGACTGCGCGCCACATCGCGAATGGACATTTAATTATCTACAGGAAACAAAACCAGATTTAATTTTCATATCTGATCAGCCGACCCACCCAATTGCAAGCGGCAACAAAGATTCCGGTGAAGCTCATGATCAACTCTGGGAAGAAGGGCTGCAACGCTCGATGCAAACTCTTGGCAAACTCAATTCAAGGATTGTTTATTTAGGTGTCCCTGATTCAGGCTGGGGGACATCGCTAATTAATTGCACAAATGCCCAAGGCGAATTAAAGAAAACTTGCTTTGGTTCCATCACCTGGAATCGCAATTACGTGGTTGCTCAGAAATATGCCACTGAAGCCGTGGGCGGCTTATTTATTGATCTAAAGGGCTGGATCTGCGACCTTGGCACCTGTCCACCAATTATTGATAACACTCCGGTTTTCTATGACGGTGCCCATTTCTCAGAAGCTTTCGCGACAAAGATGGCACCTCTGTTATCGGCACTTTTGCGTGAGAAAAGTTTTATCAATTAGAAATCGAATAAAGACACTCGCATTTACGCAACGATTAGTTCATATTCAGGGGAAAAGGTAAGATTTAGCCTGTGCGGCTGAGGGAATTGGCCTCTGTAGGACCAAATCGTTGGATAGAGGCAAGGCCTTATATTGGGCTGGCTTCCTAAGGAAAGTAGCTTTCGTGGCCAAGATTCAAGAACACCTAAAAGGACTGCCAGTTAAGAAGCGCGATGACCTGCGCAACGTAGCGATCATCGCTCACGTGGATCATGGCAAGACCACCCTTGTTGATGCCATGTTGTGGCAGTCGGGTGCATTCGCTGCGCACAAAGTGCAGGGCGAAGGTCAAGATCGCATGATGGATTCCATGGATCTAGAACGCGAAAAAGGCATCACGATTCTTGCGAAAAACACAGCGGTAAAGCGCGGCGCAACAATTGTTAACATTATTGATACACCAGGCCACGCAGATTTCGGCGGCGAAGTTGAACGCGGACTTGAAATGGTTGACGGCGTTATTTTGCTAGTCGATGCATCAGAAGGTCCATTGCCACAAACACGTTTCGTTTTGCGTAAAGCACTTGAAAAGAATCTGCCAGTTATTTTGTTGATCAACAAAGTTGACCGCCCAGACTCACGTATCGCCGAAGTTGTTGACGAGGCTTACGAACTATTCCTTGACCTCGGCGCAAACGAAGAACAAATCGAATTCCCAGTTGTATACGCATCAGCTAAAGCCGGGCGTGCGTCATTAACTCGTCCAGCTGATGGCGGAATGCCAGAAGAAACAAACCTCGATGTTTTATTCGACACTATTTTCTCGGCAATTCCAGCACCTGAATATCACGAAGGTGCACCACTGCAAGCACACGTTACAAACCTTGACTCTTCACCATTCCTTGGTCGCTTGGCGCTATGCCGAGTCCGCGAAGGTGTTATTAAAAAGGGACAATCTGTTACTTGGATTAAGACAGATGGCACAACAGAGCGCGTAAAGATTTCAGAGCTACTTATTACTGAAGCGCTAGAGCGCGTACCAACCCTTGAAGCCCATCCTGGCGACATCATCGCGGTTGCAGGTATCGAGACAATTACCTTGGGCGAGACGCTGGCTGATAATGAAAATCCGCATGCGCTGCCTTTGATCATCGTTGATGAGCCATCTATTTCAATGACTATCGGAATCAATACCTCACCTCTAGCGGGCAAGAGCGGCAAGCTGCTTACTGCGCGCCAAGTTAAGGGTCGCCTGGACGCAGAGCTAGTCGGTAACGTTTCATTGCGTGTTCTAAATACTGAGCGTCCTGATACTTGGGAAGTTCAAGGCCGCGGCGAACTTCAGCTTGCTGTTCTAGTTGAAATCATGAAGCGCGAAGGTTTTGAACTAACTGTTGGTAAGCCACAGGTAGTTATTAAGAAGATTGATGGCAAGGTTCACGAACCGATGGAGCGATTAACAATTGATGCTCCTGAAGAATATCTGGGCGTGCTTACTCAGTTGATGGCACTTCGTAAGGGTCGCATGGAACAAATGGTTAACCATGGCACTGGCTGGATTCGCCTTGATTACAAAGTTCCTTCACGTGGTTTGATCGGTTTCCGTACTGAGTTCCTAACTGAGACTCGCGGCACCGGTTTGCTCCACCATGTATTTGATGGTTACGAGCCTTGGTTCGGAGATATTCGTACTCGTGCAACCGGTTCACTTGTTTCAGATCGCATGGGCACAGTTACTTCATATGCGCTCTACGGAACACAAGATCGTGGAACTATCTTCGTTGAACCTGGCGATGAAGTTTACGAAGGCATGGTTATCGGTGAAAACTCACGTAACGATGACATGGACGTTAACTGTGTTCGCGAAAAGAAACTTACCAACATGCGTGCTTCAGGTACCGATGAATCAGAGCGTTTGATTCCACCTAAGAAGCTAAACATGGAAGGTGCTCTTGAATTCTGTCGCGAAGATGAATGTGTCGAAGTAACTCCGGCAGTTGTTCGTATCCGTAAAGTTATTCTCGATCAAGCAGAACGTGGTCGCATTACTTCACGTCAGAAAAAGGCTAACTTAAACGTTTAAATCTTAAAGCGCTAAAACCCTTGATTTATAAGGGCGACACGCCGCCAAGGCCCCCTTCACTGGGGGCTTTGTCAGTGGTGCCCGCTTTACTCATCACATCGCAACCACTTAACAAGAGTTAAGAACTGCGAAACAACTAATGAGTAAAGGTGGGCCTGAAATGAATCTCAAAGAGCTAGCGCTTCAGTTATCTGCAATCACTGTTATTGCAAATGCTGCCAAGGAAACTAAAGATCGCCTGCGTCGTGAATTTGCCGATGCCCTCGATGCCGTTGGAGCCGATTCAGTTAAAGCTAATCTTGATGGCGAAGAGATCGCCAAAGTCTCATTAGTTACCCCAAAAGCATCTCCGGAAGTAATCAACGAGCATGCTTTTACCGAGTGGGTGCGCGCCAATTACGAGACCGAGATTGTTCGATCCGTCCGCGAATCTTTCCGCAAGAAAATTCTCGATGATCTTAAGAACGTAAATGGCGACGCAATCCATCTGGAAACCGGTGAGGTTCTAGATTTCGTCGCTTTTAATTCACGCGATTCATATATCTCAACTCGCTTTACTGAAACAGGTCGCGAGCTAATTACCGATGCTTTCCGCGCCGGCACTTTAAGCCCAGGCGAAGTAATCGCCAAAGAACTAATTGCGGCGGCTTAAGCCATGAGCTACTTCAATATTGATCTATACGAGCCAGTTGAAAACCGTATTCAGGCCTTCTGGAAGAAATTTCCTGATGGTCGCATCATTACTGATCTGCAACGTACTGAACGCACTGATGGGCGAGTGGAATGGGTCTGTCGCACCGAAGCATTTACCAATCGCGAAGATGCTCGACCGCAAGCCACTGGTTTTGCTACCGAAATCGAAGGCAGCAGCGTTATTAACCGCGCTAATGCCAGCGAGAACTGCGAAACCTCAAGCATTGGCCGTTGCCTAGCTAACTTGGGTTTTGCCGCTAAAGGTAAGCGCCCCAGCCGCGAAGAGATGGAAAAAGTAGCGCGGGCCAATCAAAATAACCGCAATAAAGCCCCTAAGCGCAATCTGGCTGAAGGCGATCTAGAGCGTTTGCTTGAAGGCTTATCTGCTTGTAACTCACTAGCTGATCTAAATGCGTGGTCAGGTAAAGCTGCAACCTTTGCGATTCCTGATGAGAAGCGCCTCGAACTATTCTCAATCTTTAAGGTGCAACGTGAATCGTTAACTCACAGCCAGAGCAAAATTGCTGAAGTCGCCTAGCTAACCTCAATTGTTAGTGGTAAGTGATCGCTGATACCTGATGAAGTAGTTGGCACTTGAATCACATCTTTAAGTGCAACACCTTTGCTTAAGATGTAATCAAATTGAATCTTTGGTTTCCAACTCGGATAAGTATTCTGGGCATATAGCGATTGCCATTTTGAGCCAATTGCTGGAATTGCGCTAGGTAAATTAAAATCGCCCATCAGTAATACCTTCTCGCCAAAAGTATCAGCCCACTTCTTTAACTTGGCCAACTGAATTAGATTCATTCCAGGCACAAAAGATAAGTGAGTGTTTATTACGGTCCAACCATTTTCTAATTGGGCAGCGAGAGCTACCCGAGGTTCGTCCTTGATGTAGATCGCTTTGGCTTTACCAGTTTCGGTATTTGGAATTAACAGTGGTGCGCCAATAATCGAGCGACCAAGATCTAATCGGTGCCACTTTAAAACTTTAATCTTTGAAACAATACCGATGCCATAGGAACCTGATTCAACTTCAGAATCGCTTGCTTGATTACTAATAATTTTCGCATCAGCACTTTGCCACTTACCTTCAGGAGATCCAATAATTCCCGGCGCAAATGCCCAATCACTGGCCCCCATTGCAAGAGCGATATTTGCGCATTGATTGGCATAGTTAGTTCTGGCCAAATTATGATCAACTTCTTGAATTGCCAGCACTTCGGTTTGAAGCTCCGCAGCCGCGGCAGCCAAACCCGTAAAATCATCGCCCGATTTGGGCGGAATGCTCATGCCGTGTAGCAGATTCCACGAGGTTACCTTCATGCGCGAAGGCTAGTAGCGTTGCCTCTTATGAGCGCGATCAACCAACAGCCAAGCCTGATTGACCGTGCCAGCGAGCTGCGAACTGATCCAGCGACACTGGCTGAGCTGCTTAAGCGCGCCAAGGTTCTCTCAGTTGGTGGCGGAAAAGTTAGCGCTGATCTAGCAAGTGCAAAATTACTTTATCCAAATGCGCAGAGCGAAGAGAACTATTTCCTTGGCATCGATCGCGCAAC
Source organism: Candidatus Planktophila sp. (assembly GCA_044351155.1). Lineage (GTDB taxonomy): Bacteria > Actinomycetota > Actinomycetes > Nanopelagicales > Nanopelagicaceae > Planktophila. The sequence goes on along the minus strand of JBILGH010000012.1, from coordinate 5,999 downwards.
CGATACGCCATATTTCGCCGCCCACGTGGCCGAGTCTGAAGATTTACTTTCACTACGCGAGATTGGGGCAGCCCTTTCACCACTTGAAATTGGTTTAGCGTTACATGCGGTGGCACTTTCTAATTGGCATAGCTCGCACCCGCGTTGTTCGAAGTGTGGGGCCGACACAACAAGTTCACTCGGTGGCGCAGTTAGAGTTTGTGATCAATGCGAAGCACAGCATCACCCACGCACAGATAGCGCAGTAATTGTTTTAGTGCGCGATACAGATGATCGCATCTTGCTTGGTCGCCAAGCAGTTTGGCCAGCAGGTCGGTTCTCAACATTTGCTGGATTTCTAGAACCTGGTGAAACTTTTGAGCAATGCGTATCAAGAGAAGTACTTGAAGAAAGTGGCGTTACGGTTTCACAGATCCACTATTTAGGTTCGCAACCTTGGCCATTTCCAGCCAGCATCATGATTTCATTTGAAGCGTTAATCGATGATCCGTCAGCTGCTCGACCTGACGGCGAGGAAATTGTTGAAGTGCGTTGGTACTCGCGCACAGAGCTAAGAAGTGCAATGGAAGATGGCACGCTGTTGTTACCACCAATGATCAGCGTCGCACGCAAAATGATCGAACGTTGGTTTGCCGCCGAACATGGTGATTTTTCTGGGCATCCCTTGTCTGGTGGCGAGAGCTGGCGATGAGTGAAGAACCGCTAGTAAATGTTCGCGCCGAAGAAATTTTGGCAGCTCTCGATGATGAACAACGCGCAGTTGCTCTCGCTACGCGTGGCCCAGTTTGTGTAATTGCTGGTGCTGGCACTGGAAAAACTAGAGCGATTACGCACCGCATTGCCTATGCCGCAGCTATTGGGGCGATGGATCCGCAACGAATTCTGGCGATAACTTTTACCGCCCGCGCTGCCGGTGAAATGCGCACCCGCCTTCGTAGTTTGGGCGTGCCCACCGTGGCTGCCCGCACAATCCACGCAGCAGCGCTCAAGCAGCTGCTCTTCTTCTGGCCGAGCGTATTTGGCGGCCGCACCCCTGATTTGCTGACATCTAAGACCGGATTTCTGGGCGAAGCGATCAATCGGGCTGGTTTACAGGGCACCATCAATATCAATTCGCGCGACACTCTGCGCGACATCGCGAACGAAATCGAATGGGCGAAAGTTTCGCAGATCGGCCCAACTGACTATTTAACTGAACTCGATAACAGAGCCGCTAAGCCTCGCGTTAATGCCGAACAAGTTGCACAGGTTTACACCGCATATGAAAGTATCAAACGCCAAGAGCTAGCCATGGATTTCGAAGATGTTTTATTACTTACAACTGCGATGCTCGAAGAAGAACGCGAAGTGCGCGAACGCGTGCAAGATCAATATCGTTATTTCACAGTTGATGAATATCAGGATATTTCACCACTACAACAAAGATTGATTAATGCTTGGTTAGGCAATCGACAAGAGATTTGTGTTGTGGGTGACCCAGCACAAACTATTTATTCTTTCGCTGGCGCAACATCATCTTTCTTAACAACTTTCACTTCCCGTTTTTCAGATGCTGAAGTTATTCGGTTAACTTCAGGCTATCGCTCGACACCAGAGATTACTTTTGCCGCGAATTCATTATTGCGAAGCGCAACTATGGGGCAAGAGCTAAATGCGCAGAATGATCATGGCGACAAACCAGAAGTACTTGCTTACAACGATGAGTCATCAGAAATCGCTGGCATAGTTGCTGACATGACCTCACTGTTAAGTAGTGGTGTGCCGGCGCAAGAGATTGCAGTGCTTGCACGCACTAACTCACAATTGAATTCATTGGAGCGTGCGATGAATGGCGCGAAGTTGCCATATCAAGTGCGCAGCACTGAACGCTTCTTTGATCGTCCCGATGTAAAAGAATTCTTAAAAGGTGTTCGAACCGCGTCGGTTATTCCAACTGAAGGCATAAGTTGGCTAGATGAATTGCGCACGTTAGCGCAACCGTTTTTAACTGGGCAAAGCATCGATGGCATTGCGGGTTTACTGCACTTAGCGCGCGAGCTTGATGAAGATACAAACTTCTCACCGAAAACGCTGCGCAGTTATTTACGCGAAGTTGAAGATCGTGTGCAGCAAAATAATCCACCAACGATGCCAGTGATTACGTTGGCTACCCTGCACGCCGCAAAAGGCCTCGAATGGGAGCGCGTTTTCCTGATGGGCGCCAATGTGGGCTTATTACCCTTGGAAACCAATGGTTTTACGCTCGATGCCCGCATGATCGAAGAGGAACGCCGCTTGTTCTATGTGGGCATGACTCGAGCAAAGCGTGAATTACGCATTAGCTATCGCGGAAAACCATCACCATTTCTCGCACAAGCAGGGTTACTGATCAGTTAGATTTAATTAATTTGCATCATTGAATACCGATGCTTTACTCTTGCTCTTATGCAAAGAACTGCACATCTACATACAGCACACGCAATGCGTGAGGCTGTTATGGGTGCTGCAATGAAACCCGTATCAGCTAAGCGCGCGACATCTAATTGGCCTACTGCAACTAATTTTGCAGCTTATGCCAATTTTTATGCCGGATCCGGGTCTGCTGGAGGTTCATTCGAATAACATCGAATAAGCCAAACAAGGGCCCTAATCCAAAAGGATTAAGGGTCCTTTTTCTTTACCCCGACAATGTAATAACCAAAACAACTACCCAGACAAGAGAAAGACAAACAAAAGAAAGAAGGTGAGAACTATGAGTGTTCTCTTCAGTGAACTACTAGTACCAGGTTGGGCCGAAAGCGGCGAAAAGATTGGTCTCGGTGATATCACCGGCACATATGGCAATCCGATCGCTAATGCTTTGCCTTGCCACGGCGCAGAACCTGAAACCTTTTTCTCTGATGCCGAAGCAGATATCAAAGCTGCCAAAGCGTTATGTGGTGAATGTCCGGTGCGAGCCAAGTGTTTATCTGGCGCGCTCTCACGTCAGGAACCTTGCGGTGTTTGGGGCGGCGAATTATTTGAAGACGGTGTTGTTATTCAAGCAAAGCGCAAAGCTGGTCGCCCACGTTTGGCGGCTTGAAAAACAACTAGCGCTGCTTAAGAGTTTGCTGGTGCGATCTCGGGGAACCAAGAGAGAGCTTCGTCGCGGAATTTACCCTCGGCTTCTAATTGGCAGAAAATGCCAGTAGTGCCGAGGGTTACGCGATGGATCAATACATATTCAGCTGGCAGATTTAATTGGAAACCGATCTTGGCAGTTGGGTTTCGAGGGTCACCAACACGGGCGCTTTGGTCGCGTAGCCACTCACGGGAGTACTTAAATACTTCAGTTCTAAGCGGCTCAACTAGCGGCACTAGATATTCCAAGACCAGATTTGGGTCAACATCGACATCGGCCATGATGAAGCCATCTTTTTTAAAGCCCTCATAGAGCGCAATCGCATCATCATCGAGAGCGTGCTTGAGCAAATTCTTCATTGGCTCAGGGAAACCATCAGGCAAACGGTTGCAGGCGCCGAAGTCGAGCACGCCTAGGCGACCATCATCTAGTAATCGGAAGTTGCCGGGGTGTGGATCAGCGTGAAGTAAGCCGGCGCGATCAGGGGAGGTGAAGTGGAAACGAGCCAACTTCATGCCAGCGTTATTGCGTTGCTCTTGGGTACCACTGGCAATGATCTTTGAAAGTGGAGTGCCCTCTAGCCATTCACTAACTAACACGCGATCAGATGCCATGACAACTTTTGGAATCGCGATATCTGGGTCGTTGTCATAAACCTCAGAATATTTTTGTTGCGCTTCAGCCTCGTAACGGTAATCAACTTCTTCAATAATGCGCGCACGAAGTTCTTCGAGCAAAGGTTTCATATCTAAACCGGGCATAACTAATTGGAAAATTCTGGCAAAACGTTGAATCTGATTTAGATCTGAGATCAAAGCTTCAGCAGCACCGGGATACTGAATCTTTACGGCAACTGCTCGACCATCTTTCCAAGTTGCTTTATGAACTTGGCCGATTGATGCCGATGCAGTTGGTTGATCTTCGAAGTTAGCGAAGTTATCGCGCCAATCTTCACCTAACTCTTTAGCTAAAACTTTATGAACTACGCGAGTTGGTAGCGGTGGTGCTGACTCTTGCAACTTAGTTAACGTTTCGCGATATGGCTTAGCGATTTCTTCAGGTAGCGCTGCTTCAAAAACTGAGAGCGCTTGGCCGAATTTCATCGCGCCACCTTTTAGTTCACCTAAAACTTTAAAAACTTGCTCAGCAGTTTTTTCTTGAATCTCACTAAAGACCATGCTGCCGGATTGACCAACAAGTTGGCGACCAAAACCGAGTGCACTGCGACCGGCAATACCGACAGGGATAGAGATCATCTTGGCGGTGCGCGCCGTTGTTGATTTAGGGATCTCAGTTTCGAAGTTGCTCACTGGCTAATTCTGGCGAGGAATTGAGAATCTCGCACATTGAACTACCAGGCACACCCACAGGCAGGGTTGATTGCGTAGGCGATGTGTTGGGGATTACATGGATGGGCTGTATCGAGCAAGATTTGGATGCCAATTAATTCACTGATGCCGGTATCAAAATAATTAAGAATGCACTGGGCGATCAGGCCGGCAAATTGTGTGGTGGCTGCAATATTTAATTGTTGAACTGAGGCAAATAATCGAGCTTGGTTGATTTGATTTAGTAGCGGAGATTGTTCTATTTGGTCTAATTCAATACATCTATAGCACGTGCTCTTACCTGGAATCACTAGCGGACCAACACGAAGAGTTGTTGCATCAAGTGCGCTAACAAAAAGATGTGGCAAGTTTGAACTCAGCAAAGTATTGATTTTGGCTGGGTCTGGAGCACCAAAGATAATTGTTAAATATTTTGTCGTAGTTGGGTTTTTGGAAATTGGAAATAGCGCAAAGTCGCGCGCGATTTCTGAAATTCGATTTCCTAAGTTTATGCCCAGATCAGTAATCGCAAAGACGCCAGTGCCGAGATCACTTGCCTCAATATCTCGCTGCTCATTACTTAAGGCAAGCGTGGTTTGCGAGACACCCGATGCCAGCAAAATTGTTAAGAGCGAGATTGCTAAACGATCATCACCACAAATATCGATAGCCACCTTTTGGCGATCACTTAACGTTGTCACGCCGGCATCAACGATTCCGGTTTGCCAAGTTATCTGACCGAGCTCAGGTACGATTCGTTTTTGTAATTGTTGGTATGCCGCATCTTGACTCTGATCTAATGAATGAGTTTTGCGATTAGGTTTTTCGGAATGAAAACGATCAGCTAAGACGATGGGCTTGGCAACTTGGTCGATTAAATTGGCAGCGGTTAGCTCATCGCAGATTTTGTTCACGACTTCAAAGGGCGCTCCAGTTCGAATACTGATTTCAAAACAAGTAAGCGAGCCAGTGAAGTTGGCCAAGATGGCAGCAGCTCCTGGATGGCTGATTTGAATTCCGGCGCTGGCATGGCCGATGAAATGTGCTTGCGGTTTGGTGCCGCTAATGGCGGTAACGATCGCCCCAGATTTGAGGCGCGGCTTGATTTCGATAGTTTCAATTGTTGGATTAGTTGTCATGGGCGCAGAGTGCGCGCAATTTGAAGGCGACTAACTGGGCTAAGTGAAATTCTGCGGAAAGTCCTCTGATTTCTTACCCGAAGTTAACGGCAAAGGCCCACAGAGTCAGATGTGCTTAGAACCACGCAAAGCTCGCCAGGCAAAGCAAACGACCCGCAACGATTAACTCGCTGCGGGTCGTTCGATAAAACTTTTGGTGATAAAAATTACTGAGCTTTGCCAAGGATGCGATTTACCTTGGTGCCACAGACTGGGCAAATGCCCTGTGCCATGCGACGACCAGAGTCAGAAACCTTTACAGTTCCTTCAAAATCACGCTTCTCTTTGCACTTAACGCAGTAAGCGTCACCTTTGTATGTCTCTGCCATGTGAAGCCTCCAATCGACGCGAGCATTTGTCGATGGAATTCGACGAAATTTACTTGCGTGCAGG
>JBILGH010000011.1:0-48216 GCA_044351155.1 Candidatus Planktophila sp. | reverse complement strand
CTTGTAACCGTTTCCTTGAATTGCTGAGTAGTGAACGAATACATCTTGTCCGCCACCGTCAACTGCAATGAAACCGAAACCCTTTTCAGAGTTGAACCACTTAACTGTACCTGTTGCCATCTTTTACTATCCTTCGATATGGGGGTGTTCCGAGAAATCCTCGAATCACGGTCTTCCTCTTGCTACAGCTATACCGAATATGTAAAACATGAAACGGGTACTGATAAAGCGTCCGACTAGGGCAAAGCGTACCTCCTACTAGCGAGTTCACCTAAAGTTTTTTTCGCGAGATCACGCTCAAATCAGCTCCCATTTTCCACGATCTAGACAGTTACAGGCTCGTAGGTGTACAAATAGAGCACTAGTAAGTGCCGATGGGCTGGGGAAGGTCGCATCAAGTGCCCTTGCTAGGAGAGAAAAATGGAGCGAATTTCGCCCACGAATAACGCTGTATCTACCGGTTGGCTAGTAATTCATAGCGCACCCTCTGCTTTGCGTACCCATATTGATTGGGCGATCAAAGACATTTTGGGCAACTCGGTTCAGATTCAATGGCGGCCGCAACCAAACTTCATTGGCACTTACCGCACCGAAATAACTTGGCGCGACCTAGCCGGCAACGCCGCGAAACTCTGCAGCGCACTTTCGAGCTGGCATTATTTAAGGTTTGAGATTTTTGAAACTATGAATAACGAAGGCGAACTATTTAGATTTCTGCCAGAACTCGGAATCCTGCGCAATCAAACTGATGGGGCTGGCAATATTTTGCTTACTGACTCGGTCGTTGTTAACGCTTTGAGTAATTCATTCGAGGAAGATGAATTACGCGATGCGATTAACCGAATTCTGGGCAAACCTTGGGAAGAAGTGCTTGAGCCGCTGCGAGCTATTGATCAGCGAGAGGTGGCTCCGTTACAAGCGATTTGATTTTGTGTCGATAACCCTAGGTTTTCAGTAGAATAGGGGCATGAGCCAAAACTTAGAAAATAATAAAGTTTCCATCGAGCGCAACAAAGGCATTTTTCTAATTGCCGCCGCCGTAATTCTTTCAATTGCACTCGGCGGTGGGCTAATGAAGGTTGGCGCTGGTTTTGCATCGCGTGCAAGTGATGGCATCACAGTTACTGGCTCTGCCAAAGTTGAAGCGACTGCAGATAATGCGGTTTGGACGTTATCTATTTCGCAATCATCACCGACAGTTAGCGTGGCTGTTTCAAAGGTCGCCGATGGCGTAAAAGCGCTTTCTAAGTATTTAACAGCAGGTGGAGTAACTAATGACCAAATTACATTAGGACCGGTCTCAACCTACGCTAACGAAGAATATGTTAATGGCAACACCACAGGACGCATCCTTTCTTACCGCGCTAATCGCGATGTAACAGTTCGCACTACTGATGTGCAACTAGTATCAAAGTTGAGTCAAAGCATTGGTGATTTGCTACAAACTGGAGTGCCAGTAAATAACTATGGTCCGCAGTACTACATCTCAACGCTGTCTGAGCTTCGCCCTAAGTTGTTGGGCGAGGCAATGAAAGATGCGCGAGTCCGTGCCGAATCAATTACTAAAGCAGTCGGCGGCTCCGTAGGGGCGGTAATTAACGTTAAGAGTGGACCATTCCAGGTAACTACTCAAGATTCAACGCAAGCAGTTGATTACGGCGCTTATGACACCAGCACCATTATCAAGACCGTTACTTCAACAGTTTCGGTTACTTTTAAAACCAAATAACCAGCAAGAAAATAAGTCTAGAGCGGGATATTGCCGTGGTTGCCTCTGCGATGAGGCGCTGCGGCAATTGCTTTTGCTAGCGCACTTCTAGTTATCGCTGGCTCGATGATTTCATCAACTGCGCCAATTTCAATTGCGCGTTCTACACCACCAGAAACGCGATCATGTTCGGCAGCTAATTCAAGCTCCATGGCTTCGCGTTGCTCTTGTGGAACATCCGCCAAAAGTCGACGATGAAGTACACGAACCGCAGCAACTGCGCCCATTACGGATACTTCAGCAGTTGGCCAAGCAAAGACTCGGGTTGCACCCATCGACTTAGAATTCATAGCAACGTAAGCACCGCCATATGCGCGACGAGTAATAAGTGTTACGCGTGGGACAACTGCTTCGCCAAATGCATGTAACAACTTAGCGCCACGTCGTACTGCGCCTTCCCACTCTTGACCAGCACCAGGCAAGAAACCTGGAACGTCTGCGATCACAATTAACGGAATACCAAAGGCGTCACATGTGCGAACGAAGCGAGCTGCTTTTTCAGCAGCTGATGAATCAAGTACGCCACCTAAGTGCTGCGGGTTATTTGCTACAACTCCAACAGTGCGACCGCCGAGGCGACCTAACTTCGTTGTCATATTTTCAGCCCACATTGGAAGTAGTTCTAACTTCTCAGCATCGGAATCAAGAATGGCAGATATCAGCGGTTGAACTTGGTACGCGCGTTTTGAAACTGGCGGAACATGGATACCTAAATCTAAATCAACTAAATCAGTATTTAATAAACCTTGATTAGCGAAGAGCGAAGTTAAGTCACGAATGTCAGCAAAGGCTTCTTCTTCGCTATGGGCAATTACGTGGGCAACTCCGCTGTTCTTGCGATGTGCATCAGGTCCACCAAGGGTTGCGATATCAATTTTCTCGCCAGTCACACTTTTGACTACATCAGGGCCAGTCACAAAGATTCGACCGTTCGGGGCTAAAACCACGACATCTGTTAACGCTGGTCCGTAAGCACCACCACCAGCAGTTGGGCCAAGCACTAGTGATAACTGTGGAATCCGACCACTGGCTGTAATCATCGATTGAAAAACCTCACCGAATGCGCTTAGCGATGAAACGCCATCGCGCAAACGTGCGCCGCCACTGTGCCAAATACCAATGATTGGCAATTGGCTGCCCATCGCAGACTTATACGCTTCAACGATTACATGTGCGCCATCTGCGCCAAGCGCGCCACCTTGTAGCGTGGCATCAGAAGCAAAAACGACAACACGGTTGCCTTTGATTTCGCCAGTGGCCGCAACCATTCCGCAATCAGTACGGGGGATAAGTAGTTCGAATTTTCCGTTATCTAACAATTTTGCGATGCGAACTTCTGGATCGCGCTCGTCGATCGTCATTTTAATTAACTGACTTAAAAACTAATACGACGTTATGTCCGCCAAAACCAAAAGAATCATTAAGCGCTGCAATGTCGCCAGCTGGCAGTGCGCGTGGTTTATCACGGACTACATCGACAGTAACGGCCGGATCAAGAATTTCAATGTTAATTGTTGGTGGCGCTAAGCGATCTTGAATTGCTTTTACCAGGAATACGGATTCGATCGCACCTGCGCCACCGAGTAAGTGACCAGTCATAGATTTAGTTGCTGAAACTGCTACGTGGTCTGCGTCTTTGCCAAGTGCTAAGCGAAGCGCGTTAGCTTCGGCAACATCACCAGCAGGTGTTGAAGTGGCATGTGCATTTAAGTGCACAACATCTTTAGTTGAGATGCCCGCATCAGCGAGAGCAATTTTGATTGCGCGTTGAACCCCAATGCCATCAGGATCTGGCGCTGCAATATGGAAACCATCTGAAGTTAAACCTTGTCCAGCAATCTCACAATAAATTTTCGCACCACGGGCTTTTGCGTGCTCGTATTCTTCAAGAATCAGAACTCCGCCACCTTCGCCCAAAACAAAACCATCGCGGTCAAGGTCATATGGACGTGAAGCACGTTCAGGTGCATCGCTACGAGTTGAGAGTGCTTTCATCGCCGCAAAGCCAGCCATAGGTAGCGCGTGAATTGCTGCTTCAACACCTCCACTGATGATTACATCGGCGCGATTATTGCGAATCATTTCGAAGGCATAACCAATTGCTTCGGCCCCTGATGCGCACGCACTAACAGGAGTATGGACACCAGCGCGAGCTTTGAATTCCAGACCTACATGTGCCGCTGGGCCGTTAGGCATCAACATTGGCACTGTGTATGGGCTAACTGAGCGAGCCCCTTTTTCTTTCAAAACATCATATTGATCAAGCAGCGTGGTTACGCCACCAATGCCAGAAGCAATAACTACTCCCAGGCGTTCATTATCAACTTCTGGTGAGCCTGCATCTTTCCAAGCTTCGCGCGATGCGATTACCGCGAACGCTTCAGAGCGATCTAATTTACGAAGTTCAACTCGTTCCATGACTTCACTTGGATCAATCTCCACACGCGCTGCAAAGTTAACTGGAATCGTATTTGCCCAATCTTCGGTAAGGGTGCGAGCACCGCTCTTACCTGCGAGCAAGGCAGCCCAAGTACTTGACGCATCTCCTCCGATGGGAGTTGTTGCGCCAAGTCCAGTTACGACTACGCGTCGTTGGGCTGACATCTTTAGTTAGTTTCCGCAGATGATTAAGCAGAAGCCTTTACGATGAAATTAACTGCATCGCCAACAGTTTTTAGTTCGGTTACCTGATCATCCGGAATCTTTACACCGAAACGCTCTTCGGAAGCAACGACAACTTCAACCATGCTTAGTGAATCTACTTCTAGATCATCTGAAAAATTCTTATCAAGTTCGATTGATGCAGCTGGAATACCAGCAACTTCTTCAACGATCTCTTTCAGACCAGCTAATACATCTGCTTGGGTTAGTGCCATTTCTTTATGTCCTTCACTTTCGGTAAACGGGTTTTGATCGGTAAGGCGCAATTGTCTTACAAAAGTGCGCTTACTTACGAGTATGAGCACGCTTTGCGGTGAAAATTATGGCAATTGCACTACTTGTCCCGCGTAAACGAGACCTGCGCCATATCCAATTATTAAGGCTAGTCCGCCACTTAATTCGGGATGCGAATCAAGTAAAGCATCCATCGCAAGTGGAATTGATGCCGATGAAGTGTTGCCATTTGTTTTTATATCATCAGCAATAACAACTGATGCCGGCAACTTCATTTCTTTAGCCATCGTTTCGATAATCCGAAAATTTGCTTGATGCGGAATGAATGCTGCGAGTTGATCACCAGTTACGCCAGCTGCATCTAGGGCTTGAAGGCCAACTTTGCTCATTGAATAAACTGCCCAGCGGAAAACAGTTTGACCCTGTTGAGTGATATTTGGCCAACCCAGTTCTGCCACACCTTTAGTTGGCTCACTTCTAAAATCAGTCCAGGCCGGATTTAACAAAATGGCGTCGCGTGAATCAGCATCAGAACCCCAAATAGCTGGGCCGATGCCAGCTTCTTCTGACGGTGCAATAACAACAGCGCCAGCACCGTCGGCAAAGATAAATGCAGTAGCGCGATCATCAGGGTCCGTGAAATCAGATAACTTTTCCGAACCAACCACTAAAACTCTTTTAGAAGTTCCGCCCGCAATTAAATCCTTTGCCATGGCAACGCCATAACAGAAACCCGCACATGCAGCGCTGATATCGAAAGCCGCAGCTTTCGGATTTCCCATCTTTTGAATCAGTGCAGTGGCTGCACTTGGTGCCTGAAATTCATATGAGATGGTCGCCAGAATTACCGTATCAATATCTGCAATTGTTAAGTTAGCTCGTTTAAGTGCCATTTCGCAGGCAGCTTGTGCCATGCTAACAACGCTTTCATCAGCACCAGCAAAACGGCGAGTTTCAATTCCAGTACGTTGCTGAATCCACTCATCACTAGATTCAATTCGATCGACAATTTCCGAGTTAGGCACTTGGCGTGTAGGGCGATAAGTGCCAACAGAAATAATTCGAGAATTGCTGCCGGCCTTTACTTTGATGCTCATTTATGTTTCTCCGCAAACTCTTTAGCTGCTGCCAAGTCGGCAGGAGTTTTAAAGGCAAATGTTTCAATCTCTGGTGCTGCTCGCTTTAGCAACCCAACTAAAGTTCCAGCTGGAGCCAATTCAATTACGCCAGTGACGCCTAGTTCCTGCAGGCTTTTCATGCAGAGATCCCAACGCACCGGACTCGCAACTTGGCTAATGATTCGATCTAGGACTTCTTCCCCATCAACTACGGCAAAACCATCGCGGTTTGAAATTATCGAAGCTGATGGATCAGATGGCGAAATCGTAGAAGCACTCTTTGCCAATACTTCCTGCGCCGATGCCATATATCTAGTGTGAAAAGCGCCAGCAACAGCAAGTGGGCGAATCCGAGCTCCAGCTGGGGGATTGTCGGCAAATAGAGATAGCTCGCTAATTAATCCAGCCGCCACTATCTGTCCAGCACCATTGTCATTTGCAGCAACTAGGCCAAGCTTCATGATCGCGTCAAGAACTTCTTCGCGGTCTCCACCTAAGACAGCTGACATACCGGTTTTTTCTAAACTAGCAGCTTTTGCCATTGCGTTTGCACGATCATTAACAAAACGCATTGCATCGAATTCGCTGATTACTTTTGCAACAGCTGCTGCTGTAATTTCACCAACCGAATGGCCTGAAATAACTGGCGCTGAAATATCAAGTAGATTCGCGGCAATTAATCCAGTTGCCACAATCAGCGGTTGCGCATTTGCGGTATCTCTAATTTCATCAGCATCAGCAGTTGTGCCTAGTGCAACTAAATCTTTACCAATTACTTCAGACCAACGAGAGATTGATTCGGCGCAATCACTAATTTCTAACCATGGCGTCAACATGCCCGGCGTTTGAGCACCTTGACCCGGTGCGATGATTGCTAACACAAGCTAAATATAAGGCGATGTTGTAGGTACTATCGAGTAACGAGCCAGATTTGCGCTGTGTGCTCGGGCACTTTAATTTTTGAACCAGGCTGGGCAATAACGGGTTCGTAAGTAGCAGTTACTTTTGATGCATCAAAAATGCAGCGATAAGCGGTTGCCCACTTTTCAGCTGGCAATTTAAATTCATGTTCAATTCGATCAGAGTTGAAATTCAGTAGCAGCGCTCGTTCTGCGCTAACTTCGATGTAGACCGAAAGCGTGCGCGTCTCTGAATTTTGCCAGTGATGGTCGATCATCTCTTCGCCAGTTAAGTTAAACCAAGCTAAGTCTTTACGCTGAGTGCCTAAATCAACTTCACCCGTGTAGAACTTACTTGTCACATCAGATAGATAAGTTTTACGAATATTAATTAGTTCGCGGAAAGCATCCCGCATATCTGAAGCTGCGCTATCTAAATCCCAAGGCTGTGCCCATGGGTTTTCGTCCTCAGTAACGCAATAGCCGTTATTGCTGCCATTTTGGGTGCGATTTACTTCATCGCCCATGTTAATCATTGGTACGCCTGCTGATAGCAGCAGAGTCGCAGCCAAAGATTTCTTTAGCGATTGCCGAATATGCGTAATACCTAAATCATCCGTTTCGCCTTCGACGCCTACATTCCAGGATTTATTTGAGGAATGACCGTCACGATTATCTTCACGGTTTAGTTCATTGTGTTTCTCGTTATATGAAACTAAATCTCGCAGCGTAAATCCATCATGGGCAGTTATAAAGTTGATTGAGGCCGTTGGTCCGCGATGATAGAAGATGTCACTTGAACCGCTGATAGCTGAAGCAATATCGCTAACGCCCTCGCCAAAGCCACGCGCTAAGTCGCCAAGCCAGAATTGCCGAACGCTATCTCGGAAAAAATCATTCCATTCGCGCCACGGATAAGAGAATTCACCTAAGCCGTATCGAGTTACATCCCAGGGCTCAGCGATCATTTTGCGATCGCGCAAGATTGGCTCTGCCGTAATGGCCGCAAACAGTGAGGAATGACGAGCGCTTTCATCTTTAAATAGCGCAGTGGCTAGATCAAAGCGAAAACCATCGACACCAATTACATCTGTCCACCAGCGCAGCGAATCAATGATGAAACGAACAGATTGAGGTTTGGCCGCTGCCAAGGTATTTCCGCAGCCAGTTAAATCTAAGTAAGTGCTCTCTTTTGTGTGGCGATACCAATCACGATTATCAATTCCTCTGAAACTTAGCGTAGGTCCACCTATTCCAGCTTCGGCCGTATGGTTATAAACCACATCAAGAATTACTTCGATTCCAGCGCTATGTAATTGCGCTACTGCCCACCGTAATTCGTCAACTGCATCATCGGTTGCGGCATATTGCGGGTGCGGAGTATTAAATGACATGGTGTTGTAGCCCCAGTAGTTCTTAAGACCACGTTCGGCAGTTGTTGGCTCAGAGATAAAAGCTTGAATAGGTAAGAGTTCTAGGGCAGTAATACCCAGACCTTGTAAATGTGCGATTGTGCTGGGGTGGCCGAGTGCTTTATATGTGCCACGTTCTTCGACAGGAATATCTAAATTATTAGCAGTCAAACCGTTTACATGTGCTTCATAGATATAGGTATGTGCCCAGCGATGATCAATGCGATTGATCTGACGCGGTTTGTAATCAGTTACAACTGAGAATGGCACCTTTCCTGCACTGTCCCGGGAATCGCGAATTGTTAGATCACCATTTCCCCAACCATCTTTACTTTGATGTCCATAAATTTCTGGCACATACAACACCTCACCAGATAGTTGATGTGCGTAAGGATCAAGTAAAAGTTTGGCTGGATTAAATCGTAAATTCTGTTCTGGAATCCAAGGTCCATGAACTCGATAACCGTATTTCTGACCGGGGCGAACACCAGCTAAGTAGCCATGCCAGATTGGGCCGTTGCGATGACTTAATGAGTAGCGCGATTCAACTAATTCGCCGGCAACTTCATCGAATAAACAGAGCTCAACAGCATCAGCGCCAGAAGTCCAGATCGCGAAATTAGTACCTTCTTCAGTGACGGTTGCGCCTAGGTATCTGGGATCTGCCGGAAGCATTTCGCTATCTTGCCGTAATAATATGAATAAAGGAATTAACTAAGAGACTCGCAGCTCACTTATTTCTAATTCTTCAAAATCTTTAGTGAAGGCAAATGAAGCGAAAGAAACATTTTCGCTCGCTGCCACAGGAACTCGATTTAGTTTCAAATTCACGTATTCAATCGCCATCAGAATCAAGGCAGCAGGCAATAGATCAACACTGCGCTTTAGAAACCATGGGGTGCCATTGCGTAGCAACCAGATGATGGATTCCTTAAGATTTCGTTTTTCAACTTTTTCAATTTCGACTCTATCTAAGCTCCAGCCAGAATTGACTAGCAGTTCTCTAAATTCAGCTGCCAATCGCTGGTGTCCCATTTTACTTGGGTGCATACGATCAATATGCCAGTTTTCTAAGTTATAGATCTCTGGAATATTTCTAGTATTTACCAAAATAGCGCCAAATTCATTTGCGACTGAGCGAGTAACTTGATTAACTGCATCAATGCGGCGGTTTAATACCTGCGCCAACAATTTTGGCATCGGCACGATTTTAGTCGGATCATGTAGTTCCAACATCAAAGCCGTTGTTCCGGTTCGCTTTAGCTCGCCAAGAGTGTGTCGTAAATTGTTATGAAGCTTCACAGGATTAAAACCATTGCGAAGCATGTCATTACCACCGACGATAACGCCACAAATATTTGGCTTATGTACTAAGACTTTCGGAATCTGATCTTCCAAGACTTCTTGTGATTTCGCACCTGGTCTTGAGGCATTTAAGAAAACTAATGGGTCCTGAAAACTTCTAGCCAAATAATATGCCCACCCAAATGATGTTCCATTTGGTAAAGAATCTCCAACACCTGAAGCTGCGCTATCACCAACTACCGTGAAAGTCGTAACTTGGCTCATTTCAAGCTGCTCGCAATCGATGTTTTGCTTTAGTGAATCCATCTTTATCGCCATGTAGGGTAAGCATCAGCGAAACAGTGGAGCTCCAAGGGAAATTCTCGGCTTGTTCATGACACTCGTTTGCCAGATTTGGTCGAACTCTTGACCAATTGAGAACTTTAGAAACTGCAGAAGCAAAGTCATTGCCATTGTCATCAGCGATATATCCGACTGGTTGATCAGTATCGATAAGCAAGAACTCCCCAACGGCGCTAGATGATGAGGCGATTACCGGAGTGCCTGAGGCAAGAGATTCAAGGGCTGCTAAACAGAAAGTTTCGATTGGGCCAGGTGCCATCGAGACATCAGCAGAAGCTAAAATTTCAGCGACTTTGTTGCGGTCTGCAATGAATCCCAAGAAGGTAACGGGCAAGTCTTTAGCTTCTTCGCGAAGCGTTTTCCACATTGGACCACCACCAACATAAACCAATCGCGCATCGACACCTTTATCGCGCAGGACTTTAAGCGCTTGGATAGATCGCTGCGGCTTCTTTTCAGGAGACATTCGGCCACAATGAACTATCAGGAATTCTGAACCCTTAAGTAGAGAATTTTTTAATTCGGCATTTGCTAAATTTGGACTAAAACCTGTGAGATCAACGCCCAGTGGAATTTGTGCCAAGTTGCCAATTTTGATGTCACGAAATTCTTGCGCCGCGAAATTAGTTGTCGCAACAACATGTGTGAATCGGCTAGCCAATCTGCGGTTATGCCAATTCACAAACTTAGTTATCTTCACTGGTAGATAAGTTGAGATTAAACCGCGTAATGATTCATGACTAAATACAACTGAAGGAATATTTCTGGTGACTGCCCATTTACCAATACCAGTCAATGTAAATCGATCGGAAATCTCTAGTCGGTCAGGAGCTAATGTAATTATGAGTCTTTTAACTTGACGGGTATTTATGATTACTCGATAACCACCACTAAATGGCAGAACTACCGATGGCAGAGTAACGCGCTTACCTGAAGGTGTGTCCTCACAGTAGAAGGCGGTGCCTGGAACTACAAAGATAAATTCATGACCTTTTGATTGATATCCCTTGCCTAGTTCGTGCAGAGTAGTTCTGATGCCGCCAGATTTAGGCCCATAGAAATTCGCGATATGCATAATTTTCATGCGACTAGCTCCGCTGGAGTAATTTTCTTCATCGAAATCAATTCTAGGTAGTGGCTAATTAGTTCTTGATTAATTGATTGCCAGGTTCGATTAACCACTGATTGGCGAGTTACTTGGCGCAATTCGGTTGTATCGCTTTGCTGAATCAGCTTAACTACACGCTTAATTTCCTTGGGATTACCCGTATTAATCAAGTAGCCAGTCTTTCCATTTTCAACTAAATCAATTGGCCCACCAGAATTTGGTGCGATTACTGGAACCCCTGATGCCAAAGCCTCTTGTATGGACTGGCAGAATGTTTCATCTTGACCAGTGTGAATAAAGATATCGAGCGAGGCATACATGCGTGCCAAATCTTCGCCACTTTTAAAGCCGGTAAAGATGGCATTCGGAAGTTTGCGTTCTAATCGGGCTCTTGTTGGCCCATCTCCGACAATCACTAATTGCACATCATCTTGGTCATCTAGTGAAATTAAATCTTCAAGTCGTTTTTCATGTGCCAAGCGACCGATGTAACCAATCAAGGTGCGATCTGGGCGATTTCCTAGTAGCTCATTGCGTAATTCTTCATCTCGTTTAATGGGTGAGAATCTCACGGAATCAACACCGCGGCGCCATAGCTCTACATCTTGAACACCGAGTTGGTTTAAGTAATTGCAAGCAGAAGTTGAGGGAGCCAGAGTGCGATCACTATTTGAATGTACTTTGCCGACAAATTTATTTAGTGTGGTATTAGCAATCTGAAAACCATAATGATTAGCGAATCCGGCCAAGTCAGTTTGATAAACCGAGAGAGTTGGAATCTCATTCTTCTTGGCAAACCGAGCCACGAAATTTCCCAGAATTGCCGGTGAGGCCAAATGAATAATGTCGGGATTGAAATTAAGAACTCTTGCTTTGGCGAATTGTTGCGGTAGGCCAATTGGAATTAACCCTTTGACGTTAAGTGCAGGAACACGAAGAATTTCAAAACCGGCATATTCAGTAGGTCCGCCATTTGATTCGGGTGCGATGATGAGGGCTTCGTGCCCATTCTTTTCAAAGAAGTCTAAAATTCTCAAGACTGAGTTGGTAACACCGTTTATTTGCGGGAGGAAAGACTCGGCAACTACGGCAATTCGTAGCTTATGAAGTTGCGCAATGTCATTCACGAGCCCAAAGGTCTCGTAGTTGATGTGTGGAACCCTAAAGCCGAAGTGAAGTGTTGGTGAACCCTGAGTAAAGACTTAAAGGAAAACCAACGCCTAGATTGGGCCTATTTACCCTTGGCCAAGTGACCGATACCCGCTTGCTAAATGTTGGCAGTGCCTAAACCCGCGAGTAACATCGCCCTATGAAGATTGCTGTCTGCGTTAAACAAGTACCAGATTCCTGGGCTGAGAAAAAAATGGTTAATGGTGTGCTCGACCGCGAAGGTGTCGATGCAGTACTAAATGATCTCGATGAATATGCAGTTGAAGAAGCGCTGCGAATTGTCGAAGCTCATGGCGGAAACGAAGAAGACGGCGCACATAGCGTGACCATTGTTTCCATGGGACCAGAACGCGCAACTGAGGCAATTCGTAAAGCGCTTTCGATGGGTGCCAATGATGCAATTTTGATCAGCGATGCCGCCCTTGCCGGTTCTGATGCGCTAGCAACTTCTAAAGTTTTGGCCGAAGTAATTAAAAATGGTGGCTTTGATCTGGTTATTTGTGGAACTGAATCCACCGATGCTCGCATGAGCGTGGTGCCAGCAATGTTGGCGCAACGATTGGGTTGGGCTCAGTTAACTTTTGCGTCTTCAGTTTCAGTTGATCCAGCAGCAAATACAATTTCGATTACACGAACAACTGAAGCAGGTGTTGATGCAATTAATGCCAAGTTGCCAGCTGTTATTAGCGTGGTTGAAAAGATTAACGAACCGCGTTATCCATCTTTTAAAGGCATCATGGCGGCGAAGAAAAAAACTATTGAGACTCGCGATCTGGCAACCGTTGGAGTTGCCGCTGAATCAGCTTGGTCACTAGTTGCAGATTCAGCACCGCGTCCACCTCGCGCAGCTGGCATAAAAATTGTCGATGAGGGTAATGGCGGAAATGATTTAGCTAAGTTCCTAGTAGAAAAGAAATTCATATGAGCCAAGTATTTGTTCTCGCTGATTTCGCGGGCGATAAGTGCACTAAAACTACGGCTGAATTAGCTACAGCGGCAGCTCGCAACGGCAGCGTTACAGCAATTGTTTTAGCTGCCCCAGGTGCTGGCGCAGCCCTTGCTGCCACCGTAAAGAATGGGCCAATCACCAACGTATTAGTAGTTGAATCTTCTGATTTCGCAACCCATGGTGTCGCAGCGGCTGCAGATGCGATTGCTCAAATCATTGCGCAGAAATCGCCGGCTGCTTTGCTTGTTGCCTCTCATGCTTACGGCAAAGAGGTAGCTGGTCGCGTAGCGGTAGCAACTGATTCTGGAATCATTACCGATGCCGTTGATGTAGCCGCAGACCTAACTGCCACACAACTAGTTTTTGGTGGTTCCACAACTGTTCATTCCAAAGTTTCTAAAGGCGTTTCCATAATTACGGTTCGCCCAAACTCAATTGAAGCTGATCTCACTGATTCAACTCCTGCCGTAGAAAATCTATCGCTCACAATTTCTGATTCAGCTAAGTTGGCAACTACAACTTCATCAACACCACCAGTTAAAGGTGGTCGCCCAGAACTTACCGAAGCTCAAGTAGTTGTTTCTGGTGGTCGCGGTACAAATGGAGATTTTTCAGCAGTTGAAGGTTTCGCTGATTCACTTGGTGCAGCAGTTGGAGCGTCACGTGCAGCAACTGATGCTGGTTGGTATCCACACTCACATCAAGTTGGCCAGACTGGTAAGACAGTTAGCCCACAACTTTATGTTGCGTGCGGAATTTCCGGTGCGATTCAACACCGCGCTGGCATGCAAACCAGCAAGACAATTGCCGTGGTCAACAAAGATCCTGAGGCACCAATCTTTGAATTAGCCGATTTTGGCGTAGTGGGCGACCTATTTGCGGTTCTGCCTCAAGCTACGCAAGGAGTTGTTGCGCAAAAGTCCTAGACTTACCCGCATGAATAGCGTCTATCTCGACCATGCGGCAACCACGCCGATTTTGGCTGATGCGCTCTCTGCATTTACCGCGCAAGCTAGCAAATTAGGTAATCCATCTAGTCTGCACACTCAAGGTCGCGCTGCACGCAAAGATCTCGAAGATGCCCGCGAATCAATAGCTAAAGCTGCCGGTTGTCTTTCCAGCGAGATTGTTTTTACCGCATCAGGCACCGAGGCGAACAACATTGCGCTTAAGGGTCTGTTCTGGTTGGGCCGCAAGAATGGCCGCAATGTTGTGGTTATCTCAGCAATCGAACATCATGCAATTCTGGATCCAGCTAAATGGTTACTTGATCACGAAGGCGCTGAAGTTATTGAGCTTCCGGTAAACACATCGGGAGTTTTAGATCTTGATTTCCTAGCTAACTTAATTGCTAAACGTGGCGACGAAATCGCAGTCATTTCAGTAATGCATTCGAATAATGAAACTGGAGTTCTACAACCAATCGCAGAAGTTGTAAAACTAGCTGGTGAGATCCCAGTTCATTCTGATGCGGTACAAAGTTTTGGAAAAGTTGCTTTGAACTATAAAGAACTCGGTCTCTTTGCCATGACTTTAAGTGCCCACAAAATAGGTGGCCCACTTGGTATCGGGGTTTTAATTTTGCGCCGGGCTGTTGAGATCCCGGCACTTCTACATGGCGGCGGACAAGAACGCGATATTCGTAGTGGCACATTTAACGCGCCAGCCATTGTTGCATTTGCTGCTGCGGTTAGCGCTAAGAGTTATGACGCAGAAAATATTGCCAAGTTGCGCGACGACTTCGCCCAGAAAGTGGTAACTCAGATTCCAGATGCTTTTGTTAACGGGGCTGAAGTCGAACGGCTACCGGGCATCGTGAATATTACTTTTCCGCGGACTGAAAGCGACACCTTGTTATTGCTATTAGATAGCGAGAAAGTTTCCTGTTCAACGGGCTCGGCATGTAGTGCCGGAGTGCATCGCCCTAGTCATGTATTGATGGCGATGGGTCATGACGATATTTCTGCGCAATCTTCGCTACGTTTCTCGTTCGGGCCAAGCAATACGGCAGAAGAGGTTGATTATGTGCTGTCAGTGCTGCCCGGTGTAATTCAACGAGGCAGAGCGGCGGTGGCATCTTGAAGTTAATTGCGGCCATGAGTGGTGGCGTTGATTCCGCAGTTGCTGCTGCCCGCGCAGTCGAAGCTGGTCACGATGTAATTGGAGTGCACTTGGCCCTTGCTGCCAACCCCCAGAAATATCGTTCAGGTGCGCGTGGTTGTTGCACCGTTGAAGATTCGCATGATGCTCGTCGCGCAGCCGATGTAATTGGAATCCCGTTTTATATCTGGGATATGGCACAAGAGTTTCACGATGGCGTGGTTGAAAATTTCCTATCCGAATACTCGGCCGGCCGCACACCTAATCCTTGCTTACGTTGTAACGAGAAAATTAAATTTGCCGCCGTTCTAGATCGGGCTCGCGCCATGGGTTTCGATGGCGTTGTAACTGGTCACTATGCCAATACCCGCGAATCTGAAAATGGTAAAACTCTTCACCGAGCTGTTGATCACTCAAAAGATCAGTCGTATGTTTTGGCAGTATTAACTCGCGAACAAATTGCTGGTGCGATATTTCCATTAGGCGACACCGAGAAAGTTGATATTCGTAAAGAAGCCGAGGCCCGTGGCTTAGCTGTTGCTCAAAAACCAGATAGTCACGACATTTGTTTTGTGCCATCTGGTGATAATGCCAGCTGGTTACATGATCGCTTAGGTAGTGAAGTTGGCCCCATCGTTGATCAAGATGGCAAAAAAATTGGCGAACATAAAGGTGCTTATACCTACACAATCGGTCAGCGAAAAGGTTTAGGGCTAACCGTGCCAACTGCCGATGGTTCACCTCGCTTTGTGCTAAAAATCGAACCAGTTACAAATACCGTGGTAGTTGGTTCTCGCGAAGAGCTGGCAATCTCAAAGATTTGGGGCGAGCGCGCAATCTGGTGCGGACCTGACGTAACTGATGAGAAAAAGCGCGGTTTTGTGCAGATTCGAGCACATGGCAGCGCCCTTGACTGCACCTATTTCTTCGACGGCAGCAATCTAATTGCCGAACTTGATGAACCTTTATTGGGGCTAGCCACTGGGCAAGCCATGGTTATCTACGATGGCGATCGGGTAGTTGGTTCGGCCACGATCTGCCAGACCGAGTAATTGTCATGAGTAACACTGCGCGCCATCGCATTGTCGAACTTTCGGCGCAGATTCGCGATCATCAATTTCGCTATTACGTTTTAGATGACCCAGCAATCAGTGATGCTGATTTTGATAAGTTACTAAAGGAACTCGAAGCGCTAGAAGCTAAACACCCCGAATTAAAGGAGCCAGATTCACCTACTCTGCATGTCGGCGGCGGTTTCTCAACTCAATTTGAACAACATAATCACATAGAAAAGATGATGAGTCTAGATAACGTCTTTGACGTCGATGAGTTAAGTGCCTGGTTTGACCGAGTTGAGAAAGAAATTCCGAACCCGCAATACCTATGCGAACTCAAAGTCGATGGCTTGGCAATTAACCTAAAGTTTGAAAATGGTCAATTAACTCGCGCGCTGACTCGCGGTAATGGCACTACCGGTGAAGATGTAACTTTGAATGTAAAAACTATTAAGTCCCTGCCACATACCCTAAGTGGCAAGAAAATCCCTGAGCTAATCGAAGTTCGTGGTGAAGTATTTTTTCCAATTGCGCAATTCAACGAGATGAATGAAGCGCTTGAAGAAGCCGGCAAACCTTTATTTGCTAATCCACGTAACGGTGCGGCAGGGTCTCTGCGTCAGAAAGATCCTCGCGTTACCGCTAGTCGACCACTTGACATTGTAGTTCACGGTGTTGGCGCTCGAACCGGCATTGAGTTTTCAACTCAGAGCCAGGCATATAAGTTGTTGAAAGAATTAGGGCTACCAACAAGTGCTCGCTTTAAAGTTTGCTCAAATCGAGCAGAAGTTACTGAATTTATTGGTTTTTACGAAGCCCATCGCCACGACGTTGAGCATGAAATCGACGGAGTTGTAATTAAAGTTGATGAGATCGCATCCCAAGAGAAGCTTGGGTTCACCTCGCGTGCGCCCAAGTGGGCAATCGCCTTTAAATATCCACCAGAAGAAGTAACTACAAAGTTGCTTGATATCAAAGTTAGCGTTGGTCGCACAGGGCGAGTAACACCTTTTGCGTTCATGGAGCCAGTTAAAGTCGCTGGCTCTACCGTTACTAATGCGACACTTCATAACGCCCAAGAAGTTATTCGCAAAGGAATTCTGATTGGCGATACGGTAATTGTTCGCAAAGCTGGTGATGTAATTCCTGAGGTTTTAGCTCCGGTTGTTGAACGTCGCGATGGCAGCGAACGCGCATTTGTAATGCCAACTAATTGTCCAGATTGTGGCAGTGAACTTCGCGCAATCACCGAAGGTGATATTGATATTCGTTGCCCTAACACCAGGTCTTGCCCGGCACAATTGCGCGAACGCATTTACTACATAGCATCGCGGGCAGCGCTAGATATCGATGTGCTTGGATACGAAGCAGCAACTGCGCTACTTTCGGAAAAGATTTTGGAAGATGAATCTGAGCTATTTGATCTAACTCCAGCTAAATTAGTGAAGTCGAGTTTCTTTACTAAAAAAGATGGCCAGCAAGCAGCCAACGTAGATAAATTAATGAGCGCTCTCAATGTGGCAAAAACTCGCCCACTGTGGCGAACTATTGTGGCGCTATCTATTCGCCATGTTGGCCCAACTTCTGCCCAAGCTTTAGCTACTGAATTTGGATCCTTAGAAAAGATAGCAACTGCTTCGGTTGAAGAAATTGCGGCGATCAATGGTGTTGGCGCAACAATGGCTGAGGCTATTTCAGAGTGGTTTGCTGTTGATTGGCACAAACGTATTGTTCAACGCTGGACTGCCGCCGGCGTTACTACCGAATTCGTAGATACCAATACTGCGCCACAAACCTTGGCCGGCCTTACTTTTGTGGTAACCGGCGGCCTGGAATCTTTCACTCGCGATGGAATTGCCGAAACCATCACGGCCCATGGCGGCAAAGCGTCATCTTCGGTTTCTAAGAAAACCAACTACCTATTAGTTGGTGCCGAACCTGGTTCAAAGTTGGCGAAAGCTGAAGAGCTAGGCGTAACGATTATCGATGAGGCAGCCTTTAAGAAACTACTCTCAGGGTCGTAGTAGGCTCAGCCCATGATTAATCTTGCTTCTGAAATCACTCGCGAACTACCAGCGCCCCCTGTTTTCTTCGGCGTTCTAGCATTTACTGTTCTTTCAATTCTTCTCTATTTAACACTTCGCCTCGGCAAGTAACTTAGAAAATTTAGAGTTTGAGTCGCAGTATTCGGATTGGCCTTTATGGGGGCACTTTCGACCCAATCCACAATGGACATCTTTATGTAATCACCGAACTACTCGAACGTGACGTGGTTGATCAAATTATTTTGGTGCCGGCAGGTGAGCCATGGTTACGAGAGAACGCACCAGTTGCCTCAGGTGAAGATCGCTTGAAGATGTGCCAGTTAGCAGTTGCTGAACTTGATTTAGGCGATGAGGTTTTTGTAAATAGCATTGAAATTCGTCGAAGTGGCCCGAGCTATACGATTGATACCGTTGAAGCGCTTAAGGCAACTTATCCAGACGATAAAATCGTTTTGATTCTTGGTACCGATGCCCATGCATCTATCGATAAATGGCATCGCAGTGATGAGCTAAAGAAGTTAGTCGAGATTTTAGTAATTGATCGCCCCGACTTTCCAGGGTCACCAACTCTGGATATCGATGCTTTAAACATTTCAGCAACCCAAGCACGCGCTGGAGATTTTGATCTGCTGCCACCTGCAGTAGTTACCTACATAAAGGAACGTGGCCTCTATGCCAGCAAGTGAGTCAGTTAAGGCTTTAACCCAGATCGCAGCACAAGCAGCTGCGGATAAATTCGGCACCGACATGATTGCCATTGATTTATCTGATCAATTAGTTCTAAACGAAGTCTTCTTGATCGTTACTGGTCAAAATGTTCGCCAAGTAGATGCCATAGCTGACTTTGTAGAAGAAAAGTTGCGCCAAGTGGGAGATAAGCCAGTTCGTCGCGAAGGTGGCGAAGAGTGGATTCTGCTTGATTACTCTGATTTAGTTGTTCACATTCAAAGCGCTGATCTACGCCGTTATTACATGCTCGATCGCCTCTGGAATGATTGCCCAACAGTTAAGTTAGATGTTCGAATTCCGGTCGAAGAGTAAGAGTTAACCATGGCTAATCGAGTTCTATTGTGGCGGCATGGCCAGACTGATTGGAATACCGTAAATCGGTTCCAAGGTCATTCTGATATTCCGCTAAATGCGGTCGGGCAATATCAAGCTAAACATGCGGCAAGCATTTTGGTCGGAATGCAGCCAACTAAAATTATCTCTAGCGATCTGTCACGTGCCCGTGATACTGCGCAAGCGCTTGGTGATTTAACCAAGCTAAAGATTGAAATCGATATTGATTTGCGTGAAACAAACGGTGGTCTTTGGGAAGGCAAAACTGGTGCGGAAAATCGCGCCGAAGATTTCGAAAACTTTGTCCGTTGGATTGATGGTGAAGATAACCCAGCCGGAACTACCGGTGAGAAGCGCAGTGATGTTGCTAATCGCGCGGTAGCTGCAATCAAACGCGCACTAGATGGTTTAGATAATCAGTTATTGGTTGTTACAACTCACGGCGGCACAGCACGTTGTGTTCTGGGGTCATTGCTGAATTTGCCCATGGTCAATTGGGGTGCTGTTGGTGGCTTATCTAACGCATCTTGGTCAATTCTGCAGACAAATCCGCGAGGCTGGCATTTAGTTGAACATAATGCGGGTTCGATCCCAGAGATAATACTTGGCGAGGAAAGCGGAGCGATCTCGCCCGAGTAACTAGCGGCGAAGAATCTGGAGCAGAGGCACCTGAGTAAATAAGGTAGGGTCTGCTTCTCAAAGAAATTTGGGGCTGTGGCGCAGCTGGTAGCGCACCTGCATGGCATGCAGGGGGTCAGGGGTTCAAGTCCCCTCAGCTCCACGTGAGTTCTATTCCAACAATTCCGCAGGGCTGGAACGCCAAAAATATCGGTGACCTTTCCGGTAAAAAATTCTTAATTACTGGTGGCACATCAGGCATTGGTAAAGAAGCAGCCCGCGAACTTATTCGCGCTGGCGCTCACGTAACAATTACCGCTCGTGATGCTCAAAAAGGTGTCGCAACCGCACTAGAACTAGGCAACAAAAATATTTCAGTCGGAGCCCTTGATTTAACTTCGCTTGCTTCAATACATGACTTTGCTAAATCAATTGTTGAAAATTTTGATGTTTTAATTCTTAATGCGGGCGTTATGGCAACACCGCTTGCGCACACCAAAGATGGTTTTGAATTACAACTTGGAACGAATCACTTAGGGCACTTCGCACTCGCCGGTTTACTACACTCCAAAGTAACTGATCGCGTTGTTACAGTTTCGAGCCAAGCGCATCGCATCGGAAACTTTGGCGATGGCACCAGAGAAGAAATCTTGAGACGCGCTAAAGGTGTTGGTGCCTATAAACCTTGGGGTGCTTATGGCGATAGCAAGTTAGCAAACTTACTTTTTACGAATGAACTTCAACGTCGAGCTATGAAAAATAACTGGCGTTTTAGCGCCTACGCAGTTCACCCGGGTTATAGCAATACCAACTTACAAAGTGTTAGCCCTGCGATGCGCGGTGCTAGTGCCGAAGCTCGAGTAACCGCAGCAGCTAATGCGCTAATTGCGCAAAGCGCTAGCCGCGGTGCGCTTCCAACACTTTGTGCCGCAACCCATTCACCACTTGTTGGCGCTTCATATGTCGGTCCCGATGGCTTCATGGAGATGCGCGGTTTTCCTAAGCTAACTCGCGCCGCCGGAATCGCATATGACCAAGAATTAGCGGCCAATTTATGGGCGGTAAGCGAAGAACTCACTGGCATAACTTGGGGCTAAAGCCCGATAAACTAAGTTAATGACCACTGAGCGCGAGCATGCGGCGTATGACTTTGCCTATGTGCAGGAAAAGTGGCTACCAGTCTGGGACAAAATCGAGCCTTTTAAATCTGGCCGAGCCGATGATCCCCGCCCCAAGAAATATGTTCTTGATATGTTCCCGTATCCATCAGGTGATCTACATATGGGCCATGCTGAGGCGTATGCACTTGGCGATGTAATCGCTCGCTATTGGGCGCAAAAAGGTTTCAACGTTATGCACCCGATTGGTTGGGATGCTTTTGGTTTGCCCGCTGAAAATGCGGCAATCAAGCGCAATGAAGATCCGAAAATCTGGACTTACGAAAACATCGCCGTGCAGAAAGCTTCAATGCGTCGCTATGCCTGTTCCTTCGACTGGGATCGTGTTTTTAATACTTGCGACCCCGAGTACTACAAATGGAATCAATGGTTGTTCTTACAACTTCACGAACGTGGTTTGGCCTACCGTAAAGATTCTGCCGTTAACTGGTGCCCTGATTGCCAAACTGTTTTAGCTAATGAACAAGTAGTTGCCGGTCTTTGCGAGCGTTGCGATAGCGCAGTGACCAAGAAGAAGTTAAACCAGTGGTATTTCAAGATCACTGATTATGCCGATCGCTTGCTTGATGACATGGAACAACTCGAAGGCAAGTGGCCTGAGAAAGTTTTGATGATGCAGCGCAACTGGATCGGTCGCTCAACCGGCGCTAATGTTGATTTCCAAATTGAAGGAATGCCAGACCCAGTAACTATTTACACAACTCGCCCAGATACTTTGTACGGCGCAACTTTCTTTGTTGTCGCAGCTGACTCTGAGCTTGCTGCCAAATTAGCTGCCGGAACCGAAGTTGAATCAGAATTTAAGCAATATCTAGATAGCGTTAAAGCTGCATCCGATATTGATCGCTTAGCAACTGATCGCCCAAAGACTGGTGTTTTCTTACAGCGATATGCCATTAACCCAGTTAATGGCGAGAAGTTGCCGATTTGGGCCAGTGATTATGTATTAGCTGATTACGGCACTGGTGCAATCATGGCTGTGCCTGCACATGATCAACGCGACTTAGATTTTGCTCGCGCTATGAAGTTACCTGTTCGCGTAGTTGTTGAAACTGGCGAAGAAGATCCAAATGAAACTGGCGTTGCGACCGGTGGCGACGGCAAACTAGTTAATTCAGGCTCACTTAATGGTCTTTCTAAAGCAGATGCTATTTCCCAGATCAACGCCCAACTTGAAAAAGATGGCCTTGGAAAAGCTGCTCGCAATTATCGTTTGCGTGATTGGTTAGTTTCTCGTCAACGATATTGGGGAACACCGATTCCGATTATTCACTGCCCTAAGTGCGGCGAAGTTGGCGTTCCTGCTGATCAATTACCGTTACTGCTACCTGATGCAGCTGGCCTTGATCTAAAGCCAAAGGGTCAATCACCACTTGCTGCTGCAACTGATTGGGTAAATGTCCCTTGCCCTAAGTGCGGCACCGCAGCGATGCGCGATACCGACACGATGGATACTTTCGTAGATTCATCTTGGTATTACTTGCGCTACCCAA
Source organism: Candidatus Planktophila sp. (assembly GCA_044351155.1). Lineage (GTDB taxonomy): Bacteria > Actinomycetota > Actinomycetes > Nanopelagicales > Nanopelagicaceae > Planktophila. The sequence goes on along the minus strand of JBILGH010000011.1, from coordinate 25,699 downwards.
GTTCGACTAATCACAACGAACCATTTAGTCGCGCCGATGTTGATACTTGGTTACCAGTTGATCAATATGTTGGTGGCGTAACCCACGCAATCCTGCACTTGCTCTACAGCCGCTTCTTTACCAAAGTTTTATTTGACATGGATATGGTTTCATTCAACGAACCATTTACTCGTTTGCTAAATCAAGGCATGGTCTTGATGGATGGTTCTGCCATGTCTAAGTCTCGCGGAAATTTAGTTCGCCTCTCTGATGAACTTGCTAATCACGGCGTTGATGCAATTCGCTTATCAATGGTTTTCGCTGGCCCACCTGAAGATGATGTTGACTGGTCTGATGTTTCACCGGCTGGCTCAGTTAAATTCTTAACTCGTGCTTGGCGTTTATCTGGCGATGTGACAAGTAAGCCTGGAGTTGATTTCAGCACTGGCGATGTTTCACTTCGTAAAGCCACGCATAAAGCACTTCACGATGCGGCCTTTGCCGTTGAATCTTTCCGCTTTAACGTAGCAATTGCTCGCGTTATGGAACTTGTTAACGCCACTCGCAAAGCAGTCGATAGCGGGTGCGGCCCAGCCGACCCAGCCGTTCGTGAAGCGGTTGAAGCCACTGCAATTATGTTGTCACTTGTTGCGCCATATACCGCTGAAGAAATGTGGGATCGCTTAGGCCATCAGCCAGCAGTTGCTCTAGCGGGCTGGCCAGCTGTGGATGAAAAGCTACTTGTGGCCGATGCAGTTGAAGCCGTTGTTCAAATTAACGGCAAGATCAAAGAGCGCCTTGAAGTTTCGCCAACGATTTCTGATGCTGAACTCGAAGCTCAAGCACTCGCACTTCCAGCAATAATTGCTGAATTAGGTGGAGCAACACCAGTAAAAATAATTACTCGCGCACCTAAGCTCGTAAATATCGTTATCCCCAATTAATTATTAGGTAGCGCTTCAGCCTAAGTGCTCGGCCGAGAATGTCGGCATGAATGAATTCCAAAATCAGATTCAACGGATCACCGATTGGTGGTACGAACTAAATTTCTCTACCTTACAAAAGCGCGGCCTTTTAATCTTGGCTGGTTTAGTAATTGCGGCTTCTGGCTTCTGGGTAACGACAGGTAAATCTGAAGCCGTGATTATGGCGGCACCAATTGAAATCGAAGCTCCACTGGTAACAGTTGATGTTGCTGGCGCAGTCACCAGCCCTGGGGTTTATGCGCTGCCCGGAAATGCTCGCGTGATTGATGCAATTAAGGCAGCCGGAAATTCACTTGCTGGCACAGATCTAAGTGATCTGAATTTAGCTCGTGTTATTCGAGACGGCGAACAGATCTATGTTGCGCCAACTGAGAAAACTAAAGTTCCAGCTGGGCGAAAATTTCCTACTAAGAAAGCTACGCCCACTGGGCCGTTAAACATTAATCGAGCAACTGCAAAACAATTCGAGAAACTCGATGGCGTAGGGCCAGTTTTGGCAAAGCGGATAGTTGCTTACCGTGCAGCTAATGGGCCATTTATTTCCTTGGAAGATCTCGATAAAGTTTCCGGGATTGGGCCAGCCAAATTCGCACAGTTCAAAAGCCAAATCACCGTTTAATTGATTTTCGCGCCTTAACCATAGGTGCGGCCATTTGGCTTGGCGCTCTAGTTCAAAGCTATGTGGCACCGTGGCGAATAACGCTCCTGGTTGTTGCCGCAACGCTCTTCGTTCTCATAGGTAAAAAGCAACGAGCACTTGTTTTAGTCATTGCCCTATTGCTTGGCTCAACAATCATGTCATTCCGAGCCCAGGCCTTAACGCAGACGATTCTTACGCAGTATCTAGGCAGTGAAGTTCAGATAACTGCCAAGTTAATTACTGACCCAAATCGCACCGCACCAAAGGTCTCTGGGCGCAACTTTGTAGCTAGCAATTGGTCATTCTTAGCGAGTGCTATCGAGCTGAAAAGCAGCGCAGGTACCTATAGATTGAAAATCCCAATTCGGGTGATGTCACCTGCAAAGAATCTATCTGGGTTACTGCCAGGACAAGTAATTAGCGGGCGAGCAGTCTTAGTAAAAAGCAAGGAAGCCAGAGTTGCCGCCCTGGTGCTCTTTCACGGCCAAGTAAAAGTTGAAACTTCGGCATCGCGTTGGACACGCTCACTCGGGGCTATTCGAATTGGCTTACGAAATGCCAGTGGCGATGGCGATGCTGGTGCCTTGATTCCAGGAATGGTGTTGGGGGATACCTCGAAACAAAGCGCTGAATTTAAGTTAGCAATGAAGCGATCTGGCTTAACTCACTTAGTTGCGGTTAGCGGCGCTAACTTTGCCATTGTTTCTGGCTTTGTACTTTGGCTAATGCAGTTTCTATTTCGCAATCGTAATTATCGAATTGGCGCTACTGCGCTTTCGCTCATCTTCTTTATCGCACTTGTTCGCCCTTCTCCTTCAGTTTTGCGAGCAGCCGCGATGGCCGCGGTCGTGTTGGTCGCGATGAGTCATCGACATGCTGCTGATTCCCTGCCCGCACTTGGTTTTGCGATGGCAGCCGTCGTCATCGCAGATCCATGGCAATCAAGAGATGCCGGTTTTGCGTTATCGGTTTTAGCAACTGGCGGTTTATTGCTGGCCGCACCAAAGATCATCGCTTTCTTCGCCAAGTTTGTGCCGCGAAAATTTGCTGAAGCACTCGCCCCGCCAATTGCCGCAACTCTCTTTTGTTCCCCTGTATTAGTTGCGTTATCTGGCTTTCTCTCACCCATGAGTGTGGTTGCCAATCTTTTGGCAGCACCAGCAGTTGCCCCGATAACTGTTTTGGGATTTATCGCAGCCTTGATTCATCCAATCCTGCCCGGAATTGCGAGCTTATTAATTCTGATCATTCGAATACCAGCAGCTTTCATAGGCTTGGTTGCCAAATGGTCAGCCAGCTTTTCAGTTCTGGAACTAGGAAAAGGGGCGAGCGGTTTCTTGGCAATCGCAGTTGCGGCAATCTCTATTTGGATCTTTCGTACTTTCTTTCGGAAACATCTAAAGGCAATCGCAATTCTTCTGGTTGTGCTGCTTACCTTTACTAACTGGGTGGCAAGATTTCCCGGAATAGATTGGCAAGTAGGTAATTGCGATATCGGACAAGGCGATGCCATGGTGATTAATTTGGGTGAACATCGCGGGGTAGTAGTTGACGTCGGACCAGACCCACAATTAATAGATAGATGTTTAAAACAATTTGCAATTACTCAAGTCTCCATCTTGGTGTTGACGCATTTCCATGCCGACCATGTTGAAGGTTTGCCAGGATTACTCAAAGGTCGCACCGTTGGGCAGGTTTGGGTTAGTCCGCAGATTGATCCAGCTTTTGAAAGTGATCGCGTACAAAGATGGCTAAAGGAAATTCCGCAGATCCCAGTAACTGCTGGGTTTACTGCGCAAATTCTTAGTAATCGCGGGCCGATTAAATTTCATGTGCTCTGGCCAAAGTTAGGTGCGCAAGATTCACCTAATAATTCCAGCATAGTTATGGAGATAAATTCAGCTGACTTTTCGCTTTTAGCCGCGGGGGATATTGAACCAATCGCACAGTCGCAATTAGTTCAGCAGTTAAGCCAAGTTGATATGTACAAGGTGGCTCATCATGGTTCGCGTTACCAAGATCTGAACTTCATGAAGGCCCTATCGCCTCGAATATCGATAATTAGCGTGGGCAAAGAGAATACTTACGGCCATCCGGCGCCCCAAACAATCGCCGCCTTGAGTAGGATCGGCAGCAAGGTTTACCGAACTGATCAAGATGGAGCGCTAGCGATTAACGCGCGCAGACATCAGGTTAAGGTTCGTAAAAGCCAACGGGTATTTAAGTTCTGGGACTGGGGGTAGGCGATGAATGATTTCTATTTGATTCTCGGTTCTGAAGCCGCCCTTGCCGATCGCGCGCTAACAAAGTTACAAGCAGAGTTGAAAAGCGAGAACGCTGAGATAACTTCGATCTATGCCGCCGATTCAATTGTCGGCGATATTTCAGATGCCCTTGCGCCTTCACTATTTTCTGAGCGACGCGCTTTAATTATTCGCGACCTACAAGATTTGCCTGAAGATAACAAAGAAGAAATCATTCGCTATTTGCCAGAACCAGATGCTTCGACCACCGTAATCTTTCTACACAAAGGTGGCGTCAAAGGGAAAGCACTTCTGGATGCAATCAAGAAAGTTAAGCCCGAGATTATTTCTTGCGATCCGTTAAAGAAAGAAGCCGAGAAACAAGAGTTCGTTAAGAATCTATTTCTCGATGCTGGTCGTAAAGCTTCGCCAGCAGCAATCGCAGCTTTAGTAAATGCAATTGGTGGCGACTTGCGTGAATTAACTGCAGCCTGCAGTCAGATCATCGCTGACGCTCCTGCCGGAACTATTGATGAAAAAGAAGTTGATAAGTATCACCAAGGTCGCGTCGAAACGACTGGCTTTGATGTGGCCGATGCCGCCCTCGATGGAAATTTGCCGGTTGCTCTTCTGCAGTTACGCAGTGCCATTGAAACTGGTACTGACCCAGTAATGGTTACGAGTGCCATCGCTTCCGCGCTTCGTTCATTGGCTAAAGTTTCAGGTGCCAACCGAAATGCGAAATCCTTTGAGCTAGCTGGCCAATTAGGTATGGCCCCGTGGCAGATTGATAAAGCTCGTCGTCAGTTGGCGGGCTGGACTCCACGCGGAATCGTGGCCGCCGTTGGGGCAATTGCCCTGGCTGATGCTCAAGTAAAAGGGGCTGCAAGTGACCCGATTTATGCGCTCGAACACGCGATTTCTGAGATCGCCAGCGCAAAAGCCGCCCGCTAACCAGATTTCCTCGATTTGAGCCTAAAGGTGCCCCGCTGGTAGCCTTCGGGTTCGTATTTAGCATTCAACCAATTTAGTTCGGAGTAAACCTTAAGTGGCAAATATCAAGTCGCAGATCAAGCGGATCAAGACCAATGAGAAGGCACGCCTACGTAACAAGTCAGTGCGTTCTTCGATCAAGACAGCTGCTCGCAAATTCCGCGACGCTGTAACCGCTGGCGATGCCGCAGCTATCTCAACCGAACTACGCGACGCTTCAAAAGCTTTCGATATCGCCGTTGCTAAGGGTGTTCTACACAAGAACACTGCTGCCAACAAGAAGTCTTCAATGGCAAAAGCTGCCATTAAAGCCGGCGTTCGTTAATTCGCAACTAGTTACTTTTAAGGCTTAACGATGCCTGCAATTTCACTTGCCAAGGCACCTCAACCAGCCGCCACAAATCCAGCGCAGATTCGTAACTTCTGCATCATTGCCCATATTGATCACGGTAAATCAACTCTTGCCGATCGCATGTTGGGAATCACCGAAGTTGTAGAAGCCCGCAATATGCGCGCGCAGTATTTAGATCGCATGGATATTGAACGCGAACGCGGAATCACCATTAAATCGCAAGCAGTTCGTCTGCCATGGCGCAGCGGTATTGATGGTCAGGAATATATCTTGAACATGATCGATACGCCTGGTCACGTTGACTTTACTTACGAAGTTTCCCGTTCTCTTGCTGCCTGCGAAGGCGCTGTTCTTCTTGTCGACTGCGCGCAAGGAATCGAAGCGCAAACGCTCGCCAACTTATATCTGGCGATGGAAAATAACTTAACCATTATTCCAGTCCTGAATAAAATTGATCTACCTAACGCCCAGCCTGAAAAGTTCGCTAAAGAACTTGCCAACTTAATTGGTTGCCAACCTGAAGATTGTTTACGAGTCTCTGGAAAGACTGGCGATGGCGTGGCTGAATTACTTGATCAAATCATTGCTCAAATTCCAGCGCCACAAGGGGACGCCAGTGCTCCAGCTCGCGCACTTATCTTTGACTCGGTTTATGACAGCTATCGCGGTGTAGTTACTTATGTGCGCGTTGTCGATGGCCACCTTTCACCACGCGATCAGATTCAAATGTTCTCAACTGGCGTGCGCCACGAAATGCTTGAAGTTGGCGTGATCTCACCAGAACCAATGCCAAGCAAGGGTTTAGGCGTGGGCGAGGTAGGTTATTTAATTACTGGCGTAAAAGATGTTCGCCAATCTCGTGTGGGTGACACAGTTACGACTTATAACAATCCAACTAAGACTGCTTTAGCTGGCTATAAAGATCCCAAGCCAATGGTTTTCTCCGGCCTATTCCCACTTGATGGCGCAGATTTTCCAGTGCTTCGCGAAGCGCTAGATAAGTTACAACTCAACGATGCAGCCCTTGTTTATGAACCTGAGAGTTCAGCAGCCCTTGGCTTTGGTTTCCGTTGCGGCTTCCTGGGCTTGCTTCACATGGAAATTGTGCGCGAACGCCTAGAACGTGAATCAAAGTTAAATCTAATTTCAACTGCGCCAAACGTGGTTTATAACGTCAAGATGGAAGATGGCAGAGATGTGCGCGTTACTAATCCATCTGAATTCCCAGATGGCAAAGTCGCAGCTGTTTTCGAACCAATTGTTAGATCAACAATTTTAGCGCCATCTGAATTTATCGGCGTGATCATGGAACTCTGCCAAGATCGTCGTGGCGTACTACTTGGCATGGATTACATCTCAGAAGATCGCGTTGAAATTCGCTATACCTTGCCACTTGCCGAAATCGTTTTCGACTTCTTTGATCAATTGAAATCTCGTACAAAGGGTTATGCATCCCTTGATTATGAAGAAAAAGGCGATGAAGAAGGCAACCTAGTTAAAGTTGATATCCTGCTACAAGGCGAAGCCGTTGACGCATTCAGCGCAATCGTTCACCGCGACAAGGCTTATGCCTATGGCGTGATGATGACGGGGAAACTGCGCGAACTTATTCCACGTCAACAATTCGAAGTACCTATTCAGGCTGCTATTGGTTCCCGCATTATTGCTCGTGAATCAATCAGAGCGATGCGCAAAGATGTTTTGGCAAAGTGTTACGGCGGCGACATCTCGCGTAAACGTAAATTGCTCGAGAAGCAAAAAGAGGGCAAGAAGCGCATGAAGATGGTTGGCCGCGTTGAAGTGCCACAAGAAGCATTCGTGGCAGCACTTGCAACTGATGCGGATATTGAAAAGATTAAGGCCGCGCGTAAAGCTGGAAACTAGCCTTTAAAGTCAGCAGTTCTGTTCCAAATTGATCTTGCTTGGCTTAGAATCGCAAAGTGTTAGCAACCAAGAGTTTTTCTAAGGGCCTCATTTTGGCTCTATTGGTGACTCTTCTACCAACTTCAGCCTTTTCAGCTCAGAAGATAACTCCGGGCGCTACTTGTAAAGTTTTAAAGCAGAAAGTTACCTATCAAAAGAAGATTTATACATGCACAAAATCTGGCAAGAAATTAGTCTGGAGCAAAGGTGTAAGCGTCGTTAAACCTTCACCAACTCCAACACCAACTCCAACACCAACTCCAACACCAACGCCAACGCCAACGCCAACGCCAACGCCAACACCAACACCAACACCAACTCCTTCACCAACACCAACGCCAACGCCTTCTACTCAAAAAGTAGTTTTCAATCCTTGGTCTTCGAAGTTTCAAACCTCACTACTAACGCAAGCTGCATTAGATGCAACTGATGAATATATTGGAAAAGTTGTACCGAATGAAAATTACGAAATAAATATTGATCCTGCGATAAAGGATTCAGATCGACTCTGGATAACCAAAGTCCTTGATTTTGGTAATGGGTTTTTTTCAAATATCCAACGCCCGAAAGTCAAAGTATTTCTTGGAACAACTCATGCTTGGTCATTAAAAACAGTCAGGGCTGAGAATTTATGGCTGGGTGACCTTCGAGAGCCTTTTCCTTGTAGCAAGGGAATTAATGATGCTTATTGCGCAGAAAATAATTTGATTTTACTTATATACAGTGACATATATGGTCCAGCTGGTGGTTATAGATGGGATGTAGGCCGCCAATCAACACCTGCACATGAGTTGTTTCATACTGTGCAATATGCACTCGGTGGGTCTTCCATTGCGGGGTCTTCTGTAAACCAGGAGATGAGAATTCCAAGATGGTTGAATGAGGGAAGTGCAAATTACTTTGGGTATTATGCCGTTGAAAAACTAGGGATTGGTTCATATCAAGAAGGTCGAAATCAGCAATTAGACTCAAGTCCCGATTACAAAACGCCTATCCAGCTTTCAGAGTATTCATTTTCAAATTTGAATCCGTATGGCATTGGTCAAGGCGCTTCCGAGTATCTGATTGCCTCTGTGGGGTTCGAAAATTTCTTAAATATTTGGAAATTCACCAATTCAGAATCAAGCTTTACCTTGGGCTTTAAGAAAGCAACAGGTATAGGCATTGATGATTTTTACGCAAAGTTTGAAGCAGCCAGAACCTCAATTATTCCCAACTCATTAGCAGTGCCAGTTAATTCGTCAACGCCATCACCAACGCCTTCAAGTTGGACGGATCCGTTGGAAGGTAAGTCTTGCACCGAGGAAAATGCAACTATCCCAAATCAGATTTACGAGCTTAAATGCAGTAATCCGAGCAAAGTTATACCTGGAAGTACAGACAATCGACTAATTTGGTTTCAAAATAATCCTCCACCTGACGGGAAAAATACATCTCCAACGCCTTCACCAAATCCAACGGTGGTTGAGCCTAAAGAGATCAAGAGTTTTCAGGATGCCGTTGATAGACCCAATGACGTTTCATATTGGGCTTGGAAGAGAAGTAGTGACCAAGCATTAAGTAATAACACCAAGGGCCCAATTGTTGAGTTAATGGTTGGGCCAAACACAAAGCTCTCTAATCCTGATCCTGCAAGCGCTATCTCCGCGGCGTCCAAGTTGTATCCGAACTTTAAAAGTCCTGAAAAAGTCTTCGCCATTTACTATTCATATGCCGATATAGATTGGGCGCAAAAGAAGTATGCGGAAGTATATGCAAATGCAAATGGCCAAGAGGCTAAGAATGGTTGCCAGAAAATTGAATTCTGCTGGGGTGCAAGCGGAACTATTAATAGCGCGGGTAATGGAGTAATCCTCTCAGCGGTTATGACCAGCAATCCTGATAGAAATCACACTTCTGGCACTTTAGAAGCTCACGAATATACGCATGTTCTGCAAATAAGTAGTTTCTTTGGCACCGGAAATCAAAATCAAGCAATGTGTTGCATCAAGGCGTTTGCCCCATGGTGGTTTGTCGAGGGCGGGGCAAATTTTTCACAACTTGCGATCATTTATGCGGATTCCTTTGCCAAATATTCAGAGGAAAGAAAGTATGAAGCCAACCATCTTTTGACTAATAGAGATAAGAAATACACAGAAAAGTGGATCGCAAATTTTATTAAACCTCCTGATACTTCAGCTTGGCGAGAAGATGGAAGAGAAAGTTGGCATCTTTATGATTTAGGCATGCTGGTTTCAGAAGTATTCACGGCTATAAAGGGCCCAGCAATAAACATTCAAATCTTTACTGATATATCTAAGGGAATGACCTTTGAAAATTCATTTGAGAAGCATTTTGGCCTACCTTGGGATGATGCCGTTAAAATGATTGCGAAGTCCATTTCGCTCTTGGTTGAAAAATAAATTTAGTACAGTTATTGTCATAACGAAACCTCGCATACAATACGCATATGTCGCTCTCGTTTTATGTCCATATCCCGTACTGCGTAAAGCGCTGTGGGTATTGTGATTTCAATACCTACACTCCCTCCGAGCTACAAGATGGTGCCACACTAGAAATCGTTTCAAATGACTATATTGATGCGGTTTTGCGAGAGCTAGAGAGCGCGCCAACTTCACCGGTTCCAACCATCTTCTTTGGTGGCGGAACTCCTTCACTTTTGCCACCTGCCGACTTAGGACGAGTAATTGCTGCGATTCGCAAGCGCTTTGATTTAAATCCTGCTGCCGAGATCACATTAGAGGCAAACCCAGATTCGGTTACGGCTGAAAAGTTGGCTGAGTATCTAATTGTTGGTTTCAATAGAATTTCCTTCGGTATGCAGTCTGCTAAACCTCATGTGCTAGCAGCACTTGATCGCACACATAACCCAGATAATGTGGCAAAAGCTGTGAGCATGGCTCGAGCTGCTGGGTTTAAATCAATTAGCGTTGATTTGATTTACGGAACACCGGGTGAGTCACTCGATGATTGGCGCGAAACAGTTCAAGCTGCGCTTACTCTGGATATCGACCATATAAGTGCGTACGCGTTGATTGTGGAAACCGGCACAAAGCTTGCGGCTCAAATTAAACGCGGTGATTTGACCATGCCTGATGATGACTTAATGGCCGATATGTATTTGTTAGTTGATCAACTCTGCGAAGAAGCTGGTTTGAGTTGGTACGAGTTGAGCAATTGGTCAAAGCCGGGCAAGGAATGTTTACACAATATTGCTTACTGGAAGAGTTCTAACTGGTGGGGGCTGGGGCCAGGTGCGCATTCACATATTGATGGGCAGCGTTGGTGGAATGTTAAACATCCAACAGCCTATAAAACTAAGTTATTTGCTGGTGAGTCACCGGTTCAAGAACGCGAAACCATGAACTCATCACAGTTGCGCGATGAAGAAATTATGTTGGCAATTCGCATGCGCGAAGGTTTAAGTTTTGAAGCGCTGCAACCTCATGAACTTGAGCGATTGGCTAGCTATCGCGAAGAGGGTTATCTAGATATCTCTGGTGATCGCATCAAATTAACGCCGACCGGTCGATTGATTGCTGACCGAATCGTGCGCGAAATCGTTATGTAGTACCTTTTACCCACTATGGAAACCACAAAACTCGTATTAACCTCATTCTTAGCCCTGATTTTCCTTATCTCTGGCCTCTCAAAAGCCAGCGGTAATGAGAAGGGCTTGAGCGGAACTCGCGATGTGAATGTTCCAGATTGGTTGGCCCGCGTAACTGGCGTATTTGAGTCAGCTGCAGCCCTGGGCTTAGTTCTTTCATTGAAGTGGAGCCCATTTTCATATCCAGCGCTAGTTTCACTTTGGTGCATGATGGCTGGTGCTATTTTCTTCCACTTCCGTGCAGATAAAGCTAAGACTGCTTTTCCAGCCTTCTTCTTGCTAACTTTGATTTCGATTACCCTCGCAATTAACTAGGTAGAGATTTCACCTCATGTCTAACCGCCGACTCGAAATTTTGCGAGCAATTGTCGATGAATATGTCGCCACGCAAGAGCCAGTTGGTTCGAAGGCAATTGCCGATCGTCATGGGTTAGGTATTTCACCTGCGACTATTCGTAACGAAATGGCAGTACTTGAAGAAGAAGGTTTGATCGCGCAACCTCATACCAGTGCTGGTCGTATTCCAACTGATTCTGGTTACCGTTTGTTCGTTGATCGGATTGAAACAGTAAAGCCACTTTCGGCTGCTGAGCGTCGGGCAATTGAAACTTTTCTTGAAGGCGCTCTAGATCTTGATGATGTGGTTATGCGCACCGTGCGATTACTGGCTGATGTGACCAAGCAAGTAGCAGTTGTGCAATATCCATCGATGATTAAATCTAAAGTGCGCCACGTTGAACTTGTATCACTTACTACTTCACGCATGATGATGATTTTGATTACTGACTCTGGCCGGGTTGAGCAACGAGTGATTGAACTAGGCAGTGACGTTAATGATATTTTCATCGCCAGCCTTCGCAATCAAATTAACAATGCTTTGGCCGGATATCGATTGCCAGAGGTAGCCGATCGCATTACCGGAATCATGGATATTTATTCTGCACACGAACGTAAAGATGTGGCGCTATTGATTTCAGCACTTCTGGAAATGTCGATGGAACGCCCGGAAGAGAAGATTGTGCTTGCCGGCACTGCGAATTTAGCCCGCTTTAGTGAGGATTTCTCGACCCAGATCCACCCTGTTTTGGAGGCTCTGGAAGAGCAAGTGGTTCTATTACGCCTACTTGGAGATGCTAATGAGAGCGTAAAAGTGCGCATTGGCCATGAACAGCAAGTGGCAAATCTGCAACAGACCAGTTTGGTAACTGTCGGTTATGGCATAGATAATTCGCCATTGGGAGCACTGGGTATTTTGGGTCCTACTCGAATGGATTACGCCAGTTCAATGGCAACAGTTGGCGCAGTTGCTCGTTACATCAGTCGATATTTAACAGAGGGTGCATAAGTGGCAGATCATTACGAAGCGTTAGGTGTATCGCGCGATGCATCTGGCGATGAAATAAAGAAGGCTTATCGCAAACTTGCTCGTGAATTACATCCAGATGTAAATCCAGATCCAGCGATTCAAGAAAAATTCAAAGAAGTTACTGCTGCCTATGACACGCTAAGTGATCCGCAAAAGCGCCAGCAATATGACATGGGCGGAAGCAACATGGGTGGCTTTGGTGGGTTTGGTAACGCAGGTGGTTTCAGCGACATCATGGATGCTTTCTTTGGTGGCGGAACAGCTAATCGTGGCCCAAGGCCTCGCATGCGCGCAGGTCAAGATGCGTTGATTCGCATTGAAGTAGATTTAAACGAAGCATGCTTTGGTACCGAGCGCACCATTACTTTGGAAAGCGCAGTTATTTGTCCAAAGTGCACCGGTAGCGGTTGTGCTGATAATTCAACTCCGCAAACTTGCCCGATCTGTAAGGGTCGTGGTGAAACCCAACAAGTAACTCGTTCATTTATTGGTCAAGTGATGACTTCGCGTCCTTGTAATAATTGCGGGGGATACGGTTCAACGATTCCTAATCCATGTCGCGAATGTTCTGGCGATGGTCGGGTTCGTGCGCGACAAACAGTTGATATTAAAGTCCCAGCTGGTGTTGAAACCGGCAATCGCATTCAAATGTCTGGCCGTGGCGAAGTTGGCGCTGGTGGTGGCCCAGCGGGTGATTTATATGTAGAAATCGTCGAAACTGCCCACGAAACCTTGATGCGCGAAGGCGATAATCTGCACTTGGCATTGGCAGTATCCATGGCAGCAGCAACGCTTGGCACAAAAGTAAATATTGAAACGCTCGATGGCCCAATCGAGGTAGAAGTTAAAGCCGGCACTCAAAGTGGCGCCACTATTACGGTTAAGGGCAAAGGCATGACTCATCTGCGTCGGGGTACGCGAGGCGATCTGATCGTCCATGTTGAAGTTAAAACCCCAACTAAATTGAATAAAGCTGAAGAAGAGTTAATGCGAAAGTTTGCTGAATCCCGCGGTGAAAAAGCTGGTGAAGTTGAGATCAAAGATCACGACCAGGGTTTCTTCCATAAACTTCGTGGCGCTTTCGGTCGCTAAATGTTGACTCTATTTTTTGTGCCAGATTTGCCTAGCCAAGTTAGCGCAAATTATTCATTTAATTCTGAAGACGCTAATCACGCAATTAAAGTGTTGCGCATTGAAGTTGGCGAAATTTTCCGAGTATCCGATGGCAATGGTGGCTGGGCTAATGTTCAAGTTAACGAAGTAACAAAGCGCTCACTCGAGACCACAGTTTTAGAAGTTGGCCGCCAAGAACCGCTAGAAATTCAATTCACAGTCGTACAAGCGCTGCCAAAAAGTGATCGTGCTAAAGAGGCAGTTGAATTGTTAACTGAAGCTGGCGCTGATGTGATTGTGCCATGGCTAGCTAATCGTTCAATTAGTCGCACCGAAGTAATTAGTAAATTTGCCACAACTGCGCGTGAAGCAAGTAAGCAATCGCGTCGCCTCTTTATTCCGCAGCTTCATGAAACTGTAAAAGAAAAAGGTGTGATTGAATTAATTAAGAGTGCCGACCTTGCGCTGGTATTTCATGAAAGCGCTCAAGTTAAGTTAAGTGAAATAATTACCCCACAGACTAAAGCCAAGAGCGTTGTTATCGTGATTGGCCCTGAAGGCGGCATAACTGAGGAAGAACTTGCTGCTTTCGCTGCCGCTGGCGCTCACATTGCTGGCTTAGGCAGACCTATTTTGCGTTCAGCACACGCTGGGCTGGCTGCGTTAAGCGCTGTTAACTCTTTGCTGAAAGTCTTCTAAACTAATTAACTATGAGCTGCCTATTCTGCAAAATCATCGCAGGTGAAATTCCAGCGCAAATAAAATTTCAAGATGAGCAAGTCATTGCTTTTGCCGATATTAATCCGCAAGCACCTGTTCACATATTGGTTGTGCCAAAGCTGCATGTTGAAAATGCCGCCGAGTTAGCGGCGCAATTACCAGCTGCATTGGCCGCGGTCTTTGCGGCTGCCGATCACTTGGCAAAGGGCGAAGGTTTAACTGGGTATCGCACCATCTTTAATACCGGCGCTGACGCTGGCCAAAGTGTTTTCCACGCTCATTTACACCTGATGGGTGGGCGTGGTCTGGCTTGGCCGCCCGGTTAAAGATAGCCTTATGCCACACATGGAGAGAACCTTAATTACGATTCCGCCCGCAATTCCAATGGTTGCCTTGGTCGGAGCAAATGATGCAAATATGCTCGCAGTCGAAGCCGCATTCCCATCAGTTAACATCACAGTTCGCGGCAATGAAATTACTTTGCGCGGCCCGCATATTGATTGCCAGCAACTTGAAAAGCTATTCACCGAGCTAATGGTGGTAATCCGTTCTGGCCAGGCCGTAAATGTTGATGCCGTGATTCGTTCAATTGGCATGCTGGCACAGACTCCGCAAGACAATCCCGGCGAAGTTTTATCGCTCAATATTGTCTCTAATCGCGGTCGCACAATTCGCCCAAAGACTGCCAATCAAAAGCGCTATGTCGATGCAATTGATGAGAACACAATCACTTTCGGAATTGGCCCGGCCGGTACCGGTAAAACTTACTTAGCTATGGCTAAAGCTGTTGCTGCGCTACAAGCCAAGAAAGTTAACCGCATTGTTCTAACGCGTCCGGCAGTTGAAGCTGGCGAACATTTAGGTTTCTTGCCTGGTTCACTTTCCGAGAAAATCGATCCTTACTTGCGCCCACTGTTCGATGCTCTTCATGACATGATTGATATTGATTCGATTCCACGGTTAATGCAGTCTGGGGTTATCGAAGTAGCCCCACTTGCCTATATGCGCGGTCGTACGCTTAATGATGCGTTCATTATTCTTGATGAAGCACAGAACACCACGCCTGAGCAGATGAAGATGTTCTTAACTCGCCTAGGATTTGGTTCCAAGATGGTTGTTACAGGCGATGTAACGCAGATCGATTTACCTAATGGTGCTAAATCAGGGCTAGCAATAATTAGAGATATTCTGCAAGATATCGATGACATCTCTTTCCAAGAGCTAACTGCCGAAGATGTGGTTCGTCACCGTTTAATTGGCGACATTGTTAAGGCATATGACAAGTTCAATGAAGCGCGCCAAACCCCGCGTTCGATTCGCAATCCATGACCATTGAAATAACCAATAAATCAGGGGCACTAGCACCTGGCGATCAAATCCAATCACTCTTGGCTTTTGCGATGGCTAAATTAGATCTACATCCTGATTGTGACTTGAATGTAACTTTTGTCGATGACACTGAAATGACTGAACTACACATTAAATGGATGGATGAGCCTGGTTCAACTGATGTGCTCTCATTTCCCATGGATCTGCCTGAAACTGTGGGCGAAGTTGTAACTTTGGGCGACATCGTTATCTCGCCAGATTTCGCAACTGCCCAAGCAAAATTAGCTGGCCATTCACCAGAACATGAAATGTATATTTTGGCCACCCACGGCTTGTTACATATCCTGGGATATGACCATGCTGAAGCAGTTGAAGAGAAAGTAATGTTCGACCTGCAAGAATCCCTAGTAAAACAATGGAGTGCTGAAAGTAAATGAACCCCCTGCCCATAATTTCCATTATTGCTCTTTTAGCTTTTGCTGGCTTTTTAGCAGGTACCGAATCAGCGCTTGCCTCAATCTCTCGCGTTGTAATTGAAAAACTTGAGCGCAAACGGGGCGGTGCGATACTTAAGAAAGTTTTCTTTGACCAAGCCAGATATTTAAATGTGGTGCTGTTGGTTCGAAAAACTTGTGAGTTAACCGCAACTGTTTTATTGGCTGTTATTTTGTTACGCGAATACTCCTCCGCCCAAGCAATGGCGCTAACGGTTGCGATCATGGTGGTTATTTCATATGTAATGGTCGGTGTTGGTCCTCGCACCTTAGGTAAGCAAAGACCTGATAACTGGGCCTTAGCTGGCGCGACAGTTGCTTATTTCTTAGCATTTATTCTGGCTCCAGTTACCAAGTTACTTATCGCGATCGGTAATGCCATGACTCCCGGAAAAGGTTTCCGAAGTGGGCCGTTTGCTAACGAAGCCGAACTCCGCGATTTAGTGGATCAAGCACACGAACGCGGCCTGGTTGAGTCAGATGAACACGAAATGATTCACTCCGTATTTGAGCTTGGCGATACTTTGGTACGCGAACTTATGGTGCCGCGTACTGACATGGTTTGGGTCGAAAAAGATAAGACTTTGCGTCAAGGACTATCGCTGGCACTTCGTTCGGGCTTCTCTCGAATCCCAGTAGTTGGCGAAAACATCGACAACATTATTGGCATCACTTATGTAAAAGATTTAGCCCGTCGCGCACTTGATCATCATGAGGCTGAAACTACTGAGCGAGTAGAACAGCACTTGCGCCCAGCTACTTTTGTTCCTGAAATAAAGATTGCTGCTGAGTTATTAAAGGAAATGCAGCGCGATCAGATTCACTTAGCCATTGTGGTTGATGAATATGGTGGTACTGCCGGCATTATTACGATTGAAGACATTATTGAAGAAATCGTGGGCGAGATCGCTGATGAATACGACGATGGTGTCGAATCATTTACTTGGCTAAATGATGAGAAAACAAAAGCTCGCGCAAAGGCAGCTTTACATATTGAAGATTTAGCCGAAGAGCTAGAAATTGAAATTGAGGCGCAAGACTTTGAAGATGTTGACACCATCGGCGGACTAATGGCGCAGAAACTTGGTCGTGTGCCAATCACTGGAAGTACTGTTGATTTGGGTGGTTGGTCAATTACCTCAGAGCGTCCAATCGGTCGTCGACGTAGAATCAGTAGTGTGATTGTCGAAAAGTTAGCGGAGCCAGTTTCTAATGCTGAATAATCCAGAAGATCAAAAGTTAGTGACATTGGCGCAAGCCACATTGAAACGCAGTGGCGCAGATCAAGCTGCCGCTCTTCGTGATGTGACTGGTCGCACCTATGTGGCAGTAGCTATTGATTCACCATCACTCAAATTAGATGCGGTCGAAGCGGTGTTTACAGTTGCCATGGCATCGCAGATTGATGGGATTGAGGCAGTAGTTTTCACGGGTGAGCGAAGTGCCAAAACTGATGTAATTAGTGACTTTGCACCATTGGCCGCGATCTTCTTTGCAAATGATGGGGCAGTGCCCGATAAGATTGCTTAATGCGCATCATTCGATTTAGCCCAGGCCCTGATACCGGACTTGGCACCGACCCGCTCTACGGATTGCTCGAAGATGACAACGCCATCAGCGTGATTTCTGGGGATCCGATCTATCACGGAGTCACTAAGACCGGCGCGACTACAGAGCTAAGCAAGGTTCGTTTACTGGCTCCGGTTATTCCGCGCAGCAAAGTTGTTTGTATTGGCAAGAACTATGCCGATCATGCTGCTGAAATGAATAGCGCCGTGCCCGATGAACCTATTATTTTTATTAAACCTAATACTTCGGTAATTGGCCCTGGTGACACAATCGTTTGGCCGAGTATGGCTGGCCAAGTTGATCACGAAGGTGAACTAGCAATTGTGATTGGGCGTATCTGCAAAGATGTTCCGAAAGAGCGCGTAAACGATGTGATATTTGGTTACACGATTGCTAATGATGTTACTGCTCGAGATCTTCAGAAAAAAGATGGCCAGTGGACCCGCGCCAAAGGCTTTGATACTTTCTGTCCACTAGGGCCCTGGATTGATACTGAATTCATTCCTGGTACTCAGCGAATCACTGCCACACTGAATGATGAGATAAAACAAGATGGCAAGTTAAGTCAAATGATCTTTGACGTTCCAACAATCGTAGAATTTGTTTCAAAAGTTATGACTTTGCTTCCGGGCGATGTAATCATCACCGGAACACCAGCTGGTATTGGTCCAATGCCCGAGAAATCAACTATTACTATCGCGATCGATGGTTTAGGTGAATTAACAAACAAGGTGAGTGTTCGTGGGTAAAGAAGTTCGCGTACGATTTGCACCATCTCCAACAGGTGATCTCCATGTTGGAAATATCCGTACCGCTCTCTTTGATTGGGCATACGCACGTCACACCGGTGGTACCTTTATTTTTCGAATTGAAGATACCGATACCACTCGCGTAACTGATGAATACATTCAAGCCGCAATTGATACGCTCAAATGGCTCGGACTTGATTGGGATGAGGGCCCAGAAGTTGGCGGCCCAAATGGTCCCTACCTGCAGTCACAGCGTTTAGATATTTATGCGCAGTGGGCCCAAAAGTTTCTTGATCAGAAAGATGCCTATTACTGCTACTGCACGCCGGTTGAATTAGAGGCTCGTCGCGAAGCACAACGTGCGGCAAATGTGGCACCAGGCTATGAAGGTCAATGTCGTGACTTAACTGATGCTCAAATTGCTGATTACAAAGCGCAAGGCCGCGAAGCAGTAGTACGCATGCGCATGCCAGATGGCAGCACAACTTTCACCGATGAGATTCGTGGCGACGTAACTTTCGATCATAAATTTGTGCCTGACTTTGTGCTGGTTCGCGGCGATGGCTCGCCGCTATACACATTGGCAGTTGCGGTCGATGATGTAATGATGAAAGTCAGCCATGTTCTACGTGGCGAAGATTTACTCTCATCAACTCCGCGTCAGATTCGGGTTTATCAAGCAATGGGCGTAATGCCAGAGGATTACCCAACTTTTGCGCACTTGCCATTTGTGATGGGTCAAGACAATGCCAAGCTTTCAAAGCGAAATGGCGAAGTATCAATTGCTTGGTATCGCGAGCGAGGTTTCTTGCCTGAAGCAATCTGTAATTACTTAGCGCTACTTGGTTGGTCACCAGGCGATGATCGCGAAAATGTAACAATGAAGGAATTAACCGAACTCTTCACTGTCGACAAAGTTCACTCTTCGCCAGCTCGATTTGATATGAAGAAGTTAGAGGCTATTAATGGCGACAAGATTCGCGCATTAACTCCTGATGAATTCCTCAATTGGTCGCTGCCCTTCCTCACAAAAGATGGAGTAATTTCCGGAACCGATGCCGAGATTGCGGTTGTTAAAGCTGCGCTACCAATTATTCAAGAGCGCATTGTCACCTTGGCCGAAGTGCCGGCAATGCTTAACTTCTTATTCGTTAAGAATTTTGCAGTCGCTGAAGATTGCGTTAGTAAAGTAAATGATGAGGCAGCTAAAGCAGTTTTAACCCGTAGCATCAGCGAATTGAAAAAACTAACATCCTGGACTCATGATTCAATTGAGGCAGCTCTAAGATCTTCACTTATTGAAGAGATGGGCCTCAAGCCACGTATCGCTTTTGGCGCTGTACGTATCGCCACAACAGGTAGCAATATCTCGCCACCTCTCTTTGAATCCATGGAGTTGCTTGGCCAAGAAGTTAGCTTGCGACGTATTGAACTGGCGCTTTCCCTTTAAGCTAAAAGTAGTTTCACTAACTGGAACCCTTTTGGGGTGAAAAAAGTCAAGTGTTATAGTTCAAGCATGACGCAGATTTCTGCAGGTGAAAAGTTCCGAAAAGCCCTTGCCCAAGAAAAGCCGCTGCAAATTGTGGGCACAATCAACGCTAATCATGCTCTTCTTGCCAAGCGTGCTGGCTATAACGCTATTTACTTATCTGGAGGCGGGGTAGCAGCTGGATCTTTGGGTGTTCCTGATTTAGGAATTAGTAATCTAGACGATGTCTTGGTCGATGTTCGCCGAATTACTGATGTTTGCGATTTGCCATTATTAGTCGATGCTGACACAGGTTTTGGAGCATCAGCATTTAATATCGGTCGCACAGTTAAGTCTTTGATTAAAGCAGGCGCTGCTGCGTTGCATATGGAAGATCAGGTAGCCGCAAAACGATGTGGACATCGCCCAAATAAGGAAGTTGTTTCAAAGGGTGAAATGGTTGATCGCATTAAGGCTGCAGTTGATGCCAGAGGCGATGACAGTTTCGTAATCATGGCTAGAACTGATGCGATTGCGGTCGAAGGAATTGAAGCTGCGATTGAACGCTCACTTGCCTACATTGCAGCTGGAGCTGATTACATTTTCCCCGAAGCTATTCGCACTCTTGAGGATTTCAGAAAGTTTAGAGCTGCTGTAAATGTTCCGATCTTGGCTAACATCACAGAATTTGGTTTAACTCCGCTATTTACTCGTGATGAACTAGCCGGCGCAGATGTTTCAATGATTCTTTATCCACTCTCGGCTTTCCGGGCAATGAATAGGGCGGCCGAGAACGTATATAACGCGATCCGTACCGAGGGCACTCAGGCCAATGTAATTGACACAATGCAGACGCGCGAAGAACTTTACGATCGCATTGATTATCACCGTTACGAGCAAGCCCTAGATAAATTCCTAAAGGAGCAAGAATAAGTGGTTGAGTTTAAGCCTAAGAAATCGGTAGCTTTATCGGGAGTGCCGGCTGGCAATACCGCACTTTGCTCGGTAGGTAAGAGTGGCAACGATTTACATTATCGCGGCTATGACATTTTAGATTTAGCGAAGTATTGCGAATTCGAGGAAGTTTCTTATCTGTTAATCCACGAGAAGTTGCCAAACCTGGCTGAGCTATCTGCATATAAAACAAAGTTAAAGAAATTACGTGGTTTGCCTGATGCTCTAAAACGTGTTCTTGAAGAGATTCCAGCAAGTGCTCACCCTATGGATGTTGTACGTACTGGCGTTTCTGCTCTGGGCACAATGGAAGCAGAGGCAGATGCACATGAAATTAGCGCTGCGCGAGAGTTAGCTGATCGTTTAGTGGCTTGTATTCCTTCGATCTTGGTCTACTGGTATCACTTCAGTCATAACGGCAAGAAGATTGAAGTTGAAACCGCCGATGATTCAGTAGCTGCGCACTTCTTACATATGCTCCATGGCGAAGTTCCTAATGCACAATGGGAAAAGTCGATGCAGATTTCACTTATTCTCTACGCCGAGCATGAATTCAACGCCTCAACATTTGCCGCTCGCGTTATTGCGGGCACTGGTTCAGATATGTATTCAGCAATTACTGGTGCTATCGGAGCTCTTCGCGGGCCTAAACATGGTGGCGCAAATGAAGTTGCCTTAGAAATTCAAGAGCGTTACTCAAATGTTGATGAGGCCGAAGCTGATATTCGAGCTCGCGTTGCTAACAAGGAAGTTGTAATTGGTTTCGGTCACCCGGTCTACACAATTTCAGATCCACGTAACGTAGTGATTAAGACGGTTGCTCAAGAGTTATCACAAACCCAAGGTGACATGACTCTTTATAACATTGCCGAGCGTATTGAATCTGTCATGTGGGATGCCAAGAACATGTTCCCTAACCTTGATTGGTTCTCGGCCGTTTCATATAACAAGATGAATATACCGACCTCTTTCTTCACACCAATTTTTATTATTGCCCGCACAACTGGGTGGGCGGCTCACGTTATTGAGCAACGAATCGATAATAAGATTATTCGCCCAAGTGCTAACTACACCGGCCCTGAAGATTTAACTTTTGTTCCACTAGATAAGCGCTCTTAATTATTCGCTCAATTAACTAACTGAAAAGGAAAAAACGTGTCATCACATATCGCGCGCCCAGTTCAAGAATTCGATAAAGAGATTGTCGATATCGTTGATTACGCATTGAACTTTCAAGTTACTTCAGATGTAGCTTATGAAACGGCCTACAACTGCCTTCTAGATACCATCGGTTGCGGCCTCGAAGCACTCGAATATGAAGCTTGTCGCAAATTACTGGGCCCACTCGTGGCACAAGGCGAAATCGAAACTGGTGTTCGAGTTCCAGGTACTGCTTACAAACTAGATCCAGTGCAGGGTGCCTTCAATATTGGCGCCATGATTCGCTGGCTAGATTTCAATGACACCTGGCTAGCGGCTGAATGGGGCCATCCTTCAGATAATTTAGGTGCGATTTTGGCTACTGCCGACTGGATTTCACGTAATCCAGAATATTCAACTGGCAAGAAGCTAGTTGTGAAAGATATTTTGACCGCAATGATCAAAGCCCATGAAATTCAGGGTTGTATAGCACTCGAGAATTCATTTAATAAGGTCGGTCTAGATCACGTAGTTCTGGTTAAAGTTGCCTCAACTGCTGTGGTCTCGCAAATGCTCGGTTTAACTCGCGAACAAACACTTAACGCAGTCTCTCTTGCTTGGGTCGATGGTCAAGCACTTCGCACCTATCGCCATTTTCCAAATGCTGGTTCTCGTAAGTCTTGGGCTGCCGGCGATGCCACATCGCGCGCAGTTCGCCTTGCGTTAATCGCCAAGACTGGCGAAATGGGTTATCCATCAGTGCTAACTGCCAAAGTTTGGGGATTCTACGATTCACTATTTAAGGGCAATCACTTCAAGTTCCAACGCCCTTATGGAACATATGTAATGGAGAATGTACTTTTTAAGATCTCATTCCCAGCCGAATTCCATAGTCAAACTGCCGTAGAAGCAGCCATGACTCTTCAAGGCCAGATGGTTGCGGCCGGAAAAACTTCAGATGACATAAAGTCAGTAAGAATTCGTACTCACGAAGCTTGCATTCGAATTATTGATAAAAAGGGTCCGCTAAATAATCCAGCTGACCGCGACCACTGTATTCAATACATGGTCGCGGTTCCGTTGATCTTCGGTCGCTTAACTGCGCGTGACTACGAAGAGGATATTGCGGCAGATCCTCGCATTGACGCGCTTCGCGAAAAGATTGTTTGCGTTGAAGATACTTCTTACACTGCTGACTATCACGACCCAGCTAAGCGTTCGATTGCTAATGCGCTAACTATTGAATTCAACGACGGCAGCAAACTGGCAGAAGTTGCAGTCGAATATCCAATTGGCCATGCTCGTCGTCGTACCGAGGGCATCCCGCTATTGATTGAAAAATTCCGCACCAACTTGGCGCGCATTTACTCAGTCGATCACCAAAAGCGTATTGAGGACGCCACACTTGACCGCGCAAAGCTCGAGCAAATGTCGGTTATAGATTTCACCGATCTGCTCTCAAAGCCTTAAAAATAGGGTAAATCTTGCGTTAGATACGCGGTAATTCCTAAGGTATTCTTAGTCCTCGTTGACCATCGCCGGTCAGCGCAACTAGGTGAGAACCTATTTGGGGTATGGGGTAATTGGCAGCCCTGCTGATTCTGGTTCAGTAAGTCTAGGTTCGAGTCCTGGTACCCCAGCGCAAGACAAAGCACGAAGAAGATGAAAGCCAAAGGCGATCATCTTTGAAAGATAGAAAATGAAAGCCGTAGGTGATCATTTTTGAAGAAAGATAAGAAGTTGAAAGCCGAAGGCGATCAACTTTGAGGAATCTAGGGCCCCGTCGTCTAGCGGCCTAGGACTCTGGCTTCTCAAGCCAGCTACGAGGGTTCGAATCCCTTCGGGGCTACAAATAGAACGGCCCGCATTAACTCGAAAAAGAGTTAATGCGGGCCGTCTTTATTTATTTAATTGATTGTGATTTCTATTTCCGATGAGAATGCCAAGTTTTTAGCATTTCCGGCATTGCTTCCAGTAACTACGCATTCACCTGCACGGACTGCGATAACTCGCTTTCCGATTACGTAACATGTTGGTGCTGAAGTAGTTGACCAAGTGATTTTTAGTCCGGCGTAAGACTTAGCTGGCAGAGTTAGATATTTGCCACGAGCAAGAGAAGTCTCAATTGGTGCAGTTAGTTGAACCGCTGGCCCGAAGACGGTAGCAGGAGCATCAGTGATATCAAATGTAACCAGATCAATATCAGCATCTTTGTCGCCCTTACCAGGAATTACAACCTTCATAGTTCCGTATAAACGAGCTGGCTTGATAGCATCACGATTTTGAATTGGTGAAGTTGGTGCTACTTCAAGACCCTTAGTATCAGTATTGGTAAGGTTAAAAGTTACCTGTCCTGTTGCATCAGTAGTTCCGCTAACTTCTAAACCAAAGTTGCCATCATTTTGGGCAGCAACTGCTTTTCCATCTGAAGTAACCCAGGTAGCTTTTGAACCGCTCCATGGTGCATTAATTTGGAGAAGAAGTTTTTGGTTAGCAGCAGGTGTAGTTCCATCAGTTGTAACGATGTAAGTAAGTGAAAGTTTTGTGCCATGACCAATGTAGGTGTAAAACGCCTTGGTGCCGGCTGAGTAATACTGTGCGATATCGCCAGTAGCATCAACGCTGTTGGTCGCATCGTAGCTTGGGCTGATCAGGCGAACTGATGGCAAGCCAGCAGCGTTACTTGAAGGAATTGCCACGAATGTTGCTGCAATAACTAGGGCAAGCGAAACTAAAGCTCGTCCTGTCTTAAGTGTTCGGTTATTCATTTTTTCTCCCTTTACTGGACGATTCCCACGAAAATGAAGCATTTCCATGGGTTTATTTCTTAGTTACCTTGCCGACTCCATCAACTGAGTAATAGCGGATGTAATCAACAAATGTTTGAGTTTGGGTTATTGCTGGATCGATAGCGCCACCAAATTCGCCACCCATTGCCAAGTTAAGAATTAAGTAAAATTTTTGATTGAAAACCCAACGACCTGGCTTCACCGTAGTAGGTGTTTCGCTAGAAATTAAACGATCGTTAAAGTAGAAATCGATTTTATTCTTTTTCCATTCAATCGCATAAACATGGTAATCATCACTGACGGGAGTTGGGCTCTGGTATGAACCACCCACACCAGGACCTTTTCCGTAACCTGGACCATGCAGAACTGCCGAAACTAAATTTGGTTCTACGCCGCGAGTTTCGACAATATCAATCTCGCCACATTCGGGCCAAGGATTACCATCTAGCAAATCAGCACCGAGCATCCAAAAAGCTGGCCAAGTTCCTTCGCCAGGGGCAACCTTGATACGAGCCTCTAGGCGGCCGTATTGAAACTGTACTTTTTTGGAAGACTTTATTTTGGCACTGGTGAATTGGCACTCCCAACAGGAATTCAAAATTTGAGTTGCAGCTGCTGAGTTATCTGTTTGGTTACCTTGCGCATCAGAAATTCGATTTGCTGAGATTACTAATCTGCCTTTGCCGTCGGTTGAAATATTGGCAGGCTTATTTGTGTAGTACTGAAGTTCGGCGTTGCCCCACCCGTAGCCATTACCTATGTCATATTCCCAATTTTTAGAAGATGGCAATAAACCTTTCTTGCCGTTGAACTCATCAGCCCAGAGGAGCTTTAGGACTTTAGGCCCGGCGGCTTGAGAAATAGTCGCAGGCATAATGACAATAATTGAAGTCGCCAAAATAGCGGCTGACACTAGGGCCGATACCCGCGCACGGGATTTCCGGTTCTGGTTCACGCTGCTGTTTCCTCTTCCCTGCCTACTCGGTCACGCTTTGATAACAAACTAGAAGTTCACGCAATTGGTGTTGCGCTCCTAGCAATTACACACTTAGATACAGTAGTGTGAAACCGCTTTCATAGTGCGTAAGAGCCTACCTCTAGGGCGGGCAAATTGATACTACGAAACGATAACTTTTTTTATTGGCGCTGTTAAATACAAAGGAGTTGGCTATGCGTAAGAAGACCTTATTTAGAGGCTCGATTGCTGTTTCAACCGCGGCTATTTTGGCGGCCGGCGTTCTGGGCACTCCAGCTCGCGCAGCAGATCCAGTAACAATTACTA
>JBILGH010000002.1:0-172841 GCA_044351155.1 Candidatus Planktophila sp. | reverse complement strand
CGGACTTTATTCATCAATGTATGTAACTATGAATGCCCGCGCTTTAATGAATTTCCTTTCACTTCGTACCGCCCGCGAAGGGTCGCATTTCCCAAGCTACCCACAACGCGAAATTGAGATGGTGGCCGAGAAAATGGAAGTCGAATTTGCCCGATTAATGCCATTAACCCATGCTGCTTTCGAGAAATCCGGACGAGTTACTCCTTAAAAACGGGTAAGGTTACGCGCATGGCAATCGACGCTCCATTCGGCCGCATGATCACGGCGATGGTGACCCCATTTAATCAAGATGGTTCAGTCGACTGGGATGGCGTCGCAAAGTTAGCGCAACATTTAGTTGATACCGGTCATGATGCAATTGCGGTTAATGGCACAACTGGCGAAGCCCCAACTACTAAGTCTTCGGAAAAAATCGAGATTATTAAAGTTGTTAAGTCAACGGTTGGCTCAAAAATCAAAGTTATCTCTGGTGCCGGCGATAATGAAACTGAATATTCAGTTAATCAAGCCAAGCGCACTGCCGAAGCTGGCGCCGATGGTTTGTTAGTTGTAGCTCCTTATTACAACAAGCCACCACAAGCCGGAATCGAAGCTCACTTCAGAGCTGTTGCTGATGCGACTGATCTTCCTTTGATGATGTATGACATTCCAGGTCGCACCGGCGTTGAAATTGAATCCGACACAATTGTGCGGTTGTTTGAACATAAAAATATTGTTGCTTTAAAGGATGCCAAAGGAAATGTCGCCGCAACCTCTTGGGTTATCAAGCGTTGCGGAATCCCTGTTTACTCTGGTGATGACATTTTGAATTTGCCATTCTTATCTGTTGGCGCGGTTGGTTTCGTTTCAGTCTGCGGTCATACCGTGGGTAAAGATCTAAAGGCAATGCTTGATGCTTGGTTCGCTGGCGATACCGGTCGCGCACTTGAAATTCATCAGAAGTTATTACCAGTGTTTACTGGCACTTTCCGCACGCAAGGTGCGATCCTGACTAAAGCCGCCCTCAACATGATGGGACTTCCTGGCGGTACAACTCGACTTCCATTAGTAGATGCAACCGAAGCTCAGATTGCGCAATTGCGCGAAGATCTCCGTGCCGGTGGCGTTGCTGTTTAATACATGAATCATCCGCATCCCGGTTTAGGCACACCTAGCAAATTAGTTGCTGGGGGACTACGCATCGTTGCCCTCGGTGGTTTGGCTGAAATCGGTCGCAATATGACCGTCTTTGAAACTAATGGAAAACTTTTAATTGTTGACTGCGGCGTGCTTTTTCCCGAAGAGAACCAACCCGGTATTGATTTAATTTTGCCGGATTTTTCTTACATTCGCGAGCGACTAAATGATGTCATTGGCATAGTTCTAACGCACGGCCACGAAGACCATATCGGCGCAGTTCCATACCTACTTCGCGAACGTGGCGATATCGCGATTTACGGATCAGCTTTAACGATTGCCTTGATCTCGGCTAAGTTAAAAGAACATCGCATTTCACCGCTTACGCGCGAAGTTAAAGAAGGCGACATAGAAGATATCGGTCCGTTCTCAGTTGAATTTGTCGCAGTTAACCATTCGATTCCAGATGCGCTCGCCGTTGCGATCCATACTAAAGCTGGCACCGTTCTACACACTGGTGATTTCAAAATGGATCAATTGCCGCTCGATGGTCGCATCACAGACTTGCCAGCATTTGCTCGATTGGGCGAAGCTGGGGTTGATATCTTTTTAGTCGATTCAACTAATGCTGATGTGCCCGGATTTACCCCATCAGAGCGCGAAATTATGCCGGCACTTGATCGAGTTTTTCGCACCACTAAGCGCCGAGTAATAACTGCGACATTTTCTTCACATGTACACCGAGTGCAACAGATTATTGATACCGCGCATGAACATAAACGCAAAGTTGCCTTCATTGGTCGCTCAATGGTGCGCAATATGAAGATCGCCCAAGATATGGGTTTTCTTAATGTTCCCGATGGCATTGTCTTTGATGCTAAAGACCTTGATGTTTATGACGACAATGTCGTATTGATCTGTACTGGTTCACAAGGTGAGCCCCTTGCTGCGCTTTCGCGAATGGCAAATGGCGATCATCAGATCAGAGTTGGCGAAGGTGATACGGTAATTTTGGCTTCATCGCTCATTCCAGGGAACGAAAATTCAGTTTTTAGAATCATAAATGAACTAACTCGCTTCGGCGCCAAAGTAGTTCACAAAGCAAACGCGATGGTGCACGTTTCTGGCCATGCAGCAGCTGGCGAACTTACTTATTGCTACAACATCGTTAAACCAAAGTACGTCATGCCAGTTCATGGTGAATGGCGCCACATGCGAGCAAATGCTGAATTAGCAATTGCTACTGGGGTGCCGCGTAAAAACACCATCGTGGTTGAAAATGGCATTGTGGTTGATTTAATTGATCACGAAGCCCAGGTGGTTGGTAGCGTGCCATGCGGCTTTGTTTACGTTGATGGTCAAAGCATCGGCGACATAACAGAAGATTCGCTAAAGGATCGCCGAATTCTGGGTGAAGAAGGTTTCATTTCCGTGGTGGTTGTCATCGATGCGCAAAGTGGAAAAATTGTGGCTGGCCCCGACATTCATGCGCGTGGCTTCAACGAAGATGAATCGCTATTTGATGGCGTTAAGTTAGAGATTGAAAAAGCTCTAACGCGAGCAGTTGCCGATGGCATCAATGGCACCCATCAACTTTCCCAAGTTGTTCGTCGCACTATTGGCAGTTGGGTGGGCGGAAAACATCGTCGTCGCCCAATGATCGTTCCGGTGGTCATCGAGGTTTAGCGCGGCGCGCCTGACCTATCGGGTTTTACTAAACCTTTAGGCTTACGCAGTTATGGCAAAGAAGAAAACACGCACAAAAAGTGGCGGCATCGGCAGTTCAACCATGCGGGGGCTGGCTGCGATTTGGCGTGGGCTGGCGAAATTTCTAGGTAAATCAATTCGCTTTGTTGCCAAAGGAGCTAAAGATTTAGATCCAGCACATCAGCGCGATGGTTTTGCATTTCTGCTCTTAATTTTGGCGATCATGGCTGCGGCTGGAACTTGGTTTGATGGCGGCAATGTGGTCGGTCGCGCACTTGCGAGTTTCTTCTACGGCGGCTTTGGTCGCATGGGTGTCTTTACTCCGTTAGTCCTAGGTTACTTTGCGTTTCGCTTTTTTCATTCACCTCAAGAAAAGGCGGCAACTGGTCGCATTGTCGTTGGCGCGATTGCGCTATTGCTCAGTACTACTGGCATTGCTCATCTGTTAAGTGGAAAGCCAGGCACGGGCACCACAGCCATGCATGAAGGTGGTGGCTGGTTAGGTTACGGAATTTCGCAACCACTAGTTGCGTTAATGACTGATGTTTTAGCTTATCCAGTATTGATTCTGCTTTTCTGTTTTGGTTTATTGGTAACTACGGCGACACCAGTTTCTTCAGTAATCACGCGCATCAAAAATACGGCTTCCTGGCTAAATTCCAAGCGCCCTGATCGCAGCGAAGAAGAGTTTGAGATTACTGATACCCCGCCTTTTGAAAGTCCAGTAGTTGCTGACTGGAATAAGCATAAAGATGATGAAGAAGAGCTAGATGAAGAGAGTTTCGACGAAGAGTTCACAGTCGAAGTTCCAGTAGCCACGATTACTCCTGCAACAGCGACTCCACCACCTGTTTCGAATGCTCGCCCTGAGCAACTTATGCTTTCGAGCGATGCGGTTTATGAACTTCCTTCGCAGGATTTACTGCGCACTGGGCCAGCTGCCAAAGCTAAGAGCAAAGCTAATGAAATCGTGGTCGCTGCCCTGACTGAAGTTTTCTTGCAATTTGAAATCGATGCGCAGGTAACTGGGTTTATGCGTGGCCCAACGGTTACCCGCTATGAAGTTGAACTGGGAAATGCGGTTAAGGTCGAGCGAATTACTGCGCTGTCGAAGAACATTTCATATGCAGTTGCTAGCAGCGACGTGCGAATTCTCTCCCCGATTCCAGGTAAGTCAGCTGTTGGTATTGAGATTCCAAACGCAGATCGTGAAATTGTGGCGCTCGGCGATGTAATGCGCTCAAGTGTAGCTGGCCAGGATCACCACCCAATGTTGGTGGCACTTGGTAAAGATGTTGAAGGCAACTTTGTTTGCGCAAACCTAGCCAAGATGCCGCACTTGTTAGTTGCTGGCGCAACTGGTGCGGGTAAATCTTCAATGATTAATGCCATGATTGTTTCAATCTTGATGCGTTCAACGCCAGATGAAGTAAGACTAGTTCTGATTGACCCAAAACGAGTTGAACTAACGGCTTATGAAAATATTCCACATTTGATAACGCCGATTATTACTAACCCAAAGAAAGCAGCAGATGCGCTCACTTGGGTAGTTCGTGAAATGGATCTGCGTTACGAAGATTTAGCCACCTTTGGTTTCCGCCATATCGATGATTTCAATAAAGCAGTACGCGCTGGCAAAGTTGTGCTGCCACCCGGAAGTGATCGCAAGATCGAGCCCTACCCATACTTACTTGTAATCATCGATGAACTTGCCGACCTCATGATGGTAGCTGCGCGCGAAGTTGAAGAATCAGTTGTTCGCATTACCCAACTAGCGCGTTCGGCTGGTATCCACTTAGTACTCGCAACGCAGCGACCATCGGTTGATGTTGTCACCGGCTTGATTAAAGCAAACGTGCCATCGCGACTATCGTTTGCGACAAGTTCATTAGCTGATAGTCGAGTAATCCTTGATACGCCAGGTGCCGAAAAGTTAGTTGGTCAAGGTGATGGACTCTTTATTCCAATGGGCGCGAGCCGAGCAATTCGTATTCAAGGTGCTTACGTTTCAGAACGCGAGATTGAAGCCGTAACTGGACATGTTAAAAAGCAATTAGCACCGCGATATCGCTCAGATGTAACTGCGATTCCTACTGCAACCAAGATGGTAGATAAAGAAATCGGCGATGATCTAGATATCTTGTTACAAGCTATCGAACTAGTAGTCGGTACCCAATTTGGTTCAACTTCAATGCTGCAGCGCAAACTGCGTGTGGGCTTCGCTAAAGCTGGTCGCTTAATGGATCTCATGGAGTCTCGCGGAATTGTGGGCCCCTCAGAAGGTTCTAAGGCCCGAACTGTTCTGGTAAAGCCAGACGAACTCGATTCTGTGTTGGCCACCATCCGCGATTACTAAACTTTAACTAGCCCTTTTTTTCTGAGCAGGGGGTGAGAAGTAGGGCTATCTCTGGAAAAGTTCACCCTATGTCTACCCAATTGCCTTTACATGGGGCTAGCCTTATCTTTCTCGGTTTATTCGGCTAGCTTAAAGAGGATTAAAAATGTCCCTTGGTGCGTTGATTGTTAAAACACGCACTGATGCGCGCCTTTCGATAGAGGATCTTTCCAAGCTGACAAATATCCCAGTGACTTTGCTGCGCGATATGGAAAACAATAATTTTGCAAAATGTGGTGGCGAAACTTATGCCCGCGGACATTTACGCAATATTGCTACCAAAGTCGGAATTGATGAGCGAATCTTTCTTGATTTGTTTGAATCCGAAGTTACTGCGCCGGCAAAGCCAATTCGAGATCTCTTAAGTGAGAACAACGTAACGATGCCGTATCAAGAACCAAAACGGATCTCTTGGAAAATTCTGGCAGCTGGATCTGCAGCCGCTCTAATTCTCTTCGCAGGTGCTCAAATTTTTTTTTTAGATTCTGAAAACGGCGCCGAGTTAGAGGTAATTACAACTGCATCGGCAGCTCCTTCTGAACCAGCTGCAGAATCTGTTACACCAAGCACTACTGCCTCATCGGAGATAACTGGGGGAGTAAATATTGAATTGGTCGCAAGTAGGGGAACCACTTGGCTTTATGCTACAAATGAAGATGGCGAAGTTTTGTTCTCGGGCATGATTCGCATGGGTAGTAGCAAAAACTTTATCCAGCCCGAACAAGTTAATTTGCGAGTAGGCAATGCAGGCGGCGTAGATATCTCAGTAAATGGCGAGAATGTTGGATTAGTTGGCGCAAATGGAGAAGTAGTAAACCTTACATACAACGCTGACTAGCTAAATAAAGTAAGATCAGCGCAATGAAGCGCACGGTAGCAGTCGTAACTTTGGGGTGTACCCGCAACGAAGTCGACTCCGAAGAACTAGCTGGCCGCCTGTTAGCCGATGGCTGGACCCTGGTCGATGATGTGGAATCAGCCGAAGTCGCTCTCGTGAATACCTGTGGTTTTATTGAATCGGCTAAAAAAGATTCTGTTGATGCTTTGCTTGAGGCTAATTCGCTTAAAGGACATGGGGTTACGCGCGCGGTAGTTGCAGTTGGGTGCATGGCCGAGCGATATGGCGCCGAACTTGCCGCCGCGCTTCCTGAAGCTGATGCCATTTTAGGTTTTGATGATTATCAAGACATTTCAGCTCGCCTGCAATCAATTGTGGCTGGCAATTCTCATACTTCACACACTCCGCGAGATCGTCGTGCTTTGCTACCGATTTCACCAGTTGATCGTGCGACAAAGCGCGATGAAACTTTAGAGATTGCGCCCCGAAAACGTTTGACCGATACTCCTTGGGCGCCGCTAAAGATTGCAACTGGTTGCGATCGTCGTTGTTCTTTCTGCGCAATTCCATATTTCCGCGGCGCATTTGTTTCGCGTCGCCCAACTGAAGTTATCGATGAAGGCCATTGGTTAGCTGAAAGTGGCGCAACCGAACTTTTCTTAGTCAGTGAAAACACGACTTCTTACGGCAAAGATCTGGGTGATTTAACTTTGATGGAAAAAGTGTTACCAGAACTTGTCGCAATTCCAGGAGTGCAAAGGGTTCGCTTGTCTTACTTGCAGCCTGCTGAGATGCGCCCATCATTGCTACAAGCCATGATCGCTACCGATAAAGTTTCGCATTACTTCGATTTAAGTTTCCAGCACAGTAGTGCAACTGTGCTTCGTCGCATGCGTCGCTTCGGTGATAATGAAAAATTCTTACATTTGATTTCCCAAATTCGCGCACTTTCACCAACTGCCGGAATTCGTTCTAACTTTATTGTGGGCTTTCCCGGTGAAACTGAAGATGACTTCAATGAATTAGTTGAGTTTTTGAGCAAGGCCAAGTTAGATGCCATTGGCGTATTTGGATATAGCGATGAAGACAATACCGAAGCCCTTAATTTGGCAGATAAATTGCCTGAAGAAGTGATTAAACAACGTGTGGAAACCCTTTCATCTCTGGCTGACAACTGGGTATCCGATCGGGCAGCTGCGCGCATTGGCGAAGAAGTCACCGTGTTAATTGAAGATGCCGAACTACAAGAAGGTCGCGCAGATCATCAGGGCCCTGAAGTAGATGGAACCACTTCATTTATTGGAACTTCATTCAAGGTCGGCCAATACGTTAAGGGCGTGGTCGTAGATTCACTAGGCGCTGATCTAGTCGCGCAGGCCATTGGTTAATCAGATGGTAAAAGAATTGAATCTGCCTAACTCGATAACGATCGCACGCATAGCGTTCTTACCCCTTGGCGCTTATGCCATCTTTAAAAATGGTGGCGATGATCCAACTTGGCAATGGATTGCTTGGGTAATTTTCTTCCTGATCGGCATGACCGATGTTCTAGATGGCAAGTTAGCGCGTAGCCGTAATTCAGTTACCGAATTGGGTAAGTTTCTAGATCCAGTTGCTGACAAGGCCATGATTGCCACGGCAATGATTTCACTTTCAATTCTAGATCGCCTTCCATGGTGGATCACGATTGTAATTCTTGCTCGCGAACTCTTTATAACTTTCTTCCGATTAGCAGTCATTAAGCGCGGCGTGATTCCAGCTAATCGCGGCGGAAAACTAAAAGCTATGTTCCAAGGATTCGGGGTTGGCTTTTATGTCATGCCGCTTTCCGCATCGCTCTACTGGTTCCGCGATGGCTTTATGTACATCGCGATTGCGCTAACTCTCGGCACCGGAATTCACTACGTGCGATCGGCGCTAAAGTGAAAGAAGAGTTTGCTGGCCTTTCCGATATTTTAGAAACTTTAATTGCTCGCAGTGAAAGCATCTCGGTAGCTGAGTCGCTAACTGGTGGGGGACTGGCGCAAGCTTTGACATCACTACCTGGCTCATCGCAAGTTTTTCGTGGTTCAGTAACGGCCTATCAAGCAGAGATAAAAAATTCAGTCCTGAAAGTCCCACTTGAATTAATCTCTGAAATGGGCACCGTAAGCGAAGAAGTAGCGGTTTTAATGGCCGCTGGGGTAAAGGAATTAATGGGCTCAACTTGGTCAATTTCAACCACCGGGGTGGCCGGTCCAGGCCCAGTCGATGGTGTACCTGCCGGCACTGTATGGGTTGCCATCGAAGGCCCAATTTCGCAAACTCTGCAGTTAGAACTATCGGGCACGCGTGAAATTGTTCGAAACGCAACAATTGCAGGTGCAATTGCGGCATTTGCCCGTATCCTTAAGACACTGTAATTTAAAGAATTGCCAACTGAGAAAAGACAAGGGGCATCACATGGTCGTTCTACTACGCACCAGCGTTGGTCAATCCCTTCGCGCTGCTCGCACAATGCAGGGTCGCACTCTTCGCGATGTTGCTCGCGATGCTCGAGTTTCACTTGGTTACTTATCTGAAGTTGAACGCGGTCAGAAGGAAGCTTCATCAGAACTTCTAAATGCAATCTGCACCGCACTTGGCCTAACTCTTTCGAGTGTTATCTCCGATGTTTCTCGCGATATCTCATCACGCGAAGCAATCAAGTTGACCGTCGTTGACGCCGCTTAGTAACGCCCCTAAATATCAACGACAGGGCGCAATTCATAGTCGTACCGAAAT
Source organism: Candidatus Planktophila sp. (assembly GCA_044351155.1). Taxonomy (GTDB): domain Bacteria; phylum Actinomycetota; class Actinomycetes; order Nanopelagicales; family Nanopelagicaceae; genus Planktophila. Next base: position 164,022 of record JBILGH010000002.1, on the reverse strand, counting down.
CGCAATTTTAGAAACTCTTAAAACATTAATTGCGCAAAAAGGTTTAACTGCTACAACCATGATTGATATTTCGGTTGAGTCACAAGTTTCACGGGCAACTTTGTATAACCATTACCGTGATAAAGGCGCAGTTGTATTAGCGCTGCTAACCAGCGAATTACAACGGTTACGCGATTTGATGCAATCAATCGGTACTCCGGCTGCAGTGCTAGAAAAACTCTCTCTTGAAATATCTGGCTCCGAAGCACTTGCGATGATGCGGTTAAGTGATCCAACTGCGTTGGCATTCGCGCTAACCGATAACAAGCATCCACTCTGGCTTGAGTTTCATGCTGCAATTCTGGAAGTAACTAAACTTGAAGTCTGCACATCGCTGGCAGTTGCTTGGCTTAAGTCACAAGTTTTGGCACCGATTACCCCGCAACAATCAGCCGATGAAGCTGCCTTGTTAGTCGAGCGCACGCTCTTTTAAAATGCGCATCTCTGACTTACGCGAGCGAATTGAACTATCCTTCGGCATCGATTGGGCACCTTCTTTTAGTAAAGATATAGCGATCTCAGAACTAGGCTCACGCTCAGTCGATGAGGCTTTGCGCGATGGTTATGAGCCCCACGAGATCTGGAAAGCGCTTTGTCGGTCGCACCCTAAAGAAACGGCTAAGCAGCAGTAATTTCGCCTCTGCCGCCCGCATGAACCCCGCGACACGCGAGCGCCATTGTCAGCCCCTTAATGTATCTTTCGAACAGATGTTCGGATACTATTTCCCTGCACAGCCAGAGCGGTTCCACTCTCCGCACACAAGCGCCCTATAGGCGTTCTGTGGCCGTCAGTGGGTCTCCGTACCTTCTGGGACAGACCTCAACGTCTAGGGCTTTAAACAGCTAGCGACGTTCAACCGAAAGGAAAGTAAGTGGCTAAAGAAACTCCTGCTGAAAAGGCAGTCGATAAAGCTAATAGCGATCGCTCAAAAGCGCTCGACACCGCCCTGGCTCAGATTGAACGTCAGTTTGGCAAAGGTGCTGTTATGAAGATGTCCGAGCGCCAAGCGCAGGCCATCGAAGTTATTCCAACCGGATCAATCGCACTCGATATCGCACTTGGTATCGGCGGTTTGCCACGTGGTCGAATCGTAGAAATCTACGGACCAGAATCTTCCGGTAAAACAACTCTTACTTTGCACGCAATTGCTAATGCGCAAAAAGCTGGCGGCATTTGCGCCTTCATCGATGCTGAACATGCATTTGATTCTGAGTATGCCAAGAAGCTTGGCGTTGATATTGATGCGCTCCTTGTTTCACAACCAGATACTGGCGAGCAAGCACTTGAGATCATGGATATGTTAATTCGCTCAGGTGCACTTGATCTAGTTGTTGTTGACTCAGTTGCCGCCCTGGTTCCTCGCGCAGAAATTGAAGGCGAGATGGGCGATTCACATATGGGTCTACAAGCTCGTTTGATGTCGCAAGCACTTCGTAAAGTTACTGGTGCGCTTCACCAATCAAAGACAACTGCTATCTTCATTAACCAGTTGCGCGAAAAGATCGGTGTTTTCTTCGGCTCACCTGAAACCACAACTGGTGGCAAGGCGCTTAAGTTCTACGCATCTGTTCGACTTGATATTCGTCGCATTGAAACTCTTAAAGATGGCCAAGACGCAGTCGGTAACCGTACTCGCGTTAAGGTTGTTAAGAACAAGATGGCGCCACCATTTAAGCAAGCAGAGTTCGACATTATTTACGGCACTGGTATCTCGCGCGAAGGCTCACTCATTGATATGGGTGTTGAAATTGGCGTAGTTAAGAAAGCCGGAGCTTGGTACACCTACGAAGCAGATCAACTTGGTCAAGGTAAAGAAAATGCACGTACTTTCTTACTTGATAATCCTGATCTTGCTAACGAGATCGAAACCAAGATTCGCGCACACTTTGTCCCAGTTGAAGTTGATCCAGAGCTAGTTGCTGCGATCGATGAAGCTGCTGCCGACGTCGATTTCTAAGGGATAACCAACTTCCCAATGCTCGACTATGTAAAAGTTGATCACGAGGCCGACCCTTACTCTGTTGCTTACACAATTGCGCTCAATGCGTTAGTTGCTCGGGCGAAGAGTAAGGGCGAGCTCGTGGCTCACCTTAAAAAGCGCGGTATTGAAGATGAAGTTGCTGCGGCAACCATCTTTCGCCTACAAGAAGCTGGCCTCATAAACGATGAGGAATTTGCTCGCGCTTGGACTCAATCTCGTCATAATTCAAAGAAGTTATCAAAACGCATAATTGCCGGCGAGCTTCGCACTCGTGGGGTCGACCAAAATTCTATTGACGCTGCCCTCGATGAGATTGATGATGAAGATGAATATCGAATGGCATTTGAGCTAGCGATGAAGAAATACAACACCATGTCTCGGCAAGCGCCAGATGTGCAAGTGCGCCGAATTCAAAGTTTGCTACAACGTAAAGGATTTAGTTTCGGAGTTATTGGGCGGGTTTTGCGCGAACTGGGTATTGAAGTTAAGTATTGATTCAGAGTTTTAATTGCTTTTTTCAAGATGCTCAGTTAATCGAGCAGCAGTAGCCACAACAGCGGCTGCGTGAACACGGCCAGGTTGGCGGCCAAGACGTTCAATTGGTCCACTAATACTTACCGCAGCAATAACTTTTCCATTTGGTCCACGTACTGGGGCTGAAACAGAGGCCACGCCAACTTCACGTTCACCAACTGATTGCGCCCAACCCCGACGCCGATCAGCTGATAAGTGCGCTGCAGTAAAGCGTGCACCTTTTAAGCCGCGACTAATGCGTTCAGAATCTTCCCAAGCTAATAAAATTTGTGCTGCAGAACCCGCCTGCATAGTTAAGTTCGAACCAACTGGCACCGAATCACGCAGACCAGATAATCGTTCAGCAACCGCAACACAGATACGAACATCGCCTTGGCGACGATAAAGTTGCGCACTTTCGCCAGTGGCATCACGTAGAGCGGCAAGTGCTGGGGCAGCAGCAGCCAAAAGGCGATCTTCGCCAGCGGCGGCCGCTAATTCGGCGCTACGTGGCCCCAAAATAAAGCGACCAGTTAAATCTCGAGTTACTAAACGGTGGTGCTCAAGGGCTACGGCTAACCGGTGCGCCGTAGGGCGAGCGATTCCTGTTGCGGCGACAAGTTCAGCTAGCGAATGCGGGCCAGATTCCAGGCAAGCCAGAATTCCTACGGCTTTATCTAATACGCCGACTCCGCTATTCTTCTTGTCCACGAACTGATATTAGCATCCCATCTGATGAGATGCCAGTTTTTAGGATATTTAGGAGTTGTAATGGGAAAGACGCTAGCCGAGAAGATCTGGCAAGAACATGTGGTGCGCGCAAAAGAGGGCGAACCCGACCTAATCTATATCGACCTACATTTAATTCATGAGGTTACTAGCCCACAGGCTTTCGATGGTTTGCGTTTAAGCAATCGCAAAGTTCGCCGTCCCGATCTAACTATTGCAACTGAAGATCACAACGTTCCAACTCAAAACATTAATCTGCCAATTGCAGACCCAGTATCAAAATTACAGGTAGATACCTTGCGCGCTAACTGTGCTGAATTTGGCGTCCGCATTCACTCATTGGGTGATGCTGAACAAGGAATCGTGCATGTTGTTGGCCCACAATTAGGTTTAACTCAACCTGGCTTAACAATTGTTTGCGGTGATTCACATACTTCAACGCATGGTGCTTTTGGCGCACTTGCTTTTGGAATTGGCACCAGCGAAGTAGAACATGTACTCGCCACACAAACTTTGCCACTACAGCGCCCAAAGACAATGGCAATTAATGTAAACGGAAAGTTAAAGCCTGGCGTAACCAGCAAGGACATCATCTTGGCCATCATTGCCAAGATCGGTACCGGCGGCGGTCAAGGTTATGTAATTGAGTATCGCGGCGAAGCTATTCGTGAACTTTCAATGGAAGCTCGTATGACCGTTTGCAATATGTCGATTGAAGCCGGTGCTCGCGCTGGTTTGATTGCTCCAGATGAAACAACTTTTGCTTACATCAAGGGCAAGCCTCATGCACCAGAAGATTTTGATGCCGCAGTTTCTTATTGGAAAACTCTATTCACCGATGCTGATGCTAAGTTCGACGTTGAAGTAGATCTAGATGCCGATGAACTTGAACCATTTGTAACTTGGGGAACTAACCCAGGACAAGGAATCTTCCTAAATGGCAATGTTCCGAACCCAGCTGAGATTGCAGATGCCGAAGAGCGTGGCGCAGCTGAGCGAGCCCTGGTTTATATGGGTTTAACAGCAGGCCAGCCAATGAAGAGCGTGGCCATCGATACGGTTTTCTTGGGCTCGTGTACTAATGGTCGCATTGAAGATCTGCGTGCCGCTGCTGAAATTCTTAAAGGTAAAAAGATTTCAACTTCACTTCGCATGTTAGTTGTGCCTGGTAGTGCTCGCGTTCGTCTACAGGCAGAAGCTGAAGGTCTTGATAAAGTCTTTATTGATTCTGGTGCTGAATGGCGCAACGCTGGTTGCTCAATGTGCTTGGGTATGAACCCAGATCAATTGAAACCAGAAGAGCGTTCAGCTTCCACATCGAACCGTAACTTCGAAGGTCGCCAAGGCAAAGGTGGTCGCACCCACTTGGTTAGCCCATTAGTTGCAGCAGCTACCGCACTTCGCGGGACTCTTTCATCACCTGCGGATCTGTAAGGAGAAATAACATGGAAAAATTTGTTACTCATGTTGGAACTGGTGTTCCACTTCGTCGCAGCAATGTTGATACCGATCAGATCATTCCGGCCGTTTACTTAAAGCGCGTTACCCGTAGCGGTTTCGAAGATGGGCTATTTGCTGCTTGGCGCAGTGACCCTGATTTCGTATTAAACAAACCAGAGTTTAAGAGCGGCACCGTTTTGGTTGCTGGCGCTGACTTCGGTACTGGTTCTTCTCGTGAGCATGCTGTGTGGGCGCTGCAGAACTATGGTTTTAAAGTGGTTATCTCTTCACGCTTTGCCGATATTTTCCGAGGTAACTCACAAAAAGGTGGGCTACTGACAATTCTGCTTAGCCAAAGCGAAGTAGAAGATCTTTGGTTGGCAATCGAAGCTAATCCAGCCTTGGCAATCACAGTTAACTTACAGGCCAAGACGGTCTCCTACGGTGACCAAGTAATCGCATTTGAGATCGATGATTATGTGCGCTGGCGCTTAATGGAAGGCCTTGATGACATCGGTTTAACGCTGGGAAATAGCGATTCCATCGATGCTTTTGAGGCTAAGCGTGCCGCTCACAAACCTAAGACGTTGCCAATTCGCGCCTAAAAGGGGCTAATTACGCTGGTTTTGACGCTCAAATCGCTGCGGGTGAGAGAGATCTAACAAAACTCTAAAGTTCTAATACAGAGTTTTTTACGCATAATTAATGGGTTTTTCGCGTTTTCTTAGAAAAATTATTTTCGCGACACGCCTCATTGATGTTGGACTCACCCCATTGTTCTGCGTAACTTTGCGAGTGCGTTAGGCAATTGCTTAACTTTTAGCGTAAATAAGGGGATTTTAAATGAATAAGGCACAATTCATTGCCGCGTTGGCCCCACACTTCAACGGCAGCAAGAAAGAAGCTTCACACGCAGTAGACATTATTTTTGACACAATCGTTCGCAACATGGTTGCTGGCGAAGATGTCATGATCAATGACTTCGGCAAGTTCAAGAAGGTTGATCGCAAGGCACGTATGGGTCGTAACCCATTTACTGGCGAGACAATCAAGATCAAAGCAATGAAGAAGCCTCGCTTCTTACCTGCAAAGGGTCTTAAGGATGCAATCTCAGGCGAGCGCAAGCTAGGACCAGCTCCAAAGCCAGTCGTAGTTGTAGCAAAGCCAGTTGCAAAGCCAGCAGCGAAGAAGGCTGTTAAGAAGGCTCCTGCGAAGAAGAAGGCTGCAGCTAAGAAGCCAGCAGCTAAGAAGAAGGTTGCTAAGAAGGCTCCTGCAAAGAAGAAGCCAGTAGCAAAGAAGAAGAAGAAGTAATTTAAAAATAAATTAGCGGGGCTGCCTTTCGGGGCAGCCCCGTTTTTTATGCCTTTTTAAACTAAGATAAGCCTTATGGAAAGTGCGCAGCTTAATATTTCCTATGCGCCACCAAAAGGTAATCCGCTTGGCAACAATGCCTCGTTTGCGATTGCAAGTCGCCTGATGATTCCGCTAATCAATTTAGTTTCAAAACACAATTGGCAAGGCGCGCACAATATTCCCAAAACTGGTCCGGTGATTGTTTGCTGCAATCACATCTCGTATTTCGACCCCTTAGTTTTTGCTCACTTCCTCTATAAAAACGGCCGCGCGCCAAGATTCTTAGGTAAAGCTTCCGTCTTTCGAGTTCCGATTGTTGGTTTTGTCTTACGCAAAGCAGGACAAGTACCCGTCGAGCGTGAAACTAAAGATGCTGGAGCTGCTCTAGTTCACGCAAAAGCATTTTTGCAAGCAGGCCACATGCTCGGCGTTTATCCAGAAGGCACGTTGACCCGCGATGCTAACTATTGGCCGATGGTTGCCAAAACTGGTTTAGCGAGATTAGCGGTCATGACGAAAGCACCCGTGATTCCGGTGGCGCAATGGGGGGCACAAGAAGTACTGCCTGCCTATAGCAAGAGATTTAAGCTATTCCCACGCACGAAATTACAGGTAAAGGCTGGCGCTCCACTAGATTTTAGTAAGTGGTACGGCAAAGAAGGGGACCCCGCGGCAATGGCTGAAGCAACTGCATACGCGATGGCGGCCATCACTTCAATTTTAGAAGAGCTTCGTGGAGAAAAGCGCACAGCTGATATTTTCGATCCACACAATTCTTCTTTGCCTCGCACCGGTAACTTCAAGAAGAAGAGTAAGTAATGGCGAAAATAACCGTTCTGGGCGCTGGCGCATGGGGAAGCACCATGGCACAGGTGCTAGATGATGGCGCTAATGAGGTATTGCTTTGGGGCCGGCGCGAAGAAGTTATATCTGAGATCAATACCAAACACACCAATACTAAATATCTTGGTAACCAAGTTTTGCCCGCATCCCTTAAAGCGACAAGTGATATCAACGAAGCTTTTGCGCACTCAAAATATATTGTGTTAGCAATCCCAGCCCAAAGTTTGCGTGAGAAACTAACTGAGTTAAAGCCTTTGTTTCAAGGTGATGAAGTAATTATCAGTACTCTAAAAGGTATCGAGATTTCAACTCAGATGCGAATGAGCGAGATCATTGAAGAAATTCTGCCTAATCGCAAAATAGCAGTTATTACTGGGCCGAATTTGGCCGATGAACTGATCTTGCGTCAACCAGCGGCAGCGGTTGTCGCATCGCACTCAATCGAACTTGCTAAAGAGTTACAAGAAATATTTAAGGCGAAATATTTCCGGGTCTATACCTCTACCGATGTGATGGGTTGCGAATTAGCCGGTGCGGTAAAAAATGTCATCGCCCTAGCCGTTGGTATCGCTATCGGTCTAGGTCTTGGCGAAAATACCCAAGCTATGATTATTACTCGCGGCTTAAATGAAGTTGCGCGTCTTTGCGCGGCGCATGGCTCTGATCCTCTGACTGCAGCTGGTTTAGCTGGCATGGGAGACTTAGTAGCTACTTGCGGTTCTCCACTTTCACGTAACCGCACCTTCGGCGAAGCTATTGGTCGCAGCGGTAGCTATGAAAATGCCCGTAAACATTTCTCACGCACTGTCGAAGGTGTTGCCTCAGCGAGTGCGGTAATTGAAGTGGCTCACCGCGTCGGGGTAGAAGTACCAATTATCGAAGCAGTAGCTGATCTGATTAAGGGTCTTTTAAACCCACAAGAGGCGCTAGATCGCTTAATGAAGATAAGTACCGAGTCAGAGAACTTTATTAAATGAGTAAAGAGACGATAGCGATCGTATTTGGCGGTCGTAGTTCCGAGCACGAGATCTCCTGTCTATCTGCCGGAGGAGTTTTAACTGCTATTGACCGCAGTAAGTATGAAGTTGTGCTTTTAGGCATTACGAAGAGTGGCAACTGGGTACTGGTTCCAGAAACTCATCAGTTAAGCATCGTCGATGGAAAGCTGCCTGAAGTCCCAAGTAGCGCACCGCAAGTGGTTGCAGATGTTGCTGGGTTTAGCGTTGGCGATAAATCTCTTAGCGTTGATTTGATCTTTCCAACTCTGCACGGGCCATATGGCGAAGATGGTTCAATTCAAGGTCTCTTTGAAGTTATGGACTTACCTTATGTAGGTAGCGGGGTACTGGCTTCAGCTGTTGCCATGGATAAATCTTTTGCTAAACCTATTTTTGCCAGCCATGGCTTGAAAGTGGCTGATGGTTTTACCGTTACCGCAACACAATGGAATTCTGATAGTTCGCAGTTCCAACAGAAAGCTGATTCGTTGGGTTACCCACTCTTTGTTAAACCTGCACGTGGTGGCTCAAGTCGAGGAACCACAAAAGTCAAAAGTGCTGATCAATTCGCAAGTGCAATTGCAGAGGCCCATCGTTTTGATCCGAAAGCGATGGTTGAAAGTGCGGTAGTTGGGTTAGAGATTGAATGTGCAGTATTGGAAATTGACGGCGTGGCTCAAGCTTCTAAAGTCGGCCAAATTAAGATTGATTCAAAATTCGAGTTTTATGATTTCGAAGCAAAGTATTTAGATGGCGCAACGGACATCATTATTCCGGCCGATATTCCAGCCAGCGCGAGCGATGCAATTCGCACGACATCTCTTGATGCGTTTAAGTCATTGGGCTGTAGCGGCTTAGCTAGAGTGGATTTCTTCTTTACTAATGCTGGTGAAATTGTGATTAATGAAATTAACACTATGCCTGGATTTACCGCGACATCAGTTTTTCCTAAAATGTGGGCAGCGACTGGAAAGAGTTACGAGCAGATTGTGCAAGCGTTGATTGATACGGCAAAGCGCCGCACTAATGGCGTTCTGGGAAATTAACCTGACTCGTATTAATAAGAGGTAACTGGGCAAGTCAGCGTGCGAGTAATACCAGCTACGCCTTGAACTTTAGAAAGAATCATGCGACCAAAATCTTCCATGCTTGGCGCTTCGGCACGCATGATGACATCGTAAGGACCAGTAACGCCTTCAGCCAGAGTTACGCCAGCGATCGCCGAAACAGATTTAGCAACACTGTCTGCTTTGCCTACTTCGGTCTGAATCAAGATGTATGCCTGTACTGACATTTTGGTCTCCTTCTTGCGTTCCGATAAGTGGTAAAGGTAGCGCATAGGGGCGTTAATTCTCTAGTGGATATCGACTGGGCAATAGAATCACCGCATGGCATTTACGGAAAGCGAAGTAATAGCGCTGTTGGCGCAAGTTTTCGCAAGCAGTAATCCGAATCTCGAAGTAGGTATTGGCGACGACGCGGCTGTTGTTCGAACTTCCAATCGCACGGTTATCACAACCGATATGGCGGTCGAAGGGGTTCATTTTCGACAGGAATGGTCGAGTGCATTTGAAATTGGTCGCAAAATTACCGCGGCCAACTTGGCTGACGTCTTTAGCATGGGAGCGAAGCCGACTTTCTTAGTCGTCGCAGTTTCGCTAACCGGTCAAGAAGATCTGGAATGGATTAAAAACCTAGCTAAGGGAATAGCCTTCGAAGCAAACTTAGTTGGTGCGGCTGTGGTTGGGGGAGATCTCGCTAAAGGCGCAGCCGTAACAATTGCGATTACCGCACTTGGTGAAGTTGAAACCGCGATATTGCGAAGCGGAGCACAAGTTGGTGATCAGATTTATCTTTCAAATTTGCCAGGTTGGTCTAGCGCAGGTTTAGCAATTCTAGAAAGTGGCTTGCCAATTGAGACAGAAGCAGCCAAGCGCGCAGTTGCAGCGTTTAGAGCTCCAACACTTAATTACGTATATGCGGCGAATCTAGCTAAAGCATCCGCCATGAGTGATGTCAGCGATTCACTGATGACGCAAGCAGAACAAATGGCAGTAGCCTCAAAGGTAAATTTCAATCTTGATTTTAATTTGGTTCAGGCCTCACCTGATTTCGCAGAACTTCGTGCCTTAAGTCAAGAGTTAAACATTTCTATCGCTGACTTAATTCTGGGTGGCGGCGAAGACCATGTATTTCTAGCAACTGGTGAAGATTTGCCAGGATTGCTGATCGGTAAGGTAAGTGAAGGCACTGGCCTAAATGTTTTGGGAAATGAAAAAGCGCCAGATACCTGGCGCCATTTCGATTAAAAAGTTAAGTTAGCGAGTTACTTTGCCGGCCTTAAGGCAAGAAGTGCATACGTTCTGACGCTTAGTTGCGCCCGCTACTAGGGTGCGTACGCGCTGAATGTTTGGATTCCAGCGACGACGAGTCTTTACCTGTGAGTGTGAAACCTTGTTACCAAAGCTTGGGCCTTTGCCACAGATGTCGCAGTTTGATGCCATCGTCGTGCTCCTTATTGCTAATTAAATAGAAGGTAATGCGCCAAACCAGCCAAGCTGCTTCAGGCAGGAGCAAAGGTTACCTTGCCACCCCCTGTAAACGCGAATCACGCTCAGAACAGGCTAGCCATGGTGAAAAAGCGAGAGAATACGGCCGTGGCTGGATTAGAGAATAAAGCGCGAGATGTGATCGGAGATCGCACCGCAAAAGTCCTGACCGATAATTTTGGAATCGTAAGCATCGATGATCTGCTTCGCCATTATCCGCGTCGCTATGTAGTGCGCGGTGAACTCACCGATATCGCCCTGTTAAATGCTGGCGATGAGGTAACGATATTGGCTGAGGTTCTTTCTGCCAGTAACCGGCCAATGCGCGGGCGCAAAGGCGGGATTCTTGAAGTAATAGTTACCGATGGCAGCGCCAAACTCTCGCTAACTTTCTTTAATCAAGCTTGGCGCGAGAAAGAGTTAAAACCGGGTCGACAAGGTTTATTTGCGGGCAAGATCGGGGTCTTTAATGGCAAGCGCCAGCTAACGCATCCGGATTACGAGATGGTTCCTGATGGCAGCGATGTTGATAACGCGGTGGCGCAATTCGCGGGTAAGTTCTTGCCGATTTATGCCGCCACCGCGAAGTTACCTTCCTGGAAAATTGCGAAATGCATTGAGCTGGCCATTGATTCATTAGATGAAGTGCCAGATCCGCTACCGAACTATTTACGCGAACGCATGGGTTATCCAACGCTGCGCGAAGCACTGATAAATCTGCACAAGCCAACTGATTTAGATTTAGCTGATTTGGCACGCGAACGTTTAACTTTTGATGAAGCATTCTTGCTGCAGTTATTACTAGTCAAGCGACGTGCTGCTGCGCGTGCCCTAAAAGCAACAGCGCGTCCAATTCGCAGCGGTGGCTTACTCGAAGCGTTTGATAAGTCACTGCCATTTAAATTAACTGGTGGCCAGTTGGCCGTGGCCAAAGAGATTGAAGAAGATTTAGCTGCCGGTCATCCGATGCATCGATTACTGCAGGGTGAAGTTGGTTCTGGTAAAACTATTGTTGCGCTTCGAGCCATGCTCGCTGTAGTTGATAGCGGGGGACAAGCAGCACTTCTTGCACCAACTGAAGTATTGGCGGCACAGCATTTACGAACCATCGAAAAGTTGTTAGGCCCATTAGCACTCGGTGGCCAATTGGGAAGTGCCGAAAATGCCACGCAAATAACTTTACTAACTGGCTCGCAGAGTGCGGCAGCTCGCAAAGATGCGCTGGCACTTGCGGCATCAGGAGAGGCCGGGATAGTTATTGGCACGCATGCCCTTTTAAGTAAATCCGTGGCATTTAATGACCTTGGTTTAATTGTGGTTGATGAGCAACATCGCTTTGGTGTTGAGCAACGTGACGCCTTGAAAACAAAAGCTAAATTGCCACCGCACTTATTGGTAATGACAGCGACTCCAATTCCGCGAACTGTCGCGATGACAGTGTTTGGCGACTTAGATGTTTCAACCCTGCGCGAATTGCCACTAGGCAGGTCACCAATTTCCACTCACGTAATTCCAGTATTAGAAAAGCCAGCACACCTTGAACGCGCTTGGTCACGAATTAAAGAAGATGTAGCTAACGGTCATCAGGCTTACATTGTGGCCCCGCGTATTAGTGCCGGTACGCCGGAAGATGCTGATTTAGATTTCCTCTATGGCGAAGAGAGCAAGAGCATGGCAAGCGTTGAAGAACTGGCACCCGAACTACATGGTGGCGCGCTGAAGGGACTTAAATTAGCGCCCCTTCATGGTCGCCAAACCAGTGAACTCAAAGACGCCACCATGAAAGCTTTTGCCGCTGGCGAGATCGATGTTTTGGTTTCAACCACCGTAATTGAAGTTGGTGTTGACGTGCCAAATGCCACCGTCATGGTGATTATGGACGCTGATCGATTCGGCGTTTCTCAACTACATCAATTACGTGGTCGAATTGGCCGCGGAAGCGCACCAGGTTTATGTTTATTGGTTACTGGCGCTGAACCAGAAACTCCGGCACGTCTGCGCCTAGATGCAGTTGCGGCGACGCAAGATGGCTTTGAACTCTCTCGAATCGACCTCGAACAACGGCGCGAAGGCGATGTCATGGGTGCTTCGCAATCTGGCGCTAAATCAAAGTTGCGGTTGCTTAGAGTTCTGCGTGATGAAGCCATGATTGAAGTTGCTCGTGATGAAGCAACTGCCCTGATTGAGCAAGACCCAGCTTTGAGTTATGAAAGTGAATTAGCTAAAGCTCTTGCTCAATTAGAATCAGATACTGCTAGTGAATTCATTGATCGGGGATAGTCAATTATGCGAATTATTGCAGGCGTTGCCAAAGGGCGGCCATTAGCAAGTGTTGCAGATGCAACACGACCAACTTCGGATCGGGCTCGCGAAGCAATTTTTTCATCACTTACTTCTGAATTTGGCGAATTCGTGGGACTTAATTTTCTTGATCTGTTTGCGGGCAGCGGTGCAATCGGCTTAGAGGCGCAATCTCGAGGGGCTTCAATTGTTCATGCGGTTGAAAAAGATTTCGGCGCCCAACGCACGATTAATGCAAATATTGAAATCGTGGCAGCAGCTAAGCCAGCTGGAAAGTTCCAGCTATTTGCCATGAACGCTGAACAATTTGTGAAAGCACCAGCAAAAATTAAATACGAAGTTGTTTATATTGATCCACCTTATGATTATTCAAATAGCGATCTTGAAGAAGTGCTTAGCAATTTACATCTGGGAGATTTTCTAAGTGATGACGCGCTCATCGCCGTTGAGCGAACCAGTCGATCTAAAGAGCCACTCTGGCCCACCGGTTTCGAACTGGCGCGAAGTAAGAATTACGGCCAAGCCACGATTTACTATTTAAATAACGCCTAAAACCACGCTTGGAAATGGCTTACTTCGCGATACCTTGCTAGCGTTTGCCATATGAAGCGCGCAGTTTGCCCAGGATCATTTGATCCCATTACGTATGGACATCTCGACATCATTGGACGTGCCAGTGCGCAATTTGATGAAGTTGTAGTTGCTGTCGGCAATAACCGAGCCAAGGAAGGTTATTTCACCGTTGAAGAGCGTATGGCCATGATCGCCGAAACAACTTCCAAGTTCGGCAATGTGAAGGTTGATTCTTGGAAAGGCTTGCTGGGCGAATACTGCAAGGCAAATAAAGTCGATGTAATTATTAAAGGCTTGCGCGCGATGTCAGACTTTGACTACGAGCTGCAGATGGCTCAAGTAAATCTGCAGGGCTCTGGTGTTGAGTCAATGTTTATGGCAACGTCGCCAGGACATTCATTTTTATCATCATCATTAATCAGAGAGTTAGCTCATTACGACGGAGACGTTTCAAGCATGGTTCCACCAGCAGTGATTGCGGCCTTAAAGGCCCGGAAAGCAGGGAAGTAACTATGGAGTCACTAGAGAATTTAAATGCCGCAATTCAACAAGTTGAAGATGCACGCGGAGTCCCGCTTTCGGCTTCCTTCGTTTTACATCGCGGTGAATTCCTGGAGCTACTTGATCTAATCAAAGATGGCTTGCCTAAAGATTTAGAATACGCACAGCAGATAATTGCGCAGCGAGATCAGATTATTGAAGAAGGCCACCAAAATGCTGAAGCGCTAATTGTTAACGCTCGCGAAGAAGTAGCACAAATGATTGAACAAACTGCCATAGTTAAAGCAGCGCGCGAAGAATCAAAGCGTATTTTGTCGCAAGCCCGCGAAGCAGCTGAAGATGAACGTGCTGAAGTTGAGAAATATATTGATTCCCGATTGGCAACACTTGAAGTAATTTTGAATAAGACTATGGATGCTGTTACACGTGGTCGCGAAAAGCTTGCCGGTGCTGATGAACGTGATGTACTTTCACAACTCTCTGACGACAAATAAGCAAAGCAAATAACTAAAGTTATGTCACGTCCAGAACGCGTTTATGAGCTAAATACTTATGAGCTGCCTCGACGCGCTGGCGAGATGAAGGAATACACACTTGATCTAGAAATTCTTGAGCGCGTAGGCGTTGAATTAATGGCAGTTCCGGTTGGCGAAGTAATTGAAGTTGATTTACGTCTTGAGTCAGTCACTGAAGGAATTCTTGCGACTGGACAAATTTACGCAGTTGCTAAAGGCGAATGTATTCGCTGCTTAGATCCAATTGAAATTGAGTTAAATCGCACCATGCAGGAGCTCTATCGATACGAACCGACTAACGATCGTGGTGGCCGCAAGAAGAAGCGCGATGACGATGAAGATTTAGATCTCGAAGAAGAGTTCATGATGGAGGGTGACATTCTGAATCTGGAAACTCCGATTCGAGATGCCATTGTTCTAGCGTTGCCAGTCAACCCGCTATGCGATCTTGATTGTTTAGGTCTCTGCCCAGAATGCGGCGAGAAGTGGGCCACCCTGCCCGAGGACCACGCCCACGAGGTCGTAGACCCGCGCTGGAAGGCGCTAGGCGGGCTGGATTTCCCGATTGAGCCTAAATAGGGAATACTTACCCACCTACCGCGCCCACCTAGGCTCGGTTCTCTAGATAGATATTTTGTGAAGGAAGTGCATCGTGCCAGTACCAAAGCGAAAGATGTCGCGTTCAAAGACGCGTTCACGTCGAAGCATGTGGAAAACAACTGCGGCTGCGCTAGCGGCTTGCCCACAGTGCCAACAGCCAAAGCTTCAGCACACAGCATGCCCAACTTGCGGTACGTACAACCGTCGTCAGGTACTTGAGGTCTGATCTGTACTCAGCGCTAACTAAGCAGATCGGATTTGAAGTTGATCCAGTTCTTCTTGAATTAGCGTTTACGCATCGCTCTTTTGCTTACGAAAGCGGTGCGAAAGAAACTAATGAACGCCTTGAATTTTTAGGTGATTCAGTTCTTGGTCTAATCGTTACCGAAGAACTTTATTTGAAGTATCCCGATCTCGACGAATCTCGTTTATCACCATTACGTTCGGGCATTGTAAATATGCGCGCACTTGCTGACATCGCTCGCACTTTGCAGTTAGGAAAGTACATTCGCTTAGGTCGCGGCGAAGAAACTACTGGCGGACGCGATAAGAATTCACTGCTAGCCGATGCTCTTGAAGCACTCATCGGTGCGGTTTATATAGATCAAGGTTTTGAGAAGAGCACTGAGTTCGTGCGTTCACTAATTGCTGACACATTGGCAAGCGCAATGGCTAAGGGCGCCGGTCTTGATGGAAAAACTGCGCTGCAAGAGTTCGCTGCCGCAAACGGCAGAGGGGTTCCTGAGTATTCAGTAACCGAAGATGGGCCTGATCATGACAAGAGCTTTAAAGCTGCTGTATCGCTAAATGGGGTAGTAGTTGGTCAAGGTGAAGGAAAGAGCAAACGCGAAGCAGAGCAGTATGCCGCGCGCGGTGCATATGAATTACTTAAAGCTGAAAACTTTTTAAAAGATGCCGGAACTTCCGGAAGTTGAAACGGTCCGACGCGGTTTAGAGCGTTGGGTGATCGGTAAGAAGTTAAAGAATATTCAAAAGTTACATCCACGCGTTGAACGACCTGATTCCTGGGCGCCGATTACTTCCCTTGAAGGCGCCAAGGTCACTGGCATTAACCGTCGCGGCAAGTTCCTTTGGTTTGAATTAGATCGCCCGCAAGTGCTTATGGCACACCTAGGAATGAGCGGTCAGTTCTTAGTTCAGCCAATCGGTAAAGATGATGAACGCCATGTGCGAGCAAGATTTACTTTGGCCGGTGGAGTGGCTAAGAACCGTGAACTTCGCTTTATTGACCAGCGCACTTTTGGCTGGCTGGCAGTTGATAATTTAACTGATGGAATTCCATCGATGGCAGCTCATATTGCGCCAGATTTGTTTGATCCTAAGTTCGATCAAACTGCCGTGGTAGCAATTCTGCGCACTCGTAAGAGCAAAATCAAAAGTGCGATCTTAGATCAGCAGATCTTGAGCGGAATTGGAAACATTTACGCCGATGAATCACTTTGGGCAGCAAAGATTCATCCAGAGCGCATCTGTGGAGATCTATCAGCAAAGAGAATTAATCTTTTAATTGATAGTGCTCGCGAAATCATGTCTCGTGCATTGGAATCTGGCGGCACTTCATTTGATGATCTATATATAAATGTAAATGGCGAGAGTGGTTACTTTGAGGTTCAACTAGAGGTTTATGGTTGCGAAGGTGAACCTTGTTCTAGATGTTCTCGATTGATAAAAAGAATCTCTTTTGCAAATCGTTCCTCTCATTTCTGCCCGTACTGTCAGAAGTAGAGCCTGCGGCAAGGTAGGTTTGCCGCGTGTATTTGAAGAGCATCACGCTCAAGGGCTTTAAGTCCTTCGCGTCATCGACGACCCTGCGCCTTGAGCCAGGCATCACCTGTGTGGTCGGTCCGAATGGCTCTGGAAAATCCAATGTGGTCGATGCCCTTACTTGGGTTATGGGCGAGCAAGGCGCTAAGTCATTGCGCGGCGGCAAAATGGAAGATGTCATTTTCGCTGGCACTAGCGGTCGCTCACCCCTTGGTCGTGCCGAAGTTTCCCTAACTATTGATAACTCAGATGGTGCATTACCGATTGATTATGCCGAAGTAACAATTTCTAGAATTTTATTCCGCAGCGGCCAAAGTGAATATCAAATAAATGGTGAAGCTTCGCGCTTATTGGATATTCAGGAACTACTCAGTGACTCAGGTATCGGTCGCGAAATGCACGTCATCGTTGGTCAAGGCCAGCTCGATGCAATTTTGATGGCAACACCTGAAGAACGACGTGGATTTATTGAAGAGGCCGCCGGAGTTCTTAAGCATCGCAAGCGCAAAGAGAAAGCGCTGCGCAAATTAGATTCAATGCAGACCAACATGGCGCGCGTGCAAGATTTAACTGTTGAACTTCGACGTCAATTAAAACCACTTGGCCGCCAAGCTGAAGTTGCGAAGAAAGCCGCAACAATTCAAGCTGATCTGCGCGATGCCAAATTACGTTTGCTAGCTGATGATTATATTGAGCTCTCCAAAACGCTTACCGCTGAAGTTGCTGACGAAACCGCGTTACGCGAAAAGCGTTCACTAGTTGAAGCTGAGCTCGATCGAGTTCGTCGCCGCGAAGAAGAACTTGATTCACAAGCCGCAGTTGATAGCCCGCGCTTAGTTCAAGCTCAAGAGACTTTCTATCAACTAAATTCATTGCGCGAAAAGTTCCGTGGCACTCAGAGTTTGGCGCAAGAGCGCTCGCGCTTCTTAGCTGAAGAAGCCGAAGAAGCACGCACTGCTGGCCGTGACCCCGAAGCGCTTGAAGCAGAGGCGCAGAATCTGCGCGGTGAAGAATCTCAATTACAAACTGTCGTTCAACTTTCGCGCAGCAAATTAGCCGAAGCATCACAAGCGCTAGCTGCTGCTGAAGCCGCACTAGTTGCCGAAGAGAATCGAATTGCCGCAGCCCTACGGGCAATCGCTGATCAACGCGAAGGTACTGCGCGTCAAGAAGGCCATATCAAGTCATTAGCAGCACGTCTTGATGCCATGTCAGAAGAAATCGCTCGCTTAACCAAAGCACGCGATGAAGCTGCCAATCGTCGCGATTTAGCGCAACGTGAATACGCAACACATGAATTAGAAATTGCTAGCGCTGATTCGGGCGAACTTGGTTTAGACGCTGCTTTTGAAAGTGCCAAGTCAGCCCTAGCAGCAGCACGCGATGATCATCAGCAACTAGTCGATGCCGAACGCATTGCCGATCGTTCTCGTAACGCACTTGAATCAAAACTAGAGGCGTTAGAACTTTCTGCGCAATCCCGAAATGGTGCCGCAGCCCTTCTGCGTGAACCTCGTGGCCTTGCCACTCTTGGCTCACTTGCCTCATTAATTGAAATTGATGCTGGTTGGGAAAATGCAGTTGCAGCTGCTCTTGGCCAATTAGCAGATGCCATCGTGGTGCAGGATATTTCCGCAGCGATTACGGCGCTAAGCACGCTGCGCAACGAGGATCTTGGTCAAGCCGATGTTTTGGTTCATCACAACCAAGGTGCCAATTCGGCTGCACTCGCTGGTGGCTTAACCTCAATTACTGCGCATATTCGCTCTAGTTCAGTTTCTGATTTGATTTCAGATCTACTAGGCAAAACAGTAGTGAGCGAAACGGCTGCCGAAGCAGCTGATATTTTGCGCAACCACCCAGAACTAACAGTGGTAACTCGCGATGGCGATTTCTTTACTAAATCTCGCGCACGTGGTGGTTCCAAGAACACTAATTCACTTATCGAAGTAAAAGCTTTAATTGAAAAACTTCACAGTGAACTACAAACTATTACAAATGAATGTGATCGATTAAAATTCGCGATCAATGCTGCAGCTCTTGAGATCGATAGCAAGCAATCTGCCTTCGATGTAGCACTTTCGAAGTTGAATGAATCTGATGCTCGAATTGCGGCAATCACTGAGCAGTTAGCAGTAGCTGGCCAGCATGCGAAATCAGCAACGGCTGAAGTTGAACGTTTAAATTCGGCGATTGCTGAAGCCACGACCGCCAAGAGCCGCGACGAAGGCGAACTCCAGTCGGCGCAGAGCCAGCTAACTCAATCTGGTGAGATCGCTAATCCTGATCATTCCCAAGCAGATGCTTTGCGCGAAAAGGTATCCGGTTTGCGCACATCTGAAGTTGAAGCACGCCTGGCTGTTCGTACCAGTGAAGAACGCTTAGATTCACTTGCGGCTCGCATCAAGGCACTTGAAGAAGCTGCAGTAACAGAACGCGAGGCATCCGAACGTGCAGTATCTCGTCGCGGAGCACGTGCGCGAGGTGCGGTTATCTCTCAAGCAATTGCCGAAGCGGCATACGAGGCGTTAATTCATATTGAAAGATCTATCGCAAAGGCTGCCACTGAGCGAGCAGCGCTAGAAGAAGCACGTTCGATCCGAGAAGGTGAAACGCTTTCTGCCCGTGCTCGCAATCGTGAGTTAACTGCCGAACTAGAAGTCCTAACATCTAGCGTTCACAAAGATGAGATTGCCCGCGCTGAGCAGCGTATGCGTATTGAACAACTTGAAACTAAGGCAGTTGAAGAACTTGGTATTGATACCGAAACGCTGGTTAATGAATATGGACCAGATAACGACGTGCCAACCTTTATTGAAAATGAAGCCGGCGAAATCATCACAACTGAGCTAATTCCGTATCGTCGCGATCAACAAGAGAAACGATTGGCTGCAACAGAACGTTCACTTACGTTGCTTGGCAAGATCAATCCACTGGCACTCGAGGAGTACACCTCTCTCGAAGAACGCTTGAAGTTCTTGGCTGAACAACTTGAAGACTTAAAGAACACCCGCAGAGATCTCCTAGATATTGTTAAAGAGGTCGATGATCGAGTTCAGCAGATATTCATGGAAGCTTTTGAAGCTACCGCTGAACACTTTGAAACAATATTCGCTCGACTATTCCCTGGTGGCGATGGCCGCTTGATTCTGACTAACCCAGATGACTTGCTGAATAGCGGTGTCGATGTTGAAGCGCGTCCACCAGGAAAGCGCATCAAGCGCCTTTCTCTGCTCTCTGGTGGCGAAAAATCTCTAACAGCTGTAGCTATGTTGATTGCAATCTTCAAGGCACGTCCAAGTCCGTTCTATGTAATGGATGAAGTTGAGGCTGCCCTAGATGATGCCAACTTGGGCCGTTTATTAGGCGTACTCGAAGAACTGCGTGAAACTTCGCAGCTAATCATCATTACTCACCAAAAGCGCACGATGGAAATTGCTGATGCTCTTTATGGCGTGACCATGCGTGGTGACGGTGTAACTGAAGTTATCTCGCAACGTCTGCGCGAATCAAATAACGAATAAGCAGAAGTGTTTAGGCGACGTTAGCCATGGGATTCTTTAAGAAGTTTCTATCCAAAGTCACTCGAACCTCATCCGTTACGGCTGCCGATTGGGATGAGCTTTATAGCGAATTGATTTCTTCGGACCTTGGTGCATCTTTATCCGAAGCCATTTTGGCAACGGCCAAGAAAAGTAAATCTGAAGAGCCCATTGAAGCAATCCGCGAAGCACTAACTGCGTTATTAAGTTCTAAGCCACGCACCTTGGCGCTTTCAGAAACTGGCTTAACCACGATTTTAGTTATTGGTGTTAACGGCACAGGTAAGACAACTTCAGTCGCCAAGCTTGCGGCAAATATTTCAAAGGCTGGTAACCGGGTTTTGTTGGGCGCTGCCGATACTTTTCGCGCAGCTGCAGTTGAACAATTACAAACTTGGGCAACGCGGATTGGACTAAATGTAATTACCGGAAAACCAAATGGCGAACCGGCTGCTGTGGCCTTTGATAGTGCGACGAATGCGGTTTCTGAAAATTATCAATTCTTGGTAATTGATACGGCGGGTAGACTGCAGAACAAAGCAGATTTGATGGCCGAACTTGGAAAAATTAAACGAGTGGTTGAAAAAGTAACGCCAGTTAATGAAGTGCTGTTGGTAGTTGATGCGACGACTGGTCAGAATGGCTTAAGCCAAGCTAAGTTGTTCTCAGAAGCAGTTGAGGTCACGGGCATTATTCTGACTAAGTTAGATGGCAGCGCAAGAGGGGGCATAGCCCTTGCGATTGAACATGACCTTGATCTACCGATTAAATGGATTGGTACTGGGGAAGGCGTAGCCGACCTCGCCCCCTTTGACCCAGAAATTTACATAACTGGCATATTAAACGCTGAATAAGGGCAACTTTTAACGCACACGTAACATTTCGGGTGAGTTCTTGTAATCCGCTTGAGAGAGATTACTGCCATCTCAAAGGCGAGAATCGCACAAACTCTTCGAAAGTGACTATTCATGGATATAAGTACTGGTGATACCGCTTGGATGTTAGCAAGTTCGGCATTGGTCTTGCTGATGACTCCGGGCCTCGCATTCTTCTATGGCGGCATGGTTCGCACCAAGAGCGTTTTAAATATGATGATGATGTCAATGGCCACCGTTGGCATAGTTAGCATCATCTGGGTTATCTACGGCTTCGAATTAGCTTTTGGCATTGATGGAAAATCGCCTTGGTATGGCGCGATCAAAATTTCTGATTTAGGAAATCAAGTTGACGCAGTTGCTAACAATGGTGGCGAGTATCCGATTCCACTTTTGGTCTTTGCCGCGTTCCAATTGATGTTTGCGATTATTACACCAGCGCTTATTTCAGGCGCGATTGCTGATCGAGCGAAGTTTGTTCCGTGGACTATCTTCGTTGCCATCTGGACAACTGTGGTTTATTTGCCAGTAGCGCATTGGGTATTTGCTTTCGGTAACAAGGTTGGCGATGTTGTAACAGGTGCTGGATATCTAGCAGCTAAAGGCGTTCAAGACTTTGCGGGCGGCACTGCCGTTCACATTAATGCTGGTGCTGCAGGTTTAGCGCTCGCAATTGTTTTAGGAAAGCGCATCGGCTGGCGTAAAGAATCAATGCGTCCACACTCATTGCCTTTGGTAATGCTTGGTGCTGGCCTACTTTGGTTCGGTTGGTTTGGATTCAATGCAGGTTCTGCCCTAGGTGCAAATGGCATTGCTGGTCTAGCTTTCTTAAACACCCAAGTAGCAGCAGCTGCAGCCCTAATCGGCTGGATCTTGGTTGAAAAAATTCGCAATGGTCATGCCACAACTCTTGGTGCGGCATCAGGTGCCGTTTCTGGCTTAGTAGCGATTACACCAGCATGCGCATTCGTTGCTCCTTGGGCTGCAGTTGTGATCGGCTTCTTAGCCGGCGTTATCTGCTCTATCGCAGTCGGTTTGAAGTATCTATTTAACTTCGACGACTCACTAGATGTGGTTGGCGTGCACTTAGTCGGTGGAATCTGGGGTTCACTATCAATCGGATTCTTCGGATCAAGTGCGGTTAACAGCATTGGTCTTGATGGTTTGTTCTTCGGGGGCGGAACCGCACTCCTTGGCAAGCAAGCTCTTGGTGTAGCCATGGTTGCCGGTTACTCCTTCCTAGCTACTTTGATAATCGGCTTTGCGATTGAAAAGACAATTGGATTCCGCGTTACTAAAGAATCTGAATTAGAAGGTGTCGATTTCAATGAACATGCCGAATCTGCCTATGAAATGTCCGGTTCAACACGTGGAGGTTCCTTAATATGAAACTAGTTACAGCAATTTTGAAGCCACATAAGTTGGAAGAAGTAAAAGATGCACTGGAAGCTTTTGGCGTAAAGGGCATCACAGTTTCACAAGCAAGTGGTTTTGGTCGCCAACGCGGTCACACCGAGGTTTACCGCGGTGCCGAGTACAAGGTTGACCTAATTGCCAAGGTAAGAGTTGAAGTTTTAGTTGATGATTCAGACTCTGATTCCGTGGTCGGAGTAATCGTCAAGGCAGCTTCAACTGGCTCGATTGGTGATGGCAAGGTATGGACAACACCCGTTGAAGACGTAGTTCGGGTGCGTACCGGTGAGCGAGGTTCCGAAGCGATTTAACTCGCAAGGGGAGCAATTAGTAGGATGAGGCTATGTTCGAGTCTCTTGGTAATCGGTTTAGCAATGCATTTGCATCGCTGAGATCGCGCGGAAAGTTATCTTCTTCCGACGTCGCAAACGTTTGCCAAGAGATTCGACAAGCTTTACTAGATGCTGACGTAGCTTTAACTGTTGTTGAAAATTTCGTTAGCAAGATTGAAGTTCAGGCGAAAGCAGCCTTAACGGATCTGCAAGCGGGCGCCAATCAAGCCCAAGTGATATTTGAAATCGTTAATAAAGAACTAGTTGAATTACTCGGGAGCCAGGCTCGTCGTGTTCGCTTAGCTAAAGTAGCGCCAACGGTAATTATGTTGGCAGGTTTGCAAGGCGCTGGTAAAACAACTCTGGCTGGAAAATTGGCGAAATATTTTGCCGACCAGGGCGATACGCCGATTTTGGTCGCCTCAGATCTACAACGCCCCAACGCAGTAACTCAATTACAAGTTGTGGGTCAAGCAGCTGGCATTCCAGTCTTTGCGCCACAACCGGGTAATGGAGTTGGTAACCCAGTTGAAGTTGCACGCGAAGGTATTGCATTCGCCAAAGCAAAGCTACATAACATCGTAATCGTTGACACTGCAGGTCGCTTGGGTATTGATGAAGAACTCATGCAAGAAGCCAAGAATATCCGCGATGCAATATCTCCAGATGAAATTCTTTTCGTCGTAGATGCCATGACTGGCCAAGATGCGGTTCGTACTGCGCAAGCATTCCAAGATGGCGTTGGTTTCGATGGAGTAGTTCTAACAAAGTTAGATGGTGACGCTCGAGGCGGTGCTGCACTCTCAATCGTTACGCAAACTGGTAAACCAATTATGTTTGCGTCCACCGGTGAAAAATTAGCTGACTTTGATTTATTTCACCCAGATCGCATGGCTTCACGCATCTTGGGCATGGGCGATGTGGCAACGTTGGCCGAGCAAGCTAAGAAAGCATTTAGCGGCGAAGGCGCTGCGAAGATGGAAGAAAAATTCGCTCGTGGCGATGACTTCACTTTAGAAGATTTCCTTGAACAAATTGCCGCCATGTCGAAAATGGGTTCAATGGGCAAAATCTTGGGCATGTTGCCCGGCGCTGGCGCGATGAAAAAGCAGATTGAAAACTTTGATGAGTCTGAAATCGTGCGCACCAAAGCAATTGTCCAATCGATGACGCCTACAGAGCGTCGAGATCCCAAAGTTCTAAATGGTTCACGTCGTGCTCGAATTGCAGCTGGTAGTGGCCGCCAAGTTTCTGAAGTGAATTCGCTAGTTGAGCGATTCACCCAAGCCCAGAAGATGATGAAGCAGATGCGCAATGGCAAAGTTCCTGCGGGCATGCCGGCTGGAATGGGCTTGCCACCAGGGGCTGTGATTCCAGGCATGAGCGCGCCAAAGAAGGGCAATCTGCCGCCAAAGAAGAAATCCCGCTCTGGAAACCCGGCTAAACGGGCAGCGGAGGAGCAGGGCTAAACTCCCGCTCGATTTCGTATCTGAGCCTGAAACTGGCAAGATTGGCTCCCTGTGACAGGGCCCTCTATCCCTGGAACTACTTAAGTCCAAAGCGCGTTCTTGATTAGCTTCGCACCCCGCTGAAGCGAAATCCGGTACGACATACATTTACAGGAGTAATACTTACTTGGCTACAAAAATTCGTTTAATGCGCATGGGCAAAATCCGTACCCCATTTTTCCGTATCGTTGTTACAGATGCTCGTAAAGCTCGCAACGGTCTTTCAATCGAAGAAATTGGTCGCTACGTCCCAGGACAAGAACCATCTTTAATTCAGGTTAACTCAGAGCGCGCTCTTTACTGGTTAGGCGTTGGCGCACAGCCATCAGCTGCAGTTGAAGCGCTTCTAAAGGTGACCGGCGATTGGCAGAAGCACAAGGGACTTCCAGGCACCGAAGGAACACTTCGTGTTGCTGCACCAAAGCCAGCTAAGAGCGTTGCTTACGAAGCCGCTGTTAAGCAAGCAATGGATGAACCAAAGGAAGGCGCCACAACTCTTAAGAAGAAGGCGCAAGAGAAGCTTGCTGCAAAGGCAAACCCGGTTCAAGCGTCAGAACCAGAATCACCAGCTGCATCCGAGCCAGTAGTTGAAGATGTTGCGGTCGAAGCACCAGCAGTGTCCGAGCAAGTAGCAGAGACTCCAGCAGTTGAAGAGGCTGTTGTTGAAGCACCTGCTACAGAAGCGGCTGCTGAATAAAAATGATTGATGAAGCCCTAGAACATTTAGTTAAGGGAATCGTTGATTCACCCGAAGATGTAGTCGTTAAGGAAAAAACTCACCGACGTGGAACCACACTTGAGGTTCGAGTTAATCCCGAAGATATCGGCAAGGTAATTGGTCGTAATGGCCGTACCGCAAAGGCGCTTCGTACCGTCGTCAGCGCGCTCGCAGGTCGCACAATTCGTGTTGATCTGGTTGAAGCTGACGAGGTTCGTTAACCCTTAATTTAAGCCGTTAAACATGCGTTTACTCGTGGGCCGGATAGGCAAGGCTCACGGAATTCTGGGCGAAGCCACAATTGAAGTTCGTACTGACGATGCTGCAACCCGTTTTGCTTTAGGTGCTGTGGTTGAAACAGATAATGGTAAATCTCTAACAGTTGATTCAGTGCGAGTGCACAATGGCATTTTGTTACTTGGTTTTGAGGGTATCTCTGATCGCAATGGCATAGAGGCACTTCGTAACACTTTGCTCTATGCCGATGTTGATATTGATGCACCTGGCGAAGATGAAGATGATTATCACGTGCTGCAGTTGATTGGTTGTATTGCCAATTTAGAAGATGGCAGCAAGTTTGGCGAGGTAAGTGATGTGCTAAATCTGCCTGGCCAAGATGTGCTGGCAATCAAGACTGATCGCGGCGAAGTTTTAGTCCCGTTTGTACATCAGCTAGTCCCAACCGTTGATATCAAGGGCAAAATAGTGGTCGTAATTCCGCCAATTATTTCGGGGGAGATGAAATGAAAATTGATGTCATCTCAATTTTTCCAGAATATCTAGCGCCACTTGAACTTTCGCTTTTAGGTAAAGCCCAAGAAAAAGGCTTAGTCGAAATCAACGTGCATGATCTACGTGCGCACACCAGCGACAATCACCACAGTGTTGATGACACCCCTTATGGCGGTGGTGCTGGCATGGTCATGAAAGCTCAAATTTGGGGCGATGCGTTAGATAGTTTGATAACTGATGGTTGCGATCTAATCATTCTCACCCCGGGTGGTAAAAGATTTAACCAAAGAATGGCTGAAGAACTTTCTACACGTTCCCATCTACTTTTTGCCTGCGGTCGTTACGAAGGCATTGATGATCGGGTCCGCCAGCATTATTCAACTACCGCTTACAGCGATCGTGGTATTCGAGTTCATGAAATTTCAATTGGTGACTACGTGCTAGGCGGCGGAGAAGTTGCCTCAATGGTGATTATTGAAGCAGTAACACGCTTAATCCCAGGGGTTTTAGGTAATCCCGAATCAATCGTCGAGGAATCTCATATGTCCGATGGATTTGTGGAGCATCCCTCATTTACTAAGCCAGCCAATTGGCGAGACATTGAAGTGCCCGAAATTTTACTCAGTGGTAATCACGCCGCAATTGCTAAATGGCGCAGTGAAGCAGCACACAAACGTGCTCAAGAAAATCTCTAATCTCGCCAACACTTCTATTCGAACTCGCGAGTAAGTTTTTAGCAACGTAGCGTTGCGCCATGACGAGTTGTGATCCAGCAATACAGATGCGGTTAATTCGTGATCTTGAACCAGTAGTTGCGGTTGAACTTGAGCGACATTTAAAGATTCAAAAAGATTGGTACCCACATGACTATGTCCCGTGGTCTGAAGGTCGCAACTTTGCTGGTCCCTTAAATGGCGATGCCTGGGAGGCTAAAGATTCTAGGCTTTCACCAATTGCACAAGACTCCTTAGTTTTAAATTTACTGACTGAAGATAATTTACCTAGCTATCACACCGAAATTGCGATAGCCATGGGCCGTGATGGTGCGTGGGGAACTTGGATCGAACGTTGGACTGCTGAAGAAAATCGCCACGGAATTGTTATGCGCGATTACTTAATGGCCACTCGTGGTGTTGATCCCTATGAACTAGAAGATCTCCGCATGGCACATATGTCAGTTGGTTACCAGAAGCCTTACGAAAATGACATGTTGCATACTGTTGCCTATGTTTCTTTTCAAGAGTTAGCTACTCGTATTTCACATCGCAACACCGGGCTTATCTCTGATGATCCAATTTGCGAAGGGATGTTGCAGCGAGTTGCACTTGATGAGAATCTACATATGATTTTTTATCGCAACCTACTTGGCGCCGCCCTTGATCTAGAACCAAATGCGGCAATGCGCGCAATTACAGATGTGGTGACTAACTTCGATATGCCGGGTGCCGGTATGCCAGGTTTTGCTCGCAAATCTGTCGGTATTGCGCTAGCTGGCATCTATGACATGCAGCAACATTTAGAAGATGTGATTGCGCCAGTACTTCGTGCCTGGAACGTATTCAGCCGCGAAGATCTTTCAGGAGATGGCCAAGCCGCCCGTGATGAACTAAGTACATTCCTGTCCGGGGCAACTACCGAATC
This sequence comes from Candidatus Planktophila sp., assembly GCA_044351155.1. Classification (GTDB taxonomy): domain Bacteria; phylum Actinomycetota; class Actinomycetes; order Nanopelagicales; family Nanopelagicaceae; genus Planktophila. Next base: position 136,540 of record JBILGH010000002.1, on the reverse strand, counting down.
TGATCGTTTTAATGAAAAGCGTGAGAAGCACTTCGAACGCTTAATTGCTCGTGGCCAAGAACCGATTCGGCTAACTAAAACTAAGTAAAGCGGGTAATGTTCGCGATTATGTGCAGACTATTAGGTTACGCCGCAAGTTCAGAAACCACCTTTGCTGAAATCGTGGGTGAAGGCTTTGAAAACTTTGTCGCCATGTCTGATGAACATAAAGATGGTTGGGGTATTGCCTCAATTGATAAAAGTGGCGAGGTAACACGCACGGTTGATTTAGAGCGCGCGGTTGCCAGTTCTACCTTTGTCGATGTCAAAGATCGCCCAGCTGACTCAGGACTGCTACATCTTCGACTTGCCTCTAAAGGCTTAACGATTGATATTAAAAACAATCATCCTTTTGTCGATGGCACCTACAGTTTTATGCATAATGGCACGATTCGCCCGGCTGCGTCAGTTGAAGCTTTCATTGATTCAGAGTTTGCAAATCGCGCACAAGGCAGTACCGATAGCGAACGATATTTCTATGTAATTCTTAGCGAAATGAAGAAGCATGGCTTAGTTGATGGTTTACGTAGCGCTGTTACCAAGATCAGCGATAATTGTGATTTTTCAAGTATCAACTGCATGCTCTTGACTCCGGATTATTTAATTGCGGCCTGCGAATTCAATGAAGGTGAACAAAGTGAATGGACTGTTGATTCACATTATGAACTGCGCTACCGCAGCGATGAAAACGGCATAGTTATCTCATCTACTGGCTGGGGCCACGATGATTGGACTGTTTTAGCTAACCATCAAGTGCTTGTCGTTGATCGCAAGAGCCTAAATACCGAGATTTTGCCGCTGCCATTACGATTAGGGGCATGACGCGCACATATCTGGTCGAGACTTATGGCTGCCAGATGAATGTGCATGACTCTGAGCGAATTGCTGGGCTACTTGAAGCCGATGGCTATATTCCAGTTGAGCAAGGTAAACAAGCTGACTTAGTGGTTTTTAATACCTGCGCAGTTCGCGAAAATGCTGATAACAAGCTCTACGGAAATTTAAGTTTCCTAGCTCCCGTTAAGAAAGCTAATCCAGCAATGCAGATTGCAGTTGGCGGCTGTTTGGCTCAGAAAGATCAAGCCACAATTCTCAAAAAAGCACCATATGTTGATGTGGTTTTCGGAACCCATAACGTTGGTTCGCTGCCAGTTTTGCTAGAACGAGCACGCATTGAAGAAGAATCCCAGATCGAAATTCTCGAAGCGCTAGAGCATTTCCCTTCAACTTTGCCCGCTAAGCGCTTTAGTGACTTTACGGCTTGGGTTTCAGTATCAGTTGGTTGCAACAACACTTGCACCTTCTGCATTGTGCCAACGCTACGTGGAATCGAAAAGGATCGACCTGCAAGTGAGATTTTGCGCGAGATAAATACTTTAGTTGATTCCGGCGTTATCGAAATTACCCTACTGGGCCAGAATGTAAACGCTTACGGGGTTGAATTTGGTGATCGTGCCGCCTTTGCTAATCTACTTAAAGAGTGTGGCAAGATTTCTGGGCTTGAGCGAGTTCGATTCATGTCACCACATCCAAGAGATTTCACCGATGATGTAATTGAAGCAATGGCAAGTACGCCAAATGTTATGCCACATCTACACATGCCACTGCAATCAGGATCAAACCGAATTCTGCAAGAGATGCGTCGTTCATATCGAACTGATCGCTATTTAGGAATCTTAGAACGCGTACGCAAAGCTATGCCTGAGTCGCAAGTAACTACCGACATTATTGTGGGCTTTCCTGGTGAAACCGAAGAAGATTTCCAAGCCACCTTGGATCTATGCACACAAGCTAGATTCTCTGCGGCCTATACCTATCAATATTCAATTCGGCCCGGAACACCTGCTGCAGTAATGCCTAATCAAGTGCCGGCTGAAGTCGTGGGAGAGCGCTACACCCGTTTACACGCACATCAAGAAGCTATTTCAGCTTCGGTTAATAGTGAAGCAATTGGTCGAACCATGAAAGTTTTGGTGGCTGAAGTTTCTGGCCGCCGTAATGGCGATAATGATCGCATGACTGGGCGAAGCGAAGACTTTAGATTGGTTCATTTCAATTCCATGGTTGAGCAGCCTTTGCCAGGCGATTCAATTACCGTTGATATCACTGAATCTTCTTCACATTATTTGATTGGCTCTGGCGGCAAAGTTGAGCGCCGCGCTAAGCGCGAAGTTAAAGGCACCATGTTAGGTATCCCGGTTATTCGCGCATGAAGTTAATCGTTATCTGTGGCGCTACAGCCACAGGCAAAAGTGATCTCGCGATTTCAGTGGCACAGAAAATTGATGCTGAGATAATTAATTCAGACTCAATGCAACTCTACAAAGGCATGGATATTGGTACTGCCAAGTTAAGCGTTGAAGAACGCCAGGGGATTCCTCATCACTTACTTGATGTTCTTGATGTTACCCAAGATGCCAATGTGGCTTGGTATCAAGGCGAGGCCAGAGCGAAGATTGCCGAAATTCAGAGCCGCGGAAAATCAGTAGTAATTGTTGGTGGAACTGGGCTCTACATCAAAGCAATTTTAGATGAATTGAATTTCCCAGATACCAACCCAGCTGTTCGTGAAGCACTTGAGCAGGAAGTATTAGAACTCGGCGCGCATGTTTTATTTGAGCGACTAGAAAAGCTGGATCCGGCTGCAGCGCTTGCAATTGACCGGGCAAATACGCGCCGTATAGTTCGAGCACTGGAAGTTATTGAAATTACTGGAAAACCATTTACCGCGAACCTGCCTCGAAAAGATTCTGAACTTTATCCAGCTGCACGTCAATTTGGTCTAGTCATGGATCGGGAGTCACTTGGTGAGCGAATTAGCGATCGCGTTGATCGCATGTATGAGGCAGGCTTAGTTGAAGAAGTTGATCGCTGTATTGCAGCTGGAATAACCTCAGCTCGCACTGCGCAATTAGCACTGGGATATGCCCAAGTAATCGCAATGCGCAGAGGTGACCTAACCCTTGATGCTGCGATTGAAGAAACTAAACGGGCAACCAGACAATATTCCAGACGGCAAGAAACTTGGTTCTCACGAGATGTGCGAATTAAATGGATCTCACCGATCCAGCCTCGGCTAGAGATAATCCTTAAGGAAATAGAATAGTTAAATCATGATTGCAACCTATGGGCACGGCACCGAGAATGACTTTGTACTAGTTTTTGACCCCGAAAATGAGGTTTCAATTACTACAGCGCAAACTGCTGCTATTTGTAATCGTGAAACCGGAATCGGCGCCGATGGCTTGATCCGAATCGGCAAGAAGAATGAACGCTGGTTTATGGACTATCGCAATGCTGACGGTTCGCTCGCCGAAATGTGCGGAAACGGTATTCGGGTAACTGCTAAATATTTAGTTGAACGCGGCTTTCAGCCCGAAGGAATTTTTGCCATTGATACTCGAGATGGTGTTAAGCATCTGCGTGTGCCAGCCGAGGGTGATATCTCGGTAAATATGGGACAAGTAACCGATGAGGATGAGGAGATTTCTGCCGCGACAAATGGCAAAGTTTGGAATGGTTACCACATTAGCGTTGGTAATCCGCACGCAGTAGTTTTCGTAGAAGATTTGAGCGAAGTTGGCGCACTTGATGATGCGCCAGTTGTCCGGCCTAAAGATGCTTATCCGGAAGGCGTAAATGTCGAATTCGTTGAGATCACCGGAGAGCGCGAAGTAAAAATGCGCGTCTTTGAACGCGGTAGTCGCGAGACTAGATCTTGTGGAACCGGTGTATGCGCTGTTGCGCTAGCAGCAACTCTTCATACCAAAGCCAAGTTGCCCGCTAGATGGATAGTTAATCCACCAGGTGGTCGCTTAGAAGTTGATATCGATGGACATAACAATGCAACGCTTATTGGCCCGGCGGTATTAATTGCCGATCACGACATCAGCAAGTATTTAGTAGCTGATTGAGATTAAAAGTTGCTAATTCTTGATCGTCATCCCACAAAATAGGCAGTTTGATGGCTATTGCTCTATTGTTTAATGGTGAGTGATAAGGACAATATCGATGATTTCGAAGCACTACTTGCCGAAAGCGCGCGAGTAGCAGCTGAATTCGATGGCGCTGATAGCGATGATTACGCCGAAAGTATTCAACCTGATTTAGTTGAGCGTAATGCGCTTCGACGCGTTAAAGGTTTCTCAACCCAGTTACAAGATATTTCCGAAGCTGAGTATCGTGAACTACAACTTGAAAAAGTAGTTTTAGTTGGCGTCTGGACTGAAGGTAATTCAACTATGGCCGAAAACTCTCTCGCCGAGTTAAAAGCCCTCGCCGAGACCGCAGGTTCAGAAGTTATGGAAGGCTTGATTCAGCGCCGCGACAAACCAGATCCAGCGACCTATATTGGTTCTGGAAAAGTTGTTGAACTTAGACAAGTAGTAGTGGCAACCGGGGCAGATACGGTTATTTGCGATGGCGAACTTTCACCTTCACAACTTCGTCAGCTAGAAGAGAAAGTTAAAGTTAAGGTAATTGATCGCACCGCTCTGATTCTTGATATTTTTGCTCAGCATGCCAAAAGCAAAGAAGGAAAAGCGCAAGTAGAGCTCGCTCAGATTTCTTATCTCTTGCCGAGATTGCGTGGTTGGGGTGAATCACTTTCACGCCAGGTTGGTGGTCGCGCAGCAGGTGGTGCTGGTATCGGTGGTCGTGGCCCAGGTGAAACTAAAATTGAAACCGATCGTCGTCGAATTCGTGACAAGATGGCGAAGTTGCGTCGCGAGATCGCAGAGATGAAAGTAGCGCGTGATACCAAACGCCAAGAACGTCGGCGCAACAACATTCCATCAGTTGCTATTGCTGGCTATACAAATGCGGGCAAGTCATCCCTGCTTAATAAGTTAACTAATGCCGGCGTTTTGGTCGAGAACGCACTTTTTGCAACTCTTGATCCAACCGTACGTAAATCTCAAACTGAAGATGGCCGTATTTACACACTCTCTGACACGGTAGGTTTCGTTAGACACTTGCCACATCAGCTAATCGACGCTTTTAAGTCAACGCTTGAAGAAGTATCTGGCGCAGATTTGATTGTTCATGTTGTCGATGGTTCACACTCTGATCCGTTCGAGCAGATCAGGGCAGTTCGTGAAGTAATCACTGAGATCGGTGGTGCTGAGATCCCGGAGATTATTGCGATCAACAAAGTTGATATCGCTGATCCCGATATGGTGATGCAGATTTTGCGTGCTGAACCAAATAGCTATGCCTTCTCAGTTCGCACCGGCTTTGGAATTGAAGGCTTGCTTCACGCAATTGAAAGTTCTTTGCCAAGGCCCAAGATAGAAATTAATACGGTAATCCCGTATGACCGGGGTGACCTGGTTAGCGCCATTCACGAACGAGGCGAGATTTTGCGCGAAGAGTATTTGCCTGAGGGAACCTCACTACATGCGCGCGTTGATGGGGGATTAGCTAAAGAGATCGAAGAAATCGTTCGGTAATTACCCAGACACCACTCATGTGACGGGAATATTTACGACACGCCGAGGGTTCAATTAGTTAAACCAGGCAGTAATGCGCCACTATGCGCCCGCTGGGTATTTCCAGCAGCGTTTGCCAGAGAAATTTGGCTTAGACATAGTTTGGAAAGAAGGTGAGAGCAATGGCAACCGATTATGACACCCCCAGAAAAACCGATGAAGAGTTACATGAAGAATCGCTTGAGGAGTTAAAGGCGCAACGCGTCGATGCTCAATCCGGTCAGATTGATGTCGATGAAGCCGAAGCTGCTGAAAGCCTTGAGCTACCGGGTGCTGATTTATCTGGTGAAGAACTTTCAGTTCGCGTAGTGCCAAAGCAAGTTGATGAATTCACTTGTTCACGTTGTTTCTTGGTGCATCACAGCACTCAATTAGCAAAAGGCGAGGGCGCTACTGCAGTTTGTAAGGAATGCTCTTAATTATTTACCGTTAAGAATTTTGGCAAGCTCGGTGTTTCGCTTTGAGGTTATCAACCAATACGGCGTTTGGTCGCGAGGATCGTTGAGTTCAACTTTCACACCAGTTGAATGCCAGAATCTAAAGATTAGATAAGAAGCTGGGTCGGCATCGCGAGTGCGAAGTCGGCCCATTTCCATGCTCTCAAGCGCAGTTACCTGGCCAATATATTTGAGGTCAATATGAGCGGGGCCGGCACGCAATTCTTTATCGTCAACTTCTATTGTGAGCGCACTTTTTTGCACAATCAGAACCAGGATAAGAGTGCTAGCCACCCAGGTAAGCAGTGCGGGTTGATTTCCGATTGCGGCCCATACGGCAACGACTAAAGATAAAAAGAGAAAATAGATAAAGGCAATGAGCCAAAATGGAGTGCGAATCACTTCTCTAAATCTCATAAGACCACGCTATCGTGAAATAAATAAAGTAGCCTTATGACATGAGTCGCGTTGCCAGCACCACACCACCTGAAGGATCTGTAATTCCTGAGCGTCATCCGCTCGCCCCTGCAACCGGCACTAAAGTGCCATCGCATTACGGCCATTGTTTTGGTTGCGGTGAATTACACCCTACTGGCTTGCATTTAGTGGCCCACGTAGGCGAAGGTGCGACGATCACCGCAGAATTTACTGTTACTGAAAATCATCAAGGCGCTCCAGGTCTTGCGCATGGCGGGTTACTCTCGTTAGCGTTCGATGAAGCGCTTGGAAAGCTAATGTGGTTGTTGCGTTCTCCGGCGGTAACCGCTCGCTTAGAGACTGACTTTATTCGGCCAGTTCCGCTAGGTACGACCCTTTTTATAACGGCTGAAATTACTGGCCAAGTTAATCGCAAAGTTTATTCAGCTGCTGTTGGCCGTATTGGTTCACATGACGGCGAGATTGCTGTTCGCGCAGCTGCTTTATTCGTAATTGTGCCAATGTCGCACTTCTTAACTAAGGCACCAGAGGGTTTCCTAAAGGAAGTTGCTAAGAATCCGGAACTTCTGGCCTTCGTTGATCCAGAGTTTGAAATTAATCCATGAGTGAACTACAAGTATTGATCAAGCGCCTTGATCCAGGTGTGCCACTACCTAAGTATTCCAAAGGTGGTGATGCTGGCGCCGATATTGTGACTCGAATTGATCTAACTTTAGAACCGGGGGAGCGCGCTCTTGCTCCAACTGGGATCGCAATTGCACTCCCTAATGGTTATGCCGCCTTTGCTCACCCTCGTTCTGGTCTGGCAATCAAGCACGGGGTTTCAATGGTTAATACGCCAGGCACCATTGATGCTGGTTTTCGCGGCGAATTGCAGGTCATTCTGATTAATCTTGATCCACGCGAAACTATTTCATTTAAGCGGGGAGATCGAATTGCGCAATTAGTTTTTCAAAAAGTTGAGCATGCTGATTTCGTTGAAGTTGAAGAGCTACCTGGCTCAGGTCGCTCTGATGGTGGCTTCGGCTCAACTGGATTGGCTTAGCTATGAGTGATCAAAAGAAAGTAATTGACGCACTCGGAGGCAAAAAGGGTTTATTGGATTCCGGCCTGCCAGCACTGGTCTTTTTAATTGCCTTTAACATCAGTAAAGACCTGCAGCGAGCCGCTACTGCTGCGGTTGTGACAGCTCTGGTTCTGGCAATTCTGCGCCTAGCTAAGAAGGACACTCTGCAACATGTGGTTTCAGGTTTAATCGGAGTTGTCTTCTGCGCCTTTCTGGCACGTAAGACTGGTTCTGCAGTTGATTACTACTTGCCTGGCTTGATCATCAATATTGTTTATGGTTCCGTGTACTTGATTGCCAATTTGGTTGGCTTTCCAATTTTAGGTCTAGTACTTGGACCGATTCTGGGCGAGAACTTACATTGGCGTAAAGTCGCTGAACGTAAGCGTGCCTACATAAAGGCCAGTTGGCTTTGGGTAGGACTATTTCTCTCGCGCTTGATTGTGCAATATCCACTTTATAAAACTGGCAACTTAACGGCTCTCGGTACCGCGCGGCTAGCGATGGGATATCCACTTTTTGCCGCGGTTGCCTGGGGATCTTGGTTAATTATTAGGAAAGTTCCGGCTGCTATTCCACCAGAAAAGAATAAAGACTAGTTAGCGATAAAACATTGCTTGAGCAGATCTTCTGCTTCAGCTGTTGCTACAAATAGCAGTTCATCGCCCGCAGTAAAAACTTCATGCAGCTTTGGAGTTATGACTCGACCATCGCGAACTATTGCAGCCAGTGCTGAATTCTCGGGCAAAGTTATTTCTTCAACAGTCTTACCTAGACAAGATGAATTGTCGGGAAGAGTTAACTCAACCAAACTAGCTTGACCTTGTCGGAAAGAGAACAAGCGCACTACATCGCCAACAGTTACGGCCTCTTCAACTAGAGCCGAGATAATTCTTGGTGTCGACACTGCAACATCTACGCCCCAAGATGAATCAAACATCCATTCATTTTTAGGGTGATTAATGCGCGCAACTACACGAGGCACGCCATATTCAGTCTTGCCCAAGAGAGAAGCCACTAAATTAACTTTGTCATCACCAGTTGCGGCCACTAATACTTGGCAGGTATCGAGCTTTGCTTTATCAAGTGAAGTAATTTCACACGCATCGGCAAGCAACCATTCGGCATCAGGCACACTATCCATCTTGAGAGATTTTGGATCACGATCGATCAAAAGTACTTGATGGCCATTATCAAGAAGTTCGCGCGCAATAGCGCGACCCACATTGCCGGCTCCGGCGATTGCAATTCTCACGTTATGACTCCTCGGGGGATTTAGCCAGGGCGGCTTCGACAGCTGCGAGTTTGCCTTCTTCAACAATTACATGAACTAAGTCGCCTTCTTGCAAAACGGTGTGCTCATCTGGAATCAGGCCTTCGCCTAAGCGAGTAATGAAAGCAACTCGAGCAGGTGCGACATTTTCAATGCGTAGAACAGGGGAGCCATACCAATCAGCCGCCGGGTGCACTTCGCTCAAATTGATGGTGCCAGTTGCATCGCGCCACTCCGAACGAGTTCCCTCAGGCATTAGGCGACGGGAGATCTGATCAGTTGCCCAAAGCACGGTGGCAACAGTTGGAATTCCGAGACGTTGGTAAATTTCAGCGCGTTCGGAATCGTAAATTCGAGCGACCACGTTAGAGACTCCGAAAACTTCACGGGCAACCCGAGCGGCAATAATGTTTGAGTTATCGCCATTACTTACAGCGGCGAATGCGGATGCGGTTTCAATTCCAGCTTCGATCAAAGTGTCACGATCAAAGCCAACGCCGGTGACGGTGCGACCCTTAAAATCAGGGCCGAGTCTGCGGAAGGCTTCGCGAGATTGATCAATTATTGCGACGGAATGGCCAGCGGCCTCAAGCTCGGCTGCTAAGGAAGATCCGACTCGACCGCAACCCATAATTACTACATGCACAAGGATCAACCTATCACCCTTAGGCTTATCAATTATGGAAACTGAGCGCACTGAACCAAAAAAGAGGGCGTTTAGAGTGGGCGAAAAGTTCACCACCACAATTGAGAAAGTGGCCCACGGTGGCCATTTCATCGCTCGACATGAGGGAGCCGTCTTCTTTATTCGCCACGGAATTCCGGGCGAGCAGGTAGTTGTTGAAGTCACGAGCACCGGCAAATCATTTAATCGTGGCGATGTTCTTGAGGTAATTCAACCTTCGCCCGATCGAGTCAAAGCCCCTTGTAATTACGCTCATCGATTGGGCTGTGGTGGGTGCGATTTCCAACATATTGCAATTTCCCGCCAACGTGAATTGAAAAGCGATGTAATTACCGAGCAGTTCGCTCGGATTGCAAAAATGGATTTGAAGGTAGCTGTCGAAGAAGTTTCTGATCCGCTGCATTGGCGAACTCGCGCGATTCTTAATGTAGATGGTTCTGGCAAAGCGGGCTTCTTTAGTTCTCGTAGCCATAATTCAATTCAAATAGCTGAATGTCTGACTTGCGTGCCGGAGTTAAAGTTAAGCGAGATCGCCTCTCGCACTTGGCAACCAAATACAAAATTAGAAATTAGTGCCAATAAATTTGGTGACCGAATTGTTGTGGGTAGTGAAGTTTTCGAAGGACCAAAAGAATTGGTCGAATTTGTGGGTGCCAGTAAATTACAAGTAAGTCACTCTTCGTTCTGGCAAAGTCATAAATCAGCACCTACCGTTTTAACCGAAGCTGTTATGCAGTATGCCGAGTTACAAAGTGGTGATCAAGTTTTAGATCTCTACGGGGGAGTTGGTTTATTCACGGCGGCCGCTTTATTGGCAGTCGGTGAAACTGGGCGAGTTGAATTAGTTGAAGCTAGCTCTAGCGCAGTTGGTGACGCCAAAATCAATTTTGAAAATATTCCGAATGTAAATATTTATCTCGGTGATGTGGCAAAGATAATGCCGAGAATTGGATCTGCTGATGTAGTAATTCTTGATCCACCTAGAGATGGCGCGGGAGCTTTAGTGCTACAGCAGATTTCGGCGTTAAATCCAGAGCGAATTGTTTATGTCGCTTGCGACCCAGCAGCCCTTGCCCGTGACTGTGGTTTTGCTAACGATCTCGGATGGAAGTTAACAAAAGTGCGCGCATTTGATTTGTTTCCAATGACTCACCACATCGAGATGGTTGCTTTGTTTACCCGCTCTGCGATAGATTAGCAAAGTATCTCGACATCAAGATACTTTTTAGGAGGCGTAAGTGAGCAAGAATTCCTTCCAGGCCCAAACTTCACTCGAAGTTGCTGGCCAGAGCTATCAGATCTTCGATATTACGAAGTTACCTGAAGCAGCATCGCTGCCATTTAGCTTAAAGGTTTTGCTTGAAAACTTATTGCGTACTGAAGACGGCGCAAATATCACGGCCGAACAGATTAAGTCATTAGCCAACTGGGATCCAGCAGTAGAACCAGATACTGAAATTCAATTTACGCCAGCTCGCGTTGTAATGCAGGACTTCACTGGCGTTCCCTGCATCGTGGATCTAGCAACGATGCGTGAAGCAATCGTCGAGCTTGGTGGCGACCCAGCAAAAGTAAATCCACTAGCACCCGCAGAGTTAGTTATCGACCACTCGGTAATTGCGGATTTGTTCGGAACTAAAGATTCCTTTACCCAAAATACTGACATCGAATACCAGCGCAACCAAGAGCGTTATCGTTTCTTGCGTTGGGGCCAGGGAGCATTCGATGAATTCAAAGTTGTGCCACCTGGTACCGGAATTGTGCACCAAGTAAATATTGAGTTCTTAGCTCGCGTAGTAATGACTCGCAAAGTCGGCGGCGTATTGCGTGCTTATCCAGACACTGTAGTTGGTACCGATTCACACACCACGATGGTTAATGGTTTAGGTGTGCTTGGTTGGGGCGTTGGCGGAATCGAAGCCGAAGCTGCACTGTTGGGCCAACCGGTTTCTATGTTGATTCCTCGCGTGGTCGGATTTAAGTTAAATGGTCAATTGCCAGTTGGAACAACTGCGACAGATTTAGCGCTCACAATTACTGAGATCCTGCGCAAGCACGGGGTGGTTGGAAAGTTTGTTGAGTTCTATGGTCCGGGTGTGGTTGCCGTACCAATGGCTAACCGAGCAACTATCGGCAACATGAGCCCAGAATATGGTTCAACAGTTGCGATATTCCCAATTGATGACGAAACCTTAAAGTACTTGCGTCTTACTGGGCGCAGCGATGATCAAATTGCGTTGGTTGAAAGTTATGCCAAGAAGCAAGGACTATGGCATGACCCATCTGCGACTCCACGTTTCTCAGAACATATCGAACTTGATCTATCAACTATCGTGCCTTCAATCGCTGGCCCTAAGCGTCCACAAGATCGCATTGCCCTAAGTGACTCCAAGGCAGCACTTGCTAAGTCATTGCCTGGCTATTTAAGCGATAAAACAGCTGCCAACCCAATCGCCATCAAAGTTGGCGCGACAGATACCACGATTACAAATGGCGATGTCGTTATCGCTTCCATCACTTCTTGTACCAACACTTCGAATCCATCCGTAATGATCGGTGCTGCTTTGCTTGCCAAGAAAGCAGTTGAGAAGGGCTTGAAGTCCAAGCCTTGGGTGAAGACCACTTTAGCGCCGGGCTCAAAAGTAGTAACTGATTACTATGACAAAGCTGGCCTAACTAAGTACATGGAAGATCTAGGTTTTAACTTAGTTGGCTATGGCTGTGTTACTTGTATTGGTAACTCTGGTCCACTTCCAGTAGAAGTTAGCAAAGCAGTTAACGAGCATGACCTTGCCGTGACCGCCGTGTTATCTGGAAACCGTAACTTTGAAGGTCGCATTAGCCCTGATGTGAAGATGAACTACTTAGCTTCACCTCCGCTGGTTGTTGCTTATGCCATAGCAGGCACTATGAATCATGATTTCGAGAAAGATTCGCTTGGCAAAGACCAAGCCGGAAACGATGTTTTCTTGCGCGATATCTGGCCTTCACAAGAAGAGATCGCCGCCGTAGTTGAAGCTTCTATTTCTTCCGAGATGTTTAAGAAAGATTACGCAAGTGTCTTTGAAGGCGATCATCGCTGGAAGTCACTTGCCACGCCAACTGGAAATACTTTTGAGTGGGATCTCAATTCAACTTACGTACGCAAGGCACCATATTTCGACGGTATGCCAGCACAACCAAAACCAGTAACTAACATTTCCGGTGCACGCGTAATGGCGATCTTGGGGGATTCAGTTACAACGGATCACATCTCACCAGCTGGAAACATTAAGGCTGATTCACCAGCCGGAAAATATTTAGCAGAGCACGGAATCGAACGCGTTGACTTCAATTCATACGGTTCTCGTCGCGGTAATCACGAGATTATGATTCGTGGAACATTTGCCAACATTCGCTTGAAGAATTTATTGCTCGATGGAGTTGAGGGTGGCTTTACTCGCAACTTCCTAGATGGCGGTAAGCAATCGACAATTTACGATGCATCAATGGCTTATCAAGCAGCTGGAATTCCGTTAGTTATTCTGGCCGGTAAAGAATACGGTTCGGGTTCATCACGCGACTGGGCCGCAAAAGGCACCGCACTTCTTGGGGTTCGCGCAGTGATTGCTGAATCTTTCGAACGTATTCATCGCTCAAACTTAATTGGCATGGGCGTTCTTCCACTTCAGTTCCTAGCTGGCCAAACCGCAGCTTCGCTCGGCTTAACTGGTGAAGAGACTTTTGAGATCGTCGGCATTGACGCGTTGAATTCTGGTCCATCACCAAAAGAGTTAACTGTTAAGGCGGGCGAGAAAACCTTCCAGGCTAAGTTACGCATCGATACGCCAGGTGAAGCCGATTACTACCGCCATGGCGGCATCATGCAGTACGTACTTCGTTCTTTGCTAGCGAGCTAGTTACCGAGCGCAGGACATTTGCGCCTGGAAACCTTAGACTGTAGCCATGATTGAGCAGATTAAATCTCCTAAAGATTTAGCTGCCCTCTCGGCTGCCGATTTAAGCGCCTTGGCAGCTGAAATTCGCGCTTTCTTAATTGCTAAAGTGACTAAGACTGGCGGGCACTTAGGGCCAAACCTGGGCGTTGTAGAACTAACTATCGCTATTCATCGCACCTTTGATTCACCGAAAGACGTCATCCTGTTTGATACCGGACATCAGAGTTATGTTCACAAAATACTGACGGGTCGCAGTGAAGGTTTTGATCTCTTGCGCCAAAAAGGCGGGCTATCTGGATATCCCAGCCGCGCTGAAAGCGAACATGACGTTATTGAAAATTCGCACGCTTCAACTGCACTTTCCTGGGGCGACGGAATTTCGCGTGGTTTCTCACTTACTGGCCAGAAGGATCGCCATGTTGTTGTAGTTGTTGGCGACGGCGCACTAACTGGTGGCATGTCATGGGAAGCACTGAATAACATAGCAACTGCCGAATCTCGTAATTTAGTAATTGTGGTTAACGATAATGAACGCAGTTACTCACCAACTATTGGTGGCATGGCAACTTATCTTTCAACTTTGCGAGTCACTCGTGGCTATGAGAAATTTCTTGACTGGGGTAAAGACGTTCTACATCGCACGCCAGTAGTCGGTGTCCCAATCTATGACACTCTGCATGGCATGAAGAAAGGCATTAAAGACATTATTGCGCCGCAAGGAATGTTTGAAGATTTAGGCTTGAAATATATTGGCCCAATCGATGGTCACGATATTGAAGCCATGGAAAGAGCGCTTCTCAAAGCTAAAGCTTTTGGTGCACCAGTAATTCTCCATGCCATCACTGAAAAGGGCCGAGGTTACGCACCAGCGATTGAAGATGAAGCCGAGAAGTTCCATGCCGTCGGCATTGTTGATCCCGAGACCGGATTACCGCTCGCAAAAGGTGTTACTACCTGGACTAACGTCTTTGCTGATGAGCTCGTTAAGCAAGGCGAAACACATAAGAATTTGATCGCCATTACCGCGGCAATGTTGGGGCCAACCGGCCTTGATAAGTTTGCTGATAAGTTTCCAGATCGCACGATTGACGTTGGTATCGCTGAACAACACGCCGTAACTAGTGCTGCAGGATTAGCATTTGCCGGCATGCATCCGGTAGTTGCAGTGTATGCAACATTTCTTAATCGAGCGTTCGATCAAGTTTTGTTAGATGTTGCGCTACATAAAGCTGGTGTTACTTTCGTATTAGATCGTGCTGGCATTACTGGCGATGACGGTGCTTCACACAATGGTATTTGGGACCTAGCCCTGACCGGGATTATTCCAACCATGCATGTAGCTGCGCCACGAGACGGTGCTCGTCTTCGTGAAGTTTTGGCTGAATCAATTCAGATAACTGATGCGCCATCAATGTTGCGTTACCCAAAGGGCGAAGTCGTTGCAGATATTCCAGCTTTCGAGCGTCGTGACGGAATCGATGTGCTTTACCGTGGCGAGAGCGCAGATGTTTTGTTGGTAAGTATTGGCGCGATGGCGGCAATGGCAGTTGAAGCTGCATCGCAATCTTATCGCGAAGGAGTCGGCGTAACAGTCATTGATCCACGTTGGATCAAGCCTTTGCCACAGTCATTAGTAACTATGGCAACTCGTTATAAGAGCGTGGTTGTATTAGAAGATGGAATTCGCCATGGCGGAATTGCGAGCACGATTAGTGAAATGTTCCGTGATGCTGGTCTGCAGGTACCAATTCATTCAATTGGTGTGCCGCTAATATTCCTAGAGCATGCCAAGCGTGGACAAATATTGAGCGAGTTAGGAATTACTGCTCAGCAGATCTCGTTGAACATTGTCGAATGGAGCGCATCTCTAAAGGATGGCTTCCTTTCCCAAATCTCAGATGTAGTTAGGGTAGAGATGCAACGCCCTTTGGATGAAAACGCTGACCCGAGACGGCTTCGCTAATACCTTCGCGATCTAGGTAAGGCAAAATTCCACCGAGCATCATTGGCCAGCCAGCACCAAGCAACATACAGATATCAATCTCAGCAGGAGTGCTAACGACGCTTTCATCAAGCATCATGCGAGCCTCTTCAGCCAAAGCTTTCAAAGCGCGCATGCGAACTTCTTCAGCCGTTGATGGCTTATCGCCCTTTTCCATGAGCGCTACAGCAGCTGGATTAGGAACTAACTTGCCGATCTCATCTTTGATGTAGAAAGTGCGAACGCCTTCTTTTACTAGACGTTGCATCGTAGGGGAGATGCGATAGCGAGGACCAAGATTCTTATTTAGAGTCTCGGCAACATGCAACGCAACACCTGGGCCAACTAAGCCAACTAATTCAAACGGTGACATTGGGAAACCAACGCTACGAAGTGCGCTGTCGGCAACATCTGCCGGGGTTCCTTCATCCATAGCATCAGTAATTTCACCCATGAAGCGAGTCAGCAAACGATTAACCACAAAGCCTGGTGCGTCTTTAGTAATCACCATAGTCTTCTTAAGTTCTTTGCCAATGTTTACAGCTGTTGCTGTTGTTGCGTCATCGGTCTTTGAAGTACGAGCAACTTCAAGCAGCGGCATGATCGCAACTGGATTAAAGAAGTGGAAACCAATAACGCGTTCTGGGTTCTTCATACCTTCAGACATGGCTTCAACTGAAAGTGAAGAGGTATTTGTCGCAATAACACACTCTGGTGAAACAATGTTCTCTAGCTTCTTAAAGAGATCTTGTTTAAGGGCAAGCTCTTCAAAAATTGCTTCGATGACAAAGTCGCAGCCAGCAAACACTTGTTGATCAGCTGAACCAGAAATAAGCAGACTCAAACGTCGAGCTGACTCTTCGCTCATGCGTTTCTTTTCAACCAACTTAGCTAGTTCGTTACGAACCCAAGCCACGCCTTTATCGGCTCGCTCTTGATCAATGTCGGTCATCACGATTGGCGTCTTTAGATTACGAAGAAGTAGCAGCGCTAATTGAGAAGCCATCAAACCGGCCCCAACTACACCTACGCGAGCTACTTTGCGGCCTAGAGCTGGCTTTGGCGCACCTTCGACCTTTTTGCGCTTCTTCTGGATTAAATTGAAAGCATAAAGTGAAGCACGAAGTGGATCGGCCATAGTCAGATCAGCGAGTGCTTGATCTTCGGCATCGAAACCTTCGCTGAGTGAATTACTTTTTGCCGCTGCGATCAACTTCAGCGCCGCATTTGGTGCATCTATTTCAGCGCCGCCATATTTCTTAAGCGCAGCAGCTTTGCCAGTAGCAAGCGCGCTTTCCCAACCTGGATCATTGCTGTAGTCAGTGCGTTCAATCTTGGTAGTACCGCTGAGAATGCTAGCTGCGAACTGTACAGATTTCTCAAGGAAATCAGCAGGCTCGTAAACGGCATCAACCACACCTAGCTTTAACGCATCTTTAGCTTTTAACATTGTGTTGTTAGCCAGTGCATTTAACATGATTACCTGAACTGCGCGTTCTGGCCCAATCAACTTAGGCAGAAGTGTTGCGCCGCCCCAGCCTGGAACCAAACCTAGGAAAACTTCCGGCAATCCAGTTAACGCAGTTGAGGCCAAAGAGCGGTAATTGCAATGCAGCCCAACTTCTAAACCGCCACCAAGGGCTAAACCGTTAATGAAAGCAAAAGTTGGTTTTCCTAGAGAACCAAAGCGACGAAAAACATCATGGCCTAACTTTCCGATCGCAACTGACTGTTCACGTTCAGTCAGGAATGAAAGTGCTGAGAGATCAGCACCTGCTGCAAAAATAAATGGCTTGCCAGTTACCGCAACTGCTACAACATCTCGGCCGGCAGCATCAGTTATCGCAGCATCAAGTGCCATGAGCGACTTAGGACCTAAGGTGTTTGGGCGATTGTGATCTTGTCCATTATCCAAAGTGATTAGCGCTAACTTGCCGCTAGCACCGAATGGGGTTAAATCAATTTCGCGAACAAGAGCATTTGTGATTACTTCTTCAGGAGCGCCTTCTGGCATGATGATTTCAGTAGCCATTTTTATTTGCCTCCCTTGAAGTTTGGGTTTTCCCAGATGATGGTGCCGCCCATTCCTAAACCAATACACATTGTCGTGATGCCATAACGCACCTCTGGGTGGGCTTCAAAGCCACGCGCCAAGTTCAGAATTAAGCGAACACCAGAGGAAGCAAGTGGGTGACCAACTGCAATTGCGCCACCAACTGGATTAACACGAGGATCATCATCTGCAATTCCAAAGTGCTCAAGGAAGCTAAGTACTTGAACGGCAAATGCTTCGTTAACTTCGAATAAACCAATGTCTTCAATCGAAAGTCCGGCCTTTGCTAACGCCTTAATTGTGGAAGGCACTGGCCCGTATCCCATGATCTCTGGCTCGACACCAGCGAAAGCAAAAGTGACCATGCGCGCCTTTACTGTTAAGCCAAGTTCAATTGCCTTATCTTCGGCCATCACTAATGCAGCAGTCGCTCCATCATTTAAGCCGGCAGCGTTACCAGGTGAAACGCGGCCACCTGCGCGAAAAGGAGTTTTCAAGCCGGCAAGTGCTTCCATAGTTGTGCCCGGACGTGGTGGTTCATCAACAGTTGCGATAGTCCAACCAAGTTCAGCACTGCGAGTTGCAGTTGGAATTAAATCTTTTTGAATGATGCCTGCTTCGTAAGCGGCAGCAGTTTTTAATTGGGAATTTAGTGCGTAGCGATCAGCGCGTTCCTTGGTGATAGTAGGGAAGCGGTCATGCAGATTCTCGGCAGTATTTCCCATAGCTAGAGCATCCGTTGAAACAATTTTCTCGGCTAAGTAACGTGGATTTGGATCAACACCTTCGCCCATTGGGTGATTTCCCATATGTTCAACGCCACCTGCAATCGCAACATCGTATGCGCCCATGGCAATTGATCCAGCGACAGTTGTAACTGCAGTAAGCGCACCTGCGCACCAACGATCGATTGAATATCCAGGAACTGTGTTTGGCAGACCAGAAAGCAGCGCGGCACTTCGACCAATGTTCATACCTTGATCACCGCTTTGAGTCGCAGCAGCAATAGCTACATCATCAATTGTCTTTGGGTCTAATTTTGGATTGCGCTCGAGTAAGCCACGGATTGCGCGAACAATTAAATCGTCGGCGCGAGTGCCGGCGTATAAACTGCCAGCTTTTCCAAATGGAGTTCGAACTGCATCAACTATGACAACTGAGCGCGACATTGCGGGAGCCCTTCGGTAAGTGTTACCAAAGGTTACTCGTCAGTAAGGTTAAGCAGCAACTACGCCGCTAGTTACTTCGGCTACAAGTAAAAAAGTTCATTCGGGCTCAGTAGCCGCCTCTGGGGCCTCAGGAAGTACCAAAGGCTCGCGTTCAAGCATGGCGGCACTGACTAAATCAGCGATCTCGGCGACCTGCCAAGGGCGAGCCCCGAGTTCGAGGGCATCTTTAGCTACATCGGTTGAAAGTTTCCAAACCAGTTTTCTAATCACCTCAGGTGAAATCAAATTCTCGACTGGAATATTTAACTCAAGCGCTCTCGCTTCAACTGCGGCACGAGCATGTGTAAACGGTGCGTACTTCTCTGGAAAACGCTCCTTCCAAATTTTAGTTGGTGGCATCGAATCTCCGGCAGCACGCATTTCGGGATAGTCATTTTCAGCAAGCGCAACTGCTGAGGCAATCGCAGCTAACCAGATATCCAAATTTTCTTTCCAGCGTGCCCGCAAACCAATCGGCCGCAGGACTTTATCGAACTCACGTTTATTAGTTGGTGGATTCATAGCCAGCTCAACTATGGCGGCATCATTTAACAATTTACCTGGTGAAACATCGAGTGATTCAGCAATCTGATTTCGCACATTCCAAAGCGCGCGGATTATTGCTAACTGATTCCGTTTACGAATCTTGTGCATTCCTGAAGTTCGTCGCCATGGATCAACTCGTGGTGGGTTTGGTGGCGCCGCCAAGATTGCCGCAAACTCGGCTTCTGCCCACTGCAATTTCTTCGCATCGAGCAGTAACTGCGCAATGATGTTTCGTAGTTCGATTAATAACTCAACGTCTAGGGCGGCGTAATTTAACCAATCAAGCGGAAGTGGACGAACCGACCAATCAACTGCCGAATGCTCTTTGGCTAGCAATACATCAAGCTGTGCTTCAAGCAGTGGCCCCAGACCTACGCGCGGCAAGCCAGCAATTCGTCCACCTAGTTCAGTATCAAATAAGAGTTTGGGATTAATTCCGAGTTCGCGTAAGCAAGGCAAATCTTGCGTACTTGCATGCAAAATTACTTCATCAGTATTAAGTAGCTCATTGAGCTCGATAAACAATTGGTGCCCAGGACCAAAAGGAATCGGGTCAATTAAATGCAACCCGCCACCATTTCGCTTAATCTGAATGAGGTAAGCCCGAGCACTGTACTTATAACCAGAGGCACGTTCGGCATCGACGGCAAATGGACCAGCGCCTTTTGCTAGTTCGGTCAACGCAGATTTAAAAGCTGCTTCGGTTTCAATTACGGCAGGTGTTCCGGCAGCGGGGGCCAGCAACGGTGTGGCTTTCTTTACTTCATCCTCGGTCATCTAATGAAGTTAACTTGTGCGTCGTTTACGCGATGGGGAAATTACGGATACCCCATCTGGAATTGGCGGCAATCCAGCCACAGTAGCTAGCAGATTGCACCAAGCTGTTACATGACTAAACAATTCTTCAGGTGATTTAATTATTGGCGACCAAGATGCGCGGATCTCGATTTCAGCTTCATTACTGCGCCCAGTTAATTTCCCGAATGATGCGCTAGTAACTCGAGTGACTGTTCCACTTGGCGCGCTGTACTCGCAGCCAGCATCCGAGAGCGAGTCTAGAAACCAAGACCAGCCAACTTCGGCCAGCATCGGATCTTCATGCATATCGGGTTCGACATCGGCACTCATAAAAGTCACACAGCGAAAATCGGATTCCCAAGTCTCTTGCCCACCTGGTTCGTGAAGTAAGACGAAACGGCCAGAGCCAACGCCATCTTCGGCATCGCCAGTTAATCCGTTACTTACATCGGCGGAGAAAGCGAAGGAGAACTTGGCTAGCTTTTGTGGCGCAGGGACTTCTTCGAGAATTATTTCTGAACGGGTTTCTACAGTCCGAAGTTGATCAATCAAACGATCAAAGGCTGCGGCATCCACTGCCTAAGTCTAAAGATGGCGGTAGCGAATTCAGGGGAGGCGGGGCGGTAGCCTACGCAAATGGCTTTCGCACTAGCACTCCTATCTAGCGCCCTTTGGGGTAGCGCTGATTTTCAGGCAGGGCGAATGAGTAAGAAGTACAAAGCTTTAGCTGTACTCGGAATGACCCAGTTAATTGGTTTGGCCTTTGGAGTTTTCTTAATTTTCGCTACTGGCGAGCGCGACGCTGTCGCTTTCGGAAACGATGGTTTTTTCTCCGGATTTTTCTGGCCAGGCGTATTTGCGGGCGTACTTGGTTACACCGGTTTAATCTGTTTATACGTTGGCCTTAGTACTGGCCGCATGGGAGTGGTCTCACCGATTAGTTCGCTCGGCGCCGTTGTCCCAGTTATGTTCGCAGTAATCGGTGGTGAACAACTTTCACGTGGTCGTTGGATTGGGGTTGTTATCGCACTGGCTGGAGCTTTTTGCGCAAGCGGCCCAGAGATTTCGCAAGGGTTTCCATTAAAGCCAGTTGCCTTAGCTTTTGGAGCAGCCTTTGGTTTTGGTACCGCGCTAACCCTTATGGGTATTGGCTCTGATTCAAGTGCGCTGATGACGATGGTAACGATGCGAGCGACAACTGCGTTGTTTACGATTTTTCTCGCAATCAAATTTCGCACAACGGGCGGATTTAATCGTGCTGATGCGCCCTCATTAATTTTTATTGGCGTTGCTGACTTTCTTGCTAATTTCACTTTGGGTTTGGCAACACAAGAAGGAATGGTTTCTCTGGTGATGGTTCTGGGATCTCTTTACCCAGTGTTTACTGTTTTACTTGCCTTTAAACTGCTGCATGAACGACTACATAAAGTTCAATACGTCGGAGTTTTTCTAGCAGTAGCTGGCGTGGCGATTCTGGCGGCGTTTAAATAATCAATTACTTGCTGTGTAAAAAGTCGTGTCATCCTCGACTCGCTGCGTTACGTTTATAAACTTCTTAAGTAACTTTTGGTAATCCACTTGGTCGTCGCCATCAGTAACAGAGGTAACGCTTAACTCGAGTCGATCGATCTTCTTAGCAGCGATCAATTCTTCGATTATCGAAACTCCAGACTCGATCACAATTGTCTGGCCAAAAAGTCGCTGAGCTCGTGACAACCCTTCAATGGGGTCGCAATTCCACCAGTGGGCTAACCGGTTATTCGAAAGCGGGTTAAGCATTGATTTAGAGACAATTACAACTGGAACTGGTGTTTTTTGATATGGCTCATTGCGAGCAGTATTGCCACCAATTAACAAAGCGTCTGCCTCGCGCCTGCGAGCTAAGAAAGCTCGACGATCTGCTGCGCTGGAAACGCCAGCCGAGCGGCCATCTTTGCTGGTAGATCCATCGGAACCAACGACTAACGAGGCGATAACGGGCACGGGGAAAAGGTAGAGGGTTGGCCACGATTTATCGCGCAGATTCCTGAGTGTCTGGACTCAATTTTTAGATAAAGGTAAAAAGCTATGTCAGTGGCAGCCTTTACTCTCTAGAACATGATCATTGACTGCGACTCTTGTTCCCTGCGAGATTTGGCTTGTAAAGATTGTGTAGTTTCATTCTTTCTAAACAAATCCGAAGACTCTGTTGATTTAAGTAACCAAACTGCTGATGCTCTCGTACTTCTCTCTTCTCGAGGAATTGTGCCGCCGCTTAGATTTCTCGCGTAGATTTCTGGCACAGATTTCATGTGAATTCCCTGAATTTGTCGGAATTTTGAGCCTGGATTGTGATTTCAGGCGATTTCTTAGGAGTCTAGGCGCGGTTTGAGGTTGAGCCGCTCATCTGCGCACCGATAACCTCTCCTCTATGTCTCACATCTGGCTACGAAGCGCGTTAGCAATCAGCGCTGCTATTGCCGT
The DNA here is from genome assembly GCA_044351155.1 of Candidatus Planktophila sp. Taxonomy (GTDB): domain Bacteria; phylum Actinomycetota; class Actinomycetes; order Nanopelagicales; family Nanopelagicaceae; genus Planktophila. The sequence continues at coordinate 114,126 of JBILGH010000002.1, read as the reverse complement.
CGCTGCTGGGCTAATCCCAACCGTTGCTCATGCTGCGCCAACGTTGACTCAGATTCAGGGTCAAGTTCGCCAACTACAAGAAGATGCTGCTTCTGCCGCCGAAGGTGCGCAGGGAGCGAAAGTCCAATTAGCGACTTTGACAAAGACACTCAACGGAATCAAACAGGAGGCTGCAGCGCAAGGTCAAACTGTTGCCGCTCTGAAAAAATCGTTAAACACTATAGCCATCGAGCAGTACAAAGCTGGGGGGCTAAGTCAAGGTTTAGAACTACTATTCTCGGCTAACCCAGAACTCTACTTAAGTTCGGCCGGTTCCCTTGAGTCAATTACCCGAGCTAAGAGCGCTCAGTTACGAAAGTTTGAAGCCGCACAACAACGGCTCAACGCGACAACGCTAACGGTTAATGACAAGGTGGCTTTGGTCAAGGCGGCCCAAAAGAGATTTGCGCAAAAGTCAGCTTTAGCTAAAGCAAAATTGGTTACAGCCGAGAAGATTTTGGCGAAGTTAAAGAAAGAAGACCGAGCAAGGTTGGCCGCCCTTGCGGCAGCTCAGGAGGACGCAGATCAAGCATCATCGAAAGCTTTTGCGAGCAGCACAGGAAAAATATCTGGTCGTGCTGGAGTGGCAGTTAAGTATGCTCTGGCGCAGATCGGTGATCGGTATGTTTTTGGTGCCTCAGGAACTACTAAATGGGATTGTTCAGGGCTAACAATGCGCGCCTATCAAGCTGCCGGCGTATCCCTTCCACATTACTCAGCAGCTCAGTCCCGATATGGCAAGAAGGTTTCCTATAGCGCTGCCAGACCCGGAGATTTACTTTTCTACGGCAATCCAATTTCGCACGTTGCAATTTACTTAGGTGGCGGAAAGATGATTCATGCCCCACGTCCAGGCTCTCGAGTGAAGGTGGAATCTAACGCGGTTACTGCTATGGGCCGCAAGAAGCTTGTTGCCGTTCGTCGGTTCTAGCGATGGCGGCAAAAACACTTTTTATCACCAATGATTTTGGCCCCAGAGCTGGGGGTATTGAAACTTTTGTGCACGGCCTGATTGAACGTTTACCTAAAGGCTCAGTAATTGTTTACACAAGCGCACAACCAAAGGCAGCCCAATTTGATGCTAAGTGGTTACAGGAATACGGAGTTGAAGTCATTCGTGATCGCAGCAAGATACTTTTGCCGACGCCAAGAGTTGTAAGTATTTGTCAGAGAATTATTAAGGAACGGAAGTTAACCAGAGTGGCTTTTGGCGCAGCAGCGCCACTTGGTGTCATGGCGCGCGCGATGCGAAGGGCAGGGGCGCAAAAGATAGTTGCCCTAACTCATGGCCATGAAGTTTGGTGGGCAAAAGTGCCACCATTCTCGTTTGCAATTAGATACATGAGTAATGACATTGACGCCCTTACTTATTTAGGTAGTTATACCAAAGGCGAGATCAGTAAAGCGCTAAGCAAGAACGATAAAAGTAAACTTGTTCAAATCGCACCTGGCATAGATGTTGATCATTTCGTTCCAATTGACTCCAGTAAATTGCGAGCAGAGCTCGGCTTAACCGATAAATCAGTAATCATTAGCGTTGGTCGCTTAGTTCACCGTAAAGGCCAAGACATGCTGATCTCCTCGCTTCCGCAAATCAGAGCCAAGATAGCCAACGTTCATCTAGTTCTAGTAGGAGTTGGTCCGCACCAGGGCTACTTGGAAAAATTGGCGGCCAAGTTAGAAGTTACTGACTGCATAACTTTTATTGGTCGCATTAACTATGCCGACCTTCCGGGGTACATCTGCTTAGGTGATGTCTTCGCAATGCCTTCGAGGTCACGTTTCTTTGGTCTTGAAGTAGAAGGGCTAGGAATTGTTTATCTTGAGGCAAGCGCCTGCGGGCTACCAGTAGTCGGTGGTAAATCAGGTGGAGCACCAGATGCAGTTGTAGCTGGCGAGACTGGCGTTGTAGTTGATGGAACAAATACTGTCGAAATTGCCGAAGCCTGTATCGAATTACTCAATAACCCAGAACTTTGCGCACTCATGGGCGCTAATGGGCGGGCTTGGATTATTGAGAATTGGCGCTGGGAAATCTGGGCAAGTAAATACGCAGCGCTACTGGCCTAGCCAAGAATTATCACGAGCAACTGCAACAGCTGAGATTCGATTAGTTACTTCAAGTTTTCGATAAATACTTGCTAGATGGGTTTTAATAGTTGGTTCACCTAAATAAAGTAGCCGTGCGATTTCCTTAGTGCTTTTGCCAGTTGCTAAAACATTTAGAACTTCTAACTCTCTAGAACTTAAACTCGGCAAGCGATCCTTAGCTTTCAGCGCTTTCTGCAAACCTGTCGCCGTAAAACTAAGGGGAGTTACTAGAGCACGTTCTAAAGTCGCAATTACTTCTGCAATTGGCGCACTCTTTAAAACGAATCCGCTCACTTGAGCGGCAAGGGCTGCCAACAATAGTTCTGGAGAGTCATTGAGGGTGAGAATTACAATTCCAATCTCATCCGATATTCCTCTAGCCCAATTGGCAACTTCAAAGCCACTACCGTCGGGAAGGTTGAGATCAAGCAGAATTAGGTTTGGATTGGTACGAGCGATCTGGGCAATCGCTTCGTTCTTGCTGGCTGCTACAGCGCAGATACTAAAATTTGCTCTAAGTAGGGCTTGCTCTAACCCAGCACGAACTACCGGATGGTCATCAACAATTAGAACCCGACGGTTCAACTTGGGATCGAAACTCGAATCAAGAGACCGGGCGCAAGATCAATAAACTCAGTTTGGCCAGAAAGCTCAGCAACCGCTTCGACAACCCCAACTAAGCCAAATCGATCAGTTTTCATCTCTAAACCGCCAGTCCCGTTATCGCTAACTTCAATAACAGTAAAAGTCTGGTCTTGGTGAGTACGCAAATTAATCACGCTAGCCCCAGAGTGCTCTGTGGCGTTGCGTAAGAGTTCGATAACTATGGGATTTAGCGCTTGATCTAGGGGAGTTGCTAAATCAAATACGCCAAGACGATCGCCGCAGATTGCGTTTGCTTGCTCACGCAAATCAGGGGCGGTGTTTCGCAGATTTAGAATTTCGCGTCGAACTTTTTCAATCAGTTCAGTGACGGCAAATCTGAGCGTACGTAGTTCAGCACGAGTTGAAGCAGGTAACTCAGGCGCTGCTAAAGATTGATCAAGTGAGTACCCCAGGGCAACCAGATCTTGCGCAATTCCATCGTGGATTTGGCGCGCAATCTGGTTGGTGCCCCGGGCATTCAATTATTCTTTTTCGTAAAGCGCTTCTATTTCAGATGCGAACTCCTGCGCGATCACATGACGCTTAACTGAGAGTTTGGCAGTTAATTGCCCACCCGCGATTGTGAAATCGGTTGTCAAGATCCTGAATTTGCGAATTGATTCGGCCTTACTTACTGCTTTATTAGCTTCATCAACTGCGGTTTGAATAACACTGATTAGTTGTGAGTCAACTGCCAAGTCAGCCATTGATGCGCCTTGCTTCTTATTTGCGGCCACCCAAGACTTTAAAGCGTCTTGATCAATTGTGATCAAGGCACCAATGAATGGGCGGGCATCGCCAACTACTACACACTGGCTTACGAGTGGATGTGAACGCAGGCGATCTTCAAGAACAGCAGGAGCAACGTTCTTGCCACCAGCGGTAACGATTAGTTCTTTCTTGCGACCAACGATAAATAGGAATCCATCATCATCTAACTTGCCGAGGTCACCTGTTTTAAACCAACGATCGGCATCAAAAACCTCAGCATTGGCCGCATCGTTCTGCCAATATCCGCGCATCACAATTGGGCCTCTGATTAGAACTTCGCCATCTTCGGCGATTTTGATTGAGGTTCCTGGAATTGGTTTGCCAACTGAGCCAACTCTTAGCGCAGAAGACAAGTTCAGTGTCGCTCCCGCTGTAGTTTCAGTTAAGCCATAACCTTCAAGAACAGTTATTCCAGCGCCACGATAGAAGTGTCCTAAACGTGCGCCTAAGGGAGCGCCACCAGAAATTGCGGCTTCAACTCGACCGCCGACAGCGGTACGAATTTTAGAAAACACTAACTTGTCGAAGAGAGCATGCTTTAGACGCAGTGATAACGAAATCTTTTTACTATCTAAACCTTCGCTATATGCAATCGCTACAGCTGCAGCCTTACGGAAGATGTCACCTTTGCCAGCAGCATCTGCTTTGGCTTCAGCGCCGTTATAAATCTTTTCAAAGATACGCGGAACAGCAAGCACGAAAGTTGGCTTGAAAGATGCCAAGTCTGCCGATAGTCGACCAACTGGATCACTGCAGTGAGCAAGGTGTAGTCCGGCAGTGATGGCACCGATCTGAACCATACGACCGAATACGTGTGCGACTGGCAAGAAAAGCAAAGTTGATCCGTCTGGCTTTAAGAAAAGATCCTTAGCGCCTTGTACAACGTTTCCACACTCAGCTAGGAAATTGCCGTGAGTTAGTGATACTCCCTTTGGCTTTCCAGTTGTGCCAGATGTGTAAATCAAAGTAGCCAAAGTATCTGGAACAAGAGCGTTACGTCGACGATCAATTTCGTCATCGTTTATGTGAGCACCTGAGGCAGTCAAAATATCTAAGACGCCATCGGTCATTGTCCAAACATGTTGGGTATGAGCTGGTCTAACAGTTTCAACTAGTTCGCGAAGAGTTGGCGTCTCGACAATGATGCCAACGGCACCAGAGTCATTAAGAATCCAATCAATTTGCTCAGCTGAGGAAGTGTCATAAACCGGCACAACTACACCGCCTGCATACCAAATTGCGAAATCCAAAATCGTCCACTCGTAGCGAGTGCGTGACATGATCGCGACACGATCTCCGATTTGAATACCGGCTGCGATTAAACCTTTAGCAGCAGTGCGAACTTCAGTTTCAAATTCGCGAGCAGTTACTGGTTGCCATCCTTCGCCAAGTGGGCGAGAGAGCATTATGCGTTCTGGCTCAAACCAAGCACGCTCAGCGACTAGGTTTGTGAGATTCCCTTCAGTGGCCGAAGGGACAAGGGCAGGTATCGTTATTTCGTTCATGGGATAACGCTAGCGTGGCAACTATTGGAAATGGAAGAGGGTACCCTTTGCGCCATGAGCGAATTAAGCAGCGGAAATATCACCATAGATGCCCCAATCAGCGAAGTTCAGGCAGCCCTATTTGAGGTCGCCAAGTATCCCGAGTGGTCTAGTTCGATTAAATCAGTCGAAGTTCTGGCTACCGATGAGCAGGGTCGTTTAACGACAGGTAAGTTCGTAATCGATGCGGGCATGATGAAAGATAAGGTCACGCTTGATTACGACTGGTCAGAAACTCCCAGCAAACTTTCATTTTCCTTCAATGATGCCGATTTACTAACTGGCATGGAAGGTTCTTACTCGATTAAGAAAGTTGATGAGGACACCACCCAGGTCATTTATGAAATGGGCGTGGAAATATCGATGCCGATTCCAGCAATGATGCGCAAGAAGGCTGAGCAAGCGACCATTGATCAAGCCTTGCAACAATTAAAATCGCATTTAGAGGGATAAACATTTAGTGTCACTAACTGTTGGCGTAGATGTCGGCGGCACCAAAGTTCTCGGTGGCGTTGTTGATGCCTCTGGAAAAGTCTTGGCAACTTCAAGGCGCGATACTCCGCGCGAAGGCGGCAGCGAGTTAACTCAGACAATTGCAGCGGTTGCCCTTGAGTTAATGCAGGAACATTCCATTACTGCTGTTGGCGTATCGGCTGCGGGTTTTGTTTCTTCAGATCGTAAAACTATGTTAGCTACACCAAACATTGCTGATTGGAATGGCGTTCAGCTTGATCTTGAATTAACTAAGTTAATTGGTTTGCCAGTTGTAATTGAGAATGATGCCAATGCTGCAGCTTGGGGAGAAGCAAAGTTTGGTGCGGGCCGTAATCAGAAACACATGATGATGCTAACTATCGGCACTGGAGTTGGCGGCGGAATCGTTTTAAACAACGAGCTTTACCGTGGAGCTTTTGGAGTTGCGGCCGAGTTCGGCCATCTGCGTGTTGTACCTGAAGGCCATTTGTGCGGATGCGGTGCTCGCGGATGTTTAGAGCAATACGCATCAGGCAGTGCACTTCGCCGTCACGCTCGTGAAGCAATTAGCGCATCACCAGATTTAGCCCGTAATTTATTGGCTCGTGGCGATGGCACGATCGATGGCCTAACTGGGCAGGCAATTACAGATGCAGCTCGCGAAGGCGATGCTGTCGCTCTTGCTGCTTTCCAAACCACTGCGCAGTATCTAGGCGCAGGCATAGCTTCGCTTGCGGTCCTGCTTGATCCGTCATGCGTTGTTATTGGCGGTGGAGTTATCGACGCCGGCGAAATTTTGTTAGCACCAACACGCGAGGCCATGAAACGCTATATGCCATTTGCGGGCAAGCATCCTTATCCAGAAATTGTGGCAGCCGAACTCGGAAATGAAGCGGGCTTGGTGGGCGTTGCGGATTTAGCTCGAAGTTAAATCTCGAACGGGTATCGCAAACCAATCTGAGTTCTTATCTCATCTAGCGACTGCATAATTTCAATTGTCATTTTATGAGTCAATAAAGGCGATTCAATTTCACCATTGCGGACCATTCGTTCTAGTTCAGCAGCTTGCTCGCGAAGCCCATGCCCTTTGTAAGTATTCGGATACTCCGTAGTTGTTCCATCTCTCATAACCAATCGCATATTTGCTGGATTGTAAAAAGTGCGATCAATTTCGATTCTACCTAGTGTTCCGGCAATAGTTGCTCTGCACGGAGTTCCAGTAATCAGCGTAGTTGTAATTACTGCTTGTGCTCCATTGTCATAATCAAAGATTGCCGAAGTCTGGCTATCGACGCCTTTCTCGGTTAGGGCTCCAGTTGCCGTAATTCGAGCGGGTGTACCTAGAACCAAGTGAGCAAATGAAACTGGGTAAATTCCAAGATCTAGTAGAGCGCCGCCGGCGAGAGATGGTTCAGTAAGACGCGGATTCTTGCTATCAATTAAATACTGACCGTGATCAGCCTCAACATTTACAACTTCTCCTATTGCGCCACTACTTAAGATTTCGCGCACCTGGGCAATATGTGGCAAGAAACGAGTCCACATGGCTTCAAGGAGAGCTACGTCATTTTCGCGAGCAGTAGCAACCATGGCCTGTGCCTCAATCGCATTGACCGCAAATGGCTTCTCGCATAGAACCGGCTTGCCAGCCTTTAGCGCCAGAATCGTATTTGCCACATGTTGTGGGTGCGGTGTTGCGACGTAAACGGCATCAATCATTGGATCGGCAACTAATTCTTCGTAACTTCCATAGGAGGTGCAGCCCGGGAACTCCAGAGCGAACACACCGGCTTTCTCAAGCGAACGAGAACCAACAGCTTGGACAATGTGGCTATTAAAGTAGGAGAGATCGCGCGCAAAAGCTTTAGCAATTCCACCGGTGCCAATAATTCCCCATCTGAACTCTGGTTTATCGAAATCAGACTTTGTAAAACCCTTCATGTTAGATGTGTGCGCCATCTTCGCCTTCTTCCCTAGTTAGATTCCAACGATACAAAAGAGTGGCAAGTCCACCAGTTGTTGCCAATAGTCCGGGCCAAGGTTCAATGCCAAACGGATCAAAGCCGATTACTGCTGCCGCCACAATCCAAACAGGTCCAAATATCAAAGCCAAAACAGCAATTCGATTTACTTTATCTTTTATTCTAGGTAATTTTGGATCTGGAGCAACAAATCGCTCGGAATCATCAATGTCCTCAAGTTGATCAAGATAAGTAGAGTGGGTTGATTCATCAAGTGACAAGGTAGAAACTATCGACTCAAATTCGGCATTTACTAAATCAGAATCATCATCGATTCTTAAGTCATGAATATTTTTGCCAATTATTTTGTACTCATTAATGAGCAGAGGCACTTTGTAGTCATCATCGTCAACATTGGCATGTGTCACAATTACAGTGTGACCTTGCTCTTGAAAACTGGCACAAAGGTCTATGGCATCTTCAACTGGTTGGCGGATACCAAGAATTATCAGAACCGCAGTATCGGCTTTTGCGCCAGTTCCTTTAAGAATCAGATCTGGGGGAGTTGAATCTTGGCTCACGAGTGTCATAATCGCATAAGATTTCTCTCAAAAGGAACCGATTTAGCGTTAAATTAGGAAGTGCGTAGGATTACCTGTCCAGGCCCGAGCGAGAATAAGGAGCAACCGAATGGGAAGAGCTGATGACGTCCCTTATGGTCTTTTGCGCTCCTTCTTAACTCCGTTCTTGATGTTGGCCTTTAGGCCGAAGGTAAAAGGGTTGCGTAACGTGCCGATTAAAGGCCCAGTCATTATTGCTTCCAATCACCTCTCATTTAGTGACTCGATTTTCATGCCCTTGGTTGTCCCACGCAAAGTTACCTTTTTAGCCAAGAGTGAATACTTCACATCGCCAGGTCCAAAGGGATTACTCAAGAAGTTAACCTTTATTGCACTCGGCCAAGTGTCGGTCGATCGATCTGGCGGGCGTCGAAGTGAGGCGGCTTTGCTAACGGGTTTAAGTGTTCTTGCGCAAGGAAAATGCCTAGGAATTTACCCAGAAGGAACTCGTTCACCCGATGGCCGTCTCTACAAAGGACGCACCGGTATAGCGCGTCTGGCAATTGATTCAGGCGCTCCAATTATTCCAGTGGCAATGTTCAACACTGAAAAGATTCAACCAACCGGCACTGTGATTCCAAAAGTAATGCGAGTGGAAATGATTTTTGGTGAGGCAATGTATTTCGAAGGCGATTCAAGTGATCTAAATTATCTGCGCGAAGTTACTGATCAAATTATGAAAAAGATTCAAGAACTTTCTGGTCAAGAGTATGTGGATATTTATGCAACTAAGCGCAAAGCGCAAATGGCTGGCGACGAAGAAGAGTAGTTTTTACTCTAGCTCCAACCGTTGCGTTAAGTAATTACAGGTTCCGCAACCAGAACCTGAATCTGGAAAATCACCATCGATTACAGTTATGAGTTCTTCGATGACTTTAAAAAATGCCTCTGGCTCACGTTCGACCGCCACATACTTCTGTTCAACGCCGAAACCAAAATTACTTGCGTTATCGCCAAGTACCGAGACTGGTTTCCAAACTAATAGACCCATTGAGGCAACTTCGCGAGCTTTGCCAGCAGCCGGATTCTCTAACGCGAATGCGTAAGACTCTAACTGTGGCGCATAGAACTGGCCATTATCGCGTTCTGAATCAGAAACCTTGCAGTCGATTAATCCAAGCGTTCCATCATCGTTCTCGGCCAACACATCGTAGATTCCAAGTATTCGCCAAGGTGTCTTGGTGCCGTTAATGGTGATGTAATCACTCTTAACCCACTCGCCCCATTTAGTTATCTTGCCTGGGCGCAGTGAAGGGTCTAGGTCAGGCATACTCGCACCGCGAAATTGAGCTTCCTGCAGTTTAGATAAAGTGCCAACGATTGGGAATTGACCAGGCAAAGTTACTTTGAACCAATATTTAATCCAGATACAACGTTTACATGTGCTTAACCCAAAAGTTAAATCACTTGGCGCGATCGTGTCGCGCGCGGGTTTTGCAGGCTTCCTAATCATAGGAGCCCAGTTGCGGTTGAGAGAATTACAGATGCACCTAAAAGAATCATCACACAACCTCCGGTTGCTCTTAGTTTTTCAAGTCTACTCGCGTCACCCGCTAACCAAGCACGAGCAGTTCCGGCGAGCAAACCCCAGCTGCCATCGCTAAAGAAAGCTAGGATCGAGAACAAAGCGCCTAGAAAAAGTAATTGCCCGGTGATGTTTCCTCGTTCGCGATCTATAAACTGCGGCAAAACGGCTGCATAGAAAACCAAACCTTTAGGATTTAGAACTCCGACCATAAAGCCGTCACGGATAGATTGGAAAACTCGAGGTTCAACTGGACCTTGATTGGTCATATCTGCCGCATGCACTTTGCGCTTACGGATTGCGTCAATTCCGAGATAGACCAGATAGAGACCGCCACCCCATTGCACTGCAACAAATGCTAAATCAGAACGCTGAAGTACAGGGCCAAGACCGAAAGCGACCAGCGAAGAAAGAACAAATGCGCCAGTTACATTTCCTGCAACAGTAATAACTGCAACCTTGCGACCCCAAGCGATAGCACGAGCGATAACAAAAAGAACACTTGGGCCTGGAGCCAGAATAATTATCATGGCGGCGATGATGTATTCAATCAGTCGCGAAGGGATTATCACTTGCAAATTCTAAGGGGAGTGAGCAAATTATGTTGTAAATAAGAAACGGGGCCAGTTTCCTGACCCCGTTTCTTATTTAATCTAGATCTGGCTATTTACGCATTTTTTCTATCGCAATCAGCACTCTGTAACCAACAACGGCAACCAGCGTCGCATTTACAATTCCAGTAAATGTGTAGTCACCCTTTGTCCATGAGTAATCTGCGATACCGATAATCAGCGCTGAGCCCGCTATCAGTAGGTTTGTTGGATTAGCGAAATCAACTTTGCTATCAATCCAGATGCGAGCACCGAGAATGCCGATCATTCCAAATAGAGCTGTCGATACGCCACCTAGCGCTCCGGCTGGAGTAGCGCTTAGCACTGCACCAAACTTAGGTGAAAGTGAAAGCAGTATCGCACCTAAGCCTGCGATCCAATAAGCAGCTGTTGAGTAAACGCGAGTAGCTGCCATTACGCCAATATTTTCAGCATAAGTTGTAGTACCAGAACCGCCACCAAAACCAGCAACTGTGGTTGCTAATCCATCTGCCATTAGCGCATTACCCATTTGATCATCTAGATCTTTGCCAGTCATAGCCGCCACAGATTTAACGTGACCAACATTTTCGGCAATTAGAACTAGAACGACCGGCAAGAAAAGAATCATGATGCTGGTATCAAAGGTAGGGGATGTAAATGAGGGCAAAGCAAACCATTCAGCAGCTTTAATGCCATCAGTCTTAACATCACCCATGGCGTAAGAAACCAAATAGCCAACAATTAGGCCAAGGAAAATACTGATACGCCCCATGAAGCCCTTTGAGATAACGGAAATTAATCCAATGCTGGCAATAGTGATGATTGCAATAAGTGGGTCAGCAGTGAAGTTGCCTTTTGCTGCTCCAGCTAAGTTAAATCCAATCACCATAACGATTGTGCCTGTGACAATTGGCGGCAATAGCCAGTTAATCCAACCAATGCCGGCAGCTCGTACAACGAAACCTACAATTGCGAGAACAACACCGGTAAATACAATTCCGCCAAGCGCTGCAGCCATTCCGCCATTCGTGCCAGCCGCTGTCATCGCTGCCGCAATTGGTCCTAGGAATGCAAACGATGAACCTAAGTAACTAGGTAACTTATTGCCAGTAATGATCAGGAATAAAATTGTGCCAATACCTGAAAAGAAGAGTGTGGTCGTTGGAGGAAAGCCAGTGATGATCGGGACCAAGAAGGTCGCGCCGAACATGGCTGCAATATGTTGTAAGCCGACGCCAATTGTGCGTGGCCAAGTCAGGCGTTCATCAGTTGAAACCACGGCTCCAGCAGCAACGCTCTTGCCATCGCCATGTAATTTCCAAGTAAGTAGAGACATATTGAGATAGGTCCTTCCTAATGGCCTCCAATCGATTTGAAGGCGCTAAATAAAGGGTAAATCCGACCCACAGGTAAGTCGTCTATGTCACACGGCGAGTTCACAGAAATCTGGTAAACCCCCAGATTGAGCGTGTTCAGGTTGCGCTCAGGCTGAAAATCGGTTTAACTATCGCATCGATATATCGAGTCGATATATACATTAGATATATCAAACGAACTAACGGATACAAGAAGGGGAAGTCGTGCGCTCACGTAGTGAATCACTCGAATTTGCCCTTTTGGGACTTCTTTCGCAGAACAGCCTGCATGGCTACGAACTGCGCAAGCGCCTAACTGCTATCTATGGACCATTTCGTGCTCTTTCGTTTTCAGTGCTCTACCCACAATTAAAGCGCATGATGCTGGCTGGATTGATCGCAGAATCAACTGAAGCCGCGACCCCACGTCGCTCGCGCATTGTTTACGGGCTGACTGAAAAAGGGCGGGATCGCTTTGAAAAGTTAACCGACACCGTTGGTCCAGATACTTGGGAAGATGAAGGATTTGAAGTTCGCTTCGCATTCTTTAGCCCAACTTCAACAACTAACCGAGTTCGAATTTTAGAAGGACGTCATCGACGTTTGAAAGAGAAAGCCGAGATTCTGCGAGGCGAGCTAGAGAAGTCGCCAATTGGAATCGATAAGTACCTGGAGGAGTGGCGACGTCACTCTCTTGAATCAGCAGAACGAGAAATTGTTTGGCTGGAAGACATGATCAAAACCGAGAGGAAATAACGTGAATATCACAACCGGCAAAGGCGATATCCGAGTAGCAATCGTAGGTGTAGGAAACTGCGCTAACTCATTGGTGCAAGGCGTGACCTACTACAAAGATGCAGCCCTTGATCAGGAAATTCCTGGCCTTATGCATGCAACCATTGGCAACTATCACATCAGCAACGTTAAGTTCGTTGCAGCCTTTGATGTTGACGCTAAAAAAGTCGGCTTAGATTTAGCTGATGCTATTTGGGCAAGCGAGAACAACACAATTAAATTTAGTGATGTAGCTAAGACTGGTGTTCCAGTTCTTCGTGGCGTCACAAATGATGGTCTCGGTAAGTATTACCGCGAGACGATCACAGAATCAGATGCACCAGCAGTTGATGTAGTTGCAGTCCTAAAGGAAGAGCAAGTTGATGTTCTAATTTGTTACTTGCCTGTTGGCTCTGAAACAGCTGCCAAGTACTACGCGCAATGCGCAATTGATGCTGGTTGTGCTTTCGTAAATGCACTACCAGTCTTCATCGCTTCAGACCCAGTTTGGGCTAAGAAATTCGAAGATGCCGGTCTTCCAATTGTGGGCGATGACATTAAGAGCCAAGTTGGCGCAACAATTACCCACCGCATCATGGCTAAGTTGTTTCAGGATCGTGGCGTTCACCTAGATCGCACCTATCAATTAAACGTTGGCGGAAACATGGACTTTAAGAACATGTTAGAACGCGATCGTTTAGAGTCAAAGAAGATTTCAAAGACTAACTCAGTAACATCACAACTCGATCACGATATGGGCGAGAAGAATGTTCACATCGGACCTTCGGATTACATTCCATGGCTAGATGATCGCAAGTGGGCCTATGTTCGCCTTGAAGGTCGTGCTTTCGGCGATGTTCCACTAAGCCTTGAGTACAAGCTTGAAGTTTGGGATTCACCAAACTCAGCTGGTGTAATCATTGATGCGCTACGTTGCGCAAAGATTGGTCTTGATCGCAAGATCGGTGGCCCATTGTTGTCACCATCTAGTTACTTCATGAAGACGCCACCAGAGCAATACACTGATGAGCAAGCTCATGTTAAGACCGAAGATTTCATTAACGGAAAGATTGAGCGCTAAGTTTCTTAGGTAGAACTACTTTAGAGATTAGGTAAAGGTAAGCGCCCCCGGGATAAACCCAGGGGCGCTTCTTTAACCCATCACGGAGAGTTGAGGGCTAAATCAAAACCTCTTCACCGGTGTGGCGGCGATGGAGTACAGCAGCAACACCCAAAACCAAGAAGAGGATTGCACCACCTAGAGATGCGAGGGCTGCATACCCTGCGATTACTCCCATAGTTCCAAATGCGTATGCTTGTAAAAGCATGCCTCTTAACGTATTTCCCATAAACAATGTTTCGCGCAAGTCTCCGAGTTGAGCGATCTTTGCAGTATCAGTGCTACCGCCACGCACAAGACCCATGTATGCGCCAGATACCTCAGAGTAAGTTGCTGCTTTACCCATTACAGCTGTAGCAGATGCATTCATATGCTCAAGGATGTAGAGATCTGAATAGTCCCGGGCCATCTCGCCAGTTACCACCTTTTGCTCTGCCCACTTGGACAGTTGAGCCCTTGTAGCATCTGGTAAGGCCTCTTCTGCTGGGAATGCGATGTTTTGCATTTCTAGCTGAGAGGCTACATTTTCTTCAGCAAATGTCGCGCCCCAATTAAGAAGTCCTGCGAATAGAAAAAGAAGAGCAGCAAAGCCCAAACTTACGATTGAAATTATCTTGTCTAATGTCCTGCGTTTCATAACTTTCTCTCTCCCTCTTATGCACTCGATTTCGAGTACGAGGTAATTACATCTCGGCGCGATGTGAGAAAGTTTGAATTATTGATGAGGCAGCACTCAGGTTGAATTACTGAGTGTCATCACTCGTCAGTGAAACTGAATCTCTAAATTCACTTAATCGTTATGTAAATTGCAGATTTGCCGACCATCTGGCCCGACTTCGAGATGTGAACAAGCAACGCCTAGTTTCTCGAAAGCTTGATCGCCGTAATGTGTTCGATATGCAAGAGCCAGCAAAACTCGCAGATTGGTGTTTACGTCAGCCTTGATTCCAAAAACATGAGCACTTCGACTGACAGTGTTCTCAATAACTTTCTCACTGTGACCTGTATCAATAGCGATGGCCCCATTAGTTTTGCCTTCGCAAAGTAGTTCTAAAACCAAACGCTCGAATGGGGAAAGCTCGCGCGAACTTATAGTGATATCTCTAGTCATAACTGTGACCTCTCCGTCATGGTTAGGCTACCCCCAATTACTGGGAAGTAACCCTATGCTTAGGCTCATGATGGACGTGATATCGACCAAAAGCGCCGATGGAGTGCTAACACTCAGCCTAAATCGGCCCGCCAAAATGAATGCTCTGACTCGTGAGATGTATGGGGCGTTGGCAAATGGATTAAATGAAGCTGCCGGTGATTTCAGTATTCGTGCGGTGATCATTACCAGCGAAGGTGATCATTTCACGGCTGGTAATGACATCAAAGATTTTATGGAAAATCCGCCAACCAGCGACGATACCGAAGTAGCAAAGTTTCTTGGATCGCTTCTTAATTTTCCGAAGCCACTTCTTGCGGCAGTTAAAGGAAACGCAGTGGGTGTTGGAACAACGATGCTCCTTCATTGTGATGTGGTTTTAGCATCACCAACCGCAAACTTTTCCATGCCGTTCACCTCTCTGGGGTTAGTACCAGAAGCCGGTTCAAGTTACCTTTTCCCAGCTTTAGTTGGTTATCAAAGAGCCGCTCGTATTTTCTTGACTGGTGAATCCTTCACGGCTACCGATGCTAAAGAGATGGGCTTGGTTTCCACGATTGCCTCCGATGTGTATGAACAAGCACAATTAGTAGCAAGTCAGATAGCGGCACAACCTCCACAAGCTGTGATTAATACCAAGGCGCTTTTGAAAGCTAGTAGGCACGATGCAGTCGAAGCAGTAATGAAAGCTGAGTTCCAATTGTTTTCTATGGCCCTTCAATCCGAAGAAGCCATGATGGCCTTTATGAACTTTATGAGCAAGAAAGGTAAATAACATGTCACTAGCCGGAAAGAGAATCTTTGTAACTGGCGGATCCCGCGGAATTGGTTTAGCCATAGCTTTGAAAGCAGCCCGCGATGGTGCATCAATTGCTATTGCGGCCAAGACTGCCGAAGTTAATCCAAAATTGCCGGGCACTATTTACTCAGCTGCCGCAGAGATCGAAGCTGCTGGAGGAATTGCGCTTCCAATTCAATGCGACCTACGCGATGAGGCCCAAATTGAAGCTGCAATTGCAAAAGCAGCAGCAGAGTTTGGTGGCATTGATATCTTGATCAATAACGCGAGTGCCATAAACTTGACTAAGACCGAGGCAACGCCAGCTAAGCGCTTTGACCTAATGTTTGATGTCAATGTGCGCGGAACATTTCTAACTTCGCAGGCTGCTATTCCTCATCTTCGCGAGTCAGCCAAATCTGGTCGAAACCCTCACATTTTGACGCTATCGCCGCCACTTTCCATGAAAGCAAAGTGGTTCCAACACCATGTCGCCTACACAATGGCTAAGTACGGCATGAGCATGTGCGTTCTAGGAATGTCCGAAGAATTCCGCAAAGATGGAATAGCAGTAAATGCGTTATGGCCACGTACCGCCATTGACACTGCGGCACTACAAATGATTCCGGGTGTCGATACCGCTGCTTGCCGAACTCCAGAAATTCTGGCAGATGCTGCTTACATTATTTTAAATCGCGAATCTAAGGGTTGCACAGGTAATTTCTTCGTTGATGATGAATTACTCGCATCCGAAGGAATTACAGATCTTGAAAAGTATTCGGTTGTTCCGGGTACCAAAGATTTCCTTCTAGATTTCTTCTTAGACTGATGCGCAAACTTAAAGTCCTGCTTCTCGCAATAGGACTCGTGTTAAGCGGAACCCAAAGCGCTGTAGCTCATGCTGAACTGGTAAAAAGCTTTCCGATAGCGAATGCGAAGTTAGCTAAAGCACCAAAATTTGTACAGTTGGAATTTGGCGAATCGATAATTACTCTAAAGAATAAGAACGCTAACTCAATTGTCATCCTAGATTCAAAATCTAGGCGAATTGAGACCTCTAAAATCTTGATTAAAAAAGCAGTAGCACGCGTTGATTTCATTGGAACTCTAAAACCGGGTAGATACCTTGTTAAATATCGGATCGCATCAGCAGACGGTCATATTCTGATTGCGCAGTACAAGTTCTCAATAAGTTAGAATTGCGGGATGAAGCCTGAGCTAAACGACATTAATTTCATCCGCGAAACTGAGCGCCGCGGAAAAGCTAGTGATCTTTTCTGGCCATGGGCAGGTGCCAATGTTTCGTTGCTGGCCCTGTCGTATGGCGCATTCTTTCTAGGTTTCGGAATCTCTTTCTGGCAAGCAACTATTGCTGCAGTCATCGGCACGGTTGGTTCATTCGCCTTAGTTGGGTTTAGTTCACTCGCTGGTAAACGTTCTAACGCTCCAACAATGACGCTCTCACGTGCAGCCTTCGGCGTGAAAGGTAATATCGTGCCGGGTTTGCTCTCTTACCTAGTGCTGGTTGGTTGGGAAACTGTCTTGGTATCCCTTGCCACGTTAGCCACCGGAACAGTTTTAGAGCGAGCCACCTCACTTGATCGCAATATTGCTTTAGTTATCGGTTTCGTTATAGCGGCAACATTGACAATTTTTGGTGGCATATTGGGTCATTCCATCATCATGAAGTTACAGCGTTGGATCACAGCGATTACAGTTTTGGCAACGGTCACTTATCTAGTTTTGACGATCGATGAGGTTAATTGGCAATCGGTCTTTGCGAGTGAAGCCGGAAGTACGGCCGGGTTTATCGGGGCAATCATCTTTGCTATCACAGGCATCGGTTTAGGCTGGGTTAATTGTGCGGCTGACTATTCTCGTTATCTGCCACGTAATGTTTCCAGCAAAGCAGTATTTGGCTGGACTGTCTTTGGTGCATCTATAGTTCCCATTGTTTTGGTGGTTTATGGGAGTGCTCTTTCGGGCAGCAGTAAAGAGTTAAGCGACGCGATTGCAATGGATCCCATCGGGGCTCTCACGCAGTTACTACCAACTTGGTTCTTGATCCCATTTGCCCTCGCCGCAATTCTTGGTTTAGTTGGCGGAGCGATCCTAGATTTATACTCATCTGGCCTTATCTTGATTTCTATCGGCGTAAAAGTAAAGCGACCAGTGGCTGCGGGGATTGATGGCACCATCATGCTCTTTGGAACCGTATACATTGTTTGGTTTGCAGATAATTTCTTCTATCCGTTCCAAGGTTTCCTAATTACTTTAGGTGTGCCAGTTGCAGTGTGGTCAGCTGTTTTCGTGGCTGATGTTTTGTTGCGCAAAAAGGGCTATAACGAACAAGATTTATTTAATCCCAAAGGTGTTTATGGTTCAGTAAATAGAGGTTCTATCGCGCTGATGATTTGTGGCTCAATCATCGGTTGGGGATTTGTGACCAACACTTTTGCACCATGGCTGGAATGGCAGGGCTACTTCTTTGATTTGATTGGTGGCAAAGAGGGCTCTTGGGCTTATTCAAATATAGGCGTCATTTTTGCGCTCTTCTTCGGCTTCTTTGGCCATTTAATTCTGGCTACTCGTAAAATTCGAGCGCAGGAGATTCTGCTCAGTTAGAGTTACTTCATGAGACGACGCATTGCGCCACTTTCGGATTTTCTAAATCGCGAATCCACCAGTGGTCTGCTGATTTTGTTGGCTTCAGCCCTTGGTTTGATTACCGCTAACTCGCCTCTATCTGAAAGATACTTTTCTACCTTAGATTTTAAGATAACTCTGGGTGCTGATTGGTATCTCGTTGATTTATCAATTCTTAAGGTAATCAACTATCTGCTGATGAGTATTTTCTTCTTTGTAGTTGGCTTAGAGATAAAGCGCGAACTTACTTCTGGGCATCTCGCCTCAGTGAAGAAAGCGATGTTGCCTTTTATTGCCGCAATAGGTGGCATGGCTGTACCCGCACTTATTTATCTGACGATTGCTGGCGGTGTAGCTCCCGGTGGTTGGGGAGTGCCGGTTGCCACCGATATCGCTCTGGCGGTTGGCTTACTAACGATGATTGGTCCATCTGTAACTGCGTCACTGCGTTCATTTTTATTGGCCTTGGCGGTAATTGACGACATTGGCGCAATCTTGGTTATTGCCTTTGTCTACTCAACTGGAATCAATTTTTCTTGGCTGGCTGCGGCCGCTCTATCTATTGGATTAATCGCAGCTTTGAAAAAGGCCGGTGTCGAGTCGGCTGTGATTTATTCGCTATTTGCATTCACGTTGTGGTTTTCCTTTTATAAAACCGGTGTTCATCCAACTTTGGCAGGAGTAATTCTCGGTCTTATGACACCTAACATCCTTCGTCGTGGCACCAAGGCAGAAAACACCGATGATGGATCTGTTTCAGTTATCGAGTGGCTTGAACACAAGTTCCATCCTTTAAGCACGTTTCTAGTTGTTCCTATCTTTGCCTTCGCAAATACCGGAGTAGTAATAACCTCAGAATCAGTTAAAGGGGCATCACAATCTCTAATCGCTTGGGGAATCTTCTTCGGGTTGGTAGTAGGAAAGCCAATTGGCGTACTTGTCGCTTCAGTCGCCGCCAAACAATTGAAGGTTGCCGATTTTCCAGAAGGTGCTAATAACTCTTCAATTCTGGCGACAGGTAGCGCTGCTGGAATTGGATTTACAGTTGCGATTTTCATCGCCAATCTTGCCTTTGATGATGCTCAAACCCAAGACATTGCAGTTCTTGCGGTCATTGTCGCATCGGTTGTAAGTGCGTTGCTTTCTACTGTCTTGTTTAAGGTTCTAGCCAGGAAGTAAAAGGAAAAACTAACTTCTTGGCAAAACTGGCGGTTCTACGGACCAAGGAAACTCAATCCAAAGATCGGTGTGACGCCAGGCGTAGTCAGGTTTTTCAATACTGTGCGACTTTTCATAGAGAACTGCGCTTCTAACTTCGGCGACATAATCGCCACAGAATTCGCGTACTAATTTCAGGGTTTTGCCGGTATCGGCAACATCATCGGCAACTAGAACTTTGAGACCAGTTAAATCAATCTTGTTGGGAACTGGGGGGAGTACAACAGGCATCGCTAGGCGTTCATTCACACCGGTATAGAACTCGACGCTCATGGTGAAAGTGTTCTTTACATCTAGCGCGTAACCAAGCGCACCGCCAAGCAAAAGACCACCACGAGCAATTGATAGGACGATGTCGGGCCGATATCCACTATCAGCAATCTTTTGGGCTAGTTCGCGCACGGCGATGCCAAAGGTTTGATAGTCGAGTGTCTCACGCTCATCGCTCATGTACGAAACTTAGTGAACTTTTGAGCAAAATAAAAACCCCGCCATTTTTGACGGGGTTTTTATCATTAATTTGATTTAGAGATCGAAGTAAAGTTCGAACTCAGCTGGATGCGGACGCAAGCGAACATAATCAACTTCATTCTTACGCTTGAATTCAATCCAAGTTTCGATTAGATCTTCAGCAAATACACCGCCCTTGGTGAGGAAGTCATGGTCTTTCTCGAGACTATCAAGAACTTCGCCAAGTGAACCTGGAACCTGAGGGATAGCTGCTGCCTCGGCGCCTTCTAGTTCGTAGAGGTCCTTATCAACTGGAGCAGGTGGTTCGATCTTATTTAGGATTCCATCAAGACCGGCCATCAACATCGCAGCGAATGCTAGATATGGATTCGATGATGGATCTGGGCAACGGAACTCAATGCGCTTTGCCTTTGGATTCGAACCAGTAATTGGAATACGGATACAAGCAGAGCGGTTACGAGCTGAGTAAACCAAGTTAACTGGTGCTTCATAACCTGGAACTAAACGACGGTAAGAGTTAACAGTTGGGTTTGTAAACGCAAGTAGTGATGGAGCGTGCTTGAGCAAGCCACCGATATACCAACGTGCCATGTCTGAAAGATCGCCGTAGCCATCGCCGAAGAACAGCGGCTTGCCATCTTTCCAAAGTGATTGGTGAACGTGCATACCTGAACCATTGTCGCCGAAAAGCGGCTTTGGCATAAAGGTCGCAGTCTTGCCACCTTCCCATGCAACATTGCGAATGATGTACTTGAACTTCATAACATCATCACCGGCTTGAAGAATGTCGCTGAAGCGATAGTTAATTTCCATTTGCCCAGCGGTACCAACTTCGTGGTGTGAGCGCTCAACTAGAAGACCAGCGCGACCCAGTTCCATAACCATTTCATCACGAAGGTCTGCGAATTGATCTGTTGGTGAAACTGGGAAATAGCCACCTTTTATGCGAGTGCGGTAACCGCGGTTAGGCGTGCCATCAGCATCATATTCAACGCCGGTATTCCAAGCTCCTTCGTAAGATTGAATCTCGTGATAAGCCTCGTTGATACCGGTCTTGAAACGCACGCTATCGAAAACATAGAACTCTGCCTCTGGTGCAAAGAAGGCAGTATCTGCGAAACCAAGGGAACGCATGTAGTCAACTGCCTTAGCAACGACACCACGTGGGTCGCGCGAATAAGCTGAATTATCAACTGGATTATGAACTGAGAAAATAATTACTAAAGTTTTGTGATCACGAAATGGATCAATGAATGCTGAACTTGGAACTGGCAGCAACTTCATATCTGATTCGTGAATTGACTGAAAACCACGGATTGAAGAACCATCGAACATCAGACCATCAGTGAAAACTGCTTCGTCAAATGATTCAACTGGAACGTTGAAGTGGTGTTGGATACCTGGCAAATCAGTGAAGCGAACGTCAATGAACTTAACGTCTTCTTTCTTGATGTATGCAAAGATCTCTGCAGAATTCTTAAACATATTTCTCCTGTTTTTCAGATGATGGCTGCTTGTATTCAACCGATCGGTTTCCTCGCCATTGAGGCCTTGCTTATGGGTGGAAATCTATGCCCCAGCGGTCAAAAGCTCATAACTTTTGTGTTACATCGATGTTAAAAAATGCTGGGTTTTACCGGCAATATTCCACTGGCGAGCGTATAAAGAGGCTGCTGTGCGCTAAATCATCTAGGCTCGCGCCATGACTCACCCTGAAGGAGCAACTCTTGGCCGACGACTGGCAGCCATCACAATCGATTGGCTTGCCTCCTACGCGATCGCTTTCGCATTTTTTGCTGGTGGTGGCAGTTTCTCCGAACGTATTGAGGGAACTCGCTTCATAACACCTCTGATATTTGTCGTTGAGTACGCGATTTTAATCGCCCTTACTGGCGCTTCTTTTGGGCATAGATTATTGAGAATGAAGGTAGTTGATTTCAATCATGGGGGACTACCAAGCGCTCGACAGGCCCTGATTCGTACCGGATTAATGGCGCTGGTGATAACTGCCATAACTTATGACGAAGATGG
This sequence comes from Candidatus Planktophila sp., assembly GCA_044351155.1. Lineage (GTDB taxonomy): Bacteria > Actinomycetota > Actinomycetes > Nanopelagicales > Nanopelagicaceae > Planktophila. Next base: position 92,320 of record JBILGH010000002.1, on the reverse strand, counting down.
TCGTGGAATTCACGAACGATTCAGTCAGACGAAATTAATTCGGGCTTAGCGAATCTTCATTCCGCGGGTTGGCATTGGACCCTTTGGAATTGGCATTGCCAATCCACCGACAGCCTTTAGACGAGCACGTACTTCGCGCATCTGATTGGCAGTTAGTTTCTTAGGAAACTTCTTCATGCGCTTCTGCAACTTGCGAAGTGAAACTTGACCATCTTGATCGCCAACAATTAATTCATAGATTGGCACACCAGGTGCGTATCGCTCTGTTTTACGTTTTTCATCTTGAAGTAATTGACGAACCGAGTTACCACCTTCGCCAGTTAACACAATTCCAGCGCGACCAACTGAGCGGTGAACCATGTCTTGATTACGCGAGACCGCTACGGCTGGAGTTGTTGACCAACCTTTACGAATCGACATAAGAACGCTAGCGCCAGCACCAATCTGGCCTTCAATGGATGCATAGGCGGCAGACCCTGCTTGGCGTGTAAAGATAAAAAAAGCTAACAGTGCGGCAAAAGGTGCCGAAACAAAACCCAGATAAATTGGATGACCGATCACAAAACCGATTGCGATACCAACTGACCAACCAGCTACGAAGATGCCAACCATTGCTGCGCCAATCCAAGGCTTAGCCGCCTTGGTTATCTTGTAGGCATCACGAATCTCTTTGAATCGAGGTGCCTTGGGTGCGTTGGACTTATTTTTCTTTCGCTTAAACATGTCAGGAGTTTAGTGGAGCAGGCGCGGTACCACCAAGACGCGCAGGCGCCCAACGTTGGCCCGCCGGGTTATCGGGATATCGGCTCTGGACGTCATGCAAAATCTCGATCATGGTTGCGCGCAACAAAGCCTCACCAGCCTCGACATCGGCATCTTTGGCAAAGTGCAGCGGCTCGCCAAAAGTTACGAAAATCGGAAACTTATTGCGCTTTAGATTTCGCTTAACGCCCTTAGTCCAGATCCGCTGGCTACCCCAAACAATTGTGGGAATAACAGGAACGCCAGCCCCCATTGCTAAGCGGATAACACCGGACTTCAATTCTTTGATTTCAAAGCTCTTGGAGATTGTGGCTTCTGGAAAAATACCGATGATTTCGCCACTGCGAAGAGCACGCATGGCTGCGACAAATGAAGCTGAACCATTGGCTCTGTCTACCGAAATATGATGCATTCCGCGCATTAGCGGCCCAGCTAATTTGTGATCGAAGATTTCTTTCTTTGCCATAAATCGCACGTAGCGATTTACCGGCAGCGCGCCAGTACCAGCCAGCGCAAAATCTAAATAACCAATGTGGTTGATTGCCAATATTGCGCCACCATTGCGGGGGATATTCACATCACCCGTAAAGGTAAATCTCAAACCAAGATATCGCCAGGCAGTTTTCAGTACCGCAATAACTGGGGGATAAACTCGATCAGCCATTGAGAGCAGCTTTTGCTTCCTGTGCTTGCTTATACAAACGACCAGCACGGTAACTTGATCGAACTAGCGGCCCACTCATTACGCCTGAGAAGCCAATCTCTTTTGCTTCGGCCGCCAGTTCAACGAATTCTTCGGGCTTTACCCAGCGGATAACTGGGTGATGCTTGTTAGTTGGGCGCAAATATTGAGTGATCGTTATCAAATCGCAGCCAGCTGCGTGTAAATCAACTAAAGCTTGCGAAACTTCTTCGCGGGTTTCGCCTAACCCTAGAATCAAATTAGATTTAGTTATCAGGCCGTAATCGCGCGCCATCGTGATAACTGAAAGCGATTTATCGTAAGTAAAAGCTGGTCGAATCTCTTTAAAGATCCGGGGAACAGTCTCGAGGTTATGCGCAAACACCTCAGGACGGGTTTCAAAGATTTGGTTTAGCAACTCAGGATTAGCATTGAAATCAGGGGCCAGCATTTCTACGCCAGTACCTGGATTTAGTTCGTGGACTTTGCGAATAGTCTCGGCATATAACCAGGCACCTTCATCAGGCAAGTCATCGCGCGTTACACCGGTGATTGTTGCGTAGTTCAATTGCATCTTCTTGATTGATTCAGCAACCTTGGTTGGCTCATTACGATCAATTGGCAGAGGTTTACCAGTATCAATATTGCAGAAGTCGCAGCGTCGCGTGCAGCGATCGCCGCCGATAAGAAATGTTGCTTCGCGATCTTCCCAACATTCGAAAATGTTAGGACAAGCTGCTTCCTGGCAAACAGTGTGTAAACCTTCGCTCTTAACCAGTGAACGCAATTGCGTGTATTCCGGCCCCATGTTGGCTCGAGTTTTAATCCACTCGGGTTTACGCTCAATTGGAGTTTCGGCATTGCGCGCTTCAATGCGCAACATCTTGCGGCCATCAGGAGCAATTGTCATGCGCTTACCTTAGTCAACACTTCGAAGAGCTCGCGCTCTAAAATCGGCGAAACTTCATTAATCGTAATTTCACGACTGAGTTCTTTGCTCATTGAAGTTACTTCGGCATCAGAAATTCCACAGGGCACAATTTGATTGAAGCCAGCTAGGTCTGGATTAACGTTGAGGGCAAAACCGTGCATGGTCACGCCTTGAGCAACCCTGATGCCAATTGCGGCGATCTTGCGATCACCTTTGTCATCGCGTAACCAAACGCCTGATCGCTCGGGGTAGCGCAACGCGGCTAACCCAAATTGCTCACAGGTATTTATCAGGGCCGTTTCCAATTGACGCACAAAGCCAACTACATCTAAGCGATTAGCCAATTTCACGATTGGGTATCCCACGAGTTGTCCTGGGCCATGCCAAGTAATCTTTCCGCCACGATCTACGTCGATGACGGGGGTGTCATCTGTAGGACGATCTGTGATCGCAGTTCTGCGACCTGCGGTGTAAACAGAAGGGTGCTCGAGCAAGATCAAAGTATTAGGTCGCTCATCAGCCACAATTTCGGCATGGAAATTACGCTGAATTTTCAGCGCACTCTCATAATCGACTAGGCCACTGCGAGCCACAGCAATTTGACCAGATGTCAGAGCAGCGTGAATGGGCATAGCCAATAGCCTAAAGGTAGACTCACGCTCATTACCAATCGAGGCGCGATATCTACAGGTTTGCGCAAAAGGGGCCAGTTAAATGTCAGTTTCACCTATGGGTAGCAACACCATGCGTTCTAAGCGTAAACCTATCGCAATCGCAATTTTGGTAGTTATTGCCTGGTTTGGGGTCACCGGTTTCTTTGGCCCACTCTTTGGAAAGTTATCTACTGTTCAAGAGAATGACAACTCTGCTTTTTTGCCGGATAGTGCCGAATCAACCAAGGCCGTTAAATTGCTAGAAAGTTTCGCAGCTGGTGAATCAACGGCGTTTCCAACGTTAGTTCTTCTTGAAGGAACTGTTTCAACCGAAGTTCTGCAGCAAATTAATGCACATTTAGAAACTGTGCCAGATCTAAAATTAGGTGGCACTGATATCGCACTTTCTGAATATTTAGTGGCGGGCAGCAAAATTACGGCTTTCCCGGCTCCAGATGGCACAGCTGTCCTCGCATCAATTCTTTTAGATGGCTCAGTTTTAGGTGCATTACTTCCAAATAAAGAGCAGGTTCTGCCGGCAATCGTTGAGGCGCTGCGCGAAGACTTTAAGCCTTTCGCAAAAGACCTGGGCCTTGATTCGTATGTAACTGGAGCTGGCGGAATATTCGCTGACCTTTTTGACGCTTTCGGAGATATAGATTCAACTCTGCTACTAACCACTCTAGGAGTTGTTGCATTTATTTTAATTATTGTTTATCGCTCACCTATCTTGTGGTTCTTGCCTTTGCTCTCAGCAGTTTTCGCACTCTCTACAGCGGGTGGAATTATCTATTTGCTTGCTAAAAACAACATCATTGATGTCAATGGCCAATCCCAAGGGATTCTCTCGGTTTTGGTTTTAGGTGCCGGAACCGACTACGCACTACTTCTTATTTCGAGATATCGCGAAGAGTTACATCATCATTCAACTCCAGTCGCTGCTATGCGAGCTGCCTATAAAGGCACCTTCGAACCGATTGTGGCATCAGGTGCAACTGTTGCGTTAGGTCTCTTAGTTCTGTTACTAAGTGATTTATCTGGCAACCGCGGTCTAGGTCCAATCGGTGCCATTGGTGTCGCCGTTGCCGTAATCACGATGGTTACTTTGCTGCCGGCATTTCTTGTCTTGTTTGGTCGTTGGATTTTCTGGCCTCGTATTCCAAGATTCGATGACGCGGATTCGCAATTAACTGGCACTTGGGCAAAGGTTGGAAATTTAGTCGAGCGCAAACCTCGTAGAGCATGGATTATTACTGGCTTAATGCTTGTAGTCCTAGCCGGATTTTCAACAACGCTAAAGACTGATGGACTTTCTACAACTGAAAGCTTTACTGGAAATCCAGAGTCAGTTGTTGGTCAAAAATTGTTGTTAAATCATTTCCCTGGCGGTGAAGGCGATCCAACCAAAGTTATTTTAAAGAATGAATTAATTCCTGCGGTTTCCGAAAAACTCCGAGGGGTACCCGGAGTTGCGGCGGTCGCTCCAGAGGCAAATGCTGGCGGCGTAATCGTGAAGGATGGCTTATCTATTCTGAACGTCACGTTAACGGCAGCGCCAGATTCGCGTGAATCACGTGATCAGATTCCGGGAATTCGTGAGGCTGTCAAGAGTATTGATGAGTCCATTTTGGTCGGTGGCACGACGGCGGTCTTCTATGACACCGATGTTGCCGCTCGTCATGACAATCGAACTGTTATTCCAGTAGTTCTACTCCTAATCACTCTGATTTTGGGGCTGCTACTACGAAGCATTGTTAGCGCTGTTCTGTTACTTGGAACAGTGGTTCTTTCATACTTTGCGACCCTGGGCGTTTGCGCACTTGTCTTTAATCACGTCTTTGGCTTCGCAGGAGGCGATGCATCATTCCCGCTCTTTGCCTTCATCTTCTTAGTTGCCCTCGGTATTGATTACAACATCTTCTTGATGACTCGTGTGCGTGAAGAGTCGGGCAAACTGGGAACTCGAAAGGGCGTAATCAAGGGCTTAACTGTTACCGGTTCGGTCATTACTTCTGCGGGCATTGTGCTGGCGGCAACTTTCGGCGTACTTGGAATTCTGCCGCTGGTATTTCTTGCCCAACTTGGCTTCGCAGTTGCCTTCGGAGTATTGCTAGACACCATTATTGTTCGCTCAATTTTGGTGCCAGCGCTAGTACACGAAATCGGGCCTAAGGTATGGTGGCCATCTAAGTTATCTAAATCAGCTGACTAGTTAATAGCTCGGAGTTTTATGACGCTACGAGTCGGTTTAGCTGGTTTTGGTTTAGCGGGTCGTTTTTTCCATGCGCCGTTGCTTAATGGTTGCGGGTTAGAACTAAGCGCTGTCCTGACGACTAATCCGGAACGAATCGCTCACGTTAACGCGGATTACCCAAATGCCGCAGTGGTCGCTGATATGAAAGAGCTTCTGGCTCATGAATTAGATCTGGTGATTATTGCTTCGGTAAATTCTGTCCATGTCGAGCAAGCTATCGCAGCCCTACAAGCCGGCGTGCCTACTGTGGTTGATAAGCCGATGGGTCGAAATTTAACGGAGACTTTAGAAATCCTAAAAGTATCTGATGAAACAGGCGTACCTGTAACAGCCTTTTATAATCGTTTATACGATTCCGATTCACTTACAATTAAGCGAGTTATTCAAGATAATGAAATTGGTCAGATTTTTCGGATTGATTCTCGGTTTGAACGTTATCGCCCTAATCTAGCCGCGCAATCCTGGCGCGAGCAAAGCAGCGCCGAAGAAGGCGGGGGATTACTCCTTGATCTGCAGTCGCATTTAGTTTCAACTGCCCTCGATTGGTTTGGTCCAGCCGAGTTAATTTCAGCAAGTGTGCGCTGTATCCGCGGCGCCTCAGATGACGATGTCGTCTTAGTTTTAAAGCACGACAACGGCGTCGATTCGTATCTGTCGGCAAGTGCAATAGCTGGTGCACCTGGGCCACGGATTCGAATGTTAGGTAGCAACGGCGCACTTGTGATTGGCGAACTAGATCCACAAGAGGCGCTATTGCGTGCCGGCAAAGTTCCGCATGACGGAAAGTGGGATGTTTCAACCAAATCCGAAGCTCGCATAATTCGAGGCGAGGTGGTTAGCGATCTTAAAGTTGAAGATGGAAACTATGCGCGGTTCTACGAACTAGTTGCTGGTGCTATTGCGGGCAAGAATGAGTGGCCGGTTAGCAAGGCTGAAATAAGTGCAGTTGCCACGATTATTGACAGAGCTCGAGAATTAAACTTTCGTGAGTAAACCAGTTGTAGTAATTGGCGCGGGTTTAGCTGGATTGAACGCTGCTATCCAAATTCAAAGAGCAGGTCGCGAAGTTGTCGTGCTGGAGGCAGCAGAACGAGCTGGCGGGCGAGTGCAGTCAGATTTGATCGATGGATTTACTTGTGACCGTGGCTTTCAATTGATCAACGCCAAATACCCGGAGTTGGCTGCGCTAGATATTTTGAGTCAGATTGATTTTCGATTCGCCGACCGAGCGATAAATATTGCGGTTGATGATCAGTCACATCGATTAGGCGATCCCCGCAGGTATCCCTTTTCAGCGCTTGATTCGGCGACCGGATCAGTCGGTGAGAAGCTAGCACTTCTTAAAGCATTAGTTGGAAAACCAAGTGGCGAGCTTTCGATCGCTGAGTATTTAGTCGAATCGGGATTAGGTAAAACTTTTGAGCGAGTACTACGGCCATTCCTGCGAGGAGTTTTCCTAACCGAACTAACAAACATCTCAGCACCAGCTGGATTAGAAATCATTAAGACTTTTATCAGTGGCAAACCCGGCTTACCTAGTAGCGGGGTCGGCGCGCTTTCTGCACTGCTGGCAAAACAGATAAACGATCTACGACTTGGCGTCGCAGTTAATTCAATCAAGACTGGGTCCATAACCACTTCGGCAGGTGAGATTAGTGCCAGCGAAATTATTGTGGCAACAGATAGCACCACAGCAGCGCAACTTTTAGAACTGGGTTCAGTGCCGAGACTGGCTGGGTGCACCACGTGGTATCACAGCGCACCTTCACCACCGGTTTCACATGGGCAATTAATTGTTGACGGACAAAACCGCGGGGCCGTGATTAATACGTTAGTGATTTCGAATTTCATTCCAGAGTACGCACCGGTTGGAAAGAACTTGATATCAACTACAACTGATACTGGGATTACTGAGTCTGAAGTTCGCCGACATCTTGCCACGATCTACAACTGCGATAATCGATCTTGGGAATTAGTCGCAAAGTATGAAATTCCAGCAGCGCTGCCGATTGGGAGTAAAGAGATCACTCAACCGATTCAGAGTTTCGTGCGTGAAGGAATTTATCTGGCGGGCGATGGACAAGTAAGTCCTTCGCAAGACGGTGCGCTTAAATCAGGGCGCTTAGCTGCTCTGGCAGTGTTAGCTAATTAATCAACTAACTTTTCAAGCGCTGATGAGATGTGCGGGTAATCAAAAGTAAAACCCGCCTCAGTTAGCGCTTGTGGCATAACTTTCTTAGAGCCCAGAACTTCGGATGAGAAACCACCAAGCACGATCTTTAGTGCCAGAGCAGGTACCGGAAAGAGCGCTGGTCGGTGCAGAGCACGGGCTAAGCCAGCCGTGAACTCAGAATTCGTAACTGGATTAGGTGAAGTCATATTCACTGGACCAGAGATTTTATTCTCCAAAAGAAATGCTATTGCGCGGATCTGATCATGCAGAGTAATCCAAGACCACCATTGCTTACCGTTGCTTAGTTTTCCACCCAAACCAAAGCGGAAGATCGGCAACATTTTGCCAAGTGCGCCACCAGTTGGATCGAGTACTAAGCCAGTGCGAAGTTTTACAGTACGCACATCTCCAGCTAGGTCAGCCGCTGATTCCCACTCGTGACAGACGGCAGCTAAAAAATCATCACCAACGCGATCGTTCTCGACAACTGCGCGATTACCGCTCTCGCCATACCAACCGATTGCGCTAGCAGAGATAAAAACTTGTGGCTTAACTACGGCGACTGCTTTTGCGATTGTGGTTGTGCCGAGCAAACGCGAATTGAGAATCTCCGCCTTGTACTTTTTACTCCAACGTTTATCGCTCACGCCAGCGCCCGCTAAATGAATCACGGCATCTACTCCAGCTAGTGCTTCCATATCAACGGTTCCGGCAATTGGATCCCAAGTGATTTCTTCGCTTGATACAGCAGCCCTGCGAACTAACCGCTGAACAGTGTGACCTTGTGACTTGAGATAGCCAACTAAAGCGCTTCCAATGAGTCCAGATGCGCCAGTTACGGCAATGCGTTGTGGCGGTAACAAATTAGAGTCCTAAGTCTGATTCGAAAGCGCCGCCTTCTAGGCGTTCTTTCAAGGTAACTAGGAAGCGAGCAGCATCTGCACCATCGACAACGCGATGATCATAAGAAAGACCTAAGTAGACCATTGAGCGAATCGCAATTGTTTCGCCGCCATCTTCGCCGCGAACCACCATTGGTCGCTTAACGATTGCGCCAAGACCCAGAATAGCAACCTGTGGCTGATTAATAATTGGCGTATCGAACAACGCACCACGGCTACCAGTGTTGGTTAACGTGAAAGTGCCGCCGCCTAGTTCATCAGGAGTTACCTTATTGTCGCGAGTACGCGCAGCAAGATCAGAAATTTTGCGAGCAATGCCACCCATATTTAGATCACCAGCGTTGGAAATTACTGGAACTAACAAACCTCGTTCGGTATCAACAGCAATGCCTAAGTGTTCAGCGCCGTGATAAGTGATTTGGTCACCTTCGACCGAAGAGTTTAGAACCGGGTGTTGCTTTAGTGCTTCGCAAGTTGCCACTGCGAAGAATGGTAAGAATGAAAGCTTGACACCTTCGCGAGCTTCGAAACTTGCCTTTGATTTATCGCGCAGACGAGCAATCTTTGTAACATCAACTTCGATGACAGTTGTTAATTGCGCACTAACTTGTAGAGACTCAACCATGCGAGCTGCGATAACTTTTCGCAGACGAGACATAGTTACCGTGGTTCCACGAAGTGGAGAAACCGCAATTGTTGGTGCTGAAGTACGAGCGACTGCAGCAACAGGAGCTGCGGAAACTGGTGCAGATTTAACTGGTGCTGCTTGCTCAACATCTTCGCGACGAATACGTCCGCCAATTCCGGTGCCCTTTACATTTGCCAGATTCACACCGAGTTCAGAGGCTAGCTTGCGTACCAGTGGAGTCACATAAGCATCTGCTGGTTGCGATATCGGAGTTGAAACTGCAGCGGGTGCTGCAACAACTGGCGCAGCAACTACTGGTGCTGCGGGTGGGGGAGTTACAACAGGGGCCGCTACAACAGGGGCCGCTACAACAGGGGCCGCCGTAGCAACGGGAGCTGCTACTGGGACAGAACTGGATGCACCGATTAAACCTAAACGCGCACCAACTGCAACAGTGGTATCAATTGGAACATCAATAGCCAGCAAGACACCCGCAACTGGAGAAGGAATTTCAGTATCAACTTTGTCAGTAGAAACTTCTAGAAGTGCTTCATCAACGGCAACTGAGTCACCAACATTTTTGAGCCAACGTGTAACTGTACCTTCAGAAACTGATTCACCGAGAGCTGGCATTGAGATCACAGTTCCAGCACCGCTTGCTGCTGGCGCAACAGGTGCTGCGACAACTGGGGCAGCTTCTACCGGAGCTGCCACAACTGGTGCGGCAGGTGCAGGAGTTTGAACAACTGGAGCAGGTGTAGCCGCAACTGGCGCTGCGGCGGCTACGCCATCAGCGATGATTGCTAATTCAGCACCAACTGCGACAGTCTGATCAATGCCGACAACAATCTTTTGTAGAACGCCTGCAACTGGAGAAGGAATCTCAGTATCAACTTTGTCGGTTGATACTTCAAGGAGTGGCTCGTCGATCGCGATTTGGTCGCCTTCGTTTTTGAGCCAACGTGTGACCGTACCTTCGGTAACGCTCTCGCCAAGTGCTGGCATTGTTAGTGAGAAGGTCATCTCTTTATCTCCTTGGTTTCCTGATTGAATTTCTTAATTATCCGTGGGCGTGTAATGGTTTGCCGGCAAGTGCCATATGAGCTTCACCCATAGCTTCTGAAAGTGTTGGGTGTGCATGAATCAGAGGCGCAACGTCATCAGCGGTTGCTTCCCAATTAAAAATTAATTGTGCTTCAGCGAGAAGTTCGCCTACGCGAGCTCCAACCATATGGATTCCGAGTACTGGGCCGTTCTTCTGTGAAACTAACTTGATTGAGCCCGCTGTGCGCAGAATCTGAGCTTTACCGTTGCCAGCTAAGTCGTAATTTAATTCAACGACATCGTGACCACGCTCTTTTGCTTGCGCAGTTGTAAGACCAACGGAGGCAACTTCTGGTTCAGAGTAAGTAACGCGTGGAACACCATCGTAATTTATTGGACGAGGGTTTAGACCACAGATTTCTTCGGCAACTAAAATTCCTTCTCCGAAACCAACATGCGCTAACTGCAGAGTAGGGATTAAATCACCAACGGCCCAGATGCCTGGCACGTTTGTGCGGCACTTATCATCGACTATTACATAGCCGCGGTCCATTGTGATGCCTTGCTCTTCATAACCAAGATTTGCAGATACTGGGCCACGACCAACTGCGACAAGTAGTACATCTGCTGAGAAAGTTTTGCCATCTTCAAGTTCAACAGTTACGCCATCGGCAGTAACAGTGTGAGACTTAAAGCGAACACCTAGTTCGAAGTTGATTCCGCGTTTGCGATACGCACGCTCTAATTGCTTGCTGCTTGATTCATCTTCAAGAGCGACTAAGTGAGGCAGACCTTCAATGATGGTTACTTCGGCACCAAAAGATTTCCAGACCGATGCGAACTCGCAACCGATCACGCCGCCGCCAAGCACGATGACAGATTTAGGAACGTAGTTCAGATTGGTTGCGTGATCTGAAGTCATGACTCGAACGCCGTCGATTTCTAGACCAGGTAAAGATTTGGCATATGAACCAGTTGCTAAAACAACATTGGTTCCGGTGTAGCGCTCACCATTTACTTCAACGGTGTCTTTAGAAACCAAACGTCCGTGACCTTCAACAAAAGTAATGTTGCGTGACTTAACTAGCCCCTGCAGTCCTTTGTGAAGTTTGTTGATCACGCCATCTTTATAAGCATTAACTGCGACCATATCCATTGAAAGGAACTGGGCATTAACGCCAAAGGTGCTAGCTTCACGCGCGCTATCGGCAATTTCGCCAGAATGCAGAAGGGCCTTGGTTGGAATACACCCGCGGTGTAGGCATGTTCCGCCTAGTTTTCCGGATTCGATCAGCGCTACGGTCTTGCCAAGTTGAGCTGCGCGAAGGGCGCAGGCGTAACCGCCACTGCCGCCACCAAGAATTACCAAGTCGAATTGAGCCACGATCAACCTTTCAGTCGTAAGCGTTCTATAGCCCTATCTTGCCAGCCTTCGGGCGATCTAACTAACTGGTGGCTATTTTTCGCTAGTGATCTCGGCCAAGCGGATTAGCGAGCGGAAAGCGATTCCGGTGCCACCGATTGGGGTGTATCCGTGCGGCTTGGCCTCGTTATAGGCCGGTCCGGCAATATCTAAGTGGAGCCAAGGCAACTCAGCCGGGATGAATTCCTTTAGGAAGATACCTGCTACCAACATGCCGCCCATTCGGTCACCGATATTAGCCATATCGGCCACGGTTGAATCAAGTGAAGCGCGAAGCTCCTCAGGTAGCGGCATTGGCCAGAAAGCTTCACCAGCTTGATCGGCTGCAACTAAGAACTGTGCGCGGAATTCATCGTTATTTGTCATGACTGCACTGGTGCGAGTACCAAGTGCAACAACTTGTGCGCCAGTAAGAGTGGCGACGTCGATGATGCCATCTAATTTCATTTTAGATTCTTGCGCTTTAACTAGCGCATCGGCCATAACTAAACGACCTTCAGCATCTGGGTTTAGAACTTCAATTGTCTTTCCACCATACATTGTGTGAATATCACTTGGACGTGTGGCGTTGTCAGAGATCATGTTCTCGGCCATGGCGGCCCACGCATCAATTGCGATAGGTAATTTGAGCGCAGCAATTGCCAAAATCGCAGCACTTACCGCTGCAGCGCCACTCATATCTGACTTCATCGCTTCCATGCCAGCAGCTGGCTTTAATGCGTAGCCGCCAGTATCAAAAGTAATTCCCTTGCCAACAAAAGCTAACTTCTTCTTTGCTTTAGGTGGGTTGTAAGCAATATGCAATAGACGTGGTGGATTAGCGGAACCTTGGCCGACGCCATAGATGCCACCGTAACCACCATCACGTAATTGCTTCTCATTTAAAACTGTAACTTTTAGGTGAGCCGCTGAACCGCCAAGAGTTTTCACGGCAGCCGCAAAACGCTTAGTAAATGAATCTGGCGTCAAATGACTTGGGGGAGTGTTGATTAAGTCGCGAACTAATTTTGTATATTCACCAATAATTACCGCGCGCTTAACGGCAGCTTTAGCTTCAGTTGAATTCGCCATCTTGGTATGAACGGTTGCGCCGGCTAAGGGGACTTTGCGCTCTGCTTTAGAAGTTCCGCGGAATTCATCGAAAGCGTAGGCACCAAGAGTTACGCCTTCAGCAACTGCGGCTACTTGCTCAAGAGAATTTGTTGGCAGTGCGACAGCGGCGCTCTTTTCACCAGCTAATGCGCGGGCGGCAGCACCGGCTGCGCGACGGAGAACTTCATGGGCGTAATCTTTTTTAGCTTCACCTAGACCAGTAAAGAGAAGCAAACGAGTATTAGAACCAGGCAACTTCGTAATTTCATTAGCTACCCCAGTTGCACCCAAGTCTTTAAGGGCCGCAAGCAGGGATTTCTCATCGAGAGAAACTGAACCAGATTCAATCTTTAAGGTATCCGCTTTAGCGCCTTTGGCTAGGCCGACAACTAAAATCTCATCGGAAACTAAGGCATCGGATAGACGGATTGATTTCATGGCTCTCCTAAATAGATTGCTCACTTGTCCGAAAACAAGCGCTCGCTTGAACTTGGCTGAGTCTAAAGCAGGAATACCAGAATATGTAGCGATAGATTGAGCGCCATGAAGCAATCTCCATTACATGAGCGCCATTTAGCCCGTAACGCCAAGATGGCCGACTTTGGCGGTTGGCTAATGCCGATTGAGTATCCCGGCGCTGGTGTACTAGCCGAACATGCTGCAGTGCGTGAGCGGGTCGGACTTTTTGATGTTTCACACCTAGGGAAAGCATCCGTTAGCGGTGAAGGTGCTCTCGATTTTTTGAATTCAATGTTGACGAATGATCTAACCAAAATCCCTGATGGGGCTGCCCAATACTCAATGTTATGCAATAACGATGGTGGCGTAATTGATGACTTAATCGTTTATCGTAATTCAGAAACTGATTTCTTTATTGTCCCTAATGCTTCAAACACGAGTGCGGTTGTCGAAGAGCTGCAGAAAAACGCCCCAACTGAAATCACAGTTACTAACCTCCATAATAATTACGGAGTAATAGCACTTCAAGGACCGCTAGCTGCGAAAGTTTTAGCGCACTTTGGACTTCAGATCGAGATTGACTACATGGCATTTACCAACGTTTCGATTGCTGGTTGCGAAGTCATCGTTTGTCGTACGGGGTACACCGGGGAATACGGTTTCGAAGTTTTGCCCAAGTGGAATGACGCGCTAACTGTTTGGGACGCTCTTGTAGCTCAAGTTCAAGTGGCTGGCGGCTTAGTTTGCGGTCTTGGCGCTCGCGACACGTTGCGCACTGAAATGGGATACCCACTTCACGGTCATGAACTTTCGCTGGAGATTTCACCGGTCATGGCAAGTGCAAGTTGGGCAGTTGGTTGGAACAAAGAGCGATTCCAAGGAAGTGAAGTTCTTAACGAACAGAAACTGAACGGGGTTCCGCGACGATTAGTTGCGCTTAAGTCACTTGACCGGGGGATCCCGCGCGCAGAGATGCAAGTTCTGCGCGAAGGTGCTCAAGTTGGCATCGTAACAAGTGGAACATTTTCACCGAGTTTAAAAGTCGGTATTGCCCTAGCGTTAGTCAGCTCAGATTTTAAGGTTGGACAGCAACTTGAAATTGATGTGCGTGGTCGCACTTCAATTGTCGAGATAGTTAAGTTACCGTTCATGCCATCGCACGTACGCTAAGGACCAGGGGAGAGAGTCATGGAATATCGCCGTTTAGGAAATACCGGAATGTATGTTTCCGAAATCGCTTACGGAAACTGGATCACCCATGGAAACCAGGTAGAAGTAGCGGCGGCAAATGCTTGCGTTAAAGCTGCCTTTGATGCCGGCATCACGACCTTCGATACTGCAGACGTTTATGCCGGCACTAAAGCCGAAGCTATTTTGGGTAAAGCTCTTAAGGGCATCAAACGCGAGTCTTATGAATTATTTACTAAGGTGTATTTTCCGACTGGCACTGGCAAGAATGATCGCGGTCTTTCTCGTAAGCACATTATTGAATCCTGTAACGCGTCCCTAAAGCGTTTACAGACTGATCACATTGATCTTTATCAGGCGCACCGATTTGATTATGAAACACCTCTGGAAGAAACTCTAAGCGCTTTTGATGACTTAATTCGCCAAGGCAAAGTGCATTACATCGGCGTTTCAAACTGGAAGCACACTGAGATTCAAGACGCCCTAAAAATTCAAGACGATAAGGGCTATAACCGAATTGTCTCGAACCAGCCTTCATACTCGGCGATCTATCGAGTTATTGAGGCCAAGATTGTGCCGCTTTGCCAGCGCGAAGGCATTAGCCAGATTGTTTATTCACCACTGGCTCAAGGCGTCTTAACCGGCAAGTATCAACCTGGTAAAAAGATTCCAACGGATTCTCGTGGCGCAAATAAGAATAACAATGGGCAATTTATGCAGGGCATGATGAACGATGATTTCTTAAGTCATGTGGCGAAACTGCAACCTATTGCAGACGCTCATGGAATCACTATGTCCCAGTTAGCCTTGGCTTGGATTCTTAGTAATCCAAATGTAGCAAGTGCGATTACTGGTGGAACTAAACCAAAGCAAGTGACCGAAAATGCCAAAGGCAGCGGAATTAAACTGGAAGCAGCCGTTATCAAGGAAATTAATGCAGTTTTAAAGCCGATTACAAAGACTGATCCAAACTTAATGGCCAGTCCAAATCCTCGCGCTTAACTACTTCTTTTTTTGATATGAACCAGATGGCTTAGGTGCGCGAAGTCGGCGCATCTGAGTTGAACGTAGCCATCCGTACATTCCAAGTCCCTTGGGGTTAGCATCTGGGAATTTTTCAGCAACTTGCTTCTTCAATTTTCGGCTCAAGAAGAAACCGTCGATAACTGCGAATAGAAGCACGGTGTACATCAGAACTATCGCAATTACATTTACGGTCATATTTGGTACGACTGACAAAAGAAGTACAACAAAAATAATCGGCAAGAAGAATTCGCCAATAGAACGGCGAGCATCAACTTCATCACGAACAAATCGACGAACTGGGCCTCGATCGCGAAGTGGAAGAGCGTTCTCGTCGCCACGCAAATAGGCCTCGCGTGCAGCTACACGGCGTTCGCGGGCGAGCGCTTTCTCGCGTTGCTTAGCCTCCTTGCCTACAGCTGGCGCAAGTGTGGAAACTTTGCGCTTTGATTCGGCATCTTTGCGAGAAGGTGTTGGACGACCCTTTTTTGCGGCTTCTTCAGTCATGGCGAAACTATAGAGCCAGCATGCGTTCTAAGGCGAGTTTGGAGTACTTACGAACCTCTTCGGGAACGATGATTTGGTTCACTATTTGGCCTTGAACCAGAGACTCCATCGCCCAAACTAAGTGGGGTAGATCGATGCGATTCATGGTTGAGCAATAGCAAACCGTCTTATCTAGGAACAAAATTTCTTTATCTGGCATGGTGCGTGACAAACGCTGTACGAGATTTAACTCAGTGCCGATAGCCCACTTAGAACCTGCTGGGGAATTGGCGACAGTCTGGATAATCTGTTCAGTCGAGCCCACCACATCTGCAATTGATACTACTTCGTGTTGGCATTCGGGGTGAACTAAAACTTGGACACCGGGAACCCGCTCTCGCACATCGGCCACATTTTGCGAACTAAAGCGACCATGAACTGAACAGTGACCACGCCACAAAATCACTTTAGCGTCACGCAGTTCGGTCTCAGTTAAACCACCCATAGGTTTCCACGGATTCCAAACCACGCAATCAGTTAGCGAGAGGCCCATGGCTAGAACTGCAGTATTTCTACCTAGATGTTGGTCGGGCAGAAAGAGAATTTTTTCACCTTGAGTAAACGCCCATTCCATTGCGCTCTTTGCGTTGGAGGAAGTGCAAATCGTGCCACCATTTTTTCCGGTGAAACTTTTAATCGCAGCCGAGGAGTTCATATAGGTAACCGGAATAGTTTTCTGAGCAATTCCTAGTTCGCTTAATTGATTCCAACAATCATCAACCTGATTTGCGGTTGCCATATCTGCCATAGAACAACCCGCAGCGAGATCTGGCAGGATCACTTTCTGATCATCAGCAGTCAGCACGTCCGCGCTTTCGGCCATGAAATGAACACCACAGAAAATTACAAATTCGGCTTGTGGATTCTCAGCAGCAGCTTGCGCCAATTTAAATGAGTCACCTGTAATGTCGGCAAACTCGATTACTTCATCGCGCTGATAGTGGTGCCCAAGAATCATAACTTTCGAACCGAGTGCCGCTCGAGCAGCTCGTGCCCGTTGAACTAAATCTGGGTCACTGGCTGCTGGTAATTCGCCGGCACAAGAGACCCCGCGCTCGCTGGTTAGATCGCGTTCGCGCCCCATCAATAGAAGATCGGTCAATGCCATGGCAACATTCTCTCGAATTTTCGGCCTCCTGTCGCATTTGGAGTGCGTGATTGGCGCCCGCATGGCTACTATTAAGCCCTGATCGTAGAATTTTTAGGGGAGAGCAATGACCACCGAAGCTGTAGATATCAAAACAACCAGCATTACTTTGTCCGATGTAGCGGCTAGCAAAGTTGCCGCCCTATTGGCTCAAGAGGGTCGCGATGATCTCTGTCTACGCGTTGCCGTTCAACCTGGAGGATGCTCTGGCTTGAAGTATCAGCTTTATTTCGACGATCGTAATCAAGATGGTGACATTGTGCGCGAATTCGGCACCGTTAAAGTTGTAATCGACAAGATGAGCGATCCATATCTAATGGGCGCGACCATTGATTTCGTCGACACCATTGAAAAGCAGGGTTTTACGATTGATAACCCTAATGCCCAGGGCTCTTGCGCTTGTGGCGATTCTTTTAACTAACTCCTTAACGACTTTAACTATATGAAAATTGGTGTTGCAGGCTCTGTCGGCCTGGACCATTTAATGACCTTTCCAGGGAAATTTACCGATTCCTTGGTAGCGGGTTCACTCGAAAAAGTTTCCTTATCTTTCTTAGTTGACGGCCTCGAAGTTCGTAGAGGCGGATGTGCCGCCAACATTGTTTATGGAATGGGCGTCCTTGGTTTAAATCCAGTTTTGATTGCCGCTGTTGGAAAAGATTGGGCAGATTACGATGCCTGGTTAAGCCGACATGGGGTTGATACCTCGCACGTTTTAATCTCAACGACCCAGTTCACCGCGCACTTTATGGTCACCACCGACACTGAGTTAAATCAAATCGCTTCCTTCTTCCCAGGTGCGATGTCTGAGGCTCGAAACATTGAACTTGCACCGATCATGGATAAAACTGGTCGCTTCGATATCGTAGTTATTTCACCAGATGATCCAGAAGCTATGTTGCGTTACTCTGAAACTTGTCGCCAAGAAGGAATAGCTTTTGCTGCCGACCCATCACAGCAGATGGCTCGAATGAGTGGCGAAGAGATTCGTCAGTTAATAACTGGCGCTAAGTACCTATTCTTAAATGAATATGAATTAGCACTAGCGATGCAGAAAACTGGTTGGACCGATGCTGAGATTCTGAATCTAGTTGAGTATCGCGTAGTGACACTTGGTTCAGAAGGTGCAAAAGTTGAATCAAAGAATGGCGAGTTTGTTCAAGTTGGAGTTCCGCAGGAGAAAGCGAAAGTTGATCCTACTGGTGTTGGAGATTCATTTAGATCAGGATTTATTGCGGGCTTAGCTTGGGGGCTCAATCACGAACGCTGCGCGCAACTTGGGTCGATGATTGCAACTTATGTAATTGAAACTACTGGTACTCAGGAATATCGCTTTACCGCAGCTGAGTTCGTGGCGCGTTTCGCTGAGGCGTATGGCGAGATCGCAGCTAGCGAGATCGCTGCACAACTGAAGTAATCGCAGCAATTAGTTCGCGCACTTCATCTTCTGTGACACCGTGATGCAAGGTTATTCGCAAGTTTCCTTCACTCTTCATGCCAAGAGCGGTAAGTACATGACTTGGCTGCATCTGAGCCGAGGTACAGGCAGAACCAGAATCCAGCACAAAGTTGAGTTCGTTTAACTGCCTAACTAAATCTTCGCCCACACAACCATCTGCGACCAAAGCAATTGTCTGGCCAGTGCTATTGGCAGGATCACCTGCGAAAGTAATCCCGATATCAGCAGAAGTTAATAATTCTCTAATCAGTAGATTTAATTTATGAATGTGAATTGACTCGGTTGCTTCTTCCTTTAACCAGGCATCTAGAGCAACTGCACTAGCCAATAGAAGTGGCAATGAGGATGATTCCGGAGTTCTACGGATTCCTAAATTTGGCAGCGGATTATTCCAGGCAGTTGAATTGCGAATTGCCAGAATGCCAATACCGGCTGGTCCTTGCCAACTGGTGGCATCAAAAATTGCGCTATCCCAGCGATTCGGAAGAGGCTGGCTTGGTGCTGCGGAATAGTCGAGTGCCACAAAAGTTGGATTGATTTTCTCGATAACCCAGTCGACGTCTTGGGTAACTCCCGTTTCAATATTTGCGCCTTGTAAAGCCAGAACACTTTTTCGATCGATTTGAGCCAGGTCGCAAATTCGTCCAGAAGATGCGACGTTTAAGACTTCGGTCTTTCCACCGGAATTTTCATGGGCTATCCCAACGGCAAAAACACTTCTGCGATCTATCGATGAGTGAAGCATTGTGTGCTCACTTTTTAGTAATCCTGAAATTGCTAAATGCTGGCCGAGACGTGGCTCACCAATTACTTCGATTTCACTTGGGAGCAGTTTCAAGTTCTCAGCAATAGATTCGATGGCTTCATTTCGCAGAATTGCGGCCCTAGCTGAGTGATCGCCAATCTTCGCAGGATCTACCCAGCCTTGGCTAAAAGCATCGCCTATAAGGGCTTTAGCGGCAGGGTGAAGTGGCGATTGACTGGTGAAATTTCCTGTGACCCGAACCACGCGTTGAAGGCTACTCCTGACTGAAGCGAACGTCTAAATGGGCGACTATCCTTACGCTATGAAATTCACTACCACTCAGCGCCGCTTATTTGTACTTGCGCCGGCCCTTCTAGCCCTTACTGGCTGTGCAACAGATGCCGATTCGGGATTTAGCGGAGATGCTTCGAGTGTTAACGAAATTACGCATTCGCTCTGGACTTACTCGTGGTTAGCGGCTGCAATTGTTGGCGTTATTACCGCGATCTTGATCGTGTGGCCAGCTATTTTCCATCGCGCACCAAAAAATGGCCCGGAGTTTCCTAAGCAAACTCAGTACAACGTTCCTGTCGAAATTGCTTACACCTTAATCCCATTCATAATCGTGGCTGGTTTGTTTTACTTCACCATCGTCAAGCAGAACGAGATAGTTACGCCGCAAGAAAACGTTAAGCATGAAATTGTGGTAAACGGATTTCAGTGGTCATGGCAGTTTACTTATCTAGATGCTGGTGAAGATAAAACGGTAACCGGAACTCCAGCTAAGCCACCGGTTCTAGTTGTCCCACAAGGTGAACGAGTGCGCTACACCATTGTTTCAAATGACGTAGTACACGGGTTCTGGATTCCAGAATTTATGATTCAAATGCAGAATTTGCCTGGAGTCACCAATAAGTTGGAATTCACCGCAAATAAGCTCGGTGATTTCCCTGGTCGATGCAACATTCTTTGCGGTCGCAACCACGCCCAAATGCTTTTCACCGTTCGAGTTGTCACTCCAGCTGAATACGAAACTTATATTGCGAATCTAAAACCTGAAGTAGAGAAGGCGAGCCAATCATGACCACATACGCTCAACGCGAAGTAGGGGACATGACCGCGGTTGTGCCAACCTCTAAAGGTCGCCATTTCGTACGCTTTATTACCTCAACTGACCACAAGACGATCGGGTATCTCTACCTGATAACCACGTTTGCCTGGTTCTTGATTGGCGGTGTTTTAGCGCTTGTTCTACGTGCCGAGCTAACCCGTCCGGGCATGCAGTTCATAAGCAACGAGCAGTACAACCAAGTTTTCACAATGCACGGAACCATTATGTTGTTGATGTTTGCGACACCATTATTCGTTGGCTTTGCCAATGTGATCATGCCACTGCAAATTGGCGCTGCAGATGTGGCGTTCCCACGATTGAACATGTTGTCTTACTGGATTTATTTATTCGGTGGCATCATGGCATTTGCCGGTTTCTTAGCTCCAGGCGGTGCGGCTTCATTCGGCTGGACGGCTTACGCCCCACTATCTAACTCACAATATTCACCGGGAATCGGTGGCGATCTCTGGATCGTTGGTTTAGCTATCGGCGGAATCGGAACCATTCTTGGTGGCGTTAACTTCATTACAACAATCTTCACAATGCGCGCACCAGGTATGACGATGTTTCGTATGTCGATCTTTAGCTGGAACGTATTACTTACTTCAATTCTGGTTTTGTTGGCTTTCCCACCTCTAGCGGCAGCGCTACTGGCACTTGAATCTGATCGATTATTTGGTTCGCATATTTTTGATCCCGCTAATGGTGGTGCGATGCTTTGGCAGCATCTCTTCTGGTTCTTTGGACACCCCGAAGTTTATATTTTGGCGCTTCCGTTCTTTGGAATCGCAACTGAAATTCTGCCAGTCTTTAGCCGCAAACCAATTTTCGGTTACAAAGGTTTGATCGCCGCTACGATTGCGATTTCAGCACTCTCAGTTTCGGTCTGGGCACACCATATGTTTGCCAGCGGACAAGTTCTCTTACCGTTCTTCTCATTTATGACTTTCCTAATTGGTATTCCTACAGGTGTGAAATTCTTCAACTGGATCGGCACAATGTGGCGCGGTCACGTAACTTTTGAAACACCAATGCTCTGGGTAATGGGCTTCTTGATTACCTTCTTATTCGGTGGAATCACAGGAATCATCTTGGCTTCGCCTCCACTAGATTTCGCAGTTTCAGCTTCTTACTTTGTGGTTGCTCACTTCCACTATGTGCTCTTTGGCACTGTGGTGTTTGCGATGTTCGCGGGCTTCTATTTCTGGTGGCCAAAGATGACTGGCCGTATGCTCAATGAACGACTGGGCAAGATCCACTTCTGGACGCTTTTCTTTGGCTTCCATACAACATTCTTAATTCAGCACTGGCTAGGTATTAAAGGTTTCCCTCGCCGTTACGCTGACTATCTTGAAACCGATGGATTCACCACAATGAACATGATCTCAACTGTGGGATCGATCTTGTTGGCGCTTTCGATGATTCCGTTTGCGATTAATGTTTGGATTACACGTAAGTCACCGCTGGTTAACTGCGATGATCCATGGGGCTACGGAGCTTCACTCGAGTGGGCAACTTCTTGCCCACCTCCACGTCACAACTTCTTAACGATGCCACGCATTCGTTCCGAACGTCCAGCGTTTGATCTACATTATCCACACATTAAGACCGAGGGGCACTAGTTAAATGAAAACTAATTACCGCCTCTTTGTCGGGCTAGCAATTTTCTATGCAATTACAACCTTCATTTATTACTACGTCGGTGGCGAACCGCTTGGAATCTCATGTTTGCTGCTGAGCTCACTTCTTGCAGCAATGGTCGGTTATTACGTTTGGTTTACTGATCGTCGCATTGGCGTAACTCTTCCTGAGGATAATCTGCAGGGCGAAATTGCCGACTCAGCTGGCGAACTTGGCTTTTATAGTCCGCATTCCTGGTGGCCTCTGCCACTTGCTGCGAGCATGTTCGTCGTTGGTCTTGGTTTAATTATTGGTTGGTGGTTAACGCTTCTAGGTGTCGGTGCTCTTGTAATCAGTATCATTGGGTTTGTAACCGAGTACGAAAAACCAAGCAACGACGCAGCTCATCACTAGTTAGCGCAGTTGTGTTCAAGAAACTTGCGCCAGGGCTTTTTGTCCTTCTCTGGAGCACCGGTTTCATAGGCGTTAAATACGGAGTTCCTTACGCTCCACCGTTCTATTTCTTAGCAATCCGAATGATTATTGCGGCTCTGCTTCTATTCATCGCCATTTCCTTCTTACGTAAGAGCCAGCCCATCACTCGGTCAATCATCTGGCCAAGCACGTTAATTGGCTTAACTCTCCACGGTGCCTACTTAGGTGGATGTTTCTTTGCAGCTAGCCGAGGAATGCCAGCTGGAGTGGCGGCCCTGATTGTTAGTTTGCAACCAGTCTTGGTAAGTCTCTTTGCGGCCAAGTATCTAAATGAACCTTTAAAAGCACGAGCTGTTTTCGGATTAATTCTGGGGTTGATCGGACTTTTTGTCGTTGTATTGCCACGCATAAGTGAGACTGGAACAAATTCGATTTCAATTATTGCGATTGCTGCGAGCGTTGTTGGATTGCTAGGTGGCACCTCCGGCACAATCCTGCAGAAGAAATATGGGGGAGAGATTCCGACTTTAGCCGGTACTTCGATTCAATATGCAGCTACCGCAGCTGTGCTCCTGGTAATCGCTTTGATCTTTGAGAAACCTGATATTCAATGGACCGGTAATTTCATTGTGGCTTTGGCCTGGCTGATATTTGCGTTATCTTTCGGAGCAATCTTGCTACTTTTCTTCCTACTCAGATCCGGAAGCGCAGCTAGCGTTTCTTCGCTCTATTATCTAGTCCCAGCAGCAACTGCCATAGAGGCCTACTTCATTTTTGATGAACACATTTCACTAATCTCGCTGATCGGAACTTTGATTACAGTTATTGGAGTCTGGTTAGTTGTAAGCAAGCAGAAAGAAACCCCCGCAGCGGGTTAGCTAACGGGGGCACCTTTGAGTTTCTAGTTAGTGATGTTCGATCTCTTTCAAGTCATTTGCTGTCGGCTTAGCTATGCTTTCAGCATTCGCCTCACTCATGCGTTTACGTAGCTTGTTCTTCAAGCCACCCGCACGACGAACTCCACGAGCATCGACATCTTCCAAAGCAAGCGGTGGATTTTGCTCATGTGCTGTCAATTTCCAAGCAAGTTCAGGGGAAATTGGTTCATGAACTTCAACGAATTCGCCATGTGGCAACATGAGCAATCGGCCAGTCTCACGACCATGAAGTACCAGCTCGCGATCTGCCCGTTGTAGCGACAAGCAAATTCGCTTGGTTATTACGAAAGCAATTGGCGGCAATACAAAAATTGCGATTCGACTAAACCACATAACTTGATTGATGCTTAAATCGAAAGCCTGAGCAATGATGTCGTTGCCACCATTGATCAGCGCAACCAACATAAAGGTTAAGGACATAACGCCAAGAGCGGTGCGGTTAGGAACGTTACGTGGTCGGTCTAGTAGATGGTGTTCACGCTTGTCGCCAGTTATCCAACTTTCAATAAATGGGTATAGCGCCATTCCAGTGAAGAGAATGCCAGGAACAATCAAGCCTGGAATTAAAATGTTCCAGGAAATTGTGTAACCAAACCAGTAAGTTTCTATTGGCGGTGCCATTCGGACTAAGCCATCGAGCCAACCCATGTACCAGTCGGGCTGCGAACCGGCAGATATTTGGCCGGGGTTGTAGGGACCGTAAAGCCATACTGGGTTAATGGAAGCAACCGCACCCAAGAACGCAGTCACACCAAATACGATAAAGAAGAAGCCACCAGCTTTAGCCATGTATGCAGGCATTAGCGGATAACCAACTACATTCTTTTCAGTACGTCCCGGACCAGGCCACTGAGTGTGCTTCTGGTACCAAACCAACATTAAGTGCACCGTTATAAGCGCTAAGAAGATTCCTGGCAACAACAACACGTGAACGGTATAGATACGTGGAATAAATGCCTCGCCAGGGAAGGCTCCGCCAAAGGCGAAGTACGACAAGTATGAACCCACCACAGGTATTGCTTGAATAATCGCCTCGGCAATACGGATACCTGTTCCTGAAAGTAGATCATCAGGCAACGAGTAACCGAGGAAACCTTCGACAATTCCAAGTGTTAGCAGGCCAATACCAATTATCCAGTTGAACTCGCGAGGCTTGCGAAATGCGCCAGTGAAGTAGACACGCATCAAGTGCACGACGATTGCAGCCATGAAAATAAGTGCTGACCAGTGGTGAATCTGGCGCATCAATAAACCACCACGAACTTCGAAGGAAATATGTAAGGTCGACTCATAGGCAGCCGACATATGTAAACCCTGAAGTGGTGCATAGCTACCATCGTAAATAACTTCACGTGCCGACGGATCAAACCAGAAAGTTAGGAAAGTGCCCGAAAGCAACAAAATGATGAACGAATACAGAGCAATTTCGCCGAGCAAGAAAGACCAATGATCTGGGAATACTTTGGTTAGATTCTTTTTAACCCATTTAGCCGCACCAGTGCGCTCGTCAACATAGTTGGCTACTGTGCCAGTAACTCTTTCGCGTGCCGTCATGATAAACGCCCCCAGAAACTAGGTCCTACCGGTTCAGTAAATGGTTTCTGCGCAACTAAATAGCCTTCGGCATCCACGGTAATCGCCAACTGGGGAAGTGCGCGAGCGGCTGGTCCGAAAATTACTTTTGCGGCTCGTGGTACATCGAAAGTAGATTGATGGCACGGACAAAGTAGATGCTTCGTAGTTTGCTCGTACAAAGCTACTGCGCAACCCATATGCGAACAAATCTTGCTGAAAGCGATGATGCCGTCATATGTCCAAGACAAACGCTCAGGACTAAGTTGGAATTCTTCTGGGCGAATGCGAATCAAGAGAACCGCATCCTTTGCGATATCGTCTAAGTGACGCTTCTCTTTGCCGCGAAGTTCCGGCAAGACCTGCGCAACTGCGCCGACTTCAAGGTCTTCTGGACGAATCGGGCGATCACCTGGGTCTGTAACCAATCGAGAACCGGCTTGCCAACTGGTTTTCGATAAATCATCACCAGGAAGTGGGCCTAAATCGCGTAAAAGAACTAAGGGAGATAGACCGATTAATCCCAGTGATAAGCCCATGGAACGCTTAATAAGGGAGCGGCGACCAAGGCCAGCAGCTCCCGCGCGCTCTTTTACAGTTGAGACAAGCGCATCACGATCTTCATCATCAGAACGCATCGTGTGACGCATTGCGATTACTTCTTCATCAGGCATCAAGGTTTTAGCCCAGTGAATCGCAGCTGCACCAATAAAGAAAAGCGCCATCGCTAACCCAAGACCCAAAAATAGTTGATGCGCGTTGGTGTTTCCTAGAACAGGAAAAAAGAAAAATACATCTTCTGGAATGAAGTAGTAAGCAAAAATAAATAACAAAGTACCGAGAGCAGAAATCAGGAAGAGGATTGCGACTTGTCGTTCAGCACGCTTTTCAGCAACTGGATCGGTATCAGCTTTTCTATGTACATGTGCTGGCAGACCAGGATCTTTGATTGCTTCGATTTCGTTGGACATTTATTTATCTCGCCTTCGTCGCTAACCAAACTGCCACGCCGATCAGCAGTCCGAGTCCTAGTGTCCACACCAACAAACCTTCAGTCACTGGGCCAACTCGACCAAGAGCAGCGCCACCCAACTGTGGTTCATTCTCTGCGGCCTTAATCCACTTGATAATGGATAGTTTTTCAGCCGGTGTAATTGTTTTATCTGCGAAAACTGGCATTGCTTGCGGGCCAGTAATCATTGCTTCGTAAATATGTTTAGGTTCGACGCCCATGACAGTTGGCGCATATTTTCCTTGGGTTAAAGCGCCACCTTGACCAGCAAAGTTATGGCACATTGCGCAGTTGGTGCGGAATAAAGTTCCACCTTCTGCGGTGTTGCCGTCGCGCTCGTAGTTAAGCATTGATTCGGTGGGGATTTCAGGGCCTGGAGCTGTTGAAGCTACGTAAGCCGCTAGAGCTGCAGTCTCTTCTTCGTTATACAGAGGTGCCTTTCGTATCGCTTGGGTGCTCATGTCACCCATCGGCATGCGGCCGGTTCCTACTTGGAAATCAACTGAAGCTGCACCAACACCAATCAGCGACGGCGCAACTGCACCACCTTCTAAATTCAAACCGTGACAAGAAGAGCAGCCTTTAAGAAATATCTGCTTACCTTCAGCAATTTGCGCTGATCGTTGAACGACGGTTACTTCGGCTTTATCTGTGGCACTGGCTACCGAGAAGGTAGTACCAATGGCGAACAGCGCAACTACTAGGAGTAGCGGTGAAGCAAAAGTGCTGCGACGAAATTTAGATATTTTTCTCATTTATCTTTTCTACTTAATTAGGTAAATCGCAGCGAAGAGCGCGATCCAGACGACGTCTACGAAGTGCCAATAATAAGAAACCACAATTGCAGTTGTGGCTTGGTTGTGATTGAAACGACGAGCTTTCGCTACGCGAATCATCACAATCAGGAACGCAATCAAGCCGCCAGTTACGTGTAGTCCGTGGAAACCGGTAGCGAGGTAGAAAACAGAACCATACGCAACGGAAGAGATAGTTAAGCCTTCAGAAACTAGTACTGCGTATTCATAAACTTGTCCACCGATGAAGAACGAACCCATTAGGAAAGTAAGCGAGAACCATTCGCGCATTCCCCATTTATTAATCTGCCAGAGTGAACCAATTCTGCGCTCTTGGAAACGTTCGGCCGCGAAAACACCAAATTGACAAGTCACTGAAGATAGAACCAAGACAGTAGTGTTAAGGGCGGCAAATGGAATACTTAAAAGTTCAGTAGATGTCAGCCAAATAGCTGGGCCTTGAACTGCGCGAGTCGTGAAATACATCGCAAAGAGAGCAGCAAAAAACATCAACTCACTAGAAAGCCAAACGATAGTTCCAACCGCTACTAAGTTCGGGCGGGTGGGCTTATGCATTCCAACAGTTGTGCTCGACATGCTGCGTATTATTCCCGAAATCACGCCACATCGCGCCCAGAAGAGGCTGTTTGAGTGAGTGATATTGGTCCGAAAGCATGAGTCAGGTCACAGGGGATTTAGCCATCAATTTGATTAGAATTGCCATCATGAGCAGCTCAGAAACATCAAAGATCCGCGTAGTTGTTTACTCGCATGATTCAGCTGTTCGGGCTGCCGTTATCTCAGCCCTAGGGCGCAAAATAGCGGCTGATCTGCCGGCACATGAAATTCTGGAATTCGCGACAGCGCCAGCATTGCGAGTCTTTGTAGACCGTCCTGATTTGGCTGGAAAATTTAAGGCTGACCTCTTCATTCTCGATGGCGAAGCAGTTCCTGAGGGTGGCATGGGTGTTGCTCGCCAATTAAAAGATGAAGTTTTCAATTGCCCACCGGTTCTTCTAATCACTGGACGCAAAGAGGATGCCTGGTTAGCAGCCTGGTCTCGTGCCGAATCTGTTGTTACGCACCCAATTGATCCATTTACTTTGGCGCAGTCGGCGGCTGAATTGTTGCGCAAACAAAATCTCGCAACGACGAATGTCTAGTTCCGATACCTGGCCACAATTAATAGAGAGGCTAACCAATGGGTTAGATCTCAGTACAGCTTCAGCCGAATGGGCTATGAATGAAATCCTGCAGGGCAAAGCTGACGTTTCGGAGATTAAAGATTTTCTGTTAAACCTAAAAGCTAAAGGCGAAACTGCCGAAGAAGTTAACGCTTTTGTTAGCGTGATGTACCAGCATAGCTCGCCAATAAATATTTCTGAGCGAGCGGTAGACACGGTCGGTACTGGTGGAGATGGCTACAACACAATAAATATTTCAACAACGGCTGCCATCGTTGCTGCAGCCGCTGGTGCCAAAGTTGTCAAGCACGGCAATCGTGCGGCTTCCTCTAAATCTGGTTCAGCAGACCTCCTCGAAGCGCTCGGGGTTAATATTGATTTAGTTGGCGATGGCGTTGAAACGGTATTTCACGAAGTTGGAATTGGCTTTTGTTTTGCGCCGAAGTTTCACCCAGCAATGAGATTCGCAGCGCCAGCTAGAAAAGAATTAGGTGTTCCGACAGTCTTTAACATTTTGGGTCCGCTGGCTAATCCAGCGCAGCCAAAAGCGGCCGCGATAGGCGTCGCTAACGATCGTATGCATTTACTTATGGCTGAAGTACTAGCCGCAAAAGGGGTAGATGGCTTTGTGTTTCGAGGCGACGACGGCCTAGATGAAATCTCACTCGCTACGACGACCTCAGTGTTAACTATTGGGCAAGGTGAAATTTCATCGGATCTACTGGACCCACTTGATTTTGGCATTTCAAAAGCTCCGCTATCTGCGCTAGTTGGGGGAGATGCCCAGTTCAACGCACAAGTTTCGCGAGCCATTTTTAATGGCGAAAAAGGTGCGCCACGTGATGCTGTGGCGCTAAATGCGGCAGCAGCTATCGCAGCTTATAAAGGAGAGTTCTCGAAATCCTTAGCAGAGCGAATGCAGGCGGGTTATTCTGAAGCAATCGCCGCAATCGATTCAGGTGCAGCGAAAGATCTGTTATCTAACTGGGTCACGGTTAGTCAGCGGCTAACTAACAAGTAGTAGCTGCGAGCTCAGCGCAAAGTCATAGCGAAAACAACTCGTCTTTCTTTCGAATAGCTGACTTACTAGAACTAAACTTTTTCAACTCTTCTAAAGTGGAAATTCCAAAACCAGCAGCCCTGCCAATTAGCGCGTGCAGCACGTCAACTGTTGCTAACGCATCGTCCAGGGCTCTGTGATTCGGACTTACTTCAGTATTAAAGAATTCAGCGAGTGTTCCTAGCCGGCAATTGATCACTTCGTCTCTGGTCAAAATACGTCGAGCGAGTTTGGCGGTATCGATTACCGGATAATTAGGCCAGGTATGTTCATGTCCTTGTGCTGCTGCTTTCAGGAAACTCAAATCAAATGGAGCGTTATGCGCAACAAAGACCGTTTCATCGGCTGGTCCTAGAAATTCTAGAAGCGTCGGAAAGATCTCAGCAATAGTTGGCGAGGCGAAAACCATTTCATCAGTGATGCCAGTTAGATCAGTAATAAACGGCGGTATTGAAGCTCCTGGATTTACGAAAGTTTGAAATTTTCCCAAAATTTCACCACCGCTAACCTTTACGGCACCAATCTCAGTTATTCCTGCGCCTGCTTTTGGCGAACCGCCTGAGGTTTCGAGGTCGATCACAACAAAGGTGGTTAACCTC
This sequence comes from Candidatus Planktophila sp., assembly GCA_044351155.1. GTDB lineage: Bacteria > Actinomycetota > Actinomycetes > Nanopelagicales > Nanopelagicaceae > Planktophila. The sequence continues at coordinate 62,884 of JBILGH010000002.1, read as the reverse complement.
AGCGGGCGTCCTGAATCTTCATTTTTCGCTTGCCAAGAATTCATAATGAATTGATCCTAAATCCTCGCTCTGACAGTGGGAAGCCAAGGTAGATTTTGAACATGAGCGTTATCGGAGCCCCAGCCGGGCTGCTGCAGGATTTTCAAGCCCTAGGCGATAAGAAGAATGGTCATATTGGCGTAGTGCTCGTACATGGATTTACTGGCTCGCCCGCCGCAATGCGCCCTTGGGCCGAATTTCTTAATGCGCGAGGTTACAGTGTTCGAGTGCCTTTGTTACCCGGCCATGCAACTAAGCCGGCTGACTTAAATGAGATTGAGTGGCCAGAATGGCCAGCAAAAGTGAATTCTGAAATAGCTGAACTTCAGAAACACTGCTCAAAGATATTTGTGGCCGGACTTTCAATGGGTGGCGGCACGACTCTTCAGGTAGCCGCCGAGCATGGCGATAAATTATCGGGAATTATCCTGGTAAATCCAATGATTCATGTGAAGGGTATTTCACCGACGCTGGCGTTTGTGATTTCTAGAGTAATTAGATTCGGCAAGAGCGTCGGCAATGATATTAAGCGACCTGGCGTTACTGAGTACAGCTACGACAAGATGCCATATCGAGGTATTCATCAACTGCTAACCATGTTGAAATTAACTCGCGCGGCGCTGCCTACCATCAAGGTACCGATGCAGCTCTTTCATAGTGTTGATGACCATACTTTACCGGTTTCGAATACCGAGATAATTATGCGCGAAATTGGCTCAAGTAATAAATCTCGTATTGAACTGTTAAACAGTTTCCATGTTGCCACCATTGATTATGACAACGAGTTAATCTTCGCGAACTCCTTGACCTTTATTGAGGGCTTAAGCAAATAGTTACCGTCACGACGACTCTCGCGACAGCCACCGAGACCGAAACTTTGCGTGAGTTATGGCAGCTTTATATGAGCGAACTAGCCGAGTTCCGCAAGTCGGTCGTTTTGGTAAATGACCGATTTCGTGACGATCGATTACTTACCTATCTTGCTTATGAAGACCACTGGCCACTTCTTATTAAGGATAACAATGAGATTGTCGGTTTCTCTCTTATTCGAAAGTCAAAGCCGGAAACACATGTAATTGGCGAGTTCTTCATCAAGCCAGAATCTAGAAGGATCGGCGTCGGCACTCTGGCGGTTTCGCAAATAGTGCATAGTTTGCCGGGTAATTGGGAGGTCCCGTTTCAAGAAGAAAATACGAAGGCCGCAATTTTTTGGCGCAGAACGATTTCGCAATTAGGTCGTGAAGTCTCTGAAGTTAATTCACCAATGCTTGATAATCCAGATTTAGCTCATGAGGTCTGGCTAAGTTTCACAATCACCGACATTGATTGATAGGCACTTATTCGATCGCTCACTATTGATCAAGCATTTTGCTACCCTTTAGACATGCTGACCGAAGTCCAAAAGCAAGCACGGTTCGCTGTTACGGCCACTTTTGTTACCAATGGACTTGTAGTGGGAGCATTTGTAGCGAGAATTCCAGATATCAAAAGAACTCTTGAAATATCGAACTCAACTTTGAGTCTCTGCTTACTGGCTAGTGCGCTGGGCGTGTTTGCGGCCTTGCCGTTTGCCGGAAAGCTCTGCGCCAAGTACGGGAGTTCGCCCGTGGCGTTTTATGGAACGCTAGCGATGGTTGCCGCTTGGACACTTCAAAGTTTTTCGCTTTTTTCAGTTTGGGCTTTCGGTTTCACCGCTTTTCTTGCCGGTTATTTCTTGGCAACTCAAGATGTGGCTATGAACTCACACGCGGTGACTTTGGAACATCAAAGCTCGCTTCGCCTCATGAGCGTTTTCCATGGCATGTTTTCATTGGGTGGCTTGAGTGGTGGACTCATCGGTGGCCTATCCGCTCAATTTGAAATCAATTACAGTATTCAGACAGTCGTAATTTGTATCGGCATAACTATTGTTGCTTTCGCGGTACGAGAGCGATGGTTACCTGGCTCAGTTGATGTCCACGAAAGAGAGCCTGGTACTAACGCGCGTCGACCACCAGTCATTTGGCTATTTGGAATTTTCGGTCTCTGTTCAACAATAGGTGAAGGTGCGGTGGGGGACTGGGGCGGCGTGCTAACCCGCGAAACTTATGGGGCGTCACCTTTTGTAAGCGCTATTCCTTATATTGTGTTTTCGGCAACCATGATTATTGGCCGATTCTCAGGTGATTATTTAGCAACAAAATTTGGAGCCGCTAGAGTCCTGGCTTGTGGCGGATTGATCGCTTCTAGCGGAATGGTTGCGGGCTTATTACTGAACTCAACTGCGGGCGCTATCTTTGGTTGGTTCTGGATGGGAACCGGGCTCTCAGTTGCAATCCCACTTCTGTTTAGTGCGGTTGGGTCTATGGCCAATACTCGTTTTGCAGATCAAATTGCACCAGCACAAGCAGTTGCGATGGTCTCCGGAATTTCATACTTCGGCTTCATCGTGGGACCGCCATTTATTGGCTTTATCTCAGATGCAACAACGCTTAGAACCGCACTATTTGTGCCAGCGATATTGGCGTTAACAATTGTGGCAAGTGCGAGGTTTGCGAAAAGCGCTTAATTCAGAATCGTTCCAGATGAAAATTCCAGCACTAACTACTTTTTAGCTAGGCGTGCCTCACGTCTAATTTTTTGCGCTTCTGGGTCTGGAACCGGAACTGCACCGATAAGTCTTTTCGTGTAATCCTCGTGAGGATTCTTTAGGATCTGATCTCGTGTGCCAACTTCTACTAATCGACCATTCTGCATCACGGCGATACGGTGAGAAAGGATGTCCACTACAGCTAAATCGTGAGAGATGAAAAGACAGGCAAATTTAAGCTTGTCCTGTAGTTCTTGCAGTAGGTCAAGGAAGCGGGCTTGTACTGATACATCGAGTGCAGATGTGGGTTCATCGGCAATTAGCAAACTCGGAGTTAAGGCAAGTGCGCGAGCAATACCCACACGTTGACGTTGACCGCCAGAGAGTTCATGTGGATATCGGTTTCGATATGACTTAGGAAGTTCGACGCTATCGAGTAGCTCTTCCACGCGACGATCAAGTTCTGCGCCCTTCGCGTCACCAGATAGAAGTAGTGGCTCTCCAATACTTTCACCGATTGGTAGGCGAGGATTTAGTGAGCTTCCTGGATCTTGGAAAACGATGCCAGTGAATCTGCGAATCTCGCGCAATTCCTGAGCTGTTGGATTTGTGATATCCCGACCAACTATTTCAATCTTGCCTTCAACTGCTGGAAGTAATCCAATTGCTGCACGTCCAACGGTTGTCTTGCCCGAACCTGATTCGCCAACTAAGCCGACGATTTCGCCCGGGAAAATTTCTAGACTGAAATCTGTAACGGCACGGAAAGCAGGAACGCGACCCTTCTTTGGGTATTCGATCGAAACTTTATCCAACTTAAGAACTGGCGGAAGCCCAACTAACTCGGGCAATAATTCGCGAACGGCAACTGATCCAAGTTTTGGAACTGCAGCTAAAAGCGCTTTGGAGTAGGGATGTTGCGGTCTATTGAAAATTTGATCTGAAGATCCATATTCAACTGTTAAGCCATCTTTCATTACCAAAATATCATCTGCTAGATCTGCAACAACTCCCATATCATGAGTGATCAGAAGAATTGCTGAGTTCAGTCTGTCGCGAAGATTACGAATAAGATCTAGAATTTCCGCTTGAACAGTTACATCAAGGGCAGTCGTTGGTTCATCAGCAACAAGTAGACCAGGATCGCAAGCAAGAGCCTGCGCGATCATTGCTCGCTGGCGCTGCCCGCCCGAAAGTTGATGTGGATACTTATCGAAAGAACCTTCTGGATTTGGAATTTCTACCATCGTGATCAACTCAATCGCACGAGTTTTAGCCTCCTGTGGGCCCATGTCAAAGTGGGTGCGAAGGGTCTCAACAATTTGGAAACCAATTGTGTATAAAGGATTTAGCGCAGTCATTGGCTCTTGAAAGATGTATGCGACATTAGCACCACGCGTCTTGCGAAGTAAGGATTTTTTCGCGCCAACCATTTCTACGCCGTTCACCTTAACGCTTCCGGAAACTCGAGCGTTGGAAGCTAAAAGATCCATTAATCCCATCGCAATGGAAGTCTTTCCAGAGCCAGACTCACCAACGATGGCGAGTACTTTGCCAGCCTGTACATTGAAGTTCATATCTTTCGCAGCGGGATACCAGACTCCTTCGACCCAGAAGTCGATGTGGAACTTTGATACTTGAAGAACGGGTTGATCAGTTGTGCTCATTTGCCTTCTCCTGGAATACTTAGGTGATGAATGAAACCTTTAGACCTCGAAGCAACTTCGCTTGGGCGGCTACTTCTTACATATTGATCACGCTCTTCGCCGTTAACAGCATCTGGGTTGTTGAGGACAATCTTCAAATCATTCGCGACTTGTTGGTCTGCGCAGTTCTCAGTGTTCTTGTTTATTTTTTTTGGATTAAACCCAAACTCATATTGAGAGCTGATGTGATTGAAGTTGTAAATCCTTTTCGAACCGAGTTGGTAGCCTACAGTGATGTGATTGACCTTGAAACTAAATGGAGTTTGGCGATTGTTCACACTCGCGGAAGAACTAGAGTGTGGGTAGCCCCGGCGAGCGGAAAGCAGAGATGGGTAGCTGAAAAGAAATTTGGTTGGACCGGCGGGAACTTCATCACAAACGGAGCTAAAAGCGGTGGAATGGAATCCATGAGTGCGAGCCTTGACAGCTTGAGTGGACAGGCCGCCTACATGATTCGCGAAAGAGTAAAACGTTTGCATTAGGAACGAGCCCCGCTTGACTCACTAGTTTTCATTCGCTCTTTCATTGATACGTGTCGGCGCTGTCTTGGATCGAATGCATCACGAAGTCCATCGCCAATGAAGTTAATGCAGAGGGCAATTGAAATAATTAGTGTGCCTGGCCACCAAAAGAGCCAAGGACTAATGCTAAAGCTTCCCTGATATTCACTAATCAAGAGACCAAGTGAAACATCAGGTGGTCTTACACCAAATCCGAGGTAGCTCAACGCTGTCTCAGCAAGAATTGCGCCTGAGAGAAGCAATGTTCCTACAACAACAATGATGCCAATCGCATTTGGAAGAATATGCTTGAAGATAATCCGTCGGTCTGATGCGCCCGCAACTCTGGCCGCATCAACAAATTCTCTTTCCCGAAGTGTTAAGAATTCAGTTCTAACGAATCGCGCAAGTCCCATCCAGGCAAAGAGCCCGAGCATAATCGCAAGGGGGACTACGCCAAGATTTCCAAACCTAAATCCAATCACGGCTCCGATAACAATGGTTGGAGTAACCAAGAACATGTCAGTGAGTCTCATTAAAACAGAATCAACAACTCCACCAAAGTAGCCGGCAATAGCTCCAATCACTGTGCCAATAACAATACCCAAAATCCCTACAATCAACATAACTAGAATCGATTGTTGGGCGCCACGCATTACCAAGGCAAAGTAATCTGTACCAATAATGTCGGTTCCAAAGGGATGCGAGCCAATACGAATCCCATCACCATCGAGAAATGGAGGAGCAAGATCAAGGGTTGGACATCCGGTCACGCCACCATTACAGGTACTTGCTAAAGCACCTTCAGGATCGATTTGCGAAATTGTATATGGCCACCACCCAGGGATAGAAAACTTAAACTTGCTAAATCCAATAGTCAGACCCAGCGAGGTGTAGACAACGACGAAAATAAAGATAAGCGTGATGAGCGAAGCTACTGCTGCCTTATGCTTGAAGAAGCGCTTGACAATAATTTGACGCTGGTTCAGCCCATCTGTTTCTTTGTTTTCAATACCACTCTCATTTGCTTCAGAAGTTGAAACAGTGTATTTCTTCTGGTCGTCCATTTCCGCCTACTTCCTTATTCTAATTCTAGGATCGACTACGCCGTAGAGAAGATCAGCGACAAAGTTGGCTAAAACAGTCAAAGTTGCCGAAATAATAAAGACACCCATAAATAAGTTTAAGTCGTAACCTGTAAGTGCATCATTAAACAATCGACCCATGCCCTTCCAAGCAAAAACGCCTTCGGTGATAATCGCACCACCGAATAGTCCTGCGAAATCATTTACCAAGATCGTAGTCAGCGGAAGCATCGCGTTACGCATTCCGTGACGAGTTACAACGGTGCGCTCACTCAGGCCTTTTGCCCTAGCAGTTCTGATGTAATCCATATTCAAAACTTCTAAGAGACTTCCACGTGAGAATCGGATATAGCCAGCGAAGGAAATAAGAGTCAAAGCAATTGTTGGGAGAACTAGGTGAAGAGCGGTATCTAATCCAGAGACCCAGAAGTTCTCTATTTGCTCATTGGTCAAAAGATCATTTGACTGACCAAGGGTAGGTACAGGTCTTCCACTAACTGCGTCAGAGTTCATGTAATCCGAAAACTCTCGCATGAATCTATCTACCAGAATTGGAACGGTAGAGATTAGTGCCGTAAAGAAACCGATTCGAAGATACACGCGTCGATCGATTGTGCTCACGAAATATCCGATCGCACAACCAACGGAGATAACTATTGCAAAGATCGCTAAGACATTTATGAATGATGCATCAGCAGACATAAGTGCCTGAAGTGGGAAGTACAAAATCGCAACAGCTAAAGCAGTTCCAAAGCCAGCGATTCGACCCTTCTTACTATCAAGTCCGGAAATGAGCTGAATTACAACGGCTGCATTGCACAGCGCAAGGAAAGAGACACCAAAGATGCCCAGCGATGGTTTAACAAACCACTGAGTAGCGCTTACAAAAGAAAGTAATCCAGCGGCAAAGAGTGAAGCCCCTCCAAAAACTGAGAAGAATTGCACTCTAGCGCCACCAACAAAGCCGGCTGAGATCAAACCAAACACCGCTGCGAATAGCACAATGGTAAGCGGCGGAATGGTCGGGTCGGCTAAAAAGTCATTGAACTGAATAGCCATAAACTCCTTTAGAAGCACGGCCACCCAAAAAACTGGAAGTGAGAACAAAAGGAAGGAAACAAAGGTCATTGAGTAATCGAAGCGGCTGTACTGACGAATCGCCGTAATCATTCCAACAGTGATTCCTAGAATAATTGCTAAGAAAGTAGATGTGATTACTAGTTTGACGGTTACCGGAAGAGCTTGAGCGATTACCTCAAAGACTGGCAGTTTCATACGGGTAAGTCCCATATCGAAATCGCCCCATAAACCAGAGACGATGCCGCGCAGCCAAGAGAAATATCTAATTGGGGGAGGGACATCAAGCTGTAACTCGCGGGTCATTTGCAAAATCAAATAGTCTTTATTTTCGACTGTACTTTCGCCAAAGACCGAAAGCGGATCAGAGGAATAGGCCTGCAGGTTATACGCCAAGAAGCTTGATCCAAAAACGATAACAAACATCATTCCCAGACGGCGCAAAATATACTGTAACAAATTCTCTTCCTAACTTTGTTTTGCCAAAAAACATATTATTTAAAGCAAATACCAGGTGAAATCCTAGCACTGTAAAAAAGAACTGGGATGCCCTTTCAGACATCCCAGTTCTTTATATTTTACTTTTTATAGCTATTTTTTAGTACGACCACTCGAAGTAGTTCCAAGTGATGTTATTTCCAACTGGCGCAGTCTTGATGTTCTTTAGTGCCTTGTTGAATGCGGTGATAGTTGGATTTGCGTAGAGTGCTAGACCCCAAGCATTTGCGATAACGATCTTCTCAATTGCAGCTCGCTTTTCTGTAACTTGCTTTGGTGTGAGAATATCGCTTTCAAGGCTCTTGCAGTTTGCATCGACAGTTGAATCGTTCCAACCCCAAACGTTATTGCCACCATCTGACTTGTAAATGGAGCAACCATTGGCCTGTGAAATTGAGTTCAATCCAAAGCCGTGCATGATGATGTCGTACTGAGCACTCTGGTTTGATCGAGTTCCGAAAAGGTCACCGATTGAGAAGAGTTCAACATCAATTCCAGCGTTCTTTGCCTCTGCTTGAACCAATTTAGCAAGTGCGCTACGCAAGTTTGTAGTCGCGTGCACGAACTTGACCTTAAGCGGAGCTTCAGTAGCTGATGCTGTTGGGTAGTACTTCTTCACAAGTGCCAAAGCCGCAGCTGTACGTTCTGCTTGGGTTCCGTCTGAGAACACATTAGCACCAGATGCTTTAACGATTGTGTCGTATTCAGGAGTTCCCTGGAACACAAACTGTGAGTTCAGCGGTGTCGCATCAGCTTTAACTGGTGCGATTAGGTTGGTCACCATTTGTGCACGTGGTGTTACAAGTAGCATCGCCTTACGAAGATCCTTTGCACGTTGTGAATTTCCGGCAAATGGACCTGTGTAAACATCGGTGTTACCGAAACCAGTATCAGTACGTAGGTGGAAGATCGAGCTATTTCCGCCGACTCTTGTAGTGGTTGTGACATTTGGCATCGCAGCTAGTGTGATCTTGTCATTACCAGTTGGAAGAGTGTTGTAGTAAACATCGATATCACCATTACGCAGCGCTTGGATCATTGCTGTATTTTCTTGGATGATCTTGATTACTACAGTTTTGATTGGATTCTTTGTAGCCATCGCAGGACCTGAGTTGTACTTAGGATTTCGCACGAAGGTCATTGAGTCACCGAATGTGAACTTGTCGACGATAAATCCACCATTGCTAATTAGAAGCAACTTGTTTGTGTCTTTGTCGACCTTAGTTACGTCGTAACCCTTTGTGTAAAGAGCACCAATCTTAGTTAGCTGAGCAGTGTCCTTTTTGTTGAAAGCTGTTAGGAACTTAGCCTTAGCAGCTGTGTTTACTGCTGCTGATTGAAGACCCTTTTTGCCATCAGCAATGAGTGACATTGCGTGTACTGGACTTGGTCCAGGAGCAAGAAGCTCCCAGTCTGGAAGTGGCTTGCCAAACTTCACAGTCAAAGTCATATTGCCATTGCTGAGCTTTGGCTCACCGACAACATTGTCATCGTATGCGCCGCCGTAGCTACCGCTATCGAATGCTGGCTTGGTGTCTGCATTGCTTGGATCGCCAAGTCCTGCAGCCTTTGAATACTTTGAAGACGCAATGATGTGAGTTACAAGGAGATCAACGGCGTCAATCTTTGTACCATCTGACCATGTCTGACCACTCTTCACGTCGTACTGGATCTGGAAATCTTTTGGAGCTTGCTTAATAATCTTCATTGTTCCGAACTTGGTATTCATTACCAATTTCGCATTGTTGTCGTAGTAAGTGAATCCAAAACCAGTTAACGAACCAACTTGAGAGTTGTAAGCCGTATTGTTATCACTAGTGCCTGAGTTCAAAGAAGTAATATCTCCCTGTGAAAGCAGAACGACTGTCGATCTAGTCGCAGCCTGAGCTGTGGTGATTGCACCAACAGAAAACACTCCAGCAACGAGTGCAGCTGATGCCGCCGTAGCCAAGGCACGAATTGCCAAGTTTCTTTTCATACTAATTTGTCTCCTTCTAGTTTGGACCGCGACGGGTGACACCTCTCTCGTTGAGAGAATTAAGCGGTGGCTGCCATCTGGTCTTTGCGCCGAACAATATTGGAAATTCACACCTTTGACCACCCCTCTTAGGTCGATTTTTCCGTTAATTTGGCTGGTGGACTTACAAAAAGCCTCCTTGGTTCATCAAATTACGCTAGCCGCGTGAGCGCTCGAGAACTGAGGCAGCGGAGCCTGGTTGATCCAGGTGGGGCGTACCCATGTTTGAAAGGGCTAGGTTTAACGAGCTCCTGCCGGTGCAACCACGACCCTATAAATGGGTTGGACGTTGGGAAACCAACGCCAATTTCTAGTTAAAGTAGTCAATCTATAGAAGAGAGAAGCCGATGAGTACAAATCTATTTCTATCAAAATCAACTCTGGAATATGAGCTACCGCCGTTTGCGCTGATCACAGAAGATCATTATCTGGAAGCGTTCTACTCGGGTACGCAGGCGCAGATTCGAGAAGTAGATGCGATATTGGCCAATATTGAAGTGAGCTTTGAAAATACCATCGAGGCCTTGGAACGTAGCGGGGCAATCCTTAATCGCGTACTTATGGTTTTTTATAACAAGTCATCGAGTGATACGAATGATCGAATTGATGCCATCGAGGCCGAGATTGCCCCTAAGTTGGCTGCTCATTCTGATGCTATTCGCCTTAATCCACAGCTCTTCGCACGCATCAAAAACTTGAGAGAGAACGCAAGCAATCTAAACGAAGAGCAAGCTTGGTTAGTTGAACGCTATTTCCGCGATTTTGCTCATGCTGGTGCTGAATTAAGCGAGGCAGGTCGCGATCGCGTAAAGCAGATAAACGAAGAACTCTCTTCACTTCAGACTCAATTTAGTAAGAAGTTACTTGCCGATACCAATGATCTCGCCGTTGTCGTTGAGAACGAAAGTGATCTTGATGGATTGACGGAGAATCAGATTGCGGCATGCAAAGCTGCTGCCGAGTCACGCGGGTTAAAAGATAAATGGTTGATCACCGCTATGAACTTCACGGGGCATCCGCTTTTGAGTTCTTTGAAGAGTCGATCGCTTCGTGAAAAAATTATGAAGAATTCACTTCTCAAAGGTGATCGCGAAAATGAGAACGATACGAAAGAAGTTCTCCTTAACACTGTCAAACTAAGAGCGGAGAGAGCAAAACTCTTTGGCCTAAAGACACATGCCGAATTCGTACTTCAGGAACAAACCGCTGCGAACCCAGCCAATGTGCACGCAATGTTGCGCAAGTTGGCACCGGCTGCAGTTAAGAATGCACAACTTGAGGGTCAGGATATTCAAAGCATTATTTCCCGCGACGAGTCCTATGAGTTAGCGAGTTGGGATTGGGATTTCTACACCGAAAAGGTAAGAACTGAGAAATTCTCGCTAGATACCTCTGCCATGAAGCCATACTTTGAGTTAGAAAGTGTGCTGGTAAATGGCGTCTTCTTTGCCGCCGAAAAACTCTACGGGTTAACTTTTAAAGAGCGTCCAGACTTAGTCGGCTACCATCCTGAAGCGAGAGTCTTTGAAGTATTCAACGAAGATGGATCTACCGTTGGTCTGTATCTCGGAGATTTCTATACTCGCGATTCAAAGCGCGGTGGAGCTTGGATGAACTCGCTGGTTCGACAGAGCAGACTGCTTGATCAGAAACCCGTTGTTGTAAACAATATGAATATCTCAAAGCCACCTCAGGGCGAACCAACTTTGCTTTCATATTCAGAGACGACAACGCTCTTCCATGAGTTCGGACATGCTATTCATGGTCTGCTATCAAACGTGACCTATCCACGAGTATCAGGAACTTCGGTTCAAAGAGACTTCGTTGAGTTTCCATCGCAAGTAAATGAAATGTGGATATTGTGGCCAGAAGTTCTTGATAACTATGCGATTCATTATCAAACAGGGGAGCGACTCCCACAAGAATGGGTTGAAAAGTTAAGTGAATCTTCGACATTTAATGAAGGTCACGCAACAACAAGTTATTTAGCAGCAGCAATTCTTGATCTGGCCTGGCACTCACTCGAAGACATCTCGAAGGTGACTAGCGTTTCAGAGTTTGAGGAGCAAGCTATCCGTGATTATGGATTGGACTATGCACCGGTACCAACTAGATACCGTTCCACCTATTTCTCTCATATCTTCGCAGGTGGATATTCAGCCGGTTACTACGGCTATATCTGGAGTGAAGTACTTGATGCCGATACGGTAGAATGGTTTAAGGAAAACGGTGGGCTATCGCGCAAAAACGGCGATCATTTCCGCAATACGCTAATGAGTCGCGGTGGGTCAGTTGACTCGATGCAGATGTTCCGAAACTTCCGTGGCCGAGATGCGCAAATCGAACCTCTGCTAAGGCGCAGAGGTTTAACTCAGCAAGCCTGAATCAGTTCTGAAATCTAATGAAACCTGTTCTTGATCGCAAATAGGAAAGGATTCCTTCTTCGATGAGTTTTACCGAGACAGCCTTGCTCGCGATTGCGAACCAAGCGCTTCAGTCTTACCCACTTCATATCAAGGAATTGACTTTGATCAACAATGAGTACAACGCGACCTTCAAAGTTACGACGAAGGACGGAACTCACTACGCGCTACGAGTAAATGTAAATTCACCGAGATCTATCGAAAATCTCAAAGCTGAAATTGCGTGGGTAAATTTCCTGCGTGACGACGCAAGAGTGAAGGTTCCGCACCCAATCTCAACTACTGAAGATCGATACTTCGTAACAGTTGATAACGCGTTGGGAAATGGTGAGTTTAAGTGTGTTCTTTATTCTTGGTTAAAGGGCGAAGAACTTGGAGATGACCCAACTCCTGATCAGATCTGGTCGCTAGGCGCGGCGATGGCAACTCTGCATCTGAGTTCGAAGGATTTTAAACTTCCAGCGGGCGCTGGACTTCCTTCTTTTAAAGACCCAATGTGGGAGACCGAAGATTTCCTGCTAAGTGAAAAAAGTGTGCTCGATCACGAAGCAAAGGCTTTGATAGCGCAGGCGTTTGAAGTTATAAAGTCAGAGATTAATGTGCTTTATCGTCAGAACACACCGCAGATCATTCATGCCGATCTACACGGATGGAATGTCATGTGGAACGACAACCAGATAGCAGTTTTCGATTTTGATGATTGCGGTATCGGTTTGCCGATTCAAGATTTAGCAACTGCTATCTATTACCTCGATACACCAGAGCAAGATGCTGCCCTTAAAGAGGGATATTCCTCGGTTGCCCCGCTACCTGTGTATTCCGAAAGCCAGATGCAGATGTTTATGATTCAAAGACGCATTATTTTGCTTAACTATTTGTATGAAACTTCAAATGAAGAACATCGCGCCATGATTCCTGAATACCTGGAAGAGTCGTTACGCCGAATTCAAAAGTTTCTGCAACTTTAACTAGAACGTGGACGATACTGGGATCGAACCAGTGACCCCTTCCATGTCAAGGAAGTGCGCTACCGCTGCGCCAATCGTCCGTGGGTGCGCCGAATATTACCCCACATATCTAGATCTTCGAAATTTCTAAAATTTAAGCGCTAGAGCCTTAGCTAGAGACGGTGTTAGCCAATCTACGTAAGTAGCTGTGAAATGCCACTGATCAAAGTAGACCAACTTGTTATCAATTATTGCCGGACACATGTAAGCATCGCATGCCCAGGCTACGCTATCGATGAAGGTCGCTTTAATGGCTAATGCTGCCTTCTGTTCGATCTTATTGATCGAGTTGTTATCTGCCTTAGTACGTACTGACGCGCAAATACTTACCGTCACTCCTGGCCGACTAACGCAATTAATCGAATCGGTAGTCATGCTGGGGTTATTACCGATCACAACCAATTTCTTAGTATAGGAACTCAAAGTCGCTAGAGCTTTAGGAAACTCTTTCGCCCATAGAGTCTCAGTATCGAAATCAGATTTTTCACCATTGACTACTGCCGGTTTCCATTGATCTGTAACAATCAAAATATCTGGTTTGGCATCTTTAATCTTCGGTAAAACAAGCTGTTGCCATTCCTGACATTCAGCAAACGGTCGATTTAACTGATACGACCACACGGGGGCTTCAATCAAAGGACAAGCTAGTTTTGCATAGAGTTCAACGCGATAACCATTTTTCTTCGCGATTGCGTCAATCGCTGGCATCCACATTGAAGCGTGTGAATCGCCATAGAGAATAATTAATTTACTTCCGTTGGGATCGCCGCCAGGACAAGATGGCACTCTGACATCAGCAAAATCAACCGAACAAGTATTTGTTTCCTTTAGCCATTCACTCTTATCAGTTCTAGCACTAGTTAAGCTAGGCGTTAGATTCACCGGAAGCTTACTAATCCTCATAGCATTAGATATCGCTGACAAAATTGGATCAACTGTTGCTTTTGGTGCTTTAACCCAGATTAACTTCTTTTTAACTAGTTGACAGTTGTATTTCTCTTTGGCGATTGTGGTTACATTTCCGGCCTTTGGGCATGACCCGCCTGCCTTGTTGTTAGCACCATATGCGCTCGGCGTAAGTATAAATAGCAGCGCAATGAGCGCGATTCGTAGAGTTGTTTTCATAGTCAACCTTTCACAAAGAAATAGGTACCGATAACGCTAAGAGTTAGTGCACTAGCTCCCGAAACCACGGTAATTCCAGGATGTTGAACAAGATAATTATTAAACCTGATCGGGTTCTCAAATAGATGATGTGTTAAAACAGCTAATACGAAAGTAATTACAAACAGTGTCAGTAAATCCATAGTCGTTAAGGGAGTGAACGAGAGCTGACGATGTAGTTCAATTATCGGCCAGTGCCATAAATACAGAACGAAGGATATATCTCCTAGGTAGTGCATTACTCGATTGCTCAAAAGTAACTTGAGCCTAGGATCTGAAACGTTAAGCAGTAAACCTGTTGCCATTAAGACGGGAATAATTATGAAGCCAGGGATTTGATTGCTGGAATTTATCAAGAGAAGCGAGAGTAAGACAGCAGCTAAGGCTGTCCACTGGAGCAACCTTGACGATTTTTTAGTTCCAGTAATCGCCAGGAGCGCACCTAAGCACATCTCCCAAATTCGAGTTTGGGTCGCGAAATAGGTAAAGGTCTGCTCGATCATGAAAATTGAGGAGAATGAAGTTATTCCGATAACCGAAACAACAGCCAGAAGTACCTTTTTTGAATGAGTTCTGAAAAGTAGAACGATCAGAAGCAGAAGGATTGGCCAAACTATGTAGAACTGCTCTTCAACGGCCAACGACCAATAATGCTGTAGCAGGGGTGACGAATTGCCTTGCCCGAAGTAATCGACCTTTAGCGAGTTGAAATGCGAATTGGCGAAAAAAAGCATGGACCATCTCGCGTCACGCAAATTTTCGATACCCACAACTGGTCCGAGATACCGATAAGCGAGAAAAATTGAAATCCAAATTACAAGCAGCGCCGATGGCAGGATTCGACGAATACGTTTGGCGTAGAAAACTAACAAACTATGTCTGGTTCTATTGCTTGCGGCGAGTTCCATCAGCTGGCTGGTAATTAAATAGCCAGAGAGAAAGAAGAAAATGTCTACACCTAGAAAGCCACCAGGTAATAGATCAGGGAATAGATGGTTAGTAATTACGGCTAGAACGGCCAAGGCGCGCAGGCCTTGAATCTCACGACGGTGTGAGAGTTTTGCGGTCATTAGCGTTCGGTTAGATTTTCGATGGTTAAGCCTGGTGAATTCTCACTATTTATCAGCTCGCCATACATTGATCTAGTTTGGCTATCCCAAGTCACTCGTGAGTTTCGGATCTCAACATCAGATGAGTTCATGACATCAAAGGCATTGTGCTTGCGGCGAATCACATCGGTAATTCCGTTGGGGCGCAGATCAATTCGGTGGGGCCATTTAGACTGATTAAGCATGTGCTGGTTTATGTTCTCAAAAAGCACACCTTTTATTAACTCGGGGTGTGCCGCCCAAACCAGCGTGCTTGCCTCGGTCGTTACATTGATATTGCGGAAAGTTATGTTGCGGACCTTACCTTCGCGAAGTCGTTCAATATTGCCATCGGTGCCGTGGCCAGGGTCATCCCAAGAAAATGCCGTCACGTGCAGAGCCTCGCCATGACCCCACCACATATCGCTAAACGCTCTAGTTTGTACGATGCAGTCGGTAATCAAAACGTTAGAGATCGTGCCACCTTCGCGAGAACGAACCGCGAAACCGCGATGAGAATCGCGCACAATACAGTCACTGATAAGAACGTTAGAAATATCTCCAACTGATTCAGTTCCCAGCGTGATGGCACCTGAAGTAGATTTGAAGAAGCAACTGTTGATGATTACGTTATCAACGAGACCGTATTGCGCCGTTCCGGCACATGACTTCAAAGAGATGCAGTCATCGGCGGTCTCAAAGTGACTATTTGTAATCCGCACATCCTGGCAGCGATCAATATCGATGCCGTCGCCATTTGGAACCATGAGATCACTCAAAATACGAATGCCGTTGATATCTAAGTTATTACATCCAGTGAATCGAACCGCCCAGAAAGCAGGATCAGTAATTGTCACATCAACCATCTTTACGCCGTAAGACTCAATTAGAAAGACTGTGAAAGGTCGTTCTAGATACTGATCGCGTCCGCCAATTGGACCTCGCATCTGATGGATGTATTCGCCGCGAGTGGCAATGAAAGCATCGGCGTTGCCATTAATGGTTCCAAAGCCCGTAATGCTCGCACCGTGAGCGCGAAAACCGACGATAAAGGCTCTTCTTGGTAGTACAACTTCATTAACTTCGCCCTCGGTTAATACTTCAATCGAGTGTTCGGGGGAGTAGTCCGCGTAGTCGCCACTTGCCAACAAGATAGCGCCAGACTCAAGGTGTAGTTCGACCTTTGGCAGTAATTCGAAACTGCCAGATAAGAAGGAACCACCTGCCGGAATCAATACTCGGCCGCCGCCATTTTCAGCAACTTCATTAATTGCAGCTTGAATATGTTTGGCGTTATTTGTGACACCGTCGGCTACGGCACCGCACTGAGTGATTGAAATCTGCATTACTGATTAACGATTCGGTTATGTGACCAAAGCAAGTCATCTATTCGTTTAGAAATCGCTTCCAGATCTTTAGTTTCACCGGTTACTTTGAAAGCGTGAGTTTCCCCCGCGAGAAGTGAAACTATTTGAGAATCGACCTGAGTGCCTAGAGCTAAAAGTTCAGGCATGAACGAGAGTTCATGAAGATAAGTATTAGCTTTTACCTCAACAGTTAAAACGCCAGATGAAATTTTCGCACTTGCGAAAAGATCATGTTTAGGTGATTCCTTCGCAGGGGTTAACGTTGTTCGGCGAGATGCGCGAACCTCGGGGCAAGTTGCCAGAATAAATCCTTCATAGTTCCCTTGAGCTATCTCAGGAAATATTTCGGTAGCTGGCGTGCGTGAGACGCTGTAGCGATCAAGATTCACATCTATAGTATGGGTTTTGAGTACAGAGCCTGATTTGTCGATTAAAGAGAGTTCAACCTTGGTTTTCCATGGGTCAGGAAGATCATTTAGCAATGTGATTTGTGCACCTTGATCAACCCGACCGACGACAATCGCTCTAGGCTGGTAGGCCGACTTCATTGCATGCCAAGCTAACTTTCGGAAACCGGTGTAATCCAATACCGCCCAAGAGATAGCTGGCCACATGTCATTGAACTGCCAGAGGATTGCGCCGCTACAAGTTTCGTAAAGACTACGGAAGTGCTTTAGGCCTATTTCCACTGCGCGGGCTTGACCAAGGGCTGCTGCGAAATACCAAGCGTGCCCACGGGTTGGTGGATTGGCAAATTCTCGAGACAAGCCAGCTGCGATCTTGCTCATGCCATCGAAAGCTCGTTGGTGATAAGCAACTTCGTCAGAGGTGGCTACCAAATCATTGCTACCGATTGCGCGAGTAAGCATTGACCATGAGCCTGGGCCATTGAAGCCAAACTCAGCCGCAAAACTAGGAGAGTATTGCTCATAACGTTCGTACCCAGTTTCATTCCAGACATCCCAGATATGAATAGTTCCGGAATCAAAAGATTTCACATTGTCGGAATGAGTACTAAATGGTGATCCTGGAATATATGGTCGAGTCTTATCGATCTTTTTTAAGGCGCTAGGAATTGTCTGCAGGTAGAAAGTCTCACCCCATGGCCGACCTTCGAGTCCTTCCTGCCAACCCCAATACTGGAATCCTTCGATACATTCATTGCCGCCATTCCAAATAACTAATGAAGGATGTCCAGCTAGGCGACGAACGTTCTCATCGACTTCAGCTTCAACTTCTTCAAACATTTCTGGAATTTCCGGATATGCAGCGCAGGCAAAGAGAAAGTCTTGCCAAACGACAATGCCTTCTTGATCGCAAAGTTCATAGAAGTCGTCGGATTCATAGAGTCCGCCACCCCAAACCCGAATGCCATTTATATTCACTTCCAACATGTCTTTTATTCGTTGGTGATAACGTTCACGGGTGACGCGAGTTGGGAATGGATCATCTGGAATCCAATTCGCACCACGAATCCAGAGTCGCTCACCATTCACTTTTATCGCAAAGTGATTTTTACCTGGCGCTGACTCAGAGGTATCTAGTTCAACTAAACGGAAACCTGTTTGTTTTGAATCAGTTTCCAAGATGGTGCCATCTGCTGCGGCTAAAGAAATTTCCACATCATAAAGTGGTTGAGCGCCACGACCTCGCGGATGCCAGATTTGCGCGTTCGGTACAGGGAATTCAAAATCAGTTTGTCGGCCCGAAACGGCGGACTCTGCTCGAACTATTACTTCGCCACTTTTGCTCTTAACAGTGACAGAAATCTTCTTTCCACTGAGTTTGCCGGCGCACTGTATCTGCGCAGTTAGACGTGGAACACCATTAACCAATGTTGAGGTGATCGCGGTGTTTTCAAGATAGGCATCGCTCCATGTGTGAAGCAGGATTGGTTTCCAGATGCCAGAGGAAATGGTGATTGGACCCCAGTCCCAACCGTAGCTACAAGCCATCTTGCGCTGATAGTTATAGGGCATTTCGTAAGGGCGCGGGTAAGCGGTTCCGAGAGCGGCCAACTTGGACTCAGCATCTGAGAGAGGCGCAGCGAAAGAGATCTTTAATGAGAGGTCACCCGCGGCAAGGAGTTCGGTTACATCAATCCGGTACGAACGGTGCATGTTCTTTGTGGCTAGTACAACGTTGTCATTTAGCTCAATAGTTGCGATTGTGTCGAGACCCTGAAACACCAAGTGCTTTTGAGCAGCGGAGGCATCTTGTTTAATCAAGGTTGAATACTGGCTATCGGTTTTCCAGATCCAGAACTGATCCTGTTCTTTGCCGTCGATCGAAATATCTTTAATTAGCCCGGCTGACATTAAATCGGTGTGAATACATCCGGGGACAGTGGCTGGAATCGACTCTGGCAACTCGATTTTGGTAATCCCAGCTGGATTATTTCGCCATACGTTATGTTGGTCTTTAACTGGCGAGATGTCCCAAGCGTCAGATTTAGGGGATAGTTTAAGCGACCACTTGGTTTCGAGTTTAGATTTTGAATTCATAGACTATCTACCGTAATCATCTTCGACGCGTTCAATATCATCTTCACCAAAATAGGTACCAGTCTGAACTTCAACAAAAATTACATCTGTGGTTCCAGGATTGGCGATTCGATGGAGAACGCCGATCGCAAACTGAACTGAATCTCCGGGACCGATATTACGAATTTCACCATCGACCGTTACTTCTGGATTACCGGCAACGATAAACCAATGTTCAGCGCGCTTAGCATGACGTTGATAACTAAGGCGACCTCCTGGTTTTACGCAAATAGTCTTGACTTTGTAGTTAGGAAATTCGCCAAGAACTTCATAGCTACCCCAAGGGCGCTCTGATTTTTCCAGTGACATAGTTACCTTTCAGGTTGCTAGCAATTCGGAGGTAAGAAACTTAGAGAACACCTAAAGCGGCGCCAATCAGGCCCGCATCAGTTGTCAATTTAGCAGGCGTTACTTTTA
The DNA here is from genome assembly GCA_044351155.1 of Candidatus Planktophila sp. Classification (GTDB taxonomy): domain Bacteria; phylum Actinomycetota; class Actinomycetes; order Nanopelagicales; family Nanopelagicaceae; genus Planktophila. Next base: position 43,384 of record JBILGH010000002.1, on the reverse strand, counting down.
AGTCACGCAAAAATCCATAGTATTCAGCTTCGGCGCGGATATGTCGCATTAACGGAGTCCAATAAACATCGCCAGCTTGTGCCACACCGCCTCCGATAACAATGTGTCCGATATCTAGGCTGCCAACAAAATTAACTAGTCCAACCGCCAGCGCTCTTGATCCGCTCTCGATCGCCTGAAGCGCAAAAACATCACCCAAGCGTGCAGCGGCAGCAACTTCAATAAATGAATCACTGGTGCCTTGCCAACCTAATTCTTTTGCGAGAGCAACCATGTTCGGGCCACTCGCATATGCTTCAACGCAACCAGTGCGCCCGCAAGCACATATCTTGCCCTCGAACGCAATTGAGCTATGGCCGAAGTAACTGGTGTTTCCGGTTTCACCCGAGAACAATTCATTATCAAGAATTAGTCCTCCGCCAATTCCAGTAGAAACCACGATGCCGAGCATGTTTCGTGAGCCAACACCGGCGCCTATTTTGTGTTCGGCATGAGCTAGCGCCATGGCATCGCCATGTAGAGCTACTCGGTCGATATCGAAAACATCACGGAAACATTTAACTAGTGGAAACTCGCGCCACACAGGAATATTTACTGGACTGACGGTGCCGGAGTTCGGATAGATCGGTCCTGCCGAACCAATTCCAATTCCAACGATCTCACGATCGGCCTTGTTGAGAATTTCCTTCACCGCATCCGCAATTCGACCCCAGAGCTCGAAACCATCGGTCGCAAAGCTGGGCACATCTATTCGCTCTGAGACGCCTAGTTTTCCATCGACCAACGCGATTGCAATCTTGGTGCCACCAACATCAACTCCTAAGGCAAGGCGATCACTCATGCCACACCCTGAATCTCTTCGTTGATAGCGACCTTCATGACTGCGCTTTGGTAATTATCCGCCGTAGGTTCAAACATACGCTTAAGAATTACGTCAGCGGTTAATCTTCCAAGACGCTGCGGATCATGGTTGAGAGTATGAACTCCCATAAGAGCAGCCGATGGGAATTCATCGAAACTCACAACGTGTAAGTTTGAATCCATATGAGACTTAACTTGTCCGACGCCAAAAGCAATCAGATCGTTAGCTGCAATAATGCCATCGACTTTCTTGCGTTGACTGAGTAGCTCACGAGTCGCTTGCTCGGCTTCAAGGGAAGTGTGTATTCCACTGATAATCAAAGAGTTATCAGATTCTAGTTTCCTGGTAACGATTGCTTTCTTAAAACCTTCGATACGTTCTGCAGCTGTCCAAATAGCAGGCGTATCTGCAATTAAGGCTATTCGTTTACAACCAAGAGCTAGCAGTTTATCTACACAAGCGTTAATACCGCCTTGATTATCAACCAATACGGTATCCGCATCTAGATATGGTGCCGGGCGGTCAACAAAAACAAAACTAAAGCCACGACGTCGCTCGATATGAAGATAGGAATAATCTTCACCCGACGGAACGATAATTAATCCGCGAACTCGACGCTCTAGTAAAGATTCGATTAGAACTTTCTCGCGCTCGCCATTATCTCGGGCAGTAGCTAAAATTAATTCAAACCCAGCTTTACTTAAGGTTTCTTCGGCCCCCGCGGCAAGACCAGCATAGAAAGGGTTAGCAAGGTCAGAAATCACCATTCCGATTATGTTGCTAAGTGAGCCACCACGTAGTTCACGAGCGATTCGATTTGAACGATAACCAACTAAACCAACTGCTTTTTTAACTTTATCTTCAGTTTCTGGTGAAACATTCGCTGACCCATTTAAAACACGAGAAGCAGTCTTGATACTGACACCCGCGATTGCCGCTACATCTGCCAAAGTGGGATGAGCGATAGGGGTGCGGTTGGCTAGATCTGTACTCATTTACGCGGTCCCTTTCTCAACTCTAAATGCGATATCACCAGTGAATTGTGGCACTGTAAAATTCAACGTTTGAGTTGCAGTGGAAACCTTAACATTGGAAATCGCCTTTCCACTCTTAGTCTCCATGAACTTCACAACGTAATTTCCCGCAACTAATACCGGGATTTTAACGGTAGAAGCTTTTACTACTGGGTCTGAAAATTTCGTCTGCATCGGTTTCTTGGTCTTAAGCGCTGTTATCGCTGCTTGTAGGAGCAATGAGGACTTCGCGCTCAATTGATAATCATTATGACGAATCCAGCCAAGAGTTACGTCAGGTGAGGTAAGCAAGAGCGCAGTTGTTCGTAATGGTCCCAGGATTTCTTCAGGTTTCATATTGACGGGGTCAGTACCCGCAATCAGTTTCTTCATTCCTGTTGTAATCGACCAAAGTTTTAAGGGATCAACGTAGTTATCCCACCACCAATATGAAGCTGGCGCACCAAAACCAACGAATAGAGCTGCCCATTGCGAATTATGCAGATGGAGCCCTTTTGGATCAGAGAAGGGATCTTCGCTAGTTGTGCCTGATCCCATTTCAGCAACTAAGAGCGGCTTATCTGGAACCGCTTTGATTATTGCTTCAAATTGATTTCTTAGAGACTTAATTGGATCACTACCGTCATAAACGTGAGTGGAAACAAATTCAACGGGCGACCAGTCTCTAACGGCTGCAGCTGATGACCAAGAAGTAGTCGTCATGTGCTTGTATGGATCCCAAGAGTAAAGCGCCTTCTTCGATGAAATCATCCAAGCAGTTAGATCGGGTTCTGAGATGGGAGTGAAGTTAACTTCATTCCACCATTCCCATACAAAAAGAGCGGGAGATGCCGAGTAACGTGCGGCGATATATCGCAATCTTCGTTCCCAAAATTTCTTAGCCGTTTCATTAGTCGCGAACTCTGCTGGACTCTTTAGCGGACCACCATTTAAAAAGTTATATGGGCTACCAAACCATTCTGGATTGGTAGATTCACTAAAAGCACCATGATTTATCAAAACCAGATCAATTGAGACATCGTATTTGGCACCGATTTCAAATACTTGATCTAGCGCCCAAGCGTTGCCCAAACGTTTCGTATAGTCACCAAGACCAGTATCGATCCACTCAATTCCCATATCCCACGCTGGCATCCATACCCGTGCCACATTTACGCCACCAGCTGAGGCCGCCTTAAACCACTTTTCATACTTTACTTTTTCCTCATGGCGATTAGCCCATGCGATGTTGTAGGCGATAGGCACAAATGGCGCATTATCTCGCTGGAATCCGCGGCCCTTGATTTGAATCTGCGAAGAGTGTTTCACCTCAGTTGTAACTGAGTATGGAGGAGCTGAAACAGAGGATCCATTTACTACGCCTCGCAAAGTGACCTGGTAGGTTCCGACTTCATCACTTCGGAAACGAAGGCGCCAACCTGGTTCGCCGACTGCTGTGGACCAAGGGGTATTTCCGTTAACAGTCGCGCGATACTCCTGGTACCAAAAAAGTGGAACTTCGTACTGGGTTTTATTTGGGGTTACGACAGTTGCCCATAAATCAGCCTGAGCAGGATCAAAGGGATTAGTTACAGCAGGCAGCCCAGTTAGAGCTAATTCAATTGGTTTCACCGGATCTTTTGCATTTATTACTTTCCAACTAATTGCCTCAGCGCTGATAGCGGGGGATAGCTGAAGCAATAACAACGAAGACAGTGCGATGATAAAAACTCTAAATTTCGAACCTGTGATCATACTTTTACTTAATTCCTGAGAGCGCGATACCTCTAATGAAGTGGCGTTGAGTGAGGAAGTAAAGAATGATCGTGGGCAGTGAAACGAGTAGGGCTGCGGCCATGATTACGCCTTGAGTACCGATATTTCCGGCACCCGAGTTCTTTAACAGCGCTAGAGCCACAGGCAGGTTGGCCATATCTTGCGACTGAGTAATGATCAGAGGCCAGAGGAAGTTATTCCATTCACCAATTGCGGTAAAAATCATCATCGCAATCATGGCTGGTTTAAGAAGTGGCAAAACAATACGGAAATAGATCGTCCATTCGCGAGCACCGTCGATGCGAGCTGCTTCAATCAGCTCATCTGGAATGCTAGATAAATATTGAACTAAGAAGAAAACAATGAATGCTTTCGGTAGGGCCGGGATTATGTAAGCCCAAAAAGTGTTTAACCAACCAAGATCATCGACCAATAAGAAGCCGGGAATCAAGCCCACTTGCCATGGGATCATCATTGATCCAATAATCACCAAGTAGATAGCACGTTTAGCTTTAAAACGATGCTTTGCAACTACGTAGGCAGCAAGTGAACCGATAAGCAGGGTGAGAATTGTGATCGTAGTTGTAATAAAAAATGAGTTGAGAAAAAAGCGACCAAATCCAAATTCAACCTTAGTGAAACGTTGGAATAAGCCCTGCATGATCTCTTGCTGATACATATTGGGGTCATAGTTAGGATCCCAATAGTTGCCAGGGATCCATTTCTCTGGGAATAAAGTTGGTGGAACTTGTTGTAGTTCTTTAACTGATTTAAAGGATGACGTGATCATCCAGTAGTAAGGGGCGATCATTACAATCGTCAATAGGTAGATCGGTACTCGGGCATATTTCGAGAATCGACCCTTGGTCTCAAAAGGATTTTCAAAGTTGCCGGAGCGTTCCATCAACTCATCATTCTTGCGCTCTAGGCGTTTTTCGGTGCGCTTTGCGTTCATCGCAGATCCTCTAGCGATTTAGTTACTCGAATGTTAATCAAGCTAATCGTGAAAATGATCGCAAAAAGAATCCAGGCAACTGCGGACGCGTATCCCAGTCTAAAGCGGTTAAAGCCCATGTCGTATAAGTAAGGAACGATCATTAAGGCCATATCTTTCAAACCGCCGATTGATCCAACACTGGTAGGGAAGAGAAGGTAAACACCTTCGAATATCTGAAAGGCACCAATCGTGCCCGTGATTACAACGTAGACCATCACAGGTTTTAGAAGTGGAAGCGTGATGTATCTAAAGCGTTCACGTCGGTTTGCGCCATCAATTACTGCTGCTTCGTAATACATGGCAGGTATTGCATTTAAACCAGCCAGAAATAGCACCATGCCAAAACCGGCGCCGCCCCAGATAGACATGAAAATAAGAATTGGAATGGCAAGTGATGGTGTGGCTAGCCATTCAACTGGCGCTATGCCGAATGTGCTCAATAGCGAATTAAGTAGTCCTACGTCATCGCCACGAAAAACCCAACCCCAAACAAGCACAACGGCGATTCCAGAGGTAACAGATGGCAGGAAAAAGATAACGCGTAACACACGATTAGCTCGAGTGTCGGCTTGCAGCGCTAGAGATAGCGATAGCGAAGCAAGCAAACCAAGAACTACGGCACCGATTACATATAAAGATGTATTGAGTAGCGCTTTATGAAATCTGGAATCCTGCATAATCAGGTAGGTGTAGTTGCCAAAGCCAACAGATCCGCAGGGCGAGAGTGTTTCATCGCAGATAGCGTTGTATCGCATAAAAGAAAGACGAAGACTGGATAAAACAGGGTAGACCGCCCAGACAATAAAGAGCAGAACAAATGGAGCAAGCATCACATAAGAGGCTATGCCAGAATCACTGTATTTGTAGAACCCCTTTTTCTTGGTAGGGGTATAGGAAATGCTTGGATCAATTTGTTTAGTAGCCATTGCAATTCCCTCCCGTATTTTCAAAAAATTATTGGTTACTGCTTCGTTAACGAATTCGGGAGAGGACCCAGCGAACTAGATCCTCTCCCGATAGTTCAACTACACCTAACGGGCTGTTGAACCTTCGTTAAAGCGATACTGCTTTTATTGACGTGACTTCATTGCGTCAGCTGCTGCATCAAGTGCATCTTTAGCTGAGGTTGATCCAAAGAGGTACTTCTGGACCGCTGAAGTTACATCGTTCTGTGAATCTTCCCAACCAATACAGTTAGGAGGACCTTGAGCATCCTTTAGCTGCGACTTGATTGTGGCAAGAACATCAGCTGGGTACGACTCGATTGTGTCCGCAAAAGCAACCACAGGCGATAGGAAGATTGCATTGTTAGCTGCTCCAACAACGTTCATCGCCTTTACAACATTTACGTCGTAAAGAGAACTGATGAACTTAGCAGCAATACGTTGCTTAGCAGCTGGTACGTAACCCATGATTGAGATACCGCGACCACCGATGAATGCAACAGACTTCTTACCTGGCGCTGCTGGTACTGGTGCAGCTGTCCAGTTCTTGTAGTCCTTGTAGTAGGTGTAGTAGCTGCTTGCCTGGAAGTTTCCAGAGAAACCGATACCGTACTTACCGTTCTTGATGTTGTCATTCATTGACCAGTCCGCTACGCCAGGCTTTGGCGCTTCGAAGTCTGAGTAGAGCTTCTTGTACTGTGTAAGCGCTTCTACAGCAACTGCGTTATTGATTGTAACTCTGCACTTGGCGTCATAGAAAGAACCACCACTTGAATAGAGCCATGAGAAGAAGCCAAGCCAGTCGCCGTTACCCCATTCGTTGTAAACAGCATTCTTGACTCCGTCAGTTGCCTTAATCTTCGCAGCCGCAGCATTGAATTCAGCAATTGTCTTTGGCGCAGATGTGACACCAGCATTCTTCAATGTGGTCTTGTCATAGAACATCATCATTAGAGTTAGGTCGTAAGGAACTGCGTAAACCTTTGAACTCTTGTATGCGATTAATGACTTATAGATCTGTGCTGGCACCTTAGGTTGAATTGAAGTAGCGACACCAAGCGGACGAAGGTCAGCGAGTGCGCCCTTATCGCCAGCTGAGATACCCCAGGAGAGACCTCCGGTAAAGATATCTGGACCGCTCTTTGAAGCAGCGGCTGCTAGAACTTTGGCATAACCATCGCCCCAACCAATTGCTTCGACTTTTACTTTTACATTTTTGTTAGCAGCTTCAAATGCTTTACCAGCTGCAGCCATTACTAATGCGTCGGCATCTCCACCTGTAGACCAGACTGTAAGAGTCGTGACCTTAGTAGCAGAATTAGCAGGAGCTGAAACAACAGCACCCGCAGCCACAGCAATGGCGACGGAAATAACTCCTAAACGCTTCACCTAGCTCTCCCTCTATTAAATGCGCTTCGATGAAGCGCGGTGAGTGAAACTTTCCATCTGATGACAGCGTTGTCAATCACATAGCTAAAAAACTTTGCTTTATAAGATAACAATTTTGATTACGGGTCAAGACAGGGACAAGACAAATTCACCTAGTGAGGTGATGATCCTTTGGCCGCGGATCGGTTACTTGACTTTAGATTTGAAGGTTGCCTGATCTGTGTCGCTCAGACTGATGGTCATAGTCAGACCATCATCTTTGGGTGCTGGACAGACCATGGCCCATTTGAAAGTTACTGATTTTCCGGGTTGCACAATTGGATCTATCGGAACGCCTGAGACGCCAGAGTCCAATTCAAAGACATCGAAGCAAGAAGCTGAAGCATCGCTAGCTAAAGTAGTTTCAAGAATAATAAAGGAACTAAGATCAAAGTCCGTAGAACCAGTGTTTTCTAGGGTTATTTCCATTATTTGCGGACGTCCTTCAACACCAAGGGCTGAGGGATCCTTAGGCTTAAACTCTGATAACTCTGAGACGGTTAAGGTAATTCCGCCAGCGAGTTCAATTGGTGTTCCTAGGGAAGCATCTTTCTCTTCAGCTACCGGCTGAGCATCTTTTTCGGCTCGAGCGGCGACGCTTGTGGTGTCGTTATCCATAGGAACAGAAGGTCCACCGGTGAAGAAAGCTATCGCAACAATCGATGCCAGAACACTCGGTGCTACAAAATGCCAACGTTTGAGTTGCATGGCCACTCCCAAGATTCTTAGTCGCTACTTACGATAGAGATCAGTTCAATATCTTGCGAGAGATTGCCATTCTTGTCCTTCGTTGTCAAGGACTATTCGGCGCGGCTTTCCAGCATTAAGTCGAGTAACCCACGATCGACATTCAGGCCTTCAAAGTTTTCATATTTTGTTCCTGGTCGATTGTGGTTAGCGATGCCGAAGTTGCCGTCGAACTCCCAAAGTGAGTAGCCCCAACCGGATTCTTTATAGATGCTGAAGAGGTCTTTAAACCATGCCAGCGCAACGGCATTATCGGTATAGCGATAACAACCGAATTCTCCGATATGTACCGGGCGTCCCATCGCCTGAACTTCTCGCCAGGGTGCATAGAAATCCCAAAGAGCTGCTCGATCCCACCATTGTCCGTTGTACTCACACGGATAGGTAGGAACTGGCATCCCTTTGCTACCTGCCCACCATTCTGCTTGGTAGTGGCTAACTAACATTGGTTGATAGCCACGACCGCTGTGAACAACATTTAGATCAGCAAGTTCTGGCATAGCTAGATGTCCGCCAGCTAAGCCATTAATTACCACGGTTCGTTCGGGATCTATTTGGTGAATTTCGTTAGTGATACGGCGGATCACCCCTTGGTGAATGTCGCGCGTGAAGCCTCGTTGCCCAATATCTGGTGGTTCATTTACCAAGTCAAAACTGAGCAGATCTAGATGCTTACCGCGGTATCGCTCGGCAGCTGTGCGCCAAAGGAATGAAAAACTATCTTGCGCAACTTTATCGGCCCATAGATTCGTGGCCTCATCTTCCCAGCCATTAATGCAGTATCCCGGAGCTCGATGTAAATTAATTGAAATATGAATTCCACGAGAGACAGATTCATGAATGTAGGAATCGAGCAACCTCATAAAGGCATCGTTTAATGGCGAACCTATTCGATCAATCCAAAATCGATAGTCCATCGGAAGCCGCAAAAATCTAAATTCATATTTTGCCATGAAATCAAGCATTCGCTTATCTGCAGGCAGAGCAGCTGGCATATGCGTTGTTGTATATGCCCATTGCGCGTTAAAGCCATAGCCGAGGTTCTGGTCAGCAGTGATCAATTGTTACCCCCGATGAGTTGGTTAATCCAGTCCGCTTGTAGCAATTGATGCTGCACGCTGCCACCTTCATGTGTGTTGTAGGGCCACGTTTTGACTGTTACTTGACCAGCATAATTATTGATCATGGCAAAGATTGTCTCGGGCGGGCAAACGGGATCATGCAGTCCAACTGAAATCAGAGCGGGAGCAGTAGCCATCGTTACTAAATTCAAACAATCAAAATATGTAAGCGTTTCAAAAACGTGATCAACTTCAAGTCGATGTGTTTTGCAGTACTGCACAATCTCTTGATAGGGAAAAGCATCAGTGATGTTTACAGCATGTTCGAAGTGGCAGAGAAACGGAACATCCGGCATGGTGGCAAACACTTGATCTGATAGCGAAGTTGCCGCGAGTGCAATACCGCCACCTTGACTACCGCCTGCAGTAATCAAACGATGCGGGTTTACGCCAGGAAGCTTTGCGGCTGCGCGCACAAATGCAACTGCGTCAGTAAAAACTCGGCGGTAGTAATACTCATCGCGGTTTAGAATTCCAGCGGTCATAAAACCTGGAGTTTGCGAAGCTCTTGGGTAATTTCCATCAGGGGTGTCACCAACCCGCCAACCAGATGCACCTTGCCCTCGAGTGTCCATTACCAATATTGCATAACCCGCACTTGGCCAAAAAAGCCACTCATTTAGGAGACCGCGACCGCCACCATAGCCGTCATACATAACGATGCACGGTAAGTCTTGATCTGAATTCTTTGGTTTGATAAACCAACCTTTGATCGGATCACTGTTGTATCCAGGAACCGTTACATCGTAAGTTTCAAATGCGGTTATCGGGGATTCAACTCTAACCAATTGGGCCTGTAGGTCTGGAGTTAAAAACTCATCAAGTGTCGTTCGCCAAAAATGCGCAAAGTCTGGTTTGGAATTAGAGCCAGGGGCAAACTTCTCAAGATCCTTGAGTGGGGGTCCAACGCGCATAACAGTTTTCCTATTCTCTTATCTACTCAGACGCGATCTTCAAGTGTGGTTCGTCATCCGGAATAAAGCTTTGTGCATCGTAAAGCCTTCGGTATAGGCCATTTCGAGAGACTAATTCGCGATGCGTACCTTGCTCAACGATTGCGCCATCTTCGAGCACGAGAATTAGGTGAGCTTCCTTAACGGTAGATAAGCGATGGGCAACCACAAAGGTGGTCCGTGACTTCATTAATTCATGAAGTGCGCTTTGAATCAATCGTTCAGATTCCGAATCCAACGCAGAAGTTGCCTCATCCAAAACTAGAATTCGTGGGTCTCGAATTATTGCTCTAGCAATTGCAAGTCGTTGTTTTTGGCCACCTGAAATACGGGCTCCGCGTTCACCAACAATTGTGTCGATTCCGTCGGGAAGTTTTTCAACGAATTCCCAAGCATTGGCAGCCCTTAAGGCAGATTCAGCCAGTTCCGCCGTTGGATTAACCATGCCGTAAGTGACATTCTCGTAAACAGTGCCATCGAAAAGAATGGTGTCTTGAGCAACCACTGAAAGAAACTTACGAGAAGTTCGTAAGTCGATCCCTGCCATATCTATTCCATCAAGCTTTATCGAACCAGAACTTGGGCGAAGAAAACCAATCACTAAATTAATGAAAGTTGATTTCCCGGAGCCACTGGGACCGACCAAGGCGATCATTCGACCTGGTTCTGCGACAACGTTTATGTTCGTAAGTGAAGGCTTATGATTTGTTGGATAAGAGAATGAAACATCGCAGAACTCAACGGTGCCGGTTACCTCTGAAACCGAGCGTTTGCCAGCATTCTTTTCAAGATCAGGCGATTCAAGTAGTTCGCCGAGAGACCTAATGGAGGTTAAACCTTTCGAAAGCATCGGCGCGATGCTGGTCAAAAGCAGGACAGAACCAACTAACATGCCGAAGTATGCACTCAGCATCACGACACTGCCTGCTGTGATTGGCAAGAATCCGGTTATCGCGCACCAAGCCGCGAAACCAACACAGATGACGTAAGTGAGCTGGAAAGTAACCCAAGCTATCGCGGAGAAGTGACCTTGCAGTCGATCAAGTCTTAAACCGGCACTTTTTACGCTGGAAAACGAGGTGTACATGGTTTTTAAGGCATTCTTTTCGAGACCGTGAGCGCGAGTAATTGGTAGCAATGTGGTCATTTCATTTACGCGCGATGACATTCGCTCGATTTCCGAGCGGAAGTCTTCGTTGTGTGTATTGAGAGTCTTTCGCATTTTGATTACAACCGTTGCGGATATCGGGCCAAGAATTAGAAAAAATGGCAGAAACTGGGGAACTTTTATCGAAGTGATTACCAGGGCCCCAATGAGACTGTTTATCGCTCCGAGTCCACCGTCAAAACTATGACGCATCATCTGTTCAATATTTTCTACGTCTCGGACAACTTTAGTCTGTAATGCTCCAACATTTGTTGACTGATAGAAACTTATGCTCATCTGCTGCATTCGTTCAACAAGTGCCGAACGTAATCTATTCTCGAGGTTTCTGACCGCTTTAGCTAAGAAGCGCACATACATGACGTTCATTGGATAGTTCTGAATCGTAATCAATGCCAGCAATCCAAAATTCAGAGCAAGTTGTGAAAGCGGTTTTTTATAGACTACACAATCGATCATGTTCGCGGTCAGAAGTGGAGTAGTCCAAGACGGTGAATGCTTAATCGAATAAAAAACCATCGCTAACAGGATATCTTTACGATGATTTTCCAACAGATACCAAAGAGTCTTTACTGGATGTTCGCCGCGATATCGATGGTCTAATTCGCTCTCATGACTCTTTGGCATAACCGCACAGTAATCAAAACTGCGAGAGAAATGAATGACTAAAACGTTTATTCGAATACCAAATAGATAAATTCATGTCTTATGTTTTTAAAACAAGACAATAATCTGCAGATTAAGAATTCAAAAAACACACTGGAGGTGGAAACGGGATTTGAACCCGTGTAGAGGGATTTGCAGTCCCTTGCCTCGCCTCTCGGCCATTCCACCATGAAAATACGGCCCCCTGTGAAAGGCAGGTGGCCGTATATCCGAGCGGACGACGGGGTTCGAACCCGCGACCTGAACCTTGGCAAGGTTCCGCGCTACCAGCTGCGCTACGTCCGCATTTATTGCTTTTTCGTGCCTGACCAGAAATGAAAGCCAAGCAGAGGGCGAAATCTATCCTAATTCAGGCGTAACTGCCAAAGGGGTCATACGGTTAGCGCGTGAACTCAAGTGCCGAGCTGGATCAACCCCAATTTTGGATGGGTGGGGTACTGGCGCGCGATCTGGTTGAGATAAGTAGCGATCCGAGTTGTTTGTCTGATGGCTGCTTCTGGGCGATCAGCACGACGTATGAAGGTGAATTCCGAGCATTTAAATTTTCCTCGATTAGTGAGTCGCCCTTTTCGGCGGTCACGACCAGCACTGAGATGCATGGAAAGTGGGAGAGTAGTACTTCAAAATCTGAATACCTTTCATACGTGGAAAAGATCCGCGAAGAGATAGCAAGTGGTGGGGTTTACCAAGTAAATGCTTGTCGCAGGTTAAGTATCAAATCTCCGGCAGCTCTGGATCTCGCTTTTTCCAATATTTTGAAATCAAATCCAGCGCCTTTTGCGAGCTACTTGCGCACTACAGAATTGGAAATTGCATCGGCCTCGCCAGAACTGTTTCTGACGCGGGTCGGCGATCAGGTAAAGACTTCGCCGATTAAAGGAACCAAGAAGTCGACTATCGAGAAATTCGGCAGCAAAGATCGAGCCGAGAATGTAATGATCGTTGATCTTATGCGAAACGACTTAGGGCAAATTTGTATTCCAGGCAGCATCGCAGTTCCGGATTTATTGCGCGATGAGGATCATCCAGGATTAAGTCATTTAGTTTCAGATGTAACTGGAGCACTTCGATCGGACATTAGTTGGGCTGAGATTTTAGGTGCTTTGTTGCCGGCCGGATCAATAAGTGGAGCTCCTAAGAGCGCGGCTAAGCGAATTATCTCCGAGTTTGAATCAACACCACGAAGCACTTATTGCGGTGTGCTGGGCTGGGTACACGGTGATCGTTCGGTGATTTCGGTAGCCATTAGAACCTTCTGGCGTGAAGGTGAGTACATTCACTTTGGAACCGGTGCTGGTATTACCTGGAGCAGTGATGCTGAAGCAGAATGGGAAGAAACTCAACTGAAGGCGGAACGTTTGATTTCAATTGTGGGAGGCCAACTATGAGTCAGCTAGCTTGGCTTGACTCAAAATTGTTGAGTTACGAAGAGGCTGGACTTGATTCAGCCGGCTGGCCAAATGGCGCTGGTACTTTTGAAACAATTAAGACAGTAGCGAATCAACCTTGGGCGTTATCTCGGCACATGAGACGCGCGCTGAACACGGCCCGTCGTAAGGATCTGCCATTTCCAAATGAAGAATTGATTAGGCAGGCAGTTACCGAAACTATCGCTGCAAATCAATTTGCCATTGGGCGATTACGAATCCTCTTCGGTGACAACGGTACTTTGTTGGTAACACATCAAGAATATTTGGAAGTTACCAGGCCAGCTCACTTGGGAGTTATTCAACGTGGGCAAACGGGGAGCGGAATTGTAGAAAAGCGGTACCCATATATCGAGAATTTGAACCTACTAAAGGAGGCACATAACGCAGGGTTCGATGATTACTTGTTGATTAATCACCAAGGCAAAGTAACTGAAACCGCAATAGCTAACTTAATTTTTCAGATAGAGAGTCAATGGGTAACCCCACCACTAAGCGATGGGGTTCTGCCCGGCGTAATGCGCGCTCTATTAATTGAGAAGGCTGATGTTTCAGTTCGTCAGATTGAAGCTGGTCAGGTGTCAACTATCAAAAGTGGGTTTGTTGTTTCTAGTCTGAAAATCGCTCAGCCAATCGCTCAAATTGATGGACGAAATCTGCTAATTTCGCCAGAGAGTGAGCAAATGCGGTCGCTATTTGCGGCAACTGCATTGGCAACTTCGGTAGGCTAGCGACATGTCTGAACTTAATGTCACCGTCGATGGCGTAGCAACTGCGATCGCGGCCGATCAACGGCCAACGCAAATTTTCGCCGAGCGAAAAGAGGTCGTGGTTTGTCGCATTAATGGCGAACTACGTGATCTCTGGACCGACCTAGCCAACGGTGATGTTATTGAATCGGTAAGCATTGATTCAGAAGATGGACTAAAGGTTCTGCGTCATTCGACAGCGCACGTAATGGCGCAGGCAGTACAGCAAATTTATCCCGAAGCTAAGTTAGGTATTGGGCCACCAATTACGGATGGTTTCTATTATGACTTTGATCCGCAGGAGCCATTCACGCCAGAATCGCTAGAAAAAATTGAGAGCGCGATGCGCAAGATTGTTAAGGAAGGGCAGCGATTTAAGCGTCGTGTCACCAACGAAACTGATGCGCTAGTTGAGCTCGCAAAAGAGCCGTACAAGTGCGAATTGATTGGCATAAAAGGCGGCTCAAGTGATGAGAGTTCGGTTGAAGTTGGTGGCACCGAGTTAACGATCTACGACAATTTGGGTCGCGATGGGCAGCCAGTTTGGTCTGATCTTTGCCGGGGACCGCATCTTCCTTCTACCAAACACATTCCCGCGTTTAAGTTAATGCGAAGTGCAGGTGCTTATTGGCGGGGTTCGGAAAAGAATCCGATGCTGCAACGTATTTATGGCACCGCATGGCCAAGTGTTGAAGCGTTAAACGCTTACTTGGAATTGCTACTAGAAGCTGAAAAGCGTGATCACCGTCGCTTAGGTGCCGAGCTAGATCTATTTAGTTTTCCCGAAGAAATCGGTTCTGGATTAGCAGTTTTTCATCCTAAAGGCGGAATTATTCGTCGAGCGATGGAAGATTATTCGCGAATTCGCCACGAAGATGAAGGCTATGAGTTTGTCTATTCACCACACATAACTAAATCAGCGCTATTCGAGACTTCTGGTCACCTTGATTGGTATGCCGATGGCATGTATCCGCCGATGATCATGGATGAAGAACTTCATGCTGATGGCACGATTAAGCGACCAGGACAGAAGTACTACATGAAGCCGATGAACTGTCCGTTCCATAATTTGATCTACAAATCTCGTCAGCGTTCCTACCGTGAATTACCCCTGCGGTTGTTTGAGTTTGGCACTGTCTACCGTTACGAAAAGTCTGGCGTTCTTCATGGAATTACTCGAGCAAGAGGCTTTACGCAAGATGACGCACATATCTATTGCACCCCTGAGCAGATGCCCGGTGAGTTAGATTCGCTCCTAACTTTCGTACTCAACTTATTACGCGACTATGGTTTGAATGATTTCTACCTTGAGCTATCTACTCGTAATCCAGAGAAATCTGTGGGCGAAGATGCCGAGTGGGTTGCGGCAACTGAAGCACTTCGACAAGCCGCAACTCTGCAAGGTCTCGATTTGGTTCTCGATGAGGGTGGTGCGGCGTTTTATGGGCCTAAGATTTCTGTACAAGCAAAAGATGCCATCGGGCGCACATGGCAGATGTCAACGATTCAAGTTGACTTCCAGTTGCCGCAACGCTTTGAATTGGAATATGCAGACTCCGAAGGGTCTCGCTCACGTCCAGTAATGATCCACCGCGCTTTGTTCGGTTCGATCGAACGATTCTTTGGCGTACTTACCGAACATTACGCGGGCGCGTTCCCACCATGGCTAGCGCCAGTGCAGGCAATTGGAATCCCCGTTGCTGAAGCATTTACTCCGTACCTTTCAGATGTAATCAACCAAATGCGTAAAGCAGGTCTGCGCGTTGAGTTAGATGCTTCCGATGATCGAATGCAGAAGAAAGTGCGTAACGCGCAGATGGCGAAAATTCCATTTATGGTTATTGCAGGCGAAGAAGATCAAACTGCCGGCGCGGTCTCGTTCCGTTACCGCAATGGCGAGCAGAAGAACGGCATTCCGGTAGCTGATGCGATCTCTGAAATTAAGAAAATCGTCGCTGAACGCACTCAGGTCTAAACATGTCTGATCTAGTCGGGGGAGCTGGAATTCCTGATGCTTGGCAACGGTTATGGGCTCCACATCGTTTGGAGTATCTAACTGGCGATAATCGGCCGCTACCTGGCAATGAAGTTGAGTGCCCATTCTGTCGAATCCCAACACTTAGTGATCATGCAGGTTTAATTGTTGCGCGAGGTGTCCACGCATATGTTGTGATGAATCTTTATCCATACAACGCAGGACATCTCTTAGTTTGTGCTTATCGGCATGTTGCAGATCTAACGGATTTAACCGAATCTGAGCGAAATGAAATCTCGGAAATGTCAGCACACGCAATGACTACGTTACGGAAAGTCAGCGCTCCAGCCGGCTTTAACTTAGGAATGAATCAAGGTGCTATTTCAGGTGCCGGCGTCGCTGCGCATATTCACCAACATATTGTTCCGCGGTGGTCCGGAGACGCTAACTTCATGCCAATAATTGGGCAAACAAAAGTGTTGCCGCAATTGTTGAGTCAGTCTCGTGATCTCATTGCCGCTGCTTGGTAATTAAAGTTGCTTTAGATATTCCTGAACTTCTTTGATCCCCATGCCGGTTCTAAAATCAAGCGGGATGGCCGGAAATAAAAGCCCCGCCGCAAAAGCATCTGGACCCATCTGATCGATCGCAATTAAGAACTCATCACGGAATTCGCTAACTAAAGTTTTGTGCTCATCAGCGCTATCTATTTCAACAGAAGAGCCGTCTTGATAGTTAGTGATCTTTAAATCAGTCAACGAAATAAGCGCACAGGGAGTCCCGGCATCATCATGTAGAACTAAATATGGAGTTACGCACTGCTCGAAAACACGGTTTGCCAGCATCACGGCGTCATCGAAGTCACCATCGTTACCAGTTAGCCCGGTGACTACGATCAATCGCGGCATCAGGTAATCATCAAGTGACTCCCAGATAGCTATGGATTCTGGCGAGATGCCGGTATTTGGGTTGACCGCAAAGATTGCCAGGTCCGATTCGACCACAGCTTGAGTGCTAACAGTTCCGCCGAGTTCGGCAGCGACCTCGGCCAAAAAGGCGCTCTCGTGACCATATATATGGACGCGTAAGTTAGTTGAACTCATGTCTACAGCCTACGATGGGTCACGATGATTAGTGACATTTTTAAGCCCGCGGTGGTGCGCATAATCTCACCAACCGCGCGAGTGATGCTGCGCATCGGACTTACTCCCAATTCAGTAACAGCCTTAGGTGCCATTGGCGTTATCGCCACATCTTTGATTGCCTATCCGAACGGGCATTTATTCGGCGGCACAGTTGCGATCTGCGCACTTGCGTTAAGTGATCTCTTTGATGGCACGATGGCACGATTGTCTGCTAAAGGTCCGAGCAAATGGGGTGGGTTTTTAGATTCCACTATTGATCGGGTGACCGACTCGGCGATTGCCTTGGGTTTGCTTATATTTCTGGCAAAAAATGATGATCCACTTTCCTTTGTTTTACTTGTCTCCATCGTTGCGGGATTTTTAGTCTCATATATTCGAGCTAAGGCAGAAAGTCTGCAGATCGAGTGTAAAGGTGGCTTTGCCGAGAGAACTGAACGGTTAGTTATTTTGTTAACTGCAATTGGTTTTACTGGCTTAGGTGTCGAATACATATTAACCATAGGAGTCTGGGCTTTAGCGTTAGCAAGTGTCTTCACTGTCTTACAGCGCCTGAGAATAGTTTGGAAAGAAACCAGCTAATGAAGGCCGAAGATTTAACTGCAGTTGCCTACTTTGCCGGCTGGCGGATTGTTCGTTGGTTGCCCGAAAAAAGTGCGTATCGGTTTTTTAATTTTGTCGCTGATCGCGTTAGTGCCAAGAATGGAAAAAACTTCCGACGGTTAGAAAGTAATTTGAAGCGAGTTCTCCCTGAACTAACCGAGACGCAATTGCGTAGTTTGGCCCAAGCCGGAATGCGTTCATATTTGCGTTACTGGTGTGACACATTTCGATCTCCGGATTGGGATACCAAGCGGATTCAATCGACGGTTACGGTTAATGATCAAGAGCTACTTTTGGAACCTGTGCGCAGCAAACGCGGTGTAGTTGTTGCGTTACCCCATGCCGGAAACTGGGACCATGCGGGTTCCTATTTCTGCAGCCAAGGTATCCCGCTAGTTACGGTGGTTGAGCGGTTGAAGCCAGAGAAATTGTTTCTTAAGTTTCTGGAATATCGCCAAGCCATAGGTATGGAAGCCCTGCCCTTAGATGGTCGAGTAATGGGCACTTTGGCCAGTCGATTACGTGAAGGCAGGCTAGTTGCCTTAATTGCCGATCGCGATCTCTCACGCAGTGGGATCGATGTTAAATTTTTTGATGGAACTGCGCGTATGCCAGCAGGTCCAGCGTTATTAGCGATTCGAACTGGCGCGGACTTAATCACGGCATACGTTTCCTATACCGCTTCCGGGATTCACATTGATTTTCGAAAAGTTCAGATTGCAGATGGCGACTCTGAAAGCGAACGTGTAGCCAAGACGGTGCAACTTTGCGCGGATAATTTTGCCGCTGGTATTTTAGAACATCCGCAAGATTGGCACATGTTGCAGCGCATCTGGGTTGATGGCGACTTCGTGGAGCGATCATGATTGATCGTAAGTTACGAATTGGAATTGTTTGTCCCTACAGTTGGGATGTTCCGGGTGGTGTCCAGAACCATATTCGTGATTTGGCTGAGTTTCTTCTTAACAATGGACATCATGTTGAGGTTTTAGCGCCAGCAACTGAGGGTACAGATTTACCCGATTACGTTGTTAGTGCGGGTAGGGCGGTTTCAATTCCGTATAACGGCGCAGTTGCACGAGTTCTGTTTGGAGTAGTCGCAAATAGTCGGGTGCGTAGTTGGATCAATGATGGCAACTTCGATCTACTGCACTTACATGAGCCAGCTATCCCGTCGCTGTCACTGTTGGCCTGTTGGGCAGGAGAAGGTGCGATGGTTGGAACTTTCCACGCCGCGGCAAAGTATCAAAAAGCAATTGTGGCGATCGGACCTATCCTGGAGCCAGTTATTGAAAAACTATCGGCCCGCATTGCGGTCAGCGAATCGGCTCGTTTAACACTTACAGCTCACTTAGAAACAGATGCATTAGTGATTCCAAATGGGATCTATGCCAATAATTATCGCGATGGTTCACCGCGCGCAGAGTGGCAAGGAAACACCATCGGCTTCTTAGGTCGGTTTGAAGAAGATCGCAAGGGTCTACCAGTGTTGCTGGATGCGTTACCAATAATTTCACGCTTCGTGCCAGATATCCGGGTCTTAATTGCCGGCCCCGGTGATAGCGAAGAAGTTTTGGAAAAGGTTAACCCGCAGTTGCGAGAGAGAGTTGAGTTCCTCGGCAAGATCAGTGAAGCATATAAAGCCGACTTCCTAGCGAGTGTCTCGCTATACATTGCGCCGAATACAGGTGGTGAATCTTTTGGAATTATTTTGGCTGAAGCTATGGCCGGGGGAGCAACGGTTGTTGCCAGTGACATTCCAGCATTTGCCGATGTTCTAGGCGATGGTAAATATGGCGCACTCTTCGAATCTGAAAACTCGGAGAGTTTAGCTAAGGTGATTATTGATATGTTGCGTGATAATGAAAAGCGAAAAGCATTAGCAATAGCCGGTGCTGCTCATGCGCAAAGATTTGACTGGAGTCAAGTGGGCGAAGAAATTTTCGAAGTTTATGAACTCGCAATGGTTCAGGGTCGAAAGGTCTCACTGAGTTCAGACAACCGTCCCTGGAACCGATTTTTAGGAAGAGATTAATTGTGAGATTCGTCGTTCTGTTTGCAGTTTTTGCCCTCCTAGCATTTTGGTACTTGAGTTTTTCAGCTGGAAGACTTGATCGTCTGCATCATCGGGTTGAAACCAGTTGGGCAACTTTGGATTCATTGCTACAAAGACGAGCAGCGATTGCTTTGGAAATAGCCCGAAGCGCCATAACGGATCCCGCTACGGCTCTGTTATTAACAGCAAGTGCGTATCAAGCTCGTGGTGCGGATATCGAAGATCGCTCGAGTGCGGAAAGTGTTCTGTCAGGAGCGCTAGGCATGATGTTGGCAGAGCGTGAAAGTATTGTGGCTCAATCAGATCAGGCGTTACTACACGAATTAGAACAGTTGACGGACAAGATCAAGGTCGCGATCTCGATTCATGTTGAGTCCGTAACGCGAACTCAGTTGATTCGCGAAAAGTTAGTCTTTAGAATGTTTCGACTAGCTGGCAAAGCGCCGCTACCTGTGACTTATGAATTTGAAGCCGATGCGATTTAGAACCACCATAGCTCTCGTTGTTTCCGTACTTGTTCTATCTGGATGTTCTGGAAGTCCGAGTGTTTCTAAAGTTGAGAGTGAAAAGTCATTTAATTCGATCAGTGGTCGAGTAGGTACCGATGGTCCGATAATGGCGGTGAAGATTGATGATACGTCTGCCGCTCGTCCTCAGATCGGTATAGAGGAAGCGGACCTGGTTTACATTGAGCAAGTTGAAGGCGGCCTTACCCGACTGGCGGCGATTTTCTCATCGAGTATTCCAGCGAACATCGGGCCAATCCGAAGCGCCCGTATCTCGGATATCGAAATCTTGGCACAGTTTGGAAAAGTTATTTTCGCCTTCAGCGGTGCGCAACGAGCAATGCTGACCGTTATTTCAAATTCAAACCTATGGGATTACGGAGCACAACGTTCGTCTCCAACAATTTATACCCGTGATGACACCAGACCTGGCCCCTACGACATGATCTTGCGTGGTGACTTGCTACTTGAAAAAGTTAAGAACGATGAACGCGAAGTGGCCATTTCCAAATCACCTGGTTGGAGTTTTGGCGATGCTCCGATCGGAGGGGTCGCAATTGATTCGGTATCGGTTCAATGGCCGGCTTCGAAATACGAAGCAACTTGGTCAAAGGCCGAGAAACGTTGGTTGCTCAGCAACCGCGGTGTTCCGAATTTTGCTGCTAACGGAAAACAGTTAGGCGCTACGACTTTTGTGATTCAGAAGGTGGAAATTTCAGATTCGATTTATCGCGGATCTGATGGTTCTTACACGCCGTTATCTGAAACAGTAGGAACGGGCACTGGCTACATCTTGCGAGACGGCCGATCCTTTAAGGCTAACTGGAGCAGACCTAGTGCCGAGGCTGGAACAACTTGGACCCTGGCAGATGGCAGCGAGATCAAGTTTGCCCCTGGCTCGATCTGGGTCGCGTTAACTGATCGCAAGCCTAGTTTCACGCTCACCGCGCCAACTTCGCCTGATTCAAAGTAGAGTAGGCACCCTGATCGCGAGCTAATACTCGCCAAGAATTCCAAACTAGGAGCATCGGCATGAGCCAGAACGTAGGAACAGCACGAGTCAAGCGCGGCATGGCCGAGATGCTTAAGGGCGGCGTCATCATGGACGTTGTTAATGCCGAACAAGCCAAGATCGCAGAGGCCGCAGGTGCGGTTGCAGTTATGGCACTTGAGCGAGTTCCAGCGGATATTCGTGCCCAAGGTGGCGTTGCTCGCATGTCTGATCCTGACATGATTGAAAAAATCAAAGCCGCAGTTTCGATTCCAGTTATGGCAAAGGCGCGCATCGGTCATTTTGTGGAAGCTCAAATTCTGCAGAGTCTCGGTGTCGATTACATCGATGAATCTGAAGTTCTTACTCCGACTGACATGGAAAATCATATTGACAAATGGAACTTCACAATTCCGTTTGTTTGTGGTGCCACAAACCTAGGTGAAGCTCTTCGCCGTATTAATGAAGGCGCGGCCATGATTCGCTCTAAGGGCGAAGCAGGTACAGGTGATGTTTCAAACGCGATGACGCATATGCGTTCGATTGGTGGCGAGATCCGACGCTTAACTTCACTTCGCGAAGATGAACTTTACGTTGCGGCTAAAAATATGCAAGCTCCTTACGATTTAGTTAAGGAAGTTGCGCAAACTGGAAAGTTGCCGGTGGTACTTTTCACTGCTGGCGGAATTGCTACACCCGCTGACGCTGCGTTGATGATGCAGATGGGCGCAGATGGAGTTTTCATTGGTTCGGGTATTTTCAAATCAGGCGATCCAGCTTCACGTGCTGCCGCTTGCGTCAAAGCTACAACTTTCTTTGATGATCCAAAAGTATTGGCTGATGTTTCGCGTGGCTTAGGTGAAGCAATGGTGGGCATTAACGTTGCCGACCTTCCAGTTGCGCATCGCTTAGCTGAACGCGGTTGGTAATTTAAGGTTTCTTAAAAAATGCGAGTTGGTGTTCTAGCGCTTCAAGGCGACTTCCGAGAACACCTGTTTGCCCTTGAAGAATGTGGCGTTACTGCCAGCATTGTTCGCAGACCAACTGAGTTAGCCGCAGTAGATGCCTTAGTGCTACCTGGTGGCGAATCAACAGCTATTGCGAATTTAGCTCGAAGTTTTGACATGTTCGATCCACTTAAATCACGCATAGCAAGCGGAATGCCGGTTTATGGATCATGCGCAGGAATGATTTTGCTGGCCGATCGGGTTTTAGAGGCAGCAGTTGGGCAAGAAACTTTTGGAGGCCTAGACATAACTGTTCGGCGCAATGCTTTTGGGCGTCAAGTTGATTCTTTTGAAACGGATTTAGAGTTCGCCGGCATTACTAATCCGCCAATAAGAGCAATCTTCATACGCGCACCGTGGGTCGAGTCGGTTGGTTCGACCGTTGAAGTATTAGCCACATTTGAACACGCAGTAGCGGTTCGTCAGGGTGGGCTGTTAGCTACCAGTTTTCACCCCGAATTAACTGGCGATAATCGCATTCATCGTTTCTTTATTGAGTCGGTAGCTCGTCCAGCTTTGGAAAGAGCTGCGGTAAAGTAGGTTCATAACTTTCATCGGTAGTTGCGATGAAATTTCTAGGGGGTAGATCATGTCCGGCCATTCCAAATGGGCAACAACAAAGCATAAGAAGGCAATCATTGATAGCCGTCGTGCAAAAAATTTCGCCAAGTTAATCAAAGCGATTGAAGTTGCTTCACGTAATGGTGGCCCTGATGTTGACGGCAATCCAACGTTGTTTGATGCGATTGCTAAGGCCAAAAAGAATTCAATGCCAGCAGATAATATTGAGCGCGCAGTAAAACGCGGAGCAGGTCTCGAGTCCGGTGGAGCTGATTGGCAAACAATTATGTATGAAGGTTATGGCCCTAATGGCGTTGCCATCATGATTGAATGTTTATCTGATAATCGCAATCGCGCCGCTTCGGAAGTTCGAGTTGCGGTTACTCGCAACGGTGGGAGCATGGCTGATCCTGGGTCAGTTGCCTATTTGTTTAATCGCAAAGGCGTAATTATCGTAAATAAGATTGGTGAACTCACCGAAGATTCGGTACTCGAAGCAGTACTTGAGGCCGGAGCCGAAGAAGTAAATGACTTAGGCGAATCTTTCGAAGTTGTCTGCGAAGCCAGCGATCTGGTTGCTGTACGAACTGCGCTACAAACAGCAGGTATTGACTATGAATCAGCTGATTCGTCCTTCTTGCCATCTATGACGATTCCTTTAGATGCCGATGGTGCAACGAAAGTTTTTGAATTAATCGATGCCATCGAAGAACTCGATGATGTACAGAATGTATTCAGTAACTTTGATGTTTCTGATGAAGTAATGGCGAGCCTCGCCTAACTATCTTCACCCCTTATCTAGGCTTAGCTAATGAGAGTTCTAGGTATTGATCCTGGTCTGACGCGCTGCGGAATCGGCGTCGTTGATGGGTCTATCGGTTCTCCACTAGAGATGGTCGCGGTTGGAGTTATTCTGACCTCATCGGAAGATCCAACTGAATCTCGACTTTTGCAATTAGAACGAGAAATTCAACTTTGGGTTACCGAGTTCAAGCCTGATGTAATCGCGATCGAGCGGGTCTTTTCACAGCACAACTTACGTACCGTTATGGGCACTGCTCAGGCGGCTGGCGTCGCCTTGTTGTTAGCGGCGCGAAATCAAATTAAGGTCGTGTCGCATACGCCTAGCGAAGTAAAAGCGGCAGTCACTGGCTCGGGCCGAGCTAACAAAGCCCAAGTAGGTAAGATGGTTCTTAATATCTTGAAACTAGACGAAGCTCCTAAACCAGCTGATAGTGCGGACGCTTTGGCGTTAGCTATCTGTCATATCTGGCGAGGTGGTGGAAATACCAAAATTTCCGATGCTTTAGCTAAAGAGAAGAAACGTTTAGCGCTGTTGAAGAAGACGGGATCAGTCAAGAAATGATTGCCACGCTTACCGGTGAAATCAAAGCCATCTCGTTAGATCGTGCTGTCGTTGAAGTTGGGGGCGTTGGTCTTTCGGTAAATCTGACTCAAAATTCAGCTGCGCATTTAAATTTGGGCACCGTGGTAACTTTTCACACCTCTCTAGTGGTTCGAGAAGATTCCTTGACTCTCTATGGCTTTCTCACCGCTGAATCAAAACAATTGTTTGAACAAGTTCAAACAGTAAGTGGCATCGGCCCCAAAGTGGCGTTGGCGATCCTTGGTTCGTTATCGCCAGAAGAGCTAGCAACCGCAATTGCGAGCGAGAACATTGCAGCTATTGAGCGGGTTCCAGGCATTGGTCGAAAAGGAGCACAGCGTTTAATTCTTGAGTTAAAAGGCAAGTTATCCGACCTTTCCAACGGCGCCCGAGTTTCTAGTCACCAACCGATTTGGCGCGAACAACTAACAAATGCATTGATTTCGCTGGGTTTTGCGCCGAAGGATTCTGATCGAGCCATCACTTCGGTAGTAAATGAACTACAAAGCGATGGCATCGACCCTGCTGCATTAGAGATGAGTGAGCTTTTGAAGAGATCTTTACAAAGTGGTGGTCGTAAATGATGGAGAACGAAGATCGTTTAATCTCTCCGGTTGCGGGCCTAGACGAGTCATCCGTTGAAGGAGCGCTGCGCCCGAAAGATTTACAAGAATTTATTGGTCAAGAACGCGTTCGTCAACAGATCGATGTTCTATTAACTGCGGCAAAACATCGCGGAACAACTGCCGATCATATTTTGCTTAGTGGCCCACCTGGACTGGGCAAAACAACCTTGGCGCTGATCTTGGCCGCTGAGATGCAAGCGCCGATTCGCATTTCCTCTGGGCCAGCAATTACACATGCCGGTGATCTAGCGTCAATTCTTTCCTCATTAGTTGAAGGTGAAATTCTTTTCATTGATGAGATACATCGCTTGCCTCGACCGGCCGAAGAGCTTCTCTATCTAGCAATGGAAGATTTTCGAGTTGATGTGGTTGTTGGTAAAGGTCCTGGCGCAACGGCGATTCCGTTGGACTTGCCGAGATTCACTTTAGTCGGCGCCACAACACGAGCGGGATTATTGCCAAGCCCCTTACGCGATCGCTTTGGATTTACTGCGCAATTAGATTTCTATGCCGAGTCCGAACTCGCTCAAGTTATTGCTAGATCTGCAGCCTTGCTTGGTTTAGTTATCGATGCGAAGGCTATTGAACAAATTTCTAGTCGCTCGCGCGGAACTCCGCGAATTGCTAATAGATTGCTTCGACGAGTTCGTGATTATGCGCAGGTAAAAGGTTCGAACAAACTCTCTCTCGATCACGCAAACGATGCCCTCGAGATGTATGAAGTCGATGCCGCTGGTCTTGATCGCCTAGACCGTTCGGTTTTAACCGCCCTAATCGAAAGGTTCGGCGGGGGACCGGTCGGTCTATCAACGCTGGCTATTGCCGTGGGCGAGGAAACTGAAACAGTCGAGTCGGTCGCTGAACCCTTTCTAGTTCGAAATGGCTTCATGGCGCGCACCCCGCGGGGCCGGGTAGCGACGGCTTTGGGTTGGTCCCATTTGGGCAAAGTTCCGCCTGCTGGGGCAGATTCGCTTTTCGACACACCGCTAAATGACGCCTAGACTCACCTCTTATGTCAACACCTACAAAACCCGTTAAGAGCTCCGGTCGTCCAGCTCGCACATTAGCAATCCTGTTTGGCGCAATCGCCCTTCTTATCGCAGCCGTATTTATACAAGGGGCAACCGCGGTTCGCTTAGGCCTCGATTTACGTGGCGGTACCAGCGTGACCCTGCAGCCTCGGATAAGCGCCGGTGAAACTGGCAAAGTTACCTCTGAGGCTATTGATCAAGCAGTTTCGATCATTCGCCAACGTGTTAACTCATTAGGTGTCGCTGAAAGCGAAGTTGCCTCTCAGGGAACAGGTGTTAATCGCCAGATTGTTATCTCAGTTCCTGGTGAAAGTGGTCGTCGCATTATTGAACTAGTTGGCCAAACAGCAGAACTTCGTTTCCGCCAAGTTCTTGCTGAATCTTCTGGAGCTCCAACCACCTCAAGTGATGGAGCTGTTCCTTCTCTGCCTGGAGTCAGCACAGAACTAAACGTTCGTTACGCAGCCCTTGACTGCACACTTCCTGCGAATCGCCAAGGAACTGGTACCGATGTTGCAACTGACGTAATCATTGCTTGCTCTACCGATGGTGCAGCTAAGTACATTTTGGCAGGCGCAGAAGTTCTTGGTCGCCAAGTTTCTAAGGCGACAGCTGGTGTTGATCCTACAACTGGTGGAAATTGGTTTGTATCGCTAACTTTTAATGGCGAAGGCACTAAAGCATTTGGTGATCAGACTGCACGAGTTGTTTCACTAACTGCCCCGCAGAATCAGGTAGCAATTGTTCTTGATGGCCTCGTCGTATCAGCACCAAGAATTAATGAAGCTATCCGTGGCGGCAGTGCTCAGATCACAGGTAACTTCACGCAAGTTGAAGCGCAGGATTTAGCTAATGTTTTGAAGTATGGCTCGTTGCCACTGGCTTTTGATCGAGGCGAAGTGCAGCAAGTTTCACCAACGCTTGGCTCTGATCAGTTAGAGGCAGGCTTGCTCGCTGGTGGTTTGGGTCTAGGGCTCGTACTGCTCTACTCACTGCTCTACTATCGCGGACTTGGTTTGTTAACTGTTGGATCACTAGTCATAGCAGCTGGGCTGGTTTTCCTATCAGTCTTGCTACTCGGTGAATGGGTGGGCTTCACGCTCACGTTAGCTGGTATCGCTGGTGTAATTGTGGCTATTGGCATTACGGCCGACTCATTTATCGTTTACTTTGAACGTATTCGAGATGAACTTCGCGAAGGCAAGTCACTTCGTACCGCAGTTGAAACTGGCTGGATTCGAGCTCGACGAACAATTGTGGTCGCCGACTTTGTATCACTCATTGCGGCAGTGTTACTTTACTTCTTAGCTGTTGGTGGGGTGCGTGGTTTCGCATTCACTCTAGGTTTAACTACCCTGATAGATCTAATTATTATCTTCTTGTTTACAAAGCCAATGATGACAATTCTGGCGAAACGGAACTTCTTCGCAAGTGGTCATAAGTTCTCTGGCTTGTCGAAGAAGAGTTCTGGTATCGAAGAAAAAAGTAGCGTTCAAGTATCAAACACAGGCATGGAGGCATAGACAATGGCACACGGAACTACGCTAGGTGCACGTCTCTATAGCGGCGAGACTTCTTTTGAATTCATCGCTACGCGCAAACGTTGGTATGCAGTCTCTGCTTTACTGCTTGCGATCTCAATCGGAACCATTGTTTTCCAAGGTCTGCAATTAGG
The DNA here is from genome assembly GCA_044351155.1 of Candidatus Planktophila sp. Lineage (GTDB taxonomy): Bacteria > Actinomycetota > Actinomycetes > Nanopelagicales > Nanopelagicaceae > Planktophila. The sequence goes on along the minus strand of JBILGH010000002.1, from coordinate 15,976 downwards.
CATTGAGTTCAAGGGCGGTTCCAGTTACACAGTTACTAAAGCTGGAGCAACAATTGAAGAGGCTCGTTCTGCGGTCGAATCTGCGGGTGTAACGTCGGAAGTAATTGTGCAGAGTGTCGGTAACGAGAAAATTCGTGTTCAAACAGGTTCACTTTCAAATGCTGAATCAAACGCCGTTGAAGATGCGCTAGCTGCCAAGTTTGCGATAGACGTTGAATCTATCGACACCCAAATCATTGGTCCGTCCTGGGGTGAGGAAATTACGAAGAAAGCGCTCTATGGACTTATCGCCTTCCTGATCGCAGTAATGCTCTATCTGGCTATGACGTTTGAGCCGAAAATGGCAATCGCGGCTATCGCGGCCGTGCTTCACGACGTAATCATTACCGTGGGCATTTATGCACTAGTTGGCTTCGATGTAACACCAGCTACAGTGATTGGGTTCCTAACAATTCTGGGATATTCGCTATATGACACCGTAATTGTTTTCGATAAAGTTCGCGAAAACACTAAATCAATTACGACTACTGGTAAATCTACTTTCTCACAGGCAACAAACTTGGCGGTCAATCAGACAATTGTGCGTTCTGTTAATACATCCATTATCGCGCTGCTTCCAGTCGGTGCCATTCTGTTCGTAGGCGCAGGTCTATTGGGCGCCGGAACACTGAAGGATCTTTCGTTGGCACTATTCATCGGGCTAGCGATTGGCACTTACTCATCACTCTTTATTGCGCCGCAGGTGCTTTCGGGCTTACGTGAGCGTGAACCAGCAATGATCGCACTTGCTAAGCGAGTGAATGCTCGCGGTGGATCATCAACACCGGTTGTCGCAACTGAGGCTGCTTCAGAGGTTAGTCAGAATCGTGGGCCGCGCAACCAGCCAAAACGAAAAGGCAAGAAAAAGTAATCTCTAGCTTCAAGTAACTAACCACCGTGTTGTTAACTAGAATCCGCACATGGACACTCTGTTAGCGCCGGTGGTTAGTGCTTTAACCGAGCATCATCCTGGCGATAAATTAGAGAATCTGCAGCGCGCATTTTTAGTTGCTAAAGAAGCACACACCGGGCAACTTCGAAAGTCTGGCGAAGATTACATAACTCATCCGGTCGCAGTGGCTGCAATCCTGGCGGAATTTGGCCTAAACGAAGCGGTCATCATTGCGGCCCTTTTGCATGACACAGTTGAGGACACCAGCTATTCATTGACCCAGCTCCGCAAAGATTTTGGTGAAGAGATCGCACTTCTAGTTGACGGCGTGACCAAGTTAGACAAATTAACTTATGGTCCTACTGCAGAGGCTGAAACTGTTAGAAAGATGATTGTTGCCATGTCTCGGGATATTCGAGTTCTATTAATTAAGTTAGCTGACCGACTTCATAACGCACGTACCTGGAAGTTTGTCTCACCTGAGTCGGCTGAACGAAAAGCTCGCGAGACCCTTGATATCTATGCGCCACTTGCGCACAGATTAGGTATGAATGCGATTAAATGGGAGCTCGAAGATTTGAGTTTCGAAGTTCTTGAACCTAAAAAGTTCTTAGAGATCTCACGACTGGTGGCCGAACGAAACCCAGCTCGCGTCACTTTAACCAATGAAGTTATTGATGCTGTTAAATCTGATTTATTGGCCGATGGAGTTAAGTGCTCAGTGACTGGACGCCAGAAACATTTCTATAGCGTCTACCAAAAAATGGTCGTTCGTGGTCGTGATTTTAATGACATTTACGATCTAGTTGGCATCCGCGTACTTGTTGAAGATGTTCGTGATTGTTATGCGGTGCTCGGTGCGATTCATGCGAGATGGTCGCCAGTTCCAGGGCGATTCAAAGATTACATCGCTATGCCGAAATTTAACCTTTATCAGTCACTACATACAACGGTCATTGGTCCGAGCGGAAAAGCAATTGAGATTCAGATCCGTACCTACGACATGCATTCGCGTGCGGAGTTCGGTATTGCCGCTCACTGGAAGTACAAGCAAGGCAACGAGGCTAATTCCTCATCGCCCGAGATGCTTTGGTTGCGCCAGTTACATGAATGGCAGAAGGAGACTGAAGATCCATCAGAATTTTTAGATTCGCTGCGCTTTGATTTAGGTTCGCCGGAAGTTTTCGTTTTTACGCCTAAGGGAAGCGTTATCGCACTGCCGGGCGGATCAACACCAGTTGATTTTGCGTACTCGGTGCATACCGATGTGGGCAATCGCTGTGCGGGTGCGAAAGTAAATGGTCGTTTGGTTCCATTGGAGTCAAAGTTAAACAATGGTGATGTCGTGGAAGTCGTACTCAATAAGGGTGAGCATGCTGCCCCAAGTCGTGATTGGCTGAACTTCGTAAAGAGCCCGCGCGCTCGCTCAAAAATCAAAGCTTGGTTTAGCAAGGAACGTCGCGAAGAAGCGGTTGAAGCTGGTCGCGAGTCGATAGCACGCCAGATGCGCAAAGCTGGCCTACCACTGCAAAAGATTTTCGCTGGGCATGCGTTGTTAGAGCTGTCGCACGAACTTCATTACCCGGATATTTCTGCCCTTTACAGCGCTGTCGGTGATGGACATGTTTCGTCCGCTTCGATTATTGAAAAGTTAATTGCCTCAATGGGGGAGGAAGATTCGCACCCCGAAGCTACTGTTCCAACTTTTCCAACTGGGGTTCAAACCACTAGACGTTCTAGTAGCTCGATTGAAGTTGCGGGTATCGGTGATGTCTATGTGAAGCTGGCACGTTGTTGTACGCCCGTTCCAGGTGATTCGATCATGGGTTTCATTACCAAAGGCAATGGAGTTTCAGTACACCGTGGCGATTGCATAAATGCTGCCGACCTTAAGACACACCAGAGCGAACGCGTTGTTGAAGTTAAATGGTTAGCTGGTGCGGCGAGTGTGTTTCTGGTTAATATTCAAGTCGAAGCACTTGATCGAGCCAGATTGCTCGCAGATGTTACGCGAACACTTTCTGAGCAACACGTAAACATTTTGAGCGCATCGGTTTCTACGTCGAAGGATCGCACCGCAATCTCCAGATTTACTTTTGAGATGGCTGATGCCACTCATTTGGATGCGGTTCTCAGTGCGGTCAGAAATATTGAAGGCGTTTACGATGTTTATCGAACCTTCAATAATTAGTACGGCAGTGTTTAGCTAAACTCCGCTAAATTCTTCTCAGCTTCAGCCAGCCATACCTTACGAGCGACTGCTGAATCTGTGGCCTCTTGCGCTTTCTTAGTATTTCCGGCAGCAGATGCCTTGGCCGCAGCTTTTTCGTAATTAGCGATTGCCTCAGATAGTTGACGGACTACATCGGCTGCGCGTGCTTTGGCCGCTGGATCAGACTTTCGCCAGATGGTTGCTTCAGCTTCTTTATATGCCGCTTCGACAACTTCGAGACGTGCATCAAGGGCTGCGCGCTTATCGCGAGCTGTCATGCCGATTTTGTTCCACTGGTTCTGTAGCTCGCGAAGGACTTTCTTCTGCTCAGCTAAGTCAGTAATTGGAAGCAGCTTCTCAATCTCAGAAATCAACGCATTACGCTTTTCCAGGTTTGCGCTCATCGTGACTTCGCGCTTTTCGAGGTCTGCATTTTTGGCGGCAAAGAAAGTATCTTGCGAGGCTTTAAAGCGAGCCCAAAGTTTTGTGTCATCACTCATCTTGCCGCGACCGGCTGCTTTCCAAGCATCCATCAGGGCTTTGAAACGACGAGCAGTTGCAACCCAATCAGTTGAGGTAGCTAGGCTTTCGGCTTCGGCAACTAACTTCTTCTTAGCTTCAGAAACCACAGCAGTTACTTCTTCAAGCGATGCGAAGTGTGTGCGTCGACGCTTATCGAATTTATTTCGAGATGATGAGAAGCGTTTCCAAAGATCAGTATCAGTTTTCTTATCTAGACGTGGGGCTGATTTCCACTCATCGAGTAGTGCCTTCAAGCGATCGCCGGTGACTTTCCAGCTGGTTGATTCGGCAAGTGACTCAGCCTCGGCGACAATCTTTTCTTTCTCAATTAAAACTTGGGCTAAGCGTTCAGCCTTTGCAATCTCCTCGGCCGCTTTTTTCGCTTCGTAAGCGCCGCGATGATCCTCGATTAGTGGTGAAAGTTGTTCGACGGCTACAGCGAGCGCAGCTAAATCGCCAACACCATTAAGCTCGCGAACTTGCTCGCGCAACTTAATCACGGCAGTTGTTGCATCTCCTGGAACCATCGCACCTGACTTAATACGTGCCGATAGCAGAGCTACTTCAGAAGCGATAGCTTCAAATTTACGAACAAAGTAAGCCAGCGCTTCTTCGTTACTTTTTCCGGGATAAGAACCCACTGGCTTATCGCCTTCGGGGGTAATTACGTAGACAGTGCCATCTTCGCCAACGCGACCGTAACGAGCAGGATCCCCAATAAGTGCTGATGCCGCAGATACAACTGCGGGGGATTGGGTTGGAGTAACTGGATTCTCGGTCATGGTGGATCCTTTCAGCGCGGTAGCTCTTGAGAATTTCTTGGAAGAGCATTCGCTATTGGGTTAGTTGGTAGATGGCAGAACATTTAGGTGACGATGTACAAAAATGATCGAAATCATGACCGCACTACGTCGTTGGTTGGAAAGGTAAAGGTACCCTGTCCGCCTAGGGTATTTCCAATGGATCTAGTTGAGATCTGGGAGTTGAGCGTGGAAGGGTGGGGTAGCGATGCTAGTTGCTGGCTTCCCAGCCCAGATGTACGCAACCAACTGTTGGGTACTGGCTACCGGTGAGAATGCTGAGTGCATTGTTATAGACCCAGGCATGCCAGATGTATCGCTCGAGCTCGCTGACTTACTGAACAAACATCGACTGAAACCGGTCGCAACGCTTTTAACCCACGGACATTTAGACCACACTTTCTCGGTTGTGCCGATATGTGATGGTTACGGAATTCCGGCATACATACACAGCGAAGATCGAAACCTTTTAATTGATCCGGCAGCAGCGGTTAGCCCGGAATTTGGAGCGACTTTAGCAAGCATGAGCTTTAGTGAACCTGACGAAGTGAGAGAGTTAAAAAGCGGCGAAGAATTCGAATTAGTCGGGTTGAAAATCAAAGCAATCCATAGTCCTGGTCATACCCGTGGATCGCTGATGTTTCTAGTTGATGACCAAACGCTGCTTAGTGGAGATGTTCTGTTCGCCGGATCAATTGGTCGCACAGATTTACCGACGGGCTCTAGTTCCGATATGCAGAAGACTTTAACCAAGAAAGTCCTAACTTTGAGCGATGAAATAAGAGTGCTCCCCGGACATGGGCCAGAAACTATGATCGGTTATGAGCGCAAGAACAATCCGTATTTGATTGAAGCATTGAAAGCGAGTAGATAATGAAGTTCCAAGCACCTAAAGGTGTTAGTGAGTATGCCCCTCCGCGCAGTAACGCCTTCGCTTGGGTGCGTTCAACTCTAGAGAACACCATTCGTTCTGCGGGTTATCAATTACTTGAGTTGCCTATCTTTGAAGATACCGAATTGTTTTCACGGATGGGCGCATCAACCGATGTGGTCTCTAAAGAGATGTATACCTTTGAAGATCGTGGTGGTCGATCGATAACGTTGCGCCCCGAAGGTACTGTTGGAGCTCTGCGCGCAGTAAATGAACATGGTCTAGATCGCGGTTCACTGCCAGCCAAGGTTTACTACTGTGGTCCGTTCTTCCGCGCAGAACGTCCTCAAAAGGGTCGATACCGACAGTTTTATTCAATCGGTATTGAGGCAATCGGCACACACGATGCAGCTCTAGACGCTGAAATTATCGGAATTGCTGACGCGGGGTTTAAGAAGCTAGGTTTAACAAAATATCGTTTAGAAATGACTTCGCTTGGAGATGCTCAGTCACGAGCGGCACATCGAGTTGATCTTGTGGCGTTCATCAGCAAACTCAACCTAGATGAAGAAACTAAGGAACGTGCAGCGCTAAATCCATTGCGGCTATTTGATGACAAGCGTGAAGAAGTTCGCGAGTTAATGACCGAAGCTCCAATTTTGTTGGATTACCTATCACCGGAATCGAAAGCCAATTTCGCCGAAGTGCAACGCCATTTAACTGCGTTAGGTATTGCTTTCACGATTAATCCTCGAATGGTTCGTGGTCTGGATTATTACACTGGCACCACTTTCGAATTCGTTCATGACTTACTAGGAGCGCAATCAGGCATCGGTGGCGGAGGACGCTACGACGGCTTGATGGGTGAAATTGGTGGCCAAGATATAACCGGTATTGGATTTGGCCTTGGTTTAGATCGTGCACTTCTAGCCGTTGAAGCCGAAGGCGTAGTAATTCCAGAAACTTTCGCGAGCGATTTATTCATTATTCCAATGGGCGACGCCGCGAAATCTATCGCTCTTAAGTACGCAGCCGAGCTACGTGAAGTCGGCTACAAAGTTGAATTGGCATTTGGAGATCGAGCATTGAAAACCGCCATGAAGGCGGCTGATAAGAGTGGTGCTCGTTTTTCACTGGTAATTGGTGACGAAGAGATGGCCAGCGGGGTCGTTGAAGTCAAAGAGATGAGCAGCGGATCTGCCAACTCGGTTAGACTTGATGCCTTAGCCGATGCTCTGAAATAGGCGTCGGACCAGTAACTCGAATTTATGAACAAAGGGAAGTTAGGTAGCTAAATTGATCCGTACTCACGGGGCAGGCACAATCCGAAAGAGCCAAGTTGGCCAAACCATCACATTGGCTGGTTGGGTTGCTCGCCGCCGCGATCATGGCGGGGTTGCTTTTATCGATTTCCGCGATTCCACTGGTTGGGTTCAAGTTGTTATCCGCGATGAAGCGATCGCGAATATGTTGCGCGCGGAATGGTGCCTAAAGATCACAGGTGTTGTCTCTGAGCGCCCAGCTGGCAATGAAAATGTTAATGTCGCAACAGGTGAAATCGAAATTATGGCCGATGAAGTTATCGTACTTAGCGAAGCAGCTGCTCTCCCTTTCCCAGTCGATAGTGGCGATGAAGCGAATATTTCGGAAGAAGTTAGATTGAAATATCGCTACCTAGATTTGCGTCGCGAGAAACCAGCGGCAAACCTACGGATGCGCTCAAAAGTTACCGCTGCGATTCGTCGAGTCATGGATTCCGAGGAATTTCTTGATATTGAAACACCTTACTTAACCCGATCCACACCAGAAGGCGCACGTGACTTCCTAGTACCAGTTCGCCTACAGCCAGGTTCTTGGTATGCGTTGCCGCAATCACCGCAGTTGTTCAAGCAACTCTTGATGGTCGCCGGCATGGAGAAGTACTACCAAATCGCGCGCTGCTTCCGCGACGAAGATTTCCGAGCAGATCGTCAGCCAGAATTTACGCAGCTCGATATTGAAATGTCATTTATTGATCAAGAAGATATTTTGGCGATAGCTGAGAAAATTGTTTCGACAGTTTGGCGCGAGACCGTTAACTATGAGATCCCGCTTCCGCTAAAACGAATGACTTACGCCGATGCGATGGCAAATTATGGTTCAGATAAACCTGATCTGCGTTTCGGACAGAAGTTAATTGAGCTAACGCAATTCTTTAGTCAAACTCCGTTCCGAGTTTTCCAAGCTCCTTATGTTGGCGCTGTCGTGATGCCTGGGGGAGCCGACTCACCTCGTCGCGAACTTGATGCTTGGCAAGACTGGGCAAAGGCCCGCGGCGCTAAAGGACTTGCTTATATTTTAGTAAATGCCGATGGCACGCTAGGTGGCCCAGTTGCTAAGAATCTTTCGGAAGCAGAGTTAGCTGGAATAGTCGCCGAAGCCGGTGCTGCAAATGGCGATGCGATCTTCTTTGCGGCCGGCGAACGTACTGCTTCGCAGAATTTACTCGGTGCTGTCCGTAATGAAATTGGAAAGCGCTGCAACTTGATTAATGAGGGCGCTTGGGAATTTCTCTGGGTTGTAGATGCCCCGATGTTTGAACCAACTGATGGTGGTGGTTGGACTGCAGTGCATCATCCATTTACTGGGCCTAAACCAGAATTTGCGGCAACCTTTAAAGCCGAACCAGCATCTGCACTTGCTTACGCTTACGATATTGTTTTAAACGGAACCGAGTTAGGTGGCGGTTCTATTCGTATTCATGATCGCAATATACAAAAGCAAGTGTTTGAAGTAATCGGCTTAACTGACGAAGAGGCAAACAGTAAGTTTGGTTTCCTACTTGATGCTTTTAATTACGGACCACCACCTCACGGTGGAATTGCGCTTGGCCTAGATCGCGTATGCGCACTTCTAAGTGGCTCAGAATCAATCCGCGAAGTAATCGCTTTCCCAAAGACGGCCTCTGGTGGCGATCCACTAACTGGTGCGCCAACTCCAATTACTCCCGCTCAACGCAAAGAAGCGGCGATTGACTGGGTACCAGAAGCCGCTGAAAAGAAGTAGTTCTACCTGTACGCGGTAGGATTTGGTTAAGAGTTAGTTGAAAGGGATGTTATGAGCGCAGGTGGAATTGCCTTGATTATTTGTGCGGTATCGCTTTTTGCGATCGCCGTGGCAGTTGCCTATGCCGTGATTCGTTTTGGTCGCTTGATAGATGAAGCAAAAGTTTCACTGAAGTCCCTAACCGAAGAAACCGTTCCGTTGATAGATAACGTTACCCAGACTGTGAACTTGGTAAACGGCCCGCTTGAGAGCTTTAACAAGATCACTAAGAACGTCGAGAACATCTCAACTAAGGCATCTGAGGCAACTTCAAGCTTTGTAGATAAAGGTGGGCCAGCTCTGAAGATTGCGGGCGCACTCATGACTGCTGCCGGCGCGTCAAAGAAGCGCAAAGCTAAAAAAACAAAGGCAGAGTGATCAGTTCTAGTGGAATCTGCCGAGATACGTTCACGCTGGCTGCGCTTTTTCGAATCTGAGAACTCTCAGGGCTTAACTCATACTGTTGTTCCTTCTGCTTCATTAATTGCCGATGATCCAAATCTACTATTGGTAAATGCCGGCATGGTTCCATTTAAACCATTTTTCTTAGGTGAAGTAACGCCACCTTATGCACGCGCTACTTCAGTGCAAAAATGTGTTCGTACCCTAGATATCGACGAAGTTGGAAAGACAACGCGCCACGCATCATTTTTTCAGATGTGTGGCAACTTCTCTTTTGGTGATTACTTCAAAGAGGGTGCGATTTCCCTCGCTTGGGAGCTTTTAACAAAGCCAATTGCTCAAGGTGGCTATGGTTTTCCAGAAGATAAATTATGGGTAACTGTTTTCCATACTGATGATGAAGCTGCTGATATTTGGCATCACAAGATGGGTGTTCCAAAAGAACGAATTCAGCGTCGCGGCATGGCAGATAATTTCTGGTCGATGGGTGTTCCAGGTCCATGTGGCCCATGCTCTGAAATTTATTACGATCGCGGACCGGAATACGGCGCCGAAGGCGGACCGATAGCTGATGAGAATCGTTATTTAGAGATCTGGAACTTAGTGTTTATGCAAAATGAACGCGGCGCCGGTACCAGTAAAGATGACTATCCAATCTTGGGCGAACTACCAGCGAAAAGTATTGATACTGGCTTGGGTTTAGAACGCACCTCAGCACTCCTTCAAGGCGTAGAGAATATTTATGAAATCGATACCACGATGCAGATTCTGAATATGGCCAGTTCGCTGACCGGTATTGAATACGGCAAAGCTGAGAAATCCGATATTTCGCTGCGAGTTATTGCCGATCATGCCCGAACTTCAGCGATGCTAATTGGCGATGGCGTAACACCTGGCAATGAAGGTCGTGGCTATGTTCTGCGCCGCATGATGCGACGCACTATTCGTAATATGCGTCTGCTTGGGTCGCACGATCCAGTTATCTCTGAACTCACTAGAGCAGCTATCGGGGCGATGGGGCCGCAATATCCAGAACTGGTTGCAGCGCAAGACCGAATCTTGGCAGTTTCAGTTGCCGAAGAAGAAAGTTTCTTGCAGACTCTTAAGAGTGGAACTCAGATTTTTGATTTAGCAGCAACTGCTTTAAAGGCTAAGCAGGTGTCGACTTTGGCGGGCGAAGAAGTATTTAAATTGCACGATACTTATGGTTTCCCATACGACTTGACGCTCGAGATGGCGCAAGAGGTTGGCTTGCAAATTGATACCGATGGTTTCCACCGTCTGATGAAAGAACAGAAGGATCGAGCCAAGGCCGATGCTCGCGTAAAGAAATCTGGTCATACTGATTTGTCTCAGTACAAACAGATCGCTGACGGATCTGGCTTATCTACTTTTCTTGGCTATACGCATATCGAAGCTGAAGGAAAGATCAACGGTCTTCTAGTGGACGGTGTCATTGCGCAAAGTGCCAAGAGTGGCGACGAAGTAGAAGTTGTTCTTGATCGCACGCCATTCTATGCCGAAGGCGGCGGACAGTTGGCTGATGCTGGTTTAATCAAGCTGGCAAATGGTGCGCTTATTGAAATCGATGATGTGCAAGCACCAGTAAATGGTCTGTCAGTTCACCGCGGCCGCGTACTGAGCGGTGAGGTTGAAGTCGGTCAAAGTGCTCTTTCGACAATTGATCAAGAACGTCGTGATGCAATTTCTCGTGCGCATACAGCTACGCACATGGTGCACAAAGCTTTTCGCGAAGTTCTAGGCGAAACGGCTACCCAAGCTGGTTCTGAAAACTCGCCAGGTCGCTTCCGTTTTGATTTTCCAGCTACTGGCGCAGTCTCAGATGCAACCCTTAATGAGGTTGAGTCACGAGTTAACACCTTGCTGCTTGATAACCTCGAAGTAACCGCACAGAGCATGTCGCAAGCTGAGGCAAAAGCGATAGGCGCAATGGCTTTGTTCGGAGAGAAATATGGCGACACTGTTCGCGTAGTTAGTGTCGGCGATTGGGCCCGCGAACTCTGTGGAGGAACCCACGTATCACGTTCCGGTCAACTAGGTGTCGTAAAGTTGCTGAGTGAATCTTCAATAGGCGCAGGTGTACGACGCGTTGAGGCCTTAGTGGGGGTCGACGCCTACAAATTCCTTGCTCGCGAGCATTTGTTACTTAACTCTTTAACTCAAATTATCAAGGGTGCTCGAGTCGAAGAGCTACCAGAACGGATCAATGATCTGTTAGAGAAAATCAAAGAGATTGAAAAAGAGTTAGCAGCAGTACGTTCTGCTCAAGCCCTAGGTACTGTTTCGGCAATAGCTCAATCCGTTTCTAAAGTTGGCCAAATTGATTTGATTTCTTCAGTTTTGCCCGATGGAATATCAGGCGATGATTTACGCACCGTCGCATTGGATCTGCGCAATCGCTTCGCGACTTCGGTTATTGCGCTCATAAGTTCAGCTGCTGGCAAGTCGGTCTTAGTGGTTGCCGCTTCAGATTCGGCGCGTGCGCTGGGGGCTAAATCAGGTGCGCTTGTAAAAATTGGTTCCGCAGTTCTCGGTGGTGGTGGCGGCGGTAAAGATGATTTCGCACAAGGTGGCGGTACGGATGCGAGCAAAGCAAGCGATGCGCTAGCCGCAATTACAGCTGCAGTGGCAGCGCTATAACGCTAATGGTAAGAGGTCGCCGGATCGCTTTTGATTATGGTGATGTGCGAATAGGTGTGGCGATTTCAGATCCAGATTCTATTTTGGCATCGCCGTTAACCACACTTTCGAGCGGAGATCCAAAGCTATTTGCGCGGATAGCAGATTTGATAGCTGAACACGAGCCCGTGGGCATTTACGTTGGCGAACCAGTTAATCTCTCTGGGCAATCAAGTACCTCGGCACAGAAAGCGTCAGCTTTCGCTGAGAGGCTTGCCTCCGATTTCAAACTCCCCGTAACTATGATCGATGAGCGACTATCTACGGTATCGGCAACAAATGCGATGCGACGGAGCGGGGTCAACGCCAAGGATGCTCGCAGCAAGATTGATATGGCCGCAGCGATAGCAATTCTTGAGCAAGCTTTAGCAATAGAAAAGGCAAAAGATGTTTAATCGTAATTCGTTTAAGCGTTTAAGCGTCGCAGGCATTGTGATTCTCGCGTTCACATTTGGTCTACGCGAAATCAATCAATCCGGTGGGGGATACCCGAATTTCCCTGATCGAATAATTTCAGAGAAAGAAAAGAGCGTTTCAATATCTATCCCCACAGGAGCAACAGGCGCTGAGATTGCCCAACTTCTTAAAGTTGCCGGCGTCGTCGCATCCGCAGAAAGTTTCTTCAGAGCAGCAGTAGCTAATCCAAAAGCTTCATCCATTGCGCCTGGAACCCATTCTCTCTCGTTGAAGATCAGTGGAAAAATGGCGCTTGCGCAATTATTAGATCCCAAGCGAATTACTGATCTAATTAAGATCACTGAAGGTGCCTGGAACTCTGAAGTTTTTGCACAAATGGTGGCCACCAAGAATTGGTCAGCGAATCCCGCTAAGTCCGCAAAAGAAGTGGTTTTACCGGAAGGAATTACCGCACTTGAAGGAGTTCTATTTCCCGCACAATATAGTTTCGCCGAAGGAACCAGCCAGGTAGCAGCTCTACAAAGCATGGTGAATAGATTCAACGAGGCAATCTCCACAATCAATTTTGTTGATCCAGCTGGTAAATTGGATAAACAGCAGTTAGTCACATTGGCTTCATTAGTTCAAGCTGAGGGCGATACCAAAGATTTTGCGCAGATTTCAAGAGTCATTAGAAATAGATTGGCGATCGGGATGCCATTGCAACTAGATTCCACAGTCCACTATCTAAAAAACACTCGAGGCCAGATCTTCCTCAGCAATAAGTCAACAAAGTTAAAGTCGCCCTACAACACTTATCAGAATTATGGATTACCTCCAGCGCCGATCGGAAATCCTGGTTTAGCAGCGCTTAAGGCAGCTATCGCACCGGCTGAGGGAGACTGGCTGTTCTTCATCACAGTAGCACCTGGAGATACGCGCTTCACCAAATCCATTTCAGAGTTCAATAGCTGGAAGTTGGTCTATCAGAAGAATCGAAAGGCGGGTGCCTTCGAATGAGAACCTTTAATGGCGCGGTTCTCGGCTCGCCAATCTCACATTCACTTTCACCAGTTATCCATCAGGTCGCTTATGAATGTTTAGAAATTTCAGCAAAATATACAGCCGTTGAAGTTAGAGGAGGAAGCCTGGCCAAGTATTTGGAATCCACACCACCCGAATTAAATAGTTTCTCTCTGACTATGCCGCTAAAAGAAGAGCTGGTTGATTTAGGTTTTCCTACTTCTGAGCTAGCTAAGCGAATTAGAAGCGCAAATACCTTGATTAAAGTTGGAGATTCCTGGAAAGTCGAAAGCACAGACGTTGTCGGCTTTCAACAAAGTGTCGCTGCGAAAACGAACGCTACCTTCCAAAATGTTTTAATTTTGGGTGGGGGAGCAACAGCTCGGGCAGCGATTGCGGCTTTCGATAGCGTCGGGGCTTCGATAGATGTTGCCAGCCGAAGTGAACATCGCAGTGCGAGTTTGATTAAATCCGCCCTTTTTGCACCAGTATCCGTAATCGGCTTTGATGATCAAATTAACTGGTCTAAATATGATTTGATCATTAACACTTCACCCGCGGGTGCCGCTGATGAGCTGGTTGGAAAGATTGCGGGAGCAAGCGCGCTTCTCTTTGAAGCACTTTATAATCCTTGGCCAACTGCGTTAATGGGTTTCTGGCGAAATGTGGGCCTGGAAAGTATCGATGGTTTAGATCTTCTGGTTCATCAAGCTATTTCGCAAGTCGCAATCTTCGCGGGAACCTCAGTGAAACGTTCACAATTGGCACCTCTTATGCGTGAGGCCGCACTAAAGCGCTTGTAAAAGACTTCTACACAGTAATTAGATTGAAGCTAACCCACACAAAGTAAGTGACTACTTTGCCAGGTATGTATTTAGAGTTATTTGCCACAGTTTCCTGCCTCTGGTGGGCTGGGGTTATTGCTTATACAGATTTACGCACCTATCGAATAAATAATTCCTTACTCGTGGCTGGTCTTGCCCTTATCTGGCCCTCATTGTTTCTGCTCGATCAACACTTTCAAATTAATACTGGTTTTTTCGTAGTTTCAATCGCAGCTTTAGTGGCTGGCCTGGCTTCGTTTGTAGGAATGGGTGACGCGAAATTGATTCTGCTCCTTGCTCCTTGGCTGCACTTCGAGAATATGAACAAAACCTTGCTTCTGCTCATCGCGGTCGCTTGGCTGCAATTGATGGTGGTTTCGCTAATGCATGGTGGGTTTCCGAAACGGATAGCTTTCGCACCAGCCATCTTGCTTGCCGCAGCACTTAATATGGCGACATAAAAGCCAATCATCTGCGAGAATTAGCCCATGCGTTGGTTAACTGCGGGTGAGTCTCATGGTCCAGCTCTCAGTGCAATCATTGAGGGAATCCCAGCTTCGGTTCAAATTACGACTGCCGATATTGACTATCATCTTGCCCGCCGCCGTCTAGGTGTTGGACGTGGAGCCCGACAAAATTTTGAAGCCGATAAAGTCACGATCCTCGGTGGAATTCGTTTGGGCTTAACGCAAGGTGGACCGATTTCGATTCAAGTAGCAAACTCTGAGTGGCCCAAGTGGGAAAAAGTGATGTCGGCTGACCCAGTTCCAGAAGAGGAAATTAAAGATTTAGGTCGCAACGCACCGCTTAGCCGTCCGCGACCTGGGCACGCAGATTTAGTTGGAATGCAGAAGTACGATTTCGATGATGCTCGTGCGATTTTAGAACGCGCCAGTGCTCGCGAAACCGCGGCGCGTGTCGCACTCGGCGCTGTTGCTCGTGCTTTCTTGTCACAGACCTGTGGGATTACGGTCTTAAGTCACGTTTTATCTATTGGGTCCGTACGTGTTCCCGAAAATACTCTGTTGCCAAGTGAAGGCGATATGAAACGAATTGATGAAGATCCAGTTCGTTGTGCTGATTCAAAGACTAGTGCGGCCATGATCACTGAGATCGAGTCTGCTCATTCAGATGGTGACACGCTCGGCGGAGTTGTTGAAGTGTTGGCATACAACTTGCCTCCTGGGCTAGGTTCGCATGTGCACTGGGATCGTCGACTTGATGCCCGCTTAGCAGCTGCAATGATGGGTATTCAAGCGATTAAAGGTGTTGAAGTGGGCGATGGTTTCACCACAGCAACTCGGCGTGGATCAGTAGCGCACGATGAGATTGAACGCGGCCCAGACGGATCAATTCGTCGACGTACTGATCGTGCTGGCGGTACCGAGGGTGGAATGTCTAACGGGGAAATTTTGCGTGTTCGAGCGGCAATGAAACCTATTTCCACGGTACCAAAGGCGCTAGATACCATCGATGTTAAGACAGGCGAAGCTGCGAAAGCAATTAATCAACGTTCTGATGTTTGCGCTGTTCCCGCCGCGGGCGTGGTGGCTGAAGCGATGGTTGCTTTGGTGCTAGCTGAAGCAGTTCTCGAAAAGTTTGGTGGCGATAGCGTTGGTGAAACTAAGCGCAACTTCGAAAGCTATATCTCGCACCTATCGATAAAATGAGTAACCAGATTATTCTGATCGGTCCACCCGGAGCTGGTAAAAGCACGATCGGACATTCACTAGCTAAGAAAATGCAAGTTAAATTCGCCGATACTGATTCGTTAATTGAGGCGAAGTTGAATAAGAAGATCTCTGACATTTTTGTCGATCTAGGCGAGCCAGTTTTTCGTTCAGAAGAGTTACTTGTGCTTGCTGAGGTTTTACAGTCCGATAACGGCGTTATCTCGCTCGGCGGGGGCGCACCGATATCATCGCAAGCACAGGAACTGTTGCGTAGTAGCGGTGCTACCATCATCTTTCTAGATATTTCACTTGGTAAAGCTGCTGCTCGAGTTGGTTTTAATCGCGATCGCCCGCTTTTACTAGGCAATCCACGCGCGCAATGGAACGAACTTATGAGTTCTCGTAGACCAATTTACGAGAGTTTGGCGACTGCGGTTATTCCAGTTGATGATCGTTCTGTTAATGAAATTTGTGCAGATATTTTGGCGGTTGCGTAATGAAACATATTTCGGTTTCAGCCGATCGTGATTATGAAGTA
>JBILGH010000020.1:0-21498 GCA_044351155.1 Candidatus Planktophila sp. | reverse complement strand
GTCCAGAAAGCTTTATTTCTAGAAGCCGGCCTACCTATCGATTACTACTCTTACGCAATTACTAAGTTCGATTAATTAGCGGTGGGCGCGCTCATAAGAAATAGGGTCTAGCGCATCTAAGTTAATGACATTCATGTTGTTGATTGCCAGGATGTCGGCAATTTGGGCACGATGTTCAATTGAGTGATTAACAATTTGCGCGACGATTGTGGTGTTTTGGAAAGATACGGTCTTTCCATATCGGACAAAGGTCAACATCTCTTCTGGTTGATCAATCCAGTTTAGAAATTCGGCATCGTTTTTAAGTGATTGGGCTGCGAGTGCTTTCATGCCTGCTGAAGTCATTGGGAAATCTTGATCAGCTGGCGCTTCTTCTTTCTTTAACCGCGCCAGCAATCGTGGTTGCGCCACAACAATATGGTTAGCAATTGTGCCAACTTTCCATTCTGGGTCCCAGGCCGAAAACGAGAGGGCTTCTGCAGGTAGCTCACTTAGTGCTGTGAATACAGAGTGGTTGGCCCAGGACATGTGCTTGAAAAGTTTTACTAATGATTGATCGCTCATATTGAGATCTTAAGCCGCCAGTTGGTTCTGGTTCAAGGAAATTCCATTTCTATTCACTTAAATCTCATGTTTTGAGCGAAAAAAGGCTATAAATTGCACTTCTGCTGAACTCCTTTAGGATCAAGTTATAAGGTTTTCTAAAGCAAAAGTGAATTAAGAATCGAAAGGTCACCTCATGTCTGATTCAGCAAAGTGTCCAGTACCTCACGGCGCAAATACCACTGCGGAATCTGCTAACGAATATTGGTGGCCAAAAGCACTGAACTTGGAAATTCTGCATCAGCATGACACTAAGACCAATCCACTTGGTGCGGACTTTGATTATTTAGAAGAGTTAAAGAAGTTAGATATCGCAGCACTTAAGAAAGATATGCATGAGTTAATGACTACTAGCCAGAGTTGGTGGCCAGCTGATTGGGGTCACTACGGCGGGTTAATGATTCGTTTGTCATGGCACGCAGCTGGAACTTATCGTGTGGCCGATGGTCGCGGTGGTGCAGGTTCTGGTAGCAACCGTTTTGCGCCACTAAATTCTTGGCCAGATAATGCCAACTTAGATAAAGCACGTCGTTTGCTTTGGCCAATTAAGAAGAAGTACGGAAACAAAGTTAGCTGGGCAGATTTATTAGTTTTGGCCGGCACGATTGCTTACGAATCAATGGGGCTTAAGACTTTTGGTTTTGGGTTCGGTCGTCCAGATATTTGGTATCCAGAGACCGATATTTATTGGGGTAATGAAAAAGAGTGGCTAGCACCAAGTGATTCTCGTTATGGAGATTTAAATGATGCTTCCACTATGGAAAATCCATTAGCTGCAGTTCAAATGGGCTTGATTTATGTAAACCCTGAAGGCGTTAATGGAAAGTCAGATCCACTAAAGACCGCAGCCCATATTCGTGAAACATTTGCGCGCATGGCCATGAACGATGAAGAAACTGTCGCGCTTACTGCCGGTGGTCACACAGTTGGTAAAGCTCACGGAAATGGTTCTGCGAAAAATCTAGGGCCAGAGCCAGAAGCCGCAGGACTAGAAGAAGCCGGTCTTGGTTGGATGAACCACACCACCCGTGGCGTCGGTCGCAACACTGTAACCAGCGGAATAGAAGGGGCTTGGACTACTAACCCAACTAAATGGGATGGCGGTTATTTCGATCTTCTCTTTAAATATGACTGGGAGCTAAAGAAGTCACCAGCTGGGGCAACTCAATGGGAACCAATTAACATCGCCGAAGAAGATAAGCCAGTAGATGTAGAAGATCCATCAATTAAGTACAACCCAATGATGACTGATGCGGATATGGCCATGAAGATTGATCCAATTTATCGCGCGATTTCAGAGCGTTTCCAAAAAGATCAGGCCGCATTCGATGACGCGTTCGCTCGTGCGTGGTTTAAGTTAACGCACCGCGATATGGGACCAAAGGTTCGCTACATCGGTCCTGATGTTCCAGCCGAAGATTTGATTTGGCAAGATCCAGTTCCGGCTGGCAATAAGAGTTACAACGTTGCCGAAGTAAAGCAAGCGATTGCGGCCTCTGGTTTATCAGTTGCTGACCTTGTAGCAACAGCTTGGGATAGCGCTCGCACATACCGTGGCTCAGACAAGCGCGGCGGAGCCAATGGTGCTCGCATTCGTCTAGCGCCACAGAAAGATTGGGAAGGCAATGAGCCAGCACGTTTAGCTCGGGTGCTTTCAATTCTTGAACCAATTGCGCAGAAGAGCGGTGCCTCAATTGCCGATGTAATTGTTCTAGCTGGTGGCGTTGGCGTTGAAATGGCTGCGAAAGCAGCTGGCCACACAATCGAAGTTCCATTTACTCCAGGTCGTGGCGATGCTACAGCTGCGCAAACTGATGCTGATTCGTTTGCTCCACTTGAGCCAATTCACGATGGCTTCCGTAATTGGCAAGCCAAAGATTATGTAGTTAGCCCAGAAGAGTTACTACTTGATCGTGCGCAATTGATGGGGCTAACTGCACCAGAAATGACAGTGTTGCTTGGCGGTATGCGAGTTCTTGGTACAAACTTCGGCGGCACCAAACATGGTGTATTTACTGATCAGGTAGGCGCGCTAACCCCTGATTTTTTTACGAATCTAACCGATATGTCATATATCTGGGAGCCAGCGGGCGTAAATCTTTACAATATTCGTAATCGCAACACTGGTGAAGTTAAATTCACGGCAACTCGAGCAGATTTGGTCTTCGGATCAAATTCTGTTTTGCGTTCATATGCTGAGCTATATGCCCAAGATGATAATAAAGCTAAATTCGCTAATGACTTTGTGGCCGCTTGGGTCAAAGTTATGAACGCAGATCGCTTCGATATCTAACTAGTTCTTTGTGTTCATGTTCTTTGTGTTCATGATTGAATCATGAACATATTGAGCTAAGCCGCGAACTCGGCCGTCGTAATATTTCTTGAAGCGTTCATCGCTGATATACATGAGCGCTAAGTTTCGCTGCATTTCAATACTGCAGTCATAGAACCACTTCGAGATTGCGGCGCGGTGAGCAACGACAATTTCTTGAACCTCTGGCGAATGGCAGTCAATGCCATTTCCAAATGCGGTTGCGAATCTTTCAGTTACCGCCTCTTGATCGATTTTGGCCGCGGCAAAATCAGCATGTGAATATTTAGAGGTGCGTGCTTGGGATTGTTGAAAAGCAGCGGTCTCGCCCCAACGCTCGGCAACCTCTGGCTCGTACTCATTCACAATTCCAGAGTTTAGAGTAGATCCCTCGATAAGATGGGGCTCCAAATCAACTAACTCTAGGAGCTGCTTTGTTCGAAGCATTATTTCTGGGCGCTCTACAGGGATTAACTGAGTTCCTGCCGATCTCATCGAGTGCGCATATTCGCATTGCAGGCGCTCTCTTTGGAACTGCTGAAGATCCAGGGGCTCGCTTCACCGCAATTACCCAAATCGGCACAGAGTTAGCGGTTTTGATTTTCTTTCGTAATGATATCAAGCAGATTATTTCGGCATGGTTTCGCCAAGTCACAAAACGACCAACAAGTAGTTCAACTGAAAAGTCTGATGCCCGAATGGGTTGGCTAATCATTGTGGGCAGCTTGCCTATCGCCATCTTGGGCTACCTGGGTAAAGATGTAATTAGAAATGATTTCCGTTCGCTTTGGTTGATAGCAAGCACCTTGATTATCTTTGGCGTTGTTTTGGGTATCGCAGACAAGTATGGAAGTAGTAAGCGCGACCTTACTAATTTAAGTGTGCGCGATGGCTTGTTATATGGATTTGCGCAATCACTCGCACTTATTCCAGGTGTTTCTAGATCAGGTGCCACAATTGCGATGGGTCGTTTTCTGGGTTACAACCGGCAAGCTGCGCTTCGATATTCCTTTTTGTTGGCAGTTCCAGCGGTATTTGGAAGTGGTTTCTATGAACTCAAAGGTGCCATTTCGCAAGGTGGCGATACTGGTGTTTTCACAATGCCGGAAACCTTGCTAGCAACCGGAGTTGCATTTGTCATCGGATACGCCGTAATCGCTTGGCTGCTAAAATTTGTTTCAACTAAAAGCTTTGCGCCATTTATTGTTTATCGAATTGCGCTTGGCTCGTTATTATTGATTTTGCTCGCAACCGGTGTCGTTTAATCCTTGAAGTATTCAATTAGGCCGTCAATTGCGCTTTCAACAATCTGAAAAACATCACGGTAGGCCCCAATTTCCTGGCCCCAGGGATCAGGGACCTGTAGTAATTCTGCGGCAGGTGTAGTCGCATCTAAATTGATAAGTTTAGGATCAAAAGAACGAAGCATCATTACTTTGTTGATGTCGGCTTGATTTCTCGCACTTTTTAATACCTCGGACCTATTGTTTAGATCCATTGTCAGAATCAAATCTTTTTGATCGAAGAAATCCGCTGAAAAGGGCCTTGATACATGCTCATACTTGTATCCCGCCGATTCCCAAACTTTCACCGAACTGGGACTTGCCCCCTCGCCTTTATGCCACCCAGATGTCCCACTGCTGGATACCCAAAACTTCGGTCCAGTTAAATCTCGCGCTTTATTATGCAACACTGCAGCAGCCATAGGTGAGCGACAGATATTTCCTAAGCAGACCAGCTCGATGTGAATTTCCGACTTACTCTTAAGAGCGTTCAAGTAAGTTGAATTCATAACTTAAATCTTAGATCAATAGTTACATTAGTCACGACTTATTGGCAGCGTAATTTTGATTTCTAGACCACCAAATTGACTCTTGCGAAGCTCTATTGAACCATTGGCATTTTCAATTATTCGCTTCATGATTGTCATACCTAACCCACTGCCACCTGATTCACGTGAACGCGAACGGTCAAATCGCTGGAAGTATTGGATCCCCGATCTGTATACCTCTTCAGGTAAGCCCGAACCAGCGTCAGAAATGGTTAAGACTGCCTTGCTCCCGACGGTAGCTAAATCAATAAGCACTTGTGAATCTTCAGGAGTATGTCGACGCAGGTTGGCAAAGATGTTCGCCAACATTTGCTGCGCATAATTATGCGAGATGTTGACCAAAATGCCGGGCTCAATCTTTGTTTCAATTGGGCGGCTCGGTTGCAAGGTCTTTAAGTCATTACTTAAATGCGCAACTTCTCGGGAGTAATTAATGATTTCAGTTTCGATTGGCCCTTGATCTTCCAATTCGGCTATCAAGAGCAAATCATTGATCAAAGATTGCATTCGCTCGATTTCATGGGCAATACGTTCATAGTATTCGGCAGTCTTGGCAGCATCTGGTGTTTGATTCTTACCAAGCAGTTCAACATAACCCTTAATCACAGTCAACGGAGTGCGCAGCTCATGTGAAGCGTCCCCGAGAAATTCACGCATATTTTCTTGATTTTTCTGCAGCGAGTTAACAACTTCGTTAAGCTCGTTATCACGTCGAAAGAGATAATTTGAAACCCCAATTCCAAGCAAAACCATAGCCAAAGTAAAGATAAACAAGTAGCGGATGTTTTGGCTCTTTGCGGCGCTAATTTCAGCGAGTGAAACTGATAGCACTAAGAACTCGTCATCGGGTAACTCGATCGCTCTGATGCGGTTTAACTCGTCAGTTTTTAGCGTAATTCCCGCAGAGAGAGCGGCAGTTAGATCTTGTTCACCTGGGACGCCCAGTAAATCTCCAGAACTTTGATTAAGGGCAGTAATTTCTCTTGCCGCTGATATGTATGAAACGGTGAATTTAAGGTCACTTTGATCAGCTAGCAATAGGGCTAAGGAAAGAGGATCATCCTGGGTAATTTCTAATTGATTAACTGCGGAATTAAGAATCGAATCAACGCGTCCGATTTCATTGTTCTCAGTAATGCTTATCGCGAAAAGCCCGATAGCAGCTGAGATCAAAATAATTATGGCTGAGACAAGGGCCGTAAGACGAGTCTGCAACTTCATTAATCAGCCACAATCTGAAAACCAATTCCACGGACTGTTTTGATTCCATCAAAACCATCCATATGTAATTTCTTACGTAAGTAAGAAATATAGGTATCAACCACAGTTGAATTACTTTTGAAATCTATCTCCCAAACTTCAGAGAGCAGCGTTTCTTTCGTGACCACATTTCCACGATTGAGAATCAATTGTTCAAGCAGCTTGAACTCAGTGGGGGACAAGTCAACTGGTTGATCATTGAACTTCACTAAGTATTTCGAAAAGTCCATTGAAATTGGGCCGCAAGTAAGAACTTTTACTTCGGCAACTTCACCCTTACTGCGTCGCATGATGGCTTTAACACGCAACACCAACTCTTCGATACTAAATGGTTTAGTTATATAGTCATCAGCGCCAGTTCGCAAACCTTGATTAATATCAGCTTTATCCGCACGAGCACTCAACATCAGTACTGGAACCGACATTCCTTCGGAGCGCAGCTTTTCTAGCAACGCCAACCCATCGAGTTTCGGCATATTGATATCAAGAATCAGTAGATCAAATCTTTCGCGGCGCAGAAACGAGAGTGCTTCGAGACCATCGGCGGCTTGAACAGCATTTATCTCAGAGAGGCTTAGCGCCTCGCTAATTAGCTCTCGAACACCTGGTTCGTCATCGATTACGAGCACTTTTGGCCGTTCAGACATGTTGATAAGGCTAGTTCGTTAGGCTCCTAAAAGGTAGGGCAGCGGACTAGTTCGCCCATTTCATTTGCGAAATCATTAGGATTCACAAGGTTTTCACAAACTTATCCCGCATCCTTATCACATCCCCGGGACGGGCTATCGAAAGGTCGAAAATGAAAAAGCGCATATTGCTTATCGCACTTGTTGTCACTGCGCTTTTTGCTCCGACAAATACTGCTTCAGCCGATACGCAAAGTGACTACCAATTAGCTCTGCAGGAATATCAAACAGCGTTAGCTAATTGGAATGTTGCTATGAAGGCTGAGCAAGAAAACTTCAGAACAGCAATGACAAATTGGATTGCAGCGATCAAGGCAGCAGAACAAGCACGTAAGGATATTGCTTCTAAATTTAAGAGTGATGCCGATGCAATCAAAGTGCGCACTAGCGCTGCCGTAGCAGCTGCAGCCACTGCCAAAGCTAAGAAAGCCGCAGGTTCTGCCGGAAAAATTGAAATGGATGCTGCAATTGCATTACGCAATGACTCATTGGCGGCTGTAGTGAAGCCAGGTATGAAACCAGCTAAACCAAAACTATTACCAGCACCTACTCCACCAGCTAAGCCATCTAAAGCTCCTAAACCGATTAAACCAAGTAAGAAACCAGCTGTAAAAAAATCTCCTGATGCTTAATTGCTTTCTCCTAGGTAAAGTTAGGGCATGCATCAAATTCAAGTAGAAGAACTCTCTGCTGAACATTGGTTTCGAGTAAAAGAATTGCGGTTAGCTTCTCTCCGAGATAGTCCTAATGCTTTCGGTGGAAATCTTGAAGCCGAGAGCGCGCAGAGTGAATCTGAGTGGCGGGCTAAAATTGAAAACCTACATTACATAGTCACCTCAGTCGACGGTATTGATAGTGCAATTATGACTGTTGAGAATTTAAAAGGTGATTTCGAGGCCACAGCTTGGGTTGGTGGTTGCTGGAGTTCACCCGAATTTCGCGGAGTTGGTCTATTAAGAGCCATGTTTAAATTCGTTGATGAACATGCGCAAGAAAAAGGTTGGCAACGACAAGGTTTGGGCGTCTGGGAAGATAACTATTCAGCGATTGCTGCGTATGAAAGAATAGGTTTTGTAACGATGGGCGAACCAAAACCAAGCACTAGCGTTGCCGGCAAGTTCTATATCCGCATGATTCGCGACGCAGTTAATCTCTAAAAATTAGCCGATTAGCGAAGAGTCGCGCTTTTTAGATTGATCATGTTCACAGCCAGTTGAACGATCTTTAGCGGCGCATGACTCACAGAGCAAAACCAGCTTATGACAAGCAATATTTGAACAATTTACAAAGATTTTAGTTGGCGCAGAGCACGATTCACATTCACCAATGGTCTTAGCTTTAGAAGAGAAATCCATCGCCATACGATCATCGAAAACATAGAGCGAACCATCCCAGAGGCCATCATCGCCGTACTTATTACCGTAGCGAACAATACCGCCCTTTACTTGGTAAACCTCTTGGAAACCGCGGGTTTTCATGACCGCAGATAGAACTTCACAACGAATACCGCCGGTGCAGTAAGTAACCACTGGTTTATCTTTCAGATGGTCGTACTTGCCGCTTTCAATCTCGGCCACGAAATCACGTGAAGTTTCAACATCAGGCACAACTGCGTTTCGGAATTTACCAATCTTGGCCTCAAAGGCATTACGACCGTCAAAGAAAACAACATCATCGCCACGTTCGGCGACTAGTTCATTAACTTGTTCTGGACGTAAATGAATGCCGCCACCAATCACGCCATTTTCATCAACTTTGATTTCATCAGGGTGACCGAAGGCTACCAGTTCCTTGCGCACCTTTACCGATAATTTAGGAAACTCGGTGCCATCGCCAGCTGACCATTTGAAATCTACTTTACGGAATCCGTCATACTTCTTAGTTTTCTTGACGTAAGTACGAAGAGCTTCAATCTCGCCACCCAAGGTGCCATTGATGCCGTGCTTCGAAATAATAATTCGACCAGTTAAACCAAGTGACTCGCAAAGTGTGCGTTGCCATAACTTAACTGCGGCAGGGTCAGATATCGGCGTGAAGCCGTAATATAAAATGACCTTATGTAAATCCATGGGGCGATTGTATCTCGCCTACTTTGCCCTTAAGAAATCAGCAGATCTAACGCCCATGGCTGGCCATCTGCGGGAGCGTGAAGCTCGCACTCAAATAGTTGCGCAGCAATACGCTGCACTTCGGCCGGACTAGTTGGGTCGGTAGTCTGCTTGAGTAAGTGCCCAGTTAGTTCGCCGCGATATTTCTTGGACATATGCGTGATCATGCTTCGCTCTGCGCCATTTACTTTGAAAACTCTTACTTCAACAGTGTTTTGCGGATTTATCGTCCAGACGCCCTTATACGTGGATGAGCGACAATCAATAATTAACTCATTCGAATACTTGGCAGATACTTGGGCAACGGCTTCACGCCATAATTTATTGTCAATCTTTTCTTTATAGCTAAATATCTTGTCTAGCGGTCTAACTAAGCCAAAGACCGCCGAAACAATTAGAACTTTAGTATTGGCTCGCATTTCTTCTGCTGCTGTAAGAGTTTTCCAGTTCAGCCCTTGAAAGAGAACCCCGTCATAGATTTCAATGGCAGTAGAAGTTTGTGAAGAGTCGTGCTTAGAAGTGGTCTGGCTTCGAGAATTAGATAACTCAACTGCGAAAACAATCGAACTTAACTCAAACTTTTCCTGACTAGTCGCTGCCTTCTTCTTCTCACTTGGAGGTAACAGGATTAGCATTAGCCGATGCTATTAGAGAGGCTAGGAAAATGATGACTGAAGGCGACAAAGTTCGAGCTGAGATTATTGAAACGGGCGATTCCAAGATTAAATCTGCGCGCATTATCATAAATGCGCCAGCTTCAAAAGTCTTTGATCTCTTAGCAAATCCCAGTCGGCATAAAGAAATTGATGGATCAAATACCATTCAAAATAGAATTAGCGGGCCAGAACGTTTGACCCTAGGATCTAAATTCGGCATGGCTATGCATCTGGGAATCGATTACCGAATTACGAATACCGTGGTTGAATTCGAAGAGTATAAGTTAATTGCTTGGCGTCACTTAGGCCGCTGGCGTTGGCGCTATGAGATCCGCGAAATCAGCCCAAATCAATGCGAAGTCACCGAGACTTTTGACGGCCGCAAATCAATTTCGCAGAGCTGGCTAAAGTTTCGTAAGGCTTATCCCTGGACTCAGATGGTCGTTGCTAAGACTCTAGTGCGCCTAAAAGAGGTCATGGAAGCACGTTAGAGACTGTGGGAAGATAGCCTCATGAACATCGCCAATGACTCGCTACCTAGTAACTCACTGGGCATCGTGATGGCCTCTGAGATCGCAGAGACTCCGCAAGTATTTAGCCGGATCTTGAGCAATCTTGCTGCCTTTGAGCCAATCAAAGACATTTTGACCGCAAATAAAATTTCATCAATTTTGATCTTGGCGCGCGGTACTTCAGATAACGCAGCACACTTTTTAAAGTATCTAGTTGAAACCAAACTTGGCTTGCCTTGTGGTCTTACTTCGCCATCGTCAGTAACTATTTATCATGCCGAACTTCACTATCAGGGCGTTTTGGTAGTTGCACTTAGCCAGAGTGGCCAGTCACCAGATCTAGTTGCTTTTGCGAATTCAGCCAAGCGGGCTGGTGCTAAATTGATTTCGCTTACTAACGATGCTAACTCGCCACTAGCAAAGGCCGCAGATCATCACTTAGATCTACAAGCAGGTGCTGAGCTAGCTGTTGCTGCGACCAAAAGTTATTCCGCACAACTGCTTACCTCATATTTACTAGTAGCAACTTGGGCAAAGTTGTCGATAAACGGTGATTCTTTAATTGCCGAAGCCGAAAAGTTAGTAAGTAACGCAGCTTTAGTTAGCCAAGCCGTTGATGCCTGCAACCGAGAAAATGAAACTGTGGTTCTTGGCCGTGGTTTCGCTTATCCAAATGCCCGCGAAGCAGCGCTAAAGATTCAAGAAACATGCAAGGTTTCGGTTCAGGGCCTTTCAACTGCCGATTATTTACATGGCCCAATATCTGCGTTAACTCCGCAAACCCAAGTGTTTATCTTGGCACCAGCTCATTTGCCACTTAATTCAATCTCTGAAGCCACCACACGAATTCGCGCAATTACTGGGCGAATTTTTTGGGTCGGAAATGGTGGTTCACCTGAAGCCGGCGACATCGTGATTCCAGGCTCAAATTGCCGTGATGAAATGGAATCAACCATTGTTGATGCGATTTCGTTACAGCGCTTCTCGCTTGAATTTGCTAAGAAATCTGGCTTCGACCCAGATGCACCTGTAGGTCTGTCAAAAGTAACGCTAACTCACTAGTAGTTGAGTTTTGATAGATGAATCGTGATTATCTAGTAATTGTTCCAACCTATAACGAGATCACAAGTATTGGTATTTTGCTGCCACAGTTACTTGAACTAAATCTAGATATTTTAATTGTCGATGATGGCTCTCCTGATGGCACCGCCGATGCTTGTCGCGCAGTTGCTCTAGAAAGTGGTCGCATAGTTGTCGTGGAGCGAAAGAAAAAATTAGGTTTGGGTAGTGCTTACAAAGCTGGTTTTAAATATGGCGTCGATCGCGGATATAAGTATTTAATTGAAATGGATGCCGATGGCTCACATCAAATAAGTGATCTTCATAATCTAATCAAAGCTATGGACGCGACAGGCTCAGATCTGATTATTGGATCGCGCTGGATTTCGGGCGGCGCTGTTAAGAACTGGGCAAGGCGTCGTCAGTGGCTATCAAGATCTGCCAATGTTTATGCGCGATTAATGCTGGGCGGCAAAGTTAAAGACATGACTGCTGGCTTTCGTATTTATCGCACGGCTAAGTTGATTCAAATTGATTTAGATTCCGTTAATAGTGAGGGATATTGTTTTCAAATTGAGATGACTAAACGCATGTCTCAAATTAATGGCAGTATTTTGGAAGTTCCAATCACCTTTATTGAGCGGCAGTATGGCGTTAGTAAAATGTCGAAAAAGATTGTTTTTGAGGCAATTTATCGAGTGACAACTTGGGGTTTAAGCGCGACATTCCGAAGAAAACGGCCTTAATAGCCACTTGCTTTTTGCCGTGATAAGTTCAGCGCACTTGATCCAGGCGGCCCGGTCTCTTGCAGATTGTGGCGGCCCATGAACAAGTGGCGTTGCGTTTAGCGAAATCCGGTTTGATTCCGGTGCTGTCCCGCAACTGTAAAGATCGAAAGATCTAAGCCAGGTCGCCTGGCGTGACGCCGAAAGTGTTATCCAACCTCGGAGGAAGGTTGGGCCTTTACGCGGAACTTCTCGTTTAATTGCCCCCTTTCTCCCTCGAATATCTTGAGGGAGTATTTTTATGTTTAAAAGGTTTATTCGACCGACAGCACTCTTGGTCGCAGCGCTATTACTTGCCCCGCTTTCATCAGTTAATGCGGCGAGCACAGCTACCAAATATCCACTAATTGTTTCATCTGGTGGGTACTCGACAACAATTACCAAAAAGCCAACTCGCATCATTTCGCTTTCCCCAAGTGCTACTGAATCACTCTTTGAAATTGGCGCTGGCAAACAAGTTTTGGCAGTTGACTCACTTTCGAATTTTCCTAAGTCAGCGCCAATTACTCAGCTGAGTGCATTTGAACCAAATGTCGAAGCAATCGCTGCGCTAAAACCAGATCTCGTGGTTCTATCTGTAGATGCTATGAAATCTCTGGTGGTCAAAGAAGCTCTCGAGAAGTTAAAGATCCCGGTATTGATGGAGAAAGCGCCAGAGACCTTAGCCCAGGCATATAAAGAAATTGAAGTACTTGGCGCAGTCACTGATCGAACAGCGGAAGCTAAAAAAGTAACCTTCAAAATGGCTTCATTGATTAAATCGATTATCAATCGAACAAAAAAGAGCGTCAAAATAACTTTCTTCCATGAGCTCGATAACACGCTTTATTCAGTTACTTCCGATACTTTCATTGGCAAGGTTTACCAGGACTTCGGCTTGATTAATATCGCAGATAAGGCTGCTGGCGCTGATTCTTATGGCTATCCGCAGCTTTCGGCTGAGTATCTCTTAAAAGCCGATCCAGACGTTATTTTCTTAGCCGATGCTGAATATGGCGAAAGCGCAGCTACCGTAAAGGCACGAGCCGGTTGGTCTGGCATTACCGCGGTCACCAAGAGGAATGTTTTTGCACTGCCAAACGATATTCCATCTAGATGGGGACCACGACTTGTTGATTTCTATCGCTACGTTGCTGCTTGCCTCGCAAAGGTGAAGAAGTAAATAAATGAAGAAAAATCAGATCGATCGCGTGTGGCGTTGGCAGATTACTGCCAGCGCTGCCGCGGCGCTTCTGATTGCTTGTTTACTTGGCGTGGGCTTTGGTCCAGTTAATTTAAATTTTGGCTCAATCATCCGAACGCTTTTGGGTTTGCCTAATGGATTAGAAAACGAAGATCGCACCTTGTTGCTTGAGTTGCGATTACCGCGAGTTGTATTAGGTGCCTTAGTTGGCGCAGCCCTGGCAACAAGTGGTGCGGTTTATCAAAGTGTTTTTAGAAACCCACTAGCTGATCCATATTTGCTTGGCGTGGCATCAGGCGCCGGCCTGGGAGCCACAATTGCCATCACCAACGGTGGCGGAGACCTACATGCCCTGCTACCAATCTTCGCCTTTCTTGGCGGAGTACTTGCCGTGGCTGCTACTTTCTTAGTGGCAGGACGATTATTTGCCGACCCCAGTACTTTGTTATTGGCAGGTATCGCAGTTGGCTCTTTTGCGACCGCGTTTCAAACTTATTTACAACAGCGAAATAGTGCAGCCTTGCGTCCGGTTTATTCCTGGATTCTCGGCGAGCTAACAGTTGCCAATTGGGACGTTGTGAAGTGGGCAGGCTTTTATATTTTGATCGCTCTCGCTATATTGATTCGAATTTCCAAGGTCCTTGATGCGTTGATGCTAAGTGATGAAGAGGCCTATTCATTGGGGGTTTCACCTCAGAAAATCCGCATGATTGCTGTTGCTGCGGCGACTTTAGCTACAGCCACAGCAGTATCTGCCAGTGGTCTAATCGGCTTCGTCGGAATCGTGGTTCCGCACTTAGTCAGAGGTTTAACCAAGCGAGCCACAAACCGTTCGCTGCTTTCAATCGCTTTTGTGGGTGCTGCCTTTTTAGTAATTGCCGATTTGGGTGCGCGCACATTGCTTTCACCTGCAGAGCTACCTATCGGAGTCATTACGGCATTCGTCGGTGCGCCATTCTTCTTATTTGTTCTACGAGCTCGCAATCGAGGTAGCCAGTGATTAATATTGAAAATCTTTCAGTTCGTTTTGATAACGCTGAAGTTTTACAATCAATTAGTTTAGATATTCCAAGTGGAACCTGGAGTTGCTTAGTCGGACCTAATGGCGCCGGAAAGACGACTCTGTTGCGCACTATGCTCGGTATGCAACCGTATTCAGGTTCAATTAAATATAACGATCGCGAAATTGCTAAGAACAAATCACTCAACATCGCATTTGTTCCGCAACGTCCCTCAATTCCAGCAGCTATGAGCGTTGCCGAGTATGTGATGTTAGGACGAGCGAAGCTAGATGGCTGGGGCAAAGAGAGCGCGCATAGTCGCAATATTGTTCATGAGATGCTTGAAGCAACTCAGTTACTAGGAATGCAGCGCCAACTTGTAAATACGCTCTCGGGTGGCGAGATGCAGCGGGTATTAATCGCCCGCGCCCTTGTTCAGGAACCCGAAGTGATGTTGCTGGATGAACCAACGAGTGCTCTTGATTTGCATCATCAGATTTCGGTACTTAACAAAGTTGAGGAGATTAAGGCAACCGGTGTCACCATTGTTTCAACGATGCACGACATCACCTTGGGCGCGATGTATGCAGAGCGAATCATCATCATGCAAAGTGGGCGAGTGCTGTTAGATGGTGAATCTCAATCTGTTATTCACTCACCTGAGCTGCGCAGCGCCTTTGATGACCGAGTAAGCGTTCATACCCTTGAAAACGGTCGTCCAGTAATCATTGCTGCGAAGCGCGCTACGGGGTTAGATCAAGGGGTTATTTAGCTCCTAACCCCTCCAAATTAGGGGTTAGAGATAGCAATTCTCGCCCACTTAAGTAACCCTTTGCCTATGAGCGAGCACCATTCAAGCATCACCCTTTCCCGAATTCGCCCGCCTGAATTGCCAGCTAATTTCCTCTCTAGACGTCACCTTTTTGAGTTAATTGATGATCGTGCCCCTGGCTACACCATGGTGGTGGCACCGGCTGGATATGGAAAAACTAGCCTCATTGCCGAGTGGGCCAAACAAAGTAAGAAAAAAGTTTTTTGGTACACGATGTCAGAGACCGATGCTTTAGTCGGAGTCCCCATCTATCTAATAAGCGCGATTCGTGAAGTAATTCCAAATTTCGCACCTGACATAGATGCGAAATCCATCTCCTCGATTTTTCAAGCTATCACTAATCTTAACGAGGATGTTGTTTTAGTTCTGGATAATGTGGTCGATGCCTTTACTTATCAATTAAATAAAACTCAATCTTATATGGATGCGATTCCGGATAACATTCATATCTTTGCGCTGCGGCGAGTTATACCAACAGTCTCGCTTAAGCGATTTTCTAGCATTGATCGCTTATCAATAATTACCGCAGGCGATTTAGTCTTTTCAAAGGATGAAATCAAAGCTTTGCTGCAAGTTTCTAGTGGTGATGCAAGTGAGAAAAATATAGAAAAAGTTTCTGCACAAACTCATGGATGGCCTTTGGCCGCTGCAATCATTGCTAGTGGTGAGGTCAGTAAATCAGAACATGAAGTTGACGAAAGTCTCGTCACAAATTTAATCTCAAGTAAGTTTAAAAAACTAGCAAAGGAAACCCGAGAGCTTTTGCTTTCGATGTCTAGTTTTGAGGTCTTTGATCTAGAAATAGCTAATTCCGTAACTGGCAGAATGGTAAATGACGCAAACTTGAATAAACTCGCAGCCGAAGGCGTTTTCCTGACTTCTGCTGCTGGTCAAAAAAGTACCTACATTTTTAATAACTTCGCACGCGAAGTAATTGACGAGATGGCTCGAGCCGACGACAAGAGCTATTGCAAGAATCAAATTGTGCTATCAGAACTCTTTGTACTTAAAGGCAAGTTAAATCTAGCAATAGAACACGCTGTAAAATCTGGCGATTCTGACTATTTACGCGAAATGTTTAAGCCGGCGTTACGTAAGTTGATTACCCGTGGCGATGGCAGAAATATCCTTTATTGGAGCAATTATTTACCACTAGATAACACTCGAAATAGAATGTTTTCTGAACTAGCAAAGGTTATGGGACATCTGACTAATTATGAATTTGAACGTACGATTCAGTTGGTCGAGGAAATGCGCTTTACCTACAAAGACACCCCACTAGCCCCCTTTATCGAAAAAGTTACCGCAACAGCTTTGGCGCATATCGAATACTGTCGCGGCCGGTTATCCGAATTTGATCTTCAGATGGAGGTGATTCTTCGCGAGCCAGCGACTGAGCCTGATATTGAGCAGTCTGATCGATTAGGTGTCTTGCGGATATTTGCAGCTAGATCATTTATCTTCGAGGATTCCACAGTTTTGAATTCCATTGAAGCCGAAGTACAAAAAATTATTGAAAGTAGCAGTTCACCCGAGGATCTATTTCTCTGGCAGACAATTAGGGCAATGAAGTTATTTTTGGAAGGTGAATACATTCAGGCTTTTGATGCGGCAACGCTAGCTGAAGAAATTGGAAAGCGTAATGAATATGCCGGATTCTTTGGTTATACCGAAGCCATCTACATTAAAGCGCGCTGCTTCTTAGAATTTGCTGATCCAGGTAAGGCAATTGCAGAATTATCTAAGCTTGCGAAATTGGCACGAGAATGGCACCAATGGCCCTGGTTATTTATGGCCGAAAGTTATCTCGCTCGCACTTTGATGATAAATGGCAAAGTTGAGGAAGCGTTTGCGGTTGTGCGAGATCATCGGATACTCGCCTCCCAATTTAAAGGTGAAGATGGCCTAAGTTTGATTATCGATATAAATGAGCTATTTCTTCGGTTCTGGGTTAAAGATTATGAACGTTCAAGCCAGATACTAAACCGCTTACCCAAAGATTTAATCTTTACCCACCAATATCGCCAGGCACTCGGTGCGGTATCGAAGAATGAAGTGAAGAAAAAGGTAGTACCAGAGATTTTAGAATCTGACACTGCTCGCGAAAAGATTTGGAAATCTTTAGTTGGTTGCGAGGCAAACATTTCGCAGGAAACATTGGCGATGGATGCCTTGAAGATTGGACTCGATGTTGGTGCACGAGTGGGTGCAAAAGAGATTTTCTTGCGGCAAGATCCCACAATTCTGGAGTTGATTATTCGCAGCGCTTCTAAACGTCCAACTGTCTATCTCGAAGAATTAGCACGCGCTGCAGCTCAGCGGATGAACGCTAAGAACCACCAGAATGCGGCACTGACCCAACCGCTAACTAAGCGGGAAATTGATGTGCTGCGTTCGCTAGCTACGGGTAAACCAATCACCGCAATTGGCAAGACTTTACATATCTCGCACAATACGATGAAGACTCACCTGCGTAATGTTTATCGAAAATTAAACGCTAGTGGCCGCGAAGAAGCCGTAGCAAAAGCGCAAACTCTGTTTATTATTTAAATCTACTAATTAGCTAAAGAAGTCATATCAGTCGTGGTGTTGACCCGATTTATGTTTAAAGCGGCCCATGAATTCATCCTTTAAGTCAAAGAAGTGACCAGTCTTAAGGGCTGATCGCATTTGATCGACTAGTCGCACGACAAAGCGTTCGTTATGAATAGTGGCAAGGGTGGCCGCGATCATCTCTTTGCCATGGAATAAGTGGTTTAAATATGCGCGGGTGTAGTTCTGGCAGGTGTAGCAATCGCATTCGCTATCAATTGGGTTGAAATCTCGCTTATAGGTGGCATTAGTTAAGTTAAATCGGCCAGTCATTGTGTAGACGGCACTTGAACGAGCGATGCGAGAGGCAAGTACACAATCGAAAGTATCGATGCCACTTTCAACCCCAATGAATAAATCTTCGGGCGCACCAATACCCAATAAATGTTTAGGCTTTTCTTCGGGCAGTTCACTATTCACCCACTGCACAATGGTGCCGAGTGAATCTTTATCTAGCGCCCCACCGATACCAAAACCATCAAATGAAATACCTGATGACTCAAGCGAGCCTAAATCTTTTGCCGCTTTGCGACGCAAGTCTTCGTATTGCGCACCTTGAATAACGCCAAAGAGCGCTTGGTATGGCTTATCGGCTCGCTCTAGCGTCAGTCGCTTATGTTCATCTAAACAACGAATAGCCCAGGCATAAGTACGTTCCATCGCGCGCTCTTGATAACCACGAGTGTTATGAAGCGTGGTGCATTCATCAAAGGCAAACATTACGTCAGCGCCAATTTGATGTTGAATCTGCATGGAAACTTCAGGGGTAAAACGATGCATCGAACCGTTTAAATGCGATTTGAAAGTAACACCTTCGTCATCGACATGAGCCAAGCGTTGCTTGTTATCAGCAATCACATCGTCGGCGCGAAAAGTCTTGGCATCCATGGCCAATACCTTTTTAAAGCCCACCCCAAGTGAGAGCACTTGGAAACCACCGCTATCGGTAAATGTAGGGCCATTCCAATTCATAAATTTTGATAAGCCGCCAGCGGCATCAAGAATTTCTGGGCCGGGCTGTAAATACAGGTGATATGCATTTGAAAGCAGTGCCTGTGCGCCAAGTTCGCGCATAGCTTCAGGCAATACTGACTTAACGGTGGCTTTGGTGCCTACTGGAATAAAGGCGGGTGTTTCGACAATGCCATTTGGGGTCCTTAGCGTGCCAGTTCGGGCAAAGGAATTTTCAGTCGATTTCTGGATTTCAAATTTGAAACCAGGGCTCGCAGGGCTAGACATGAAAGGTATTGTCGCAGAGTTACCAGATCTCTACTCGCTCGCTTTCGGCTAGCCAAAGTTGGTCGCCTTCGGTAACTTCAAAAGCTTCATAGAAGTCCGGCAGATTGGCAACAATTGCGTTGCATCGGAACTCATTGGGCGAATGCGGATCTGTTGCGATGCGACGGCGTAATTCTTCGGCTCGCACTTTTCCGCGCCAAGCTTGAGCATAAGATAAGAAGAAACGTTGTTCGCCCGTTAAACCATCAATTATCGGCGCTTCTGAGCCCGCTAGAGCCAATTTATAGGCCTTAAAAGCAATTGCTAACCCACCAAGGTCGCCAATGTTTTCTCCGACCGTTAGCGCCCCGTTTACCGTGATATCTGGGGTCTCTTCTGGCGAAAGCGCATCGAATTGTTTGATCAACATGTTGGCACGTTTTTCAAATTCAACGCGATCACTCGGCGTCCACCAGTCGACCATGTTGCCATCGCCGTCGAATTTAGAACCTTGATCATCAAAGCCGTGGCCGATCTCGTGGCCGATCACTGTCCCGATTGCGCCGTAATTTGCCGCCATATCAACTGCAAGATCAAAGAATGGTGGCTGCAGGATCGCTGCTGGAAAGACGATCTCATTTTGGATCGGGTGGTAATAAGCATTAACGGTTTGAGGGGTCAT
The DNA here is from genome assembly GCA_044351155.1 of Candidatus Planktophila sp. Taxonomy (GTDB): domain Bacteria; phylum Actinomycetota; class Actinomycetes; order Nanopelagicales; family Nanopelagicaceae; genus Planktophila. Next base: position 2,179 of record JBILGH010000020.1, on the reverse strand, counting down.
CAACCATTCAGTTTTATCAACTGGTTTTCCAATTTTGGCCAGTTCTATATCGCGGGCAAATTTGGTGATCCGACCAATATTTTCAAAGAGACCATCGCGGGTAATTGTTAACGCCGAATAATCGCGCCACTTGTCGGGATAGCCAATCTTTGGTGTGAACTTAGTTAACTTTTCTAAAGCTTTAGCTTTAGTTTCCGGACTCATCCAGGAAAGCTCGTTAATGCTTATGCGGTAGGCCTCAATTAAATTCGCCACGAGATCAAGCATCGCAACTTTGGCCGCCTCTGGAAAATGGCGCTGCACATAGATAGAGCCGATGGCCTCGCCGAGCGCCCCTTGGACAAAAGAGATTGCCCGCTTCCAGCGAACTCGAATTTCTGGAGTGCCCGATAAAGTTTTTGCATAGAACTCAAAGTTCTGGTTTACAAATTCTTCAGGCAGATAAGCAGCAGCGCCAGAAATCAATTGCCACTTCATCCATGCCCGCCAAGGCTTAGGGTCAAAATTCTCTAGGATCGCAGATAGCCCATGAAAAAATGGTGGTTGCTGCACGACTACTTCATCGAAGGCGGACTTTGGAATCTGGCCATATTCAAGCCAAGTGGCCCAATCAAAGTGCGGGGCCAAGGCGCAAAGTTCGGCAAAACTCAGCTTGTTATAAGTGAGCTCAACATCGCGATCTTTAACTTGATCAAAGTGATGTGCGGCAATGCGCGCTTCGAGATTGTAGATTTCTTCAGCTAACTCATCGCCGTCAGCTATCTGGGCGAGAGCAAACATCTTGGCCACATGGACTTTGAAGGCCTGGCGTATTTCTTCATATTGTTCTTCGCGGTAGTAAGCCTCGTCTGGAAGTGATAGCCCGCCTTGTCCCAGATAAACAATATTCATTCCAGAGTTCTTAGCATCGCCATAAATTCCGACTCCAAATGCGCCACCTAGTCCGCGCATTTCGAGATCAGCAATCACCTGGATAAATTGATCACGAGTTTGAATCGCATCAATTGCGGCGAGATCTTCCAGCAGGGGAGTAACGCCGGCTTTGGCAATTGCCTCGGTATCTAAGAAGCAGTCATATAAATCGCGAATTTTCTGGGCATCACCTTGGCCGTTCGCAGTCTCAATAATTTCGCGGACCTGAGCTTCGGCTTCTAGGTGAAGCGTGTAAAAGGTTCCATCGGATGCGCGATCTTGTGGGATCTCATGGTTTTTAGCCAAGCGCCATTGAAGTATCGATAGAGGTCATCTTGTGGACGAAATGAGTTATCGATATGAGATTTGTCGATCCCGCTTACTGGTTGCTTTTCAATATCTAGCGGCTTAGCAATTGGTGTGGTCATGGTTTCCCTTGCGCAGTTAGAGGTCTTTAAAAGTAGTTGAAGGTTCAACATTTAATCTACACTTAACCTTATGGCACTGGAAAAGACTCCTCAAGGTCAAAAACGAGAAGGTCAAAAGTCAGGTGAACCTAATTGGTTGACCCCAACTGAGATGGCGGCTTGGCGCAGATATATCGTGGCCAGCCGAAGACTAATCGAAGCGTTAGATAGTGATTTAGATCAGCACGATTTATCAATGGCTGACTATGAAATTTTGGCGCAGCTAAGTGATGCCCCAGATCGCCGAATGCGAATGGCTGAATTAGCTGAAATTGCCATGCTTTCGCGCTCACGTCTTTCGCATCGAATGAAGGTTATGGAAGAAGCTGGCTGGGTTCGGCGCGAAGCTTGCCCAGAAGATAAACGTGGTTTCTTTGCGGTTATGACTGCCAAAGGTTGGAAAGCAATTGTGGCTGCCGCCCCGGATCATGTGGCCAGTGTGCGATCAAGATTTGTAGATAAATTAAGCAAGGCTGATCAAATTGTTTTGGCAGAAATTTTTGAAAGAGTCGGAAATGATTTAAGGGATGAGATTAAGTAATCAATCACTTTAAAAATCTGCAGAAAAAAATCCCCGCCACATAAAGTGGCGGGGATTTTTAATTGTTGATGACTACTTCTTCTTAGCAGCCTTCTTGCGGCGCTTTGGAGCAGCCTTCTTAGCAGCTGGCTTAGCAGCTGCCTTCTTGCGCTTCTTTGGAGCAGCTGGCTTAGCAGCTGCCTTCTTGCGACGCTTTGGAGCAGCCTTCTTAGCAGCTGGCTTAGCAGCTGCCTTCTTACGGCGCTTTGGAGCAGCCTTC
>JBILGH010000010.1:0-49435 GCA_044351155.1 Candidatus Planktophila sp. | reverse complement strand
ACCGGGTTGGACGAACCTCTGGTGTGTCGGTTGTTCCGCCAGGAGCACCGCCGATTAGCTACGTTCGGAAGGGATAACCGCTGAAAGCATCTAAGCGGGAAGCTCGCTTCAAGATTAGGTTTCCCACTGGTTTACCAGGTAAGGCCCCCAGTAGACGACTGGGTTGATAGGACGGAAGTGGAAGAGCCGCAAGGTTTGGAGCTGACCGTTACTAATAGGCCGAGGATTTAACTACAAAGTTGCTACGCGTCCACTGTGTGGTTCTCGAGATACGGTCGAGACCATAACTTCATAGAGAAATGTTGATTTTTATTTCAGCAGTTTCTTCGACTGGAAACACGTCGAAAAACGGTTGAAGTAAAAATTGATAGCTATGTGAAATGTTAAAGAGATCGACTATCTCAATAGCGTTTCGGCGACCATAGCGAGAGGGAAACACCCGGTCCCATTCCGAACCCGGAAGTTAAGCCTCTCAGCGTCGATGGTACTGCACGGGTGACCTTGTGGGAGAGTAGAACGTCGCCGGACTTCTTTTATAAAAAGGGGCGCTTTCACGAGCGCCCCTTTTTTATTTTCTCGGAAAAGTTTTGCGTGATCAGAAATTTTTTCTGAATTTCTTTGAAAATTTTTTTGTAAAACGAGTGGTTAAGTAAATTAAATTTCAATAGTGATAAGAGAATGGGTACATGGAAGAGCGTCGCGGAAATTCAGATCGACCAAAGAATTCTGGTCGTCCATCTAGCGGTCGACCTTCACCACGACCATCTGGTCCAAATTCAGATCGTCGTCGCGAAGATTTACCAGCGCGCGGTGGCTCATCATCTCGACCAAGTGTGCCAGGTAGAAATCGCGAAGGGCGCGATGCAAATGATCCGCGGGGAATTCGTCCAACGCCAATGGATCGCGATCAATCACGATTGCGTCCGAGAATTTTTGAGCCAGATATTCCTGAAGATGTTACAGGTGAAGAACTTGAAAAAACCGCTCGCGCAGAATTATTAAGCCTTTCTGCCGAGAACGCTAAAGTCGTTGCTAGACACTTAGTTTGCATCGCTTTATTTGCCGATGAAGATCCAGAACGCGCACATAAGCACGGCGTAGCAGCAGCTCACCATGCAGGCCGGTTAGCAGTAGTTCGCGAGAGTGCTGGTTATGCCGCATATCGCGCTGGACATTATGAAATTGCGTTAAAAGAATTGCGAGCTGCTAACAGAATCTCCGGAGATGTTTCAGCTTGGCCAGTAATGGCTGATTGTGAACGCGGTTTAGGTCGCCCACTTAAGGCACTCGATATGGCGGGTTCACCTGAGGTAAGGCGTTTGGATAAAGCTGGCGAGATTGAAATGCGAATCGTTGCTAGTGGCGCTCGCCGCGATCTCGGTGAACTAGATGCCGCAGTGATCACTTTAACTTGTAAAGAGTTAAAAAGTGAGGGCGAGGAGTGGGCTGTGCGATTGCGCTATGCCTACGCCGATGCACTCGATGCCGCGGGTCGCAAAACCGAGGCAATTGAATGGTTTAGCAAATGCGCCGAAATTGATGGCGACGAAATCACTGATGCCCTTGACCGAGCTGCGGAGTAGTTCTATCCACAGCAAAAACTTCAGGCTAGTCATATCTGTCAGCCACTAAATAGAAGATTCAACTCCGAGATCGATTAAGGAGTTTTGAGTGACCGTAAAAGAGAAGTTGAGCAAGAAAGCGATCAAAGAAGCGGCTGTAGAACTTGATTCTTCATTGGCGCTAAATGATGTTTTGCTACGAGGCCGAGTTTCCTCTACAGCTGTTGAGAAAGAGTTGCCTAGTGGCGATAAAGTCGCTGAATTTCGCATCGTTATAGCCCGAAGTGATGAGTTGGGTTTCGACACATTAGATATCAGCGCCTGGAGTTCAAAACTGCGACGTAGCGCCAGTTCGCTAAAAACTGAGGAATGGGTGGAAATTTCTGGTTCGATAAAGCGACGCTTTTGGCGAGGCGCAACGGGGCTAGCTAGTCGTTGGCAGATAGATGCAAGCGAGATCACGCGACTCTAAACCCGATTCTAAGCTGCTCTAATTGCGCATCAAAGTACGCAAGGTAGGCTAGCGGTAAGAGTTTGCTGGCAACTGCCGGTAGCCGCAGTAAAGGAGCAAGAAGATGGCTAATGATCTATTCGATTCATTACGCACCTATATCAATAAGGTCAGCGTCAATGAAAAGTCAGCAGCAGAGATCGCTAATTCAGTAAATGCCTGGGTTCGCGAAAGTGGCGAAGCGGTCAAGCAAAAGATTGAAGAAGAAGTTGAATCTACTGTTCTTCGCATGGGCTTTGTAAAGCGCGCAGAGTTTGATGCTTTGGCAGCTGAAGTAGCACGACTAGGCGGAAAACCAGTGGTCGCTAAGTCCGCCAATAAGGCATCAACTAGGAAATCTGCTACTCCAAAAAAGGCAACAGCTAAAAAAGCCGCGATCAAGAAGAACGCAGCAAAGAAGCCGCTTGCGAAGAAATCTGCAACTAAGAATTCAACAATCAAGAAGAGCGCGACCAAGAAGGTGAGCAAGTAAATGGATCAGCACGAGGTAGATATTGTTGATGAAGTCAAACTTGAACTCAGCGAGATTGACTCACTTGAAGTCTCTGAACATGGCCAAAGATACGAGGCGCTTGCTCAGAAACTGCAGCAAGCTCTAACTTCAATTGATGGGCTCTAAGACTTAACCGTCTAACTGAGAATTTCGCTAAACATGAAAACTAGACTCGATGCGGAATTAGTTCGTCGCGAACTAGCACGTTCACGTGAGCACGCTGCTGATCTGATTGAGTCACGTTCAGTTTTGGTAGGTGGCATTCCAGCGACCAAGCCAGCCACTCAAGTTGATGCTGAAACTTCAATAACAATTGCGGGCGACCGTGATGATTTCGTTTCCCGTGGAGGGCACAAATTAGCTGGAGCGCTAGATACTTTTACCGACATTAAAGTCGAAGGAAAGCGCTGTTTAGATGCGGGTGCGTCCACTGGTGGTTTCACCGATGTCCTGTTACGTCGAGGTGCTGATTGTGTAGTGGCAGCCGATGTTGGTTACGGGCAACTCGCTTGGGAAATTCAACAGAATCCAAAGGTAGTAATTCTTGACCGCACCAATATTCGTCACTTAACGGGCGAATTAGTTGGAGATCCGATCGACCTGGTAGTCGCTGATTTATCCTTTATTTCACTGACTTTAGTACTGCCAGCACTAGCCGCAGTTTCAAAACCTGAAGCAGATTATGTGTTAATGGTGAAGCCGCAATTTGAAGTTGGTCGCGAGCGTCTTGGCGCTGGTGGGGTAGTGCGCGATCCAGCACTTCGTAAAGCAGCCGTAATGGAAGTTGCCGAGTCGGCATACGATGTTGGGCTCGGAACTCTTGGTGTTACGGCAAGTCCATTGCCAGGGCCTGCTGGCAACGTTGAATATTTCTTATGGTTACGTCGCGGCGCACCTGCCATCGATGAAGCCGCACTGGATCGCGCCATCGAGATCGGCCCGCAATAATGAGTCAGAAACGCGCCGCAGTTTTAGTTGTTAATCCTTCTCGATCAGAAGCAGTTGAGGCAGCCACAATTTTAGCTGAGTTACTGCATAAAGCTGATTTCGATTTGTTTACAATCTCCGATGTTTCTATCGACAGCGTTACAAATAGCGCAGTAGATAAATTGCCTGAAGTTGAAATCGCGGTTGTCCTGGGTGGCGATGGCACCATTTTGCGTGGGGCTGAATTAACTCGCGAACGTAATATTCCGTTACTCGGAATAAATATCGGTCACGTCGGGTTTATGGCCGAAGTCATTCGGCCCGAAATTTCAGCTGTAGCTAAATCAGTAATTGATAAGAGCTACGGACTTGATTCTCGAATGGTGCTCGCGTACGAAGTTATTCGAAGCGGCAAAGTAGTGAATTCTGGCTGGGCGTTAAATGAAGTAACTGTTGAACGTCAGCACACCACAATGGTTGAACTATTTGTACAAATTGATGGTCGGCCACTTTCCCGCTGGGGCTGCGATGGTTTAATCGCCTCAACCCCAACTGGGTCAACGGCGTACGCGTTCAGCGCGGGTGGACCAGTTTTATGGCCAGAAGTTGAAGCGTTAGTTCTCCTGCCTATTTCGGCACACGCGCTTTTCGCTAGACCAATGGTGATTTCACCGAAATCTGAGATCGTGGTTGAAATTCAATCGGATGAAGCGCTGCTTTCAGCTGATGCGCTACGTAAATTCTCGTTAGTTTCAGGCGATCAAGTGCGTATTACTCGCGATGCCAGCAAGATTCTGCTTTCGCACATTGTGGCAACCACTTTTACTGATCGCATTGTGGCCAAATTTAAGTTACCAGTTGAAGGATGGCGCGGTGAGTGAACGCTCTTTCCTAAGCGAGATCACAATTAAGAATCTTGGCGTCATTGAATCTGCGACTTTGGAGTTTGAACCGGGGCTAACTGTCTTAACTGGCGAAACAGGTGCTGGAAAAACTATGGTGCTTACTGCACTGAATTTAATTTTGGGTGGCAAGAGTGATGCGGCCCTTGTTCGCTCGGGGCAAGAGCGGTTAGTCGCTAGCGGCCGATTTGCGGTTACGAAAGAGATCGCCAATAGCGCAAGTGAAAAAGGAGCAGACCTTGATGGCGATGAATTAATTCTCACTCGTAACGTAAATAGCGATGGCAAAAGTAAAGCGATTGCTGGCGGAATTTCAATCCCAGCTGGAACTTTGGCAGAACTTGCAGTTGAGTTAATTGAGATCCATGGCCAAGCCGCAAATCTACAGATCACTAAGAGTTCAAAACAACGCGAGTTACTTGATCGGTATGCTGGCTCTGGGTTACAAAAAGTCTTAGCGGCATATCAGGTTGAGTTGTCGAACTACCAAGTACTCAAAAGCCGAATCTCTTCGTTGAAAAGTGCCGCTAGTAAGCGCGATGCCGAGATTGCTGAATTAACTGAATTCACAAACGCATTCAATAAGCTCAAGCCAAAGAGTGGTGAGTTAGCGCAGATTGAAATAGAAATTTCTAAACTTAGCTCGGTCGAAGAATTCCGAGTGGCTATTGCAATGGCTACCGGTGCGATTGAGGATGAAGAGAACGGCGCTTTGACTTCATTAGGGTTAGCCCGCAAAGCACTTGATTCCGTACGTGCTAAAGATCCTGAAATAGAGAGCGTCTTTAGTAACTTATCCGATGCTTTCTTTATCCTAGGCGATGCCAACTCATCTCTGAACTCTTATTTGTCATCTCTTGAGGCGGACCCGGATCGATTGAGCGCGCTGCAAGAGCGAAAGGCTGCGCTTAACTCATGGATCAAGAAATACGCATCTGGCGAAATTGATTTAGATGCACTAATTGCTCGTGGTGAAAGTTCCAAAAACGCAATGGCAGATCTCACTGGCGGCGACGAATTGATTGCGGAATTAGAAAAAGAGTTAATCACGACAAAGAAAACACTGCTGACCAAAGCTAAAGAACTATCCTCGGTGCGAACTAAATCAGCAGCAACTTTGGCAACAGCAGTGAGCGAAGAAATTCACGCACTCTCTATGCCGCATACCAACCTGATTGTTCAAGTAAGTCATCCTGATTACGCAGGTGCGTTGAAAGAATTAGACTTCACCTTAACTGGCTGTGACGAAGTAACGCTCTTGTTACAGGCACATAAAGATGGCCCGCTGGTGCCGATCGCTAAGGGCGCCTCCGGCGGTGAAATGTCTCGCGTTATGTTGGGTCTTGAAGTTGTGCTTGCGAAAGTTCAACCGGTTGGAACATATATCTTTGATGAAGTAGATGCAGGTGTTGGCGGAAAAGCGGCGATTGAAGTTGGTCGTCGGTTGGCGTTACTTGCAAAAGATGCTCAAGTAATAGTTGTGACGCACTTGCCACAGGTTGCCGCCTGGGCAGATTCGCATTTTGTGGTTAAGAAAAGTAGTAATGGCAGTGTTGTGGCTAGCGGTGTCAACAAACTCGCCGAAGCCGAACGAATTAATGAGATTGCCCGAATGCTGGCGGGCCTCGAAGATTCAGCCAGCGCGCAAGAACACGCCGCCGAACTCTTAGCAATGCGCGCAAACGGTTAGGCGGCTGCAAATTTACTGATAGGTTTGTATCCCATGAGCGATCATGTGACTAAACACTTATTTGTAACGGGCGGAGTCGCCTCTTCACTTGGCAAAGGACTTACCGCTTCATCACTCGGTCGACTATTAGTCTCTCGTGGCCTGCGCGTCACCATGCAAAAGCTCGATCCGTATCTAAATGTTGACCCAGGAACTATGAACCCTTTTCAACATGGCGAGGTATTTGTTACAGATGATGGGGCTGAGACTGATCTAGATATCGGCCATTACGAGCGTTTTCTCGATACAAATCTGCATGGTTCTGCGAATGTGACAACCGGTCAAGTTTATTCGCGAGTGATTGCACGCGAACGACGCGGCGAATATTTAGGTGAGACTGTTCAAGTTATCCCGCATATTACAAATGAAATTAAAGAACGCATTCGTGCGATGGCAGCTCCTGATATTGATGTTGTCATCACTGAAATTGGTGGCACTGTAGGCGATATTGAATCGCAACCATTCTTAGAAGCTGCCCGACAGATTCGTCAAGAGGTTGGTCGCGATAATGTTTTCTATTTGCATGTGTCGTTAGTCCCATACATCGGCCCATCTGGTGAATTGAAAACTAAACCAACTCAACACAGCGTTGCCGCTCTTCGTTCAATTGGTATTGCACCGGATGCAATCGTGCTTCGTTCAGATCGCCCAATTCCAGATGGGGTTAAGCGCAAGATCTCATTGATGTGCGACGTTGATGCCGAAGCAGTAGTAGCAGCCGTTGATGCACCATCAATTTACGACATTCCAAAAGTATTGCATTCCGAAGGCTTAGATTCATATGTAGTTTCCCGCCTTGGCCTGAAGTGTCACGATGTTGAATGGGGCGTCTGGGATGAGTTACTTGAAAAAGTACATAACCCAAAACATCAAATCACAGTTGGTTTAGTTGGAAAGTATGTCGATCTACCTGATGCCTACCTTTCAGTCAGCGAGGCACTTCGTGCTGGTGGTTTTGCAAACGATGCCAAGGTAAATCTAAAGTGGATTGCTAGCGATGAATGTGAAAGTGATGCTGGGGCAAGAGCAATGCTCGCCGATGTTGACGCAATCTGTGTTCCTGGCGGATTTGGAATTCGTGGAATTGAAGGAAAACTTGGAGCGCTTAAGTTTGCTCGCGAAAATATGATCCCAACCCTAGGTTTATGTCTAGGTTTGCAGTGCATGGTGATTGAAGCAGCTCGCAATCTTGGTGGAATTCCAGATGCCAATAGTGCCGAGTTTGACCCAGAGGCAGGCACCCATGTCATCGCAACGATGGAAAGTCAGAAAAACATTGTCGAAGGTGAAGGCGATATGGGCGGAACAATGCGCCTAGGTCTCTATCAAGCCGAGTTAACGCCTGGATCGATTGTGGCAACAGTTTACGGCGCAACGTCGATTTCAGAGCGTCACCGCCATCGTTACGAAGTAAACAATAAGTATCGTGATCAGATTGCGAGTGCTGGCCTTATTTTCTCAGGAATCTATGAGCAAGAAAACCTCGTGGAGTTTGTTGAATTACCTAAAGAGGTACATCCTTATTACGTGGGAACACAGGCGCATCCAGAACTTCGCTCACGTCCTACCAAAGCTCATCCGCTTTTCACCGGCTTGGTGGCAGCGGCTATTGCTGGAAAGAAATAGTTTCCAATTAAGGATTAGCCATGCAGGTCGGCATACCGAAAGAGATTAAAGTTCACGAGTCACGAGTAGCAATTACTCCCGATGGCGTTAGCGAGTTAGTGCGCGCAGGTCATGAAGTATTTATTGAAACTGGCGCTGGCTTAGGGTCAGCGATTGCTGATTCTGACTTCATTGCTCATGGCGCGAAAATTTTGGCAACTGCCGATGATGTATGGAACACGGCTGAACTGATTTTGAAAGTTAAAGAACCAATCGAAGTTGAATACTCACGAATTAAGCCTCACCACACCCTCTTCACTTATCTGCATTTAGCAGCCTCGAAGCCATGTACAGACGCTCTGATTGCAAGTGGGTGCGCAGCGATTGCTTACGAAACGGTAGAGAAAGATGGCCAGTTGCCACTACTTGCGCCGATGAGTGAAGTTGCTGGTCGTATGGCAACTCAAGTTGGTGCCTATTCGCTGCAGAAACCAAATGGTGGTCGTGGCGTTCTGTTAGCTGGCGTACCTGGAGTAGCACCAGGCAAAGTCGTTGTAATTGGCGGGGGAGTTGCCGGTCTTAACGCCGCCGTAATTGCCATGGGAATGGGCGCTGATGTAACTGTGCTTGACCGTTCGATTCCGAGAATGCAGGAGATTGATTCACTCTACGGCGGCCGTATCAAAACTTTATTCTCAGCCCATGCCTCGATTGAACGCGAAGTACTACAAGCTGATTTAGTTATCGGCGCAGTTCTAGTTCACGGCGCTAAGGCTCCTAAGTTAGTCAGCAACGAAATGGTTTCGCGGATGAAACATGGCTCAGTATTAGTTGACATCGCAATTGATCAAGGCGGATGCTTTGAAGATTCAAAGCCAACTACTCATGCCGAGCCAACGTTTAAAGTTCATAACTCAATTTTTTATTGCGTAGCAAACATGCCTGGCGCAGTACCAGTTGCTTCGACATATGCGTTAACTAATGCCACGATGCCTTACACGCTAGCTCTGGCTAATTTTGGTTGGGAAAGCGCAATTACGAAAGACCCTGCTCTAGCAAAGGGTCTTAATATCAGTGGCGGAAAAGTTCGTTATCAAGCCGTAGCGCAGGCGCATGCTTATGAGTTTTCGCCAATCGGTTAATAGCTTCCTCGATCACTTACGGATCGAGCGAGGATTAGCAGCTAATTCAATTGCTGCTTACGAGCGCGATCTACGAAAATTAGTTGAGTACTTTGATGCGCAATCGATTGATACGGGCGAAGTAAGCAGCTCAGATATCACCGAATTCGAGATTTCTTTGAAAGCCAATGAATTAGCACCTGCCAGTGTTAATCGAATCATGAGTGCGGTAAGAAGTTTTTACAAATATCAAAATCGCGAGCATGGAATCGTTGATCCAACTACTGAAATTTCTCATAACAAATCTGCCCGACGTCTACCTAAAGCGCTAACAGTTTCTGAAGTAACCTCGCTAATCGACGCCGGACTAAGAGAAGGCGATGTCATTTCCCTGCGCGATCATGCAATGCTCGAGCTTTTGTATAGCTCTGGCGCTCGAGTAAGTGAAGTGATCGGTATAAATTTAAGTGACTTTGCGAAATCAAATTTGAGCGGTGATGAGATTACGACGCTTCGAGTTCGCGGAAAAGGTGGCAAGGAGCGCATAGTTCCGTTGGGAAAGTTTGCAGTAGCTGCTATCGATAACTATTTGGTGCGCACCCGACCAGATCTCGCTGCTAAATCCGGTCGCAAGGAGAGTTCGATGAATGGCGCGTTGTTCTTAAATCAAAAAGGAACGCGAATTTCCAGGCAGAGTGCTTGGCAGATTGTGCTTACAGCAGCCGAACGTGCAGGTATCACTAGCAAGGTTTCGCCGCACGTATTCCGTCACTCTTATGCGACGCATCTATTGGACGGCGGCGCTGATATTCGCGTTGTTCAAGAGTTGTTGGGACATGCCTCTGTTACAACAACCCAGATTTATACCCTGATCACGATCGATAAAATTCGCGAAAGTTATAGTTCGGCGCACCCGAGAGCGCGTTGACTACTGATTGCGCAGGCGACGAGCAAGAATGCTTTGATCGCCTTTTGCCTCGAGGTCAGCAACAATTACAGCGATAGATTCGCGAACAATGCGGCCACGATCTACTGCTAAACCAAGGTCCCCGCGCAGCATAAGACGTGCTTGATCGAGGTCGAAAAGTTCATCTGAGGAAAGATAAATGGTAATTTTTTCATCATGACGTTCGCGACCACTTGGAGATTTTTCAACAGTTGTAACGCGGCGACGAGGAATAGAGCGCACACCTTTTTTACTCGATGAACGAGTTGGTGCCACCGACGTGCTTGGTGCTTCGATTGTTGGTTCGGGAGCACTTTGTCGAACTGCACTTAAAGCGGGGGAGTTGGAGCGGAATAGTTCATCGGCTCCTGGCAAGCTGGCTCTGCGGGTCATCGGGCGCCTCCTCGGGCAATTAGTTCACGGGCTAAACGTCGGTATGAATTAGCGCCACCTGAAGAGCTGGCATATGTTGTGATTGGTTCGCCAACAACAGTTGTTTCAGGGAAGCGAATAGTTTTAGCAATAATTGTTTCGAAAACATCTTCCGGATATTTTTCGAGAATAGTGGTTAGAACTTCGCGATTATGAACTGTCTTTCGTTCGTACATGGTTGCCAAGATTCCGATTAGCTTCAAATTCGGATTAAGAAAATTCTTAACTTTGTCGAGGTTTCCCTTTAGTTCAATAAAGCCATGCAGCGCAAAGTACTCGCACTGCAGCGGGACGATTACTTCATCAGCTGCAACGAGTGCGTTGATAGTTAGTTGTCCCATTGTTGGCTGGCAATCAATCAAGATTACGTCGTAGCGATCTTTCAAAGAATTGAGTGTGCGCTTTAGAAATTGTTGTCCGCCAATTTCAGCACCGAGTGTGGTTTCAGCTGTTCCTAAGTCACGGTTTGCTGGTAAGAAATCTAAGCCCGGAACTGATGACTTTAAAATTATCTGATCAACATCTGCAGTTGGATCCATAAGTGCGTAATAAACAGTTTGTTCTAGCGGCAAGCTGTGGGCATTTACGCCAAGACCAAGTGATAAACCGCCTTGAGGGTCGAAGTCGACTAGTAAAACTTTGCGACCAAGTTCGGTTAAAGCTGCGCCTAAGTTAATGGTTGAAGTTGTCTTTCCAACGCCACCTTTTTGGTTAAAGAGCGCAATAACTTTTGCCGGAAGACCATCTTTTGGAGCTGGAGGAACGCCAAAGTTCTTAGCTGTCTTACCTAAGAGGTTGGCGGTTGTTGCCACATCCTCTTCAATTGTCGATTTAGCGTTCAAGCGTTAAACCTCTTTCTGCTTAGGTGCGTGAGCCTACGCATCGAATAGCCCCTCGAGCAAGTAGTGTTCACCCGTGGAAACGCCGGTCACTAATAGTTCAGGAATAGATGTCGCATCTCATGCCATCGAACCGAGCGCACCGAGTAACGAATTCAGCGTCCATTTAGCTAACTTCGATGGTCCCTTTGATCTGCTGTTACAGCTGATCTCACGTCATAAGCTCGACATCACCGAAATTTCCTTGAGCCTGGTAACCGATGAATTCATCGCCTTCATTCGCGCTCTTGAACTTTCCGGCGAAGGCTGGCGCCTTGATCAAGCTACCGAATTCTTAGTTGTAGCTGCCACCCTGCTTGATCTCAAGGCCGCCCGATTATTGCCTTCGGGTGAAGTTGAAGACGAAGAAGACTTAGCTCTTCTTGAAGCGCGCGATTTACTCTTTGCTCGCCTGCTGCAGTACCGCGCATTTAAGGAAATTGCAGCAACCTTTGGTGATCGCATAGCCCTGCAAGACAAGGCTTTCCCGCGCGTTGTGGCGCTAGATCCGGCCCTTTCTGCGCTGCTACCTGAAGTGTTAATTGGAGTCGGCGCAGAGCGCTTTGCCGCCATTGCCGACCGTGTCTTAACTCCAAAAACACCAGCTTTGGTTTCAGTCGAGCACCTTCATATGCCGCTCGTAAGTGTGGCCGAGGAGTCTAAAGGCGTGGTTGAGGCTTTACGTAGATCTAAGACTTTGAGTTTTCGCAGCCTGATTTCCGATGCTGGCAGCACTTTGGTTGTCGTTGCTCGATTCCTAAGTTTGCTCGATCTATATCGCCAAGGCGTGCTTCGCTTCGATCAGGTTGCAGCCCTTGGTGAGCTACAGATCAGCTGGATTGGCAGCGAATCTGGCGAAGTTGAAGTCTCTGATGAGTTTGATATTCCAGTGGTCTTAGAAGATAGCGAGGGCGAAAATGTCTAATGTAGAACTTGAGCGTTCAATCGAGGCGATCCTAATGGTGGTCGATGAGCCAGTCACCGAGCTGACTTTAGCTTCAGTGCTTGTAGTTACGATCGATGAAGTTGTTGCAGCCCTAGATAATCTTTCCAACTCTTATGAAGGGCGTGGCTTCGAACTACGCGCAGTAGCCGGCGGATGGCGTTTCTATAGCCATCCTGATTGCGCACCTGCAGTGGAGAAATTTGTCCTTGATGGGCAGCAGAATCGATTGACCCAAGCAGCCCTGGAAACCTTGGCCGTTATCGCTTATCGCCAACCGGTTAGCCGAGCCCGCGTTTCTGCGATCCGCGGCGTAAATGTCGAAGCGGTAATGAAGACCTTGATTACCCGTGGTCTGGTTGAGGAGTATGGCTTGGAGCAAGAAACCGGTGCGATCCTTTACAAGACAACCAGCTACTTCCTCGAGCGCCTTGGGGTTAATAGCCTCGATGATCTGCCAGCTCTGGCTCCATATCTGCCAGATCTAGATCGCCTCGATGAAATTCTGGACTCGCTAACCGATTAGCAATTAGCCCGCAGGGATCTGGAACTATTTATGAGCCGTGAGGAAAGCCCTTTATCCTCTGGGTTCAATCGCGTTTGGGGTCTCGCGCAATCTCTATTTGCCAAGCAATTAGTTGACTATGTAGATCCGTTCATTGGCACCGATGGCACTGGGCACACATTCCCAGGGCCAAGCCGTCCTTTTGGAATGGTCCAACCGGGCCCAGATAATGCAGGTGGCGGTTGGGCATTTACTTCGGGCTATCAATATCAGTCGCCCATCATTAGTGGCTTTTCACAGAACCGGGCTAGCGGAACAGGAATCCCTGAGCTAGGTGATGTTTTGATTCAACCCAGCCAAAATCTCCGAGATGAGTTAGGTAGCGGTTATGAGAAGAGTAGCGAGATGGCTAAAGCGGGCTATTACGCAGTCACTCTTGCGGATAATGGGGTAAGGGTCGAGTTGACCTCTAGTGTTCGCGCCGCGTTTCATCGCTACACCTTCGATCAGGGCGGCAAAGTCCGGGTTCTGGTCGACCTTCAACACGGACTATCTTTCCGCACCGATCTGCAACCGATTTTATCGAATCAAACTGAGCCCACCCCTTTTGGGCTCGAGGGTGTCTCAGTGCGGACCAATTGGACTACGCGCACTGTCGCATACTCAGTCGAGTTCGATCATCCAGTTGTTGAACGAGTTGCTCTGCCTGTCCGAGAGGGAGATGCCGCCCCGAGATTCCTGCTCACCTTTGATCTGGGCGATCAGAAGCTGTTGCAGGTCAAAATCGGATTATCAAATACCGACATCGCGGGAGCTCGCTTGAATCGCAGCGAAATTCCACATTGGAACTTCGATCAGGTTGTTAAAGAATCAGCTCAGGAATGGGGACAGTTACTGCGCCGCGCAACCATTCAAGCGCCGCTTGAAACTCAGCGCATCTTTAATACCGCGCTTTATCACGCGTTTTTGCACCCTTCAGTCATCTCAGATTGCGATGGTCGATGGCGGGGACCAGATGACCAGATTCGTAAATCTGAGAACGGTCTTCGTTATTCGACCTTCTCGCTTTGGGACGGCTTCCGAGCGGCTATTCCGCTCTATACGCTGCTAGTCCCGGAACGAATCAATGACTTTGCGAACTCAATTCTCGATCATGCCTCAGCGTGTGGGCGTCTGCCTATCTGGCCGATCTGGGGCGGCGAGACTGGAACGATGATTGGCGAGCCTGCATTGCCGGTTCTGGCAGATATCTGGGCCAAGGGTTTTCGTGGCTTCGATGGAGATCGGGCGCTGGCTGAGATGGTTCGAACCTCAAGCGAAGATTCCGGACTTTCAGAGTGGAGCATTTTTGACCAGTTTGGTTTCTATCCCTTCGATCTGGTTGAAGGCGAGGCCGTTTCGCGCTCGCTCGAGGCGGGAATCGGCGATGATGCCGTAAGCCGAATGGCCACAGCCCTTAGCGACCCAGTTACGGCAGAGCGCTTTAGCCAACGGTCAAAAAAGTGGCGAAATCTCATAGATCCAGAGACCCTTCTAGCTCGTGGCAAGGACAGCAAAGGAGATTGGCGGACGCCATTTGACCCTTTGAAACCTACCTCACCGCTAAACAACCCCGGTGACTACACCGAAGGCAACGCGTGGCAGTTCACCTTTACGCCAGGGCTCTTTGACCCCCAGGGGCTGAAAGAGGCGCTCGGAGGAGCTGATTCCTTCGCGTCACTGCTTGATCAATTCTTCTTTGAACTCTCTACAACGCAGGGTGCGGCTTACCTTGGGCAAGAGGCCATGATCGGGCAGTATGCCCATGGCAACGAGCCCAGCCATCACATAGCGTGGCTTTACGCCTACACCGACAGAGCAAGCGTCGGACATAGGCTGATTCGGCAGATCACTAGTGAGTTCTATGGCGATTCACCTGGTGGCATCATCGGAAACGAGGATGCTGGCCAACTTAGCTCTTGGTATGTTTTTGCAACGATGGGTTTTTATCCGCTGCAGCCTGCTAGCGCAATCTATGTCGCCGGAATCCCGCTAGTTTCAAAGGTCACAATTTCAGTGCCCGGTCGAAAGAAGTTGAAAATCCTAAAGCAGGGTTCCGGTGAGAATCTCGTAGCGCTCACGCTGGATAGAAGAGATCTGCAGCCTTTGGCCATCAAACATAATGAGCTGATTGCTGGGCGAATTTTAAAGTTTAAAACTGCCTAGCACGCTCAAGCGTGGGCTCCGATTAGCCCAAGATAGACCAATTAGTGCTAGACAGGGGAGAGGCGGTATCTTTACGCCCTTAACCTGACTGTCGAGGAGATAGCCAAATGGCCGAGATGCGCCTTAATAAAATAATTGCCGATGCGGGAATCACTAGCCGCCGTGGCGCAGATGAACTAATTGCCGATGGTCGAGTTACCGTTGATGGTCGCCCGATTCGAGAGCTAGGCGCAAAGATTGACCCTGATAACCATGAAGTAGCTGTTGATGGTGAGACAATCAAACGTTTTTTGACTAAGTCTTATTTAGTGCTGCATAAGCCAAAAGGTGTTTTGTCTACGATGTATGACCCAGAAGGTCGCCCTTCTCTGGCCGACTTCATTGATCTTCGCAAGGAACGCCTTTTCCATGTAGGTCGTCTCGACAAGGACTCAGAAGGCTTAATTCTGCTCACAAATGATGGTGATCTAACCTTTCGTGCAACCCACCCGTCATTCGGGCTAGAAAAGACCTACATTATTGAGTTCGAAGGGCGCCTGGAAACAGGGGTAGATAAGGTGCTTTTAAAGGGCGTAGAGCTCGAAGATGGCATGGGTCGAGTGCTTAGTTTTAAGCAACTCTCAGCCAACTGGATCGAAGTTAAAATTCACGAAGGCCGGTATCACATTATCCGCCGCCTAATGGAAGCGGTCGGCGTCGAGGTCCTAAGATTGATCCGAACAAACTTTGGACCGATCTCATTGGGCGACACCCCGGAAGGACGCTGGCGAGACCTAAATGAGCAAGAATTGTTAAATATACAGAAGGCTTTACATCTAAAGTGACAAATCTATTTATCTATATTATGTGAGTATCTACTTCTCGATATGTCGATATTACGAGAAAGAGAATATATATTTGTCGATAAACACTCTAGATACACGCATGAAATATTCAAGATGTATATCTTTATCGACAATCACTACCGCTCTAGATTTGAGCTAATGGCCAAGCAATTCCCATTCGAGAATGTTTTCTAGATTAGTCGTCAAGTAGATTTAACGCTAAACACTTTTCAATAAAAAACGAAAAAAGAGTACTTCAAGGTACCCTTAACCATGGTTTTAAGAGCAATTCGAGGCGCTACCCAGGTGAGCGTGAATTCCAGCGTGGCTATAGGCGATGGCGTGCGCGAACTCTTGCCTGCCATGCTCAAAGCCAATGGTCTTGAAGTTGATCATGTGATCTCAGTTTTGATGACAGCCACCCCGGATTTAACCGCTGATTTTCCAGCTGCCGCGGCTCGCGATGTTGGATTTGCCGGCACTCCATTGATCTGCGCGGTTGAGATCGATGTGACTGGAGCACTTGACCGAATTATTCGGGTCTTAATGCATGTCGAAAGCGAGAAAAGCAAAGACGAAATTAGCCACATTTACCTTCACGGCGCTACAGCTCTGCGCAAAGATTTAGCCCAATAGGGGGCAGCTCGTGAAAACTAAATCTGTTCTTATCGTCGGGGCCGGCTTAATCGGGACCTCAATCGGACTAGCCTTAAAGGCGGCAGGGGCATCAGTTCAATTTGTAGATGTTGATGAAAAAGCTCAACTTCTGGCCAACGATCTAGTTCAATCTGGCAAATTCGAAAACCCAGAACTGATAATCATCGCTACGCCGCCTTCTGGTTTTAAATCAAGCATTGAGCGTGAATCAACTCTAAACCCTCAAGCGATATTTATGGATATTGGCAGCATAAAGAGCAATCCTATACTTGAGGTTTCAACTGTTGAAGGTCTTTTGTACAGGTTCTGTGGCACTCATCCGATGGCTGGACGAGAGGTTAGTGGGGCGGTATCTGCTCGTGCGGATCTCTTCTTAGATCGCGCGTGGGTCATTACGCCTACCCCCGAAACTTCGGCGGCGGCGAAAGAGATGGTTCTCGAGGTTATCGCTGCGTGCGGGGCACAAGTAGTGGAAATGAGCGCGCAGGATCACGATGAGCGGGTAGCGCTAATCTCGCATCTTCCGCAAATCACTAGTTCGCTTTTGGCTGCCCAACTCTCAGGCTCTACTCCGGAAGCTTTAGCCCTTGCCGGCGGCGGATTAAGAGATACCGTTCGAATTGCGGGCTCGGATCCAAAGTTATGGGGCGAGATCCTGGCTGCCAACGAGAGCGCCCTAATGCCATTGTTGATAAGTCTACAAAATGATCTTTCGGATTTGATTTCTGCGGCCAGTGGTCCAGCGAAATGGGAGTCACTTGTAGCTGCCGGACGGGTTGGAAAGAGTGCGATTCCAGGCAAGCATGGCGGCAAATCCAGAGAATATAGCTACCTACCAATTGTGATTGATGACCGCCCTGGGCAACTCGGATCTCTCTTTAATGCTTGTGCAAAAGCGCAAGTAAATATTGAAGACCTCGCTCTAGAACATTCACCAGGTCAGTTAACGGCCGTTATTACGCTAGCAATTGCACCTGAAGATATTGCTCGATTAAGCGAGTTCTTAACTAAAGATGGTTGGAACGTTCACGCGGTTAGTTAGTCATTTTTGCGAAGATGAGATTTAGGTAAAGCCTTACTGGCTAAGCCGCGTAGAATATGGGTCATTATGGGCATAGTTGTAGCAATAGATGGCCCTAGTGGTTCAGGTAAATCAAGCACCTCAAAATCAGTTGCCATGCGATCTACCTGGGATTACTTAGATACTGGCGCTCTTTACCGCGGCCTGACTTGGCTAGCTTTACAGAACGATTTAACTGAAGCTAGCGCAATATTGAAAGCACTTAAATCATCACCTTTGCGATTTGTGGTTGATCCGCTAGAGCCACGACTATTTGCCGGCGATACTGAAATCACCGATGCTATCCGCACGGTCGAAATCACCGAAAGCGTTTCAAAATTTGCGGCCATGCCCGAACTGCGTGCCGAACTTTTGAAGCTGCAGCGAAAAATCATCTCTGATTCAAAACGCGGAATCGTGGTTGAAGGTCGCGACATTGCGACAGTAGTAGCACCCGATGCGGCGTTAAAGATTTATCTGACAGCTGATCTAACTGCGCGCGCAGTGCGTCGTGATGCTGAGGAGAATTCAGTACAAGGTATTGAAAATGTAGCACAGTCATTGAGTAGTCGCGATGAGTTAGATTCAACGCGCGAAGTTTCCCCACTTGCTTTGGCACCAGATGCGCTGACTATTGACTCGACACATTTGAGTTTAGAAGAAACTGTTGATCGCATCTGGGAGTTGTTAAAGCAGCGTGAATTGCTCGGTTTGCCAGTGGTCGCAATCTTGGGTCGACCAAATGTTGGGAAATCAACACTGATTAACCGCTTCATCGGTCGACGCGAAGCAATAGTTGAAGACACTCCTGGCGTTACCCGCGATCGCGTTCAATACGAATGCGAATGGGGCGGTCGCCGTTTTATCGTCATGGATACTGGTGGCTGGGAAGCAAAGCCAGATGGAATTTCAATCCAAGTTAGTGCTGGTGCTGAACAAGCAATGCGTGAGGCAGATGTTCTTGCCTTCGTTGTCGATGCTCAGGTGGGCGCACTTGATGAAGATGACATCTTGGTCAGCGAATTGCGTAAAGCTAAGAAACCAACAATTTTAATTGCTAATAAAGTCGATGATGAAGGCGCAGAGTCTGATGCTTATGCGCTCTGGAACCTTGGTTTAGGTGAGCCATATTTTGTTTCAGCTCTACATGGTCGCGGCAGCGGAGACTTACTTGATCATATTGTTGCTGAACTTCCAGAGGTTGGTCGCGCACAAGTTCAAGATGGATACCGTCGCGTTGCGTTAATCGGTCGACCAAATGTTGGTAAATCAAGTTTGTTAAACGCTCTTGCGGGCGAGACTCGCTCAATCGTTGATGATGTAGCCGGTACAACTCGCGATCCAGTTGATGAGTTAATTGAAATCGGTGATCAAGTTTGGCGTTTCATCGACACTGCTGGATTACGTAAGAGAGCTAACCAAGCAAGTGGCACTGATTACTACGCAACTCTTCGAACCCAAACAGCGCTAGAGCGTTGCGAAGTTGCAGCCGTGGTTCTTGATGCATCTAATCCAATTTCTGAACAAGATCTTCGAATCATCACAATGGTTGAAGAAGCCGGTAAAGCAATGGTCATCGTGATGAACAAATGGGATTTAGTCGATGAAGATCGACGCGATCAATTAGATAAAGAGATCGATCGTCACCTAGACCAAGTTGAATGGGCACAGCGAGTAAATGTTGCGGCTAAGACGGGCTGGCACCGCGATCGCTTAGCGCCAGCATTACGCACCGCACTTGGTGGTTGGGAACAACGTGTTCCGACGGCCAAGTTGAACTCATTCCTTGGCGCGTTAATTGGCGCAACACCGCCACCAGTTCGCGGTGGAAAACAACCGAAAATTTACTACGCGACCCAAGCTGGCATTGCGCCACCAAAGTTCGTGATCTTCTCAAGTGGCTGGATTGAGGCTTCATATCGTCGATTTATCGAGCGTCGCTTACGCGAAGAGTTTGGCTTCCCAGGCACTCCAGTGATGGTGGCGATCCGAGTCAAGGAACGCGACAAAGAGTAATGCTGACGATTCCTAACGCCTTAACTTTTCTGAGGTTTCTCGGAATCCCTCTCTTTCTTTACTTAGCCCTTGATTTACAAGCCGACGGTTGGGCGATATTCGTCTTGGCCGTCGGAGGAGCCACAGATTATTTTGATGGCAAATTAGCTAGAGCTTGGGGTCAGACCTCTCGTTTTGGCGAGATTGCCGACCCGACCATTGATCGCTTGTATATCTTGGCGGTATTGATCGCGCTTTATCTGCGCGAAGCGATTCCACTTTGGTTGATCGCAACACTTTTGGGACGGGACTTAATTCTGGGGCTGCTCTCCATCTGGTTAAGTGCGACGAAACGACCGCTTATTGAAGTCACCTTCTTAGGAAAGGCCGCCACCTTCAATCTCTTGTATGCCTTCCCGTTCTTATTGCTGGCACTTTCGGATTCTTGGTTAGGCACGGTTGCCTTCGTTTTAGGTTGGGCTTTTGCTATCTGGGGAACCGTGCTCTATCTCTTCACGGGTTTTTCATACTTCATAAATGCGATATCCCGTACTAAGGTTCGCCCATAATTCTTTTCGATTAAACTCAAAAGACTACTTAGAGATAAGGCGCAAAATGTCGAACATCCCAGCAGATTTGAAGTACACCAAAGAGCACGAGTGGGTACGCGATTTGGCAACTGCGGGCACTGTTTCGATGGGAATTACTGACTTTGCGCAAGGTGCATTGGGCGACATTGTTTATGTTCAGCTACCTAAAGTTGGCGATTTGATTGTTAGTGGCAAAGTTTGCGGCGAAGTTGAGTCGACAAAAAGTGTTTCCGAAATCTTTGCGCCGGTAACTGGAAAAGTAATTTCGATCAACGATTCACTATCTAATTCTCCAGAATTTATCAACTCCGATCCGTACAACGCGGGCTGGCTACTCCAAATTGAACTCACAGAAACCGCTAGCGATCTGCTAACCCCGGCGGAATACGGACAAATCACCGCTTGACCTAACCCTCTTAATCTAAATAGGGTAAGCCTCCAGTTAAGGATGAAGTTGTAATTCGAACTTTCATCACTTTGATTTGAAATGGGGGAGTGAACATGACTGCAGCTGAAGTAGAGCGCGAACTCACCACCACCATCTCACTAGGAGTTAGGCCAGTTGTTGATGGTCAAGTAAATCTCGACACTTTAATTCAATCGTTAGATACCGATAATCAGAACGTCGTTTCTCAAGTGTTAGCAGCTACCGAGCCAACCGCCCTTTTGCTAGTCCTTAAAGGCGCTGGCCGGGGAAACCGCTTTATGATCAACAATTCGGGAGCCACAATTGGACGCGCAGTCGATTCTGAAATTTTTCTGGACGATGTAACGGTTTCACGCAAGCACGCAACTATTAGTTTCGATCAAGACTTTACCTTCACGGACTTGGGCAGCCTTAACGGTTCATATTTAAATAATGAGCGAGCAACAACCGCCGTCTTGAAATCTGGCGATGAGATTCAAATCGGAAAGTTCCACCTAGTTTTTATCAGCAATAAAAGTAACAATTCCAAATCAGATAACAAGTAAGAAAACAACGGAGATCATAAGATGAGCGTTCCAGCACGGGCATACCTCAGCATCGGTGAAGTTTTAAATAAGCTTCGCGGTGATTTTGCAGATATTACGATCTCAAAGATTCGCTTCTTGGAATCTGAAGGTCTAATTGACCCGCAGCGAACTCCTTCTGGTTATCGCAAATTTACTTCAACTGATCTTGACCGCCTGCGCTACGTTCTACTGGCGCAACGCGATCAGTACTTGCCATTACGTGTTATCAAAGAAAACCTAGATGCGATCGACCGTGGGTTGCAGCCGTCAGCGACCGGGGGAGCAGCATCCCCTCGTCCACAACTCGGGCTGGCAACTGTCGATGGCGAGTTTGCCCCTTCCTCATTCGGCGACACCAATGATCTTCGCCTTAACCGTGAAGAGCTCTTAAAATCCTCCGGAATCAATGACGACCAATTGACCGAACTCGAGTCATTTGGCTTGATCACAGTTCGTGGTCGTCACTACGACGCTGATGCCTTGGCTATTGCCCAGGCGGTTTCAGAGATGGCAGCTTTCGGAATCGAACCACGACACATGCGTTCATTTAAATCAGCAGCTGATCGCGAGATTGGTTTGATCGAGCAAGTTATTACTCCGCTAGTTCGTCAGAAGAGCACCGAGTCAAAAGCTCGCGCCGAAGAAGTAACGAAGGAAATTGCGGCGCTTTCAATTCGACTACATGCCTCATTGGTGCGTAGCGGCCTACATCGCTTCCGCTAACTAAATGTCCTCTGAAATGATTCCGATGGAGGTCATCGGCGTGCGCGTCGAGATGCCATCAAATCAGCCGATAATTCTGCTGCGCGAAGTAGATGGCACGCGCTTTCTGCCAATCTGGGTCGGGGCAGTTGAGGCGACAGCGATTGCCTTTGCTCAGCAAGGTCTCGAACCACCTCGTCCGTTGACGCATGACTTAATGGCTTCGCTATTTGAGAAGTTCGATGCCAGCTTGGTCGCGGTGCATGTCAATGAACTTCGTGACGGCGTCTTTTACTCCACACTGCAGATGCGCGATTCGCTGGCCAATTTAGTTCAGCTATCGGCTCGGCCATCAGATGCAATTGCGCTAGCTCTTAGAACTCAAAGCGATATCTTGGCCAGCTCTGATCTGCTAGATATCGCTGGAATTGAGATTCCAGAGGGCGCGGTTGTAGATGAGGGCGAATCAGGAGATCAAACCGTTGAGCTAGAGGCCTTTCGTGAGTTCCTAGAAGGCATCAATCCAGAGGATTTCAAAGGTTAACCGAGCGTAAAACTCTAAACCTAAAGTAGAGGTTTTAACCGTGTCGGTCATTGCTTCGCCTGACTTCGGCTCATACTCTTTAGCCATTAGAACACCCCACTAAACAATCGAAATGAGTTCCCCCTCATGAGTCAGACTGACTTCGAAATTGGCTATCGCGGCGCTACTGCTTGTGCTGCAGCTGGAATCACTTATCGCCAACTCGATTACTGGGCGCGAACTGGTTTAGTGGAACCAAGTATTCGTAGCGCCGGGGGATCTGGAACTCAACGCCTGTATGGCTTTCGTGACATTCTGGTTTTAAAAATTGTTAAGCGTTTATTAGATGCCGGTGTTTCATTACAAAACATTCGTACTGCAGTTGATCACTTACGCGGTCGCGGCGTTACCGAGCTAGAGCGAATCACTTTAATGTCAGATGGCGCTTCGATTTATGAGTGCGCTAGTGCTGATGAAATGTATGACTTAGTACAAGGTGGCCAAGGGGTATTTGGAATCGCAGTCGGCCGGGTTTGGCACGAAGTCGAAGGATCACTTTCAAACCTTCAAGGTGAGGTTAATGGTCAAATAGTCGGTGGCGAAAATAACGATGAGCTATCGCAACGTCGGGCGCGCAAAGGCGCTTAATCGCCCGTATTCTGCTCACCTTAACCGATCAACATAGATCGGTATTTTCTATCTAAGGTGAGATCGCATGAGCGCGAACGAGAATTTTGAATCACGGCATATTGGGCCCTCTGCTGTTCAAGAGGCAACCATGCTGCACGAACTCGGGTACGCAAATTTAGAGTCCTTCATCAAAGCAGTAGTGCCAGAAAATATTGCGATGGGCCATCACTTGAAGGATGTTTTGCCACCGGCTCTATCTGAAGTTGAGACAATTGCCGAGCTCCGCAAACTAGCAAATCAGAACCAAGTCTTTGATTCTTTTATCGGCACTGGATATTACGGAACAATTACGCCGGCCGTAATTTTACGAAACGTTTTAGAAAATCCAGCTTGGTATACCGCGTACACGCCCTACCAACCAGAAATTTCCCAAGGTCGACTAGAAGCGCTCTTCGCATTTCAAACTGCGGTCTGTGATTTAACTGCGCTACCGATTGCGAATGCTTCAATGCTTGATGAAGCAACTGCTGCAGCGGAAGCCATGACTTTAGCCCGTCGAGTATTTACTGGAGAAGATTCGGCAGTATTCTTAATAGATAAGTTTCTGCATCCACAAACTAAGGCCGTGGTCGCTACTCGCGCCAAGCCGCTGGCAATTGAAATTATTGAATTTGATCCAAGCGAACCGCTGACTAATATTTCAAACCAAGAAGTATTTGGCGTGTTAGTTCAATACCCAAATACCAATGGTGAAATTTTGGATTACTCAGCACTTGCCGCTTGGGCACATGAACGAAATGCATTGCTAATCGCCGCTACCGATTTACTTGCGCTTACCTTGCTCACGCCACCAGGGGAGTGGGGTGCTGATATCGCAGTTGGTTCAGCGCAACGCTTTGGCGTACCAATGGGCTTCGGCGGGCCACATGCCGGCTTCTTGGCTGTACGTAGCGGTTTAGAGCGATCAATGCCGGGCCGACTAATCGGGCAAAGCCTTGATGCACATGGCAATCCAGCCTTTCGCTTAGCTCTGCAGACTCGCGAACAGCACATCAGACGCGATAAAGCGACTAGCAATATTTGTACAGCCCAAGTTCTCTTGGCAGTTATGAGTGCGTTCTATGCCATGTGGCATGGTGCCGATGGTCTAAAAGTTATTGCTAATCGAATTCATGCCCAGACTGATTCGCTGGTTAAGGCCTTAGAGGCAAGTGATCATAAAGTTCTAACTAAGAATTTCTTTGACACGGTTTTGATTGAAGTAAAAGATGCGGCGTTAATACATCGCACAGCTCGAGCGCTACGGATTAATTTGCGTGAGGTATCAGCAAATGTGGTTGGCATTTCCTTCGACGAAACTATTACGGCCGAACACCTGTTACGAATCGGTCAAATCTTTGGAGTAAGCATTTCTGCACCTGCTCGCGAAGTTGCGATCAGAAATACTCGCAAGAGTTCGTTCCTTACGCATCCGATTTTTTCAACGAACCGTTCCGAAACATCGATGATGCGATATCTACGCACATTGGCAGATCGAGATTTGGCGCTAGATCGCACCATGATTCCGCTGGGTTCTTGCACCATGAAATTAAATGCCGCTACCGAGATGGAAGCAGTTACCTGGCCACAGTTTTCTTCGCTACATCCATTTGCACCAGCCGACCAAAGTGTCGGTTCACGCCAACTAATTAAAGAGCTCAGTGATTGGTTGATTGCGATAACTGGTTACGACGCAGTATCGCTTCAACCAAATGCGGGTAGCCAAGGTGAGTTCGCGGGTCTCTTAGCGATTCGAAATTATCACGATTCGCGCGGCGATCAAGCTCGTAAGATTTGTTTGATTCCATCGAGTGCACATGGCACTAACGCAGCGAGTGCAGTTATGGCCGGCATGAAAGTTGTCGTAATTGAATGCGATACTGAAGGAAATGTAAGCATTGCAGATCTCGAAGCCAAGATAGCGGCGCACAGTGGGGAAGTGGCTGCGTTGATGGTTACCTATCCATCAACACATGGAGTTTTTGAAGTAGAGATTTCACGAATCTGCGCATTGGTTCATGATGCCGGCGGTCAAGTCTATGTTGACGGCGCCAATTTAAATGCTTTGGTGGGCTTGGCCCAACCTGGAAAATTCGGGGCAGATGTATCGCACTTGAATCTACATAAGACATTCTGCATTCCTCATGGCGGCGGTGGTCCAGGAGTTGGGCCGGTAATTACCAGAGCTCACTTGGCACCTTTCTTGCCCAACCATCCAATGGATGCGCTAGCCGGACCAGCAACAGGTCCTGGTCCGATTTCAGCTGCGCCATTTGGTTCAGCGAGCATCTTGCCTATTAGCTGGGCTTACATTCGCTTGATGGGTGGCGCGGGGTTAACTCATGCAACCCAGGTTGCGATTCTTTCGGCTAACTACATCGCCCGTAAATTGCAGAACGATTACCCAGTTCTCTACACCGGCGCTAATGGTTTAGTAGCTCATGAGTGCATTCTGGACCTTCGCGAGATAACCAAGATTAGTGGCGTTAGCGTTGATGACATCGCAAAGCGCTTGATGGATTATGGCTTCCATGCTCCAACCATGAGCTTTCCAGTGGCAGGCACCTTCATGATTGAGCCAACCGAGAGTGAAGATATTGCCGAACTCGACCGCTTTATAGCCGCCATGAAGGCGATTCGGGCTGAAATCAACCAGATCATAGAAGGTAAAGTAGAGGTTGAGGGTTCAGCGCTTAGAAATGCGCCGCATACCATTGAGGCAGTTTTAGACCCGAATTGGGATCGCGCCTATAGCCGAACCACCGGCGCTACCCCTGGAGCCCGAGAGGGGCTTGTTTCGGGTGAGTTAATCGGCACTCGCGGTAAGTATTTTCCTACCGTTGGTCGCGTCGATGGAGTTCATGGGGACCGGAACTTGATCTGTTCGTGTACACCAATAGCTGAATACGCTGAATAAGAGGTAGTCGATTTACGCTTAAAAAGGGGTAGTGGCTAATTCCGTTTACTTAACATAATGTAACTTATCGGCGTTTACCCACACGGGCGGCATAACCCAAACCAGCCCCAAATCCCAAACCAATCAGCAAGACCAGAACCCACGCGAACTCGCCTACGCGATCATAAATAGTTCGCGTGGAGTTAAGAGCCACTGCGCTGTTAATGCTGGCAGCAATATTCTCTTTCGTTGATTTCAGAACCACGCCATTTGTGTCGACAATTGCTGAAATGCCTACCGTTGAAACGCTGACTGCATACCTGGCATGTTCAATACTGCGAACCCGAGTTATCGCCAACTGTTGAGCGCTTTGAGCCGTGTTGGCAAAAGTCGCGCTATTTGTCTGCACCACAAATAAGTTGCTTGAATTTGCTGAACTTTGAATCAGCCGATCATCGATTAGCTCAAAACAAATGATTGGCGCGATGACGGCCTGGCCTACCTTGTGAATTACAGCTGAAATTCCGGGTGAAAAGTCCTCAACTTGATTAGGCAAATCAGAGAAGAATGTCAACGCAGAACGCAGCGGCATTACTTCGCCAAATGGGGTCAAATGTCGCTTTATATAGGTCGATGTCGCACCAGCTTTAGGCTCCCAAAGTATCGAAGCATTCTGCAACTTATTATCGGTGCGCAGTACTGCGCCAATTACTACTGGAATCTTGTTTTTGTCGACTAGCGCCGAAATTGCAGAACCAATTAGCGGATTATTAAATGGATCTACATCAACTGAATTCTCTGGCCAAAGAATTAAATCAGGTTTCTTTCCTTCAATCAGTGCTTTCTCAGTTGCAATCAAATGTCGATTGAAAACTTCGGTAGCGCGCTCATTGAAATCTAATCCTAACTTTGGAACTGAACCTTGAACCGCAAGCACTTGGAAAGTTTGTCGAGGCGAATTATTTGGAAAGACGAAAATTCCAGAAAGTGTTAACGCAATAGCAATACCTGGGAGAGTCAAGCCACTTCCCCGCCTTGCTAGCTGGAACGCCGCAACTCCCAGTAAAAGTGTGGCCAATGAGAGAAGTGAAACTCCGCCGACACTAGCTAGGCGTGCATATGGCGCATCAACTTGCGAAAAGCCAATGCGCAGCCAACCGAAACCGCCAAACGGAAAACGCGAACGTAGTTCTTCTAGCGCCAAGAAAGAAACTGGTAGATAGAAATACCAGTACTCCCCTAACTTCTTAAGAAAGCCCAACGGCAAGAACAAAAGCGTCTGCAGTAGAACTAGCGCGATCCAGGGCGCAACACCAACGTACTTATTGCTCCAAATTAAACCTGCGGCATTGAACGAAAAAGCGAATACGGCAAATACATAAAAGTGTTTACCGAACTTCTCTACTGTGTAGATGAGCAGAGCAATGGCAAGTGGGGCGGCAAACCAAAGCCCAATAGGTTTGAAAGCGGCCGAAAGAAGAACTCCACTAGCTAAGGCATAAACTACAAACATTGTTTTACCAGCCAAGCGCCGCAATTAAACGATCAATACTCGCACCTAAGCCATATTGATCTTTCATCTGATAGAGCTTAGACAAGTCAGCAGGCGCTTTAGGCATAGATAAATCAACTTTAGGAATCGGCGCATCGCGAGCTACTCGGACTAATTTCGGGGCAATACTTAAATACTCTGAACCCGCGATTATCTTTTTTGCTAACGCTGGCGGTAACGAAGCGTGAGCTTCGTGAGCTGCTGCGAGCGCATCTTCAACGGTGGCAAAGTTGTTCGCAATCACCGCTGCACCTTTTTCACCGATCCCCTTTACTCCGGGCAGACCATCAGATGGGTCGCCGCGGAACATGGCAAATAAGTCGTAACGATCACCAGGAATTGCGTACTTATCTGAAACATATTTGATGTCAACTAGATCATGTTGCGAGATGCCTTTGGCTAAGTAGACAACTTTGATATCTCGTTTGTCATCAACCACCTGAAACAAATCACGATCCCCAGTGACAATTCGAATTGGTCCTGGCTCAATTTCAGCATAAGTTGCCATCACATCGTCAGCTTCATAGTCATCGACGCCAACTACTGGAATACCGAATAGATCTAAAATGTCCAACAAAATTGGAATTTGCGGAGTGAGCGTCTCTGGCTCTACCTCTTCTTCGCCATCTTCTTCGAGTCGATTAGCTTTATATTCTGGAAAAATATCTACGCGCCAGCTGGGACGCCAATCACCATCAAGACAAGCCACTATCCGATTTGGTTTATAGATCCCGACTAGTCGTGCAGTCATATCTAAGTAGCCACGAATCGCATTTACCGGCGTTCCATCGGGTGCCAACAAGGTATCTGGCATTCCGTAGTAAGCGCGGTACCAAAGCGAAGCGCTGTCGAGCAACATTAAAGTCATAAGTCACCCAGCATATAACTGACTACTCCTCGATCAATCCGCTTGACTGCTTCGCGACAGGTCGGACGGAGTTTTTCGCTAGCCGTGGCGATTTGATTCATTAGATCGATTAATTGCTTAGTTGATCGTACAAAATCGCCTACTGACATATCGCTGCCCTTTAGAACGTTGTTCAGGGAATTGCCATTAGCCCATCGATAAGAGATGTAACAGAACCCTAGATCTGGAGCTTTCTGAGTCTGCACCTGGTGTTTCTCTTCGATTTCTTCTAGCTGACCCCAAACATGTGCAATTTCTCCGAGCGCATTTGCCACATTTTGATGTGGAATCTTCGGAGCTAAATCCTCTTGCGAACGCGATTGGTAGATCATGCATGAGACAACTGATAACAATTCGGCAGGATTCAGATCATCCAGCAGACCTAACCTAATGGTTTCAGTTAGCAGGAGATCTGATTCAGCATAGATTTTTGCAAGAATTTTTCCTTGCGCCAAAGGTTTTTCACCTTCGATATATCCGAGTTCATCAAGAACTGCGCAGATGCGATCAAAAGTTTTGGCAATAACGTGAGTGCGGTTCTCGATCCGATTTGTTAGTCCTTCATTCTCGCGACGCAATCGAGCTGCTCGCTCCTGCAAACGCGCATGTGCTTCGCGTTCATTACAACCGTGACAGGCATGATTGCGTAAACTTTTTCGAATCTGATCTATTTCGCCCTCAAGATGTTGTCGTTGCCGATTATCAAATGTCTTGCGACCGCCACGCTTAGATAGCAGCGCTTCAAGCTCTTTTACTTCACGACGCATTGAGGCATACGCATTGAAATCACCCAAGTGACATTGCGCAGAGTCAACAAGCTCATCAATGGCCGTCTGGTTACGTCGTACTTGGCGGTCGAGGCCTACCACTGCACGATCTGCTTGGAACTGTGCGAAGGATGACTCAAGTGAACCGCGAGCACGCTCTCGACCGAATCGACTAATTAAATTTATCGCCATGTTGTAGGTGGGAGTAAATGAAGAACGTAATGGATAAGTTCGCGTAGATGCCAAGCCCGCCGCAGTTGCTGAATCAACTGATGGAGACCACTGAACAACGGCATTGCCTTCAATATCAATGCCGCGACGGCCAGCTCGACCAGTTAACTGGGTGTACTCCCCTGGCGTGATTGGCACATGTGCTTCGCCATTCCATTTAGTTAACTTCTCGAGCACCACTGTGCGAGCTGGCATATTGATACCAAGTGCCAGAGTTTCAGTTGCGAAAACAGCCTTGATTAATCCTCGCTTGAAGAGATCTTCAATGGCTTCTTTAAAACTCGGCAATAAGCCAGCATGGTGTGCAGCGATTCCTCGCTCAAGTGCACTCAACCATTGATCAAAGCCGAGAACAGCTAAATCTTCTTCAGCTAGATTCTGGGTGTAGTAGAGAGCGGTCTTGGTTATTTCAGTGCGTTCTTCCGAATTTGTTAGACGTAATCCAGCGTTTAGACACTGATTTACCGCAGCATCGCAACCCGCACGCGAGAAGATAAAGGTAATGGCCGGCAGCAAATTTTCTCGATTTAGTTTTTCAATAATGTCAGACCGGGATAAGCGACTTTCATTCTGTCCAAATCGCTCACGTCGATTACGGTCAGTGTGTACTTTGCGCATCGCTTCACGTTCGAGTTTAAGAATTTCAGGGTTAACTTGACCGGGCTTGCTAAAAAGATCTACTAAGCGTTGACCAATCAGCACATGTTGGTATAGTGGAATTGGCCTAACTTCGCTGACGACAACTGTGGTGTTTCCGCGAATCTCATTTAACCATTCACCAAACTCTTCGGCGTTAGAAACGGTTGCTGAGAGTGAAACCACCTGGACACTTTCCATCAAGTGAATTAGTACTTCTTCCCAGACCCCACCGCGGAACTTATCGGCCAGGTAATGAACTTCATCCATTACTACCCAACCTAAGTTGTTTAGTGTGTTTGAACCCGCGTAGAGCATGTTGCGAAGAACTTCAGTTGTCATTACCAAAATGTCGGCTTCACTATTAATGCTGGTGTCGCCAGTAAGTAAGCCAACTTTTTCCTCGCCAAAACGTTCAACAAACTCGGCAAACTTCTGATTCGAAAGAGCTTTAATTGGCGTCGTATAAAAACACTTTTTGCCATTTCTCAGAGCAAAGTAGGCCGCAAATTCACCTACAACGGTCTTGCCAGCACCCGTTGGGGCTGCGACTAGTACCCCGTGCCCATCTTCGAGTGCTTGGCAGGCTTGAATTTGAAAGTCATCGAAACCGAAATCAAATGAGTCAATAAACTCCTGAGTTACCGAATGTCTGGCACGAGCTTTTGCTGCTGCGTACGCTTCGGCCGGTGAAAGTTGATCCTGGCCGCTCATGCGGGCCAAGTTAGCAGGCTTTGTGGCAAAGATTCGACTTGAACGGGCAGTTGTCCGATTCGTTCACCATCTGCATACCCAATAGCTACCGACTCGATCCGAACTTTTTTCGCTCGAAGGACTTCAACTTGCGGATGCTCAATATGGGTACCTTGGTACACCGTCGGAAAAACCTTTATGAACTCTAATTTTGAAACTGGATGAAGAATCATTATGTCGAGCAGTCCGTCGTGTAAATCGGCATTTGGGCAAACTCGCATACCGCCACCGTAGGACTGGCCATTACCGATCGCGATTAACATCGCCTCAACTTCAAAGACTTTTTCATCCGCAAATATTTTAAACCCAATAGGGTTGAACTTTGGAAATTCTAAGGCAATCGCTAGATTGTATTTAGCTGGACCTCTCGGCCACTTCAATTTATTCGCCCGCTCGTTAACTACTGAATCAAAACCACTTGATAAAACTGCGCCGAAATATTCACCATCAACTACTCCAACATCAACAAAGGCTGGTTCCGTTGAAATCAAATGTTCTAGGTAATCAATAAGTTCATGTTCAAACCAACCCAAAGCTCGATAAAAATCATTTCCGGTTCCGCCAGGGACGACGGCCAAGGGAACTTTGAACTCAACTGCGAGTTGTAACAATAGGTGAAATAAGCCATCTCCCCCAACACTGATCAATTTGCTCACTTCAGCATTACGCAAGGATTCACTAACTAGTGATTTAGTTTCGGCAGCACTATTCGGCGAAATCATGCGGTAGGAAATTTCACGCGAGGCCAGGAATCCTACAATTTGGGCAGCAAGTGAAGCTGCGGCGCCTTGGCCAGCTTTAGGGTTTACTACAACCAGCCACATGAGCCAAACTTACCGATTCAAATCAATCTAGTGGTGATGCAGAAGGATCGAAATCTGCCGAATCTTCGCCTTGTTTGCGTTTATCTCGGCGTCGATCGAGTAAAAGTGAAATTAAGCCGGCTAGGAAGTAAAGAACTATCAATGGTCCAGCTAGGAAACTCAAGGTGATTGGATCAGATGTTGGTGTTAAGGCGGCAGCAAATAAGGTAATTGAGAATACCCAGATGCGCCATGGTTTGAGGATTGTTGATCCCCTTAAAAACCCAATCAAGTTAAAAGTTAGCAGGAATACTGGTAGCTCGAAAGCAAGACCAAAGAGCAGAATAATTCTCAAGACAAAATCTAGGTAATCATCAAAGCGAACTAGATTCGCCAGCGCATCGGGCGTAAATCCAAAAAGAACTTTGATTGCTATCGGCAAAATCAGGTAACCAATGGTTGCCCCTAGTGCAAAGAATGGTGTGGCTGCGAATAAGAACAAGATTGAATAACGCTTCTCTTTGCGATGTAAGGCTGGTGCTATGAAAGCCCATAGCTGATAAAGCCAGATTGGTGCTGCCACGATTAGGCCGCTCAGAATTGCTACCTTGATCTGCAGGTTAAGCGGACCCAGAACACCGCTTATGTAAAGCGAACCGCATTCATCTGAACCGGTAGCTCTAGCTGCAGCTAAGTCGCAAACAGGTTTTGCTAGCTGCGTAATTATCTGGTCATATAGGAACCAACCAGCAGTAGATGCGAGGACGATGGCAATTACAGAACGAAGAAATCGTTTTCGAAACTCATTTAGATGCTCGAGCAGGGGCATCTTGCCTATGTTGCGTTTAGACATTGCGAGCGTTACTACTTAGCGGATGAGTCGTCATCTTTCTTCTCGTCATCCTTCATCTCTTTCATTTCAGACTTGAAAATACGAAGGGAACGACCTAGCGAACGAGCTGAATCAGGCAGACGCTTAGCCCCGAAAAGGACGGCAATAACAATCAGAATTATGATTAACTCTTGACCACGAGGCATTTAACTTCTCCTTTTAGACTCAACTTCTATGGGTCAACGCTAGCGTATTAATCAAGACTGGCGACAAGATCGACCTTTAGAAATTAGTGATAATTTCCCAAAGCAGCATTGGCGCGAGCATGTACTGCCGCCCTAATCTCAGCTGGCTCAACTGCTTCTACCTGACCGGCCAGGGAGAGAATGGCTCGGGAAATCCATGGTGCGCTATAGCCCTCGATAGTGGCAGATGTTGAACCGGCTGCTATTTGTGGCAAAGCCTCAAGCACCTGACGAGTCGCAGCGTGAACTTTCACCTCGTATTTAATCGCCTGGTCATTGGCAGTGGCATGATTACTTGGCCAAACTTGATCAGCAATATCAGCGACAGAGACAATTCGATCAGCGCGAAAATTACGGATTGCTTTGGCTTTATCGCAATAACCCTGCAGATACTCGTGCGAACCTGATTGCGAAAGCTCATAAGGGGCAACATTGCGTTTGGTAACTTGGTCAGTTGCAGCCGAGTGATAGGTAATTTCAAGCCAACCACGGCGACGAATGGCGCGCAGAATCAAAGCTCGGAACTCGGAGTTAAGACTCGCCTCAATCTGAACATGTGGCGCGGAAATCAGTTGAGTTCGCAGTTGATCTTGCAAGCTAGAAATCTCTGAAGCCAGCGACTCATTAGAGCTACTTAACTCAGCGCTTAAGAGATCAAGACCCATGTAAACCGAAAGCGCCTCAGCTCTATCAAGTGCACGCGGTGCCGCCAAAGTTTCGGCGTTACGGATTGAGACAAAGCCAGATTCAAATTCTAGATCGATTAGTTCGAGCGGTGTGTAGCCAGGCAGGCCGCACATCCAGAGGGTATTTAAATCATCGGTAATCTCTTTAACCGTTGCGTTAAACGTTTTTGCTAACTCTGAGATTTCAATACCTTGATGCGTGGTTAAGTATGGAACTAGATCGAGTAGCCGTGCGGTGCGC
This sequence comes from Candidatus Planktophila sp., assembly GCA_044351155.1. Taxonomy (GTDB): domain Bacteria; phylum Actinomycetota; class Actinomycetes; order Nanopelagicales; family Nanopelagicaceae; genus Planktophila. The sequence continues at coordinate 16,114 of JBILGH010000010.1, read as the reverse complement.
GCCAGCCCAGTCTCTTGTTTAGCCATGAGTACTCACCACCTTTTCCAGCGAAAAAATTACTGCGTCTCGTAGTTGGGGTGGTGATGAAACAATTACATCTTCACCGTGCCACAGCACCAAACTGGTAATGAAAGCAAGATCAAAAATTGGCACCTCTAATAAATCCCAGTCATCAGCCGTCTCGACGGTTGTGGCCATGCGCCGCAGTTGGTAGCCAGCACCAGGTCTAACCTGAAGAACTGCTACTGGAGTTTGAATTGCCGGCTCGAGTTCGGAAATCTCAAAACTTGGCGGAATCTCATAGCTTTGAGATTTTCCAATCGGTTTTACTTCACCTTGAATTCGATCTACTCGGAAGTTTCGGATCGCATCCTTTTCTGTGTCGAGCCCGATTAAGTACCAGTGTGATTTTCGCGCCTGAACCCCGTAAACAAGTAGTTGCCGCTTTTGGGCTATTCCTTGAATATTGAGGTAATCAAATTCGATTGCGGTTAGTGAGGTAAGCGCATCAAGAGAAGTGCGCAAGTTTTGATCAGCGCCAATTAACTTTGGAGCCATAACTGGTAACTGGGAAGTATCAGTATCAAGTCCAATCGAAGTTAGTTTGCGAAGTGCTTGTTGTGATAAATCGGTAAAGGCGGCATCTTGCCAAGCTTGGGCGGCTAACGAGAGCAAAGTTACTTGAGTTGGTGTTAAGTCACGCAATGAAAGGGCGTAGCTTTCGGGACGAATTCGATAGCCAGCTTCGTCATCAAAAAGTGGGTCCAATCCCCCAACTTCGATTTGAATGCCTAGCTTGCGCAGGTCATCTTTATCGCGTTCAAACATGCGCTCTTTGGCTTCGGCGTTACCTTCGTAGCCATCGATATTTCGAAAGATTTCGTTCTTGGTTAAATATCGTTTAGTTGCAAGCAAGGCAATCGTTAAATTAACTAAGCGCTCATTCTTCCGCGACACCGTAAGCTCCTTTCGCTGGGCGACGCCTGCGAGCTAATACTTCTACGCCAGGCGCCATGCGCCGGCTAACTATTAGAAAGCCAGTATGAGCAATCATGCGTTGTTGTGGGCGTACTGCCAGACCCTCGTGATGCCAGCCGCGAATCATTGATTCGTTACTTTCAGGTTCAGTGAAACGACCGTCCGCCTTAAGGGCCTCAGCCGTTGCTGACAATTGTGTTGTGGTCGCGACATACGCTAAGAAAACTCCGCCAGGTCGCAGAACATTTGCGGCCATATCAACACATTCCCAAGGCGCTAACATGTCGAGTACGACGCGATCGAATTTCTGCGAAAACTCTTTTTCTTGTACCGAACCTAGATCACAAGCCCAGTTGCTAGGTTTCTCACCGAAGTAATCAGCGACATTTGCTTTAGCTATGTCCGCGAATTCTTCGCGGCGTTCGACTGAATGGACTAACCCTTCGGCGCCAACTGCGCGAAGTAGCGAAATCGTTAACGCTCCACTTCCAACACCAGCCTCTAACACTCGTGCTCCTGGGTAAATATCGGCAAAACCCAAAATGAAAGCGGCATCCTTCGGGTAAACAATTGTTGCTCCGCGGGGCATCGACAATACATAGTCGCCAAGCAATGGCTTAAAGGCGGTGAACTTCAAACCTGCCGTCGTGCTAATTACGGAACCTTCAGGAATTCCGACTAATTCGTCGTGAACAATCCAACCTTTGTGGGTATGCCATTCCTTGCCTGGCGTAATGGTCAAGGAGTACATCTTGCCCTTGGGGTCGGTTAACTGAATTCGATCGCCATAGGCAAAAGCACCCGCTTGTAGCGAGGCGAGTGATTTCGGCGCTGGCGTTCCTTCAGACATAGCGCCATCCTAGTTCAGCCAAGCTCTGAAAGTCAGCCTAACTTTGTCGCACCTATGGCCTATCTTGAGGCCGTGGCAAATATGCGGTTATCCCCGAGTCGAGTTTCCGAGTTCACGAATTGTCCACAACTCTATAAGTATCGCAGCATCGATAAATTACCGGAACCGCCAAGTATTGATGCTGAACGCGGAACGCTCGTTCACACCGTTTTGCATGACTTGTTTGAATCACCTGCCGAAGCACGAAATTTAGAGACCGCGGTTGAACTGCTCCCCTCACGATGGCAGGCACAGTTAGCTGCGAAACCCGATCTGGCTCCACTAATTAGCAATGAGAAAGAATGGATCGATCGCGCAAATGCGCTGTTAGCCACCTACTTCAAGTTAGAAAAACCCGAAACTTTTGAGCCAACTTTTCGCGAATTGCATCTTGAATTCGATTTAAACTCTGATTTATATCTACATGGTTATGTAGATCGACTTGATGTTGCACCCACTGGTGAAGTTCGAATTGTTGATTACAAAACAGGTAAATCGCCTAAGCCAGGCTGGGAAGCTAAAGCTCTTTTTCAGTTGCAGGTCTACGCACTTCTTTATTTCAAGACACACAATGTTCTTCCTAAATTGCTGCTTCTCATTTATTTAGGCGACGGTGCTTTAGTTCGCAGTACTCCAACTATGGATGATCTAGCTGCAACCGAAGCAACCTTGATGCGAATCGCGGAAGAGATTAGAACCGCGATTGAAAAAGATCTTTGGCCAACCAAGCCTTCTCGCTTATGTGACTGGTGCTACTTTAAAGCGATCTGTCCTGCGCATACTTGATAGCCAACTTCTCGTAGTTCCAGTTAGCAAGCGAGGTAGTTGTATCCACTCTGCCGGATTTCTCGATTGGAACTATGTGCGGAACGGCGAGCACCCAAGCCCCCGACGCTTTCGCTGCGGTAACACCAGTTAATGAATCTTCCAGAATCAAACAGTTTGTGATGTTGTGACCACTACTCGATGCTGCCAGCAAGTACCCCTCTGGGTCAGGCTTGGTTATCTTCACATCGTCACAGGAAATCGATCTGACGAAAGGGCTCAGCTCGAAATTGCTTAAAGCTGCATCGACTAAAGACCGCGGACTAGCCGAAACTAGGGTCAACGAAATGCCATGGGATTGAAGATCGTTAATTAGTTCAGTCGCACCAGGCATAAAAGATAAGCCTTTTTCAAACTTCGCTATCATCCGGTCAATCATTTCTAACATCAGAGATTCACCATCGCGCTGTCCGCCAATTAAATCTGACATGTAGTTACCGACTCGATCAAGTGGGCCGCCTAAAGAGAAAGCTTGATCTGAAGTCGACCAGTTATATCCAAATTCAGACATTAGCTCAGATTCAGCTTCCAGCCAGAGTGTTTCAGAGTCAACCAATAAACCGTCCATGTCAAAGAAAACGGCGCTATAGAAATCCGAATGTGCCTCAGTTGGCATTGAAATATTTTGCCTCTGGATGATGCACGATGATCGCACTAGTAGATTGTTCTGGATGCAATTGGAACTCTTCGGAAAGCTCAACGCCAATCCGGCCAGGTTCCAGAAGTTCGCAGAGTTGCACTTGTTGTTCGATATCTGGGCAAGCTGGGTATCCAAATGAGTATCTGGAACCTCGGTAACCCTGGTCGAGAATCCCTTGTAAGTCTGGCGCATCTTCAGCACGAACCTGCATTTCTTCACGAATTCGTTGATGCCAATATTCAGCAAGCGCTTCAGTCAACTGAACCGATAAACCGTGTAGCTCTAGATATTCGCGGTATTCATTCTTGGCGAAAAGTTCAGCAGCAGCTTTGCTGATTGTGTTACCCATTGTTACGACATGGAAAGCAACGACATCAACTTTTCCGGAATCTCTGGCGGCAAAGAAATCACTTATGCAGAGACGGCGATCGCGGCGTTGACGTGGGAATGAAAAGCGAGTTCGCTCTTTTCCTTTATCTGGCCCATCATGATGGAGAATTACTAGTTCATTGCCTTCGCTCACGCATGGGAAATAGCCATAGACAACTGCGGCTTCTAGCCATCCTTCGGACTGAACTTGATTTAGCAGCGCGCGTAATCGTGGACGGCCTTCAGTTTCAGCCATTGCCTCGTACTCACCACGAGCACCCTTTAGACCCCATTGCCCCATAAACAAGGCTCGTTCGTCGAGCATTCCTGAGTAATCGGCTAATGGGATGCCCTTAACAATTCGGGAACCAAAGAACGGCACATTAGGAATATCAATATCTAGGGCCACATCGCTGCGCTTGGTATCAACTTCATCACTGATTTCTATGTTACGAGTGGATTTAACTTTCCGCTCGCGTAGTGCAGGTAGCGCAGCTCCTGGCTCACCACGTTTAACCGCCATGATCGCATCCATTAATCGTAAGCCTTCAAAAGCATCGCGCGCATAGCGAACTTCACCCGGAAAAATTTCAGCCAGATCTTGTTCGACGAAAGTACGGGTAAGCGCAGCGCCACCCAAAACAATCGGCCACTTCTGATCTAAACCGCGTGCCGTGATTTCCTCGAGATTTTCTTTCATAATCACAGTTGATTTAACGAGGAGGCCGCTCATGCCAATGGCATCCACGTTATGTTCTTGAGCGGCATCAACGATCTGATTGATGGTCTGCTTAATTCCGATGTTTACAACTTGGTATCCATTATTAGACAAAATAATATCAACTAAGTTCTTGCCGATATCGTGTACGTCTCCCTTAACGGTGGCCAGCAACATGCGACCACGACCTTGGTCGTCGGTTTTTTCCATGTGTGGTTCAAGATAAGCAACCGCGCTCTTCATAACTTCGGCGCTTTGTAAGACGAACGGCAGTTGCATTTCGCCCTTACCAAATAGTTCACCAACGACCTTCATGCCTTCGAGCAGATGATCATTAATAATCTGCAACGGCTTAATGCCTTGCGACATTGCCAAGTTGAGATCGTCATCAAGGCCGACTTTTTCACCATCGATGATTCGACGTTGTAGACGTTCTTCGAGAGGAAGCGCAGCTAGGCCAGCAGCTCGCAAGTTGCGAGTCGCGGCAACTTCAACGCCTTCAAATAACTGTAGAAACTCAGTAAGTGGATCGTAAGTACATTCACCGTCGGAATAAGTGCGACGATCGTAAATAAGATCAAGAGCTACTTCACGTGCTCTGGCATCAATCCGAATCATAGGGGTGATTTTGGAAGGATGAACAATTGCCGAATCGAGTCCAGCCTCGACGCACTCGTGTAGGAATACTGAGTTAAGCACGATGCGAGAAGCCGCATTCAAACCGAAGGAAACATTGCTAACGCCAAGAGTTGTTTGAACATCTGGGAATTCAAGTTTTAGCGCGCGAATAGCTTCAATAGTTTCTATTCCATCACGACGAGTTTCTTCTTGCCCAGTTGCGATTGGGAAAGTCAAACAATCAATCAGAATGTCTCCTGTTGCCATGCCCCAGTTGGTGGTTAAATCAAGAATCAAGCGGCGAGCGACTTTGAGTTTCCACTCTTTGTTACGCGCTTGGCCTTCTTCATCAATAGTCAAAGCAACGACGCTAGCGCCGTGCTCTTGTACTAACGGCATGATTTTAGCGAAGCGCGATGTTGGGCCGTCGCCATCTTCATAGTTAACTGAATTGATTACGCTGCGGCCGCCGAGTTGTTCAAGGCCTGCCTTGAGAACAGCTGGTTCAGTTGAATCCAAAACAATTGGCAGAGTAGATGCCGTCGCAAAACGACTTGCCAATTCAGTCATATCCCTTGCGCCATCGCGACCAACATAGTCAACTGAAAGATCGAGCATGTGTGCACCTTCACGAATCTGATCGCGTGCGATTTCAACGCAGGTTTGCCAATCTTCAGCAACTAGCGCGTCACGAAAGGCTCTAGAACCATTGGCATTCGTGCGTTCACCAATTGCTAAGTAAGTTTTATCCTGACGGAAAGGAACAAATTGATAGAGCGAAGAGGCGCCACGTTCGGTAACTGGGCTGCGATCTTTTATTTGGTGACCTTTAAATTTTTCAACAACTGCACCTAAGTGCGCAGGCGTGGTGCCGCAACAGCCACCCAAAAGCGAAATGCCGTAGTCAGCCACGAAAGTATCAAGTGCGGTTGCTAGTTCATCAGGACCCAGTGGATATTCGGCACCCTTTTTTCCGAGAATAGGTAGGCCCGCGTTCGGCATAACCGAAAGCGCCACCTGAGAATTTTGCGCTAAATAGCGCAGGTGTTCGGACATCTCAGCTGGTCCAGTGGCACAGTTAAGACCGATTAAATCGATTTCGAGTGGAGCCAAGGCATTTAGCGCAGCACCGATTTCAGAACCTAACAACATGGTTCCGGTTTGCTCGACAGTTACTTGGGCAATCAAAATAACATCGCGTTCAACTTTCGCCATCGCTGCGCGCGACCCGTTGACTGCGGCCTTGGCTTGCAATAAATCTTGGGTAGTTTCAATTAGAAGTGCATCAGATCCACCATCTAATAAACCTTGCGCAGCTGTTTCATAAGCATCCCGCAAAAATTCATACGTTGTGTGACCTAAGGTTGGCAATTTTGTGCCGGGTCCGAGTGAACCCAAAACGAATCTCGGCTTATCCGCAGTTGAGAATTTATCCGCGCACTCGCGAGCAATTTTTGCACCAGCGAAAGCTAACTCGTAGATGCGATCCTCAATGCCGTACTCCGCTAAATTCGCCCAGTTTGCACCAAAGGTATTTGTTTCAATTGCATCTACCCCGACTGCTAAATATTCGTTGTGAACACTGGCAACAATGTCGGGACGAGAAATATTAAGAATCTCATTGCAGCCCTCGTGGTTCTGAAAATCTTCAAGGGAAGGATCGGCTGCTTGTAACATCGTGCCCATAGCGCCATCAGCAATTACGATGCGCTCGGCCAACGCCTGACGAAGCAAAGATGGCGTTTTAACGGGGCTCATTGGGCCAAGGTTACCAGTAGAAAGATTTTGGCGATTAGATCGCGATACCCAAGAAGGTATCAATGGCTCTACTTAGCTCGCCACTACTGCCACCAGTTAAACCGCTTTCAGTCTGGTCTATCCAAACATCAAGGGCCTTGATGGCTCGAACGGTATCTAAATTATCGGCCAAACTGGCAATTATCAAAGCAATGCACTCTTTAGTAGGTGCAACCTCATTGCGACTAAGAGCACTTTGCAGGCGACGCATTCTATCTGTCGCTTCATGTAACACCGCGTCAGTCCACATTCGATCTCGACCATATGCGGCGCTTAGAAGTGCCAACCGAATAATCATTGGTTCAACACCCGACTCGATCAATTTACTGACAAAAACTAAATTGCCTTTGCTCTTACTCATCTTCTCGCCGTCGAGTCCGACCATGCCAGCATGAATATAAGTTCGCGCATATGGCTTTCCAGTCATGATCGCTACTTGCGAGGCACCCATCTCGTGATGCGGAAAAATCAAATCACTGCCACCGCCCTGAATATCAATCGCGAATTCTTCCGCAGGATCTGGTTTCAAATATGAAAGTGCGATTGCGCTACATTCAATGTGCCAACCTGGTCGGCCAGCACCGAAAGGCGAAGGCCATGATGGTTCACCTGGACGCGCAGCTAACCAGACTAAGCAGTCAAGCACATCTTTCTTTCCGACTCGATCAGGGTCTCCCCCGCGTTGAGAGAAAATCTCAGTCATCTCAACTTGAGAATAATGTGAACGAGTACCAAATTCAGAATCACTTCGGACCGAGAAGTAAAAATCGTTCTCCACTGGATAGATGGTGTTTGCTCCCTTGAGAACTTCGATTGCCTCTGTAACTAACGGAATAGCTTCAACAGCTCCGATATAACTTTCCGGCGGCAGAACATGCAGATTGACCATATCGCTTCGGAATAACTCAATTTGCGAATGCGCTAAATCTTGCCAATTGATTCCGTCTCGCTTAGCTCGCTCCAGAAGCGGATCATCGATATCAGTGATGTTCTGTACGTATCGAACTTCAGCTCCGGTCGCTCTCAGGTAGCGATTAATTAAATCGAAAGTTAAGTATGTTGCGGCGTGCCCTAAGTGAGTCGCATCGTAAGGAGTAATTCCACATACATACATGCGATAAAGACTCTTAGTAGGAAGGGCTTTCTTAGTACCAGATAGCGTGTCTTTCAAAGTGAGTTTCGGCAGTGTGAACTTTGGATCTACCGGCGGGATCGCAACTGTGGGCCAAGAACGCATTGGCTTATCCTAGAACGGCGGCCACGGAACTGCTGGCCAATCTGGGCTGGGTGAAGGAAAGACTTTTGTGGTTTGCAGTCGCGAAACTCTTTCAATCAAAGCACTGAACTCTTGGGCAGTAATTAGTTGGCTTATGGCTTCGCCAGTTTCACTGTCGAGCTTATCCTGCAGAAGATTTAGTGTGGCGATTTCTGATGGGCTTAAAATTTGCTGCTCCCACTGCCAAAGTACAGTCCGCAATTTATCTTCGGTGTGAAAAGTTACCCCGTGATCACAGCCGTAAATATGACCGTCAATCGTCGGCAAGAGATGACCAATCTTGCGATCAGTATTGTTTATCACCACATCAAAGAACGCGAGGTTCCGTAAACCTGGAATGTCTTTTCGGTACAACTCAGCCAAATCAACACCTTCATCAATATCGATCCAAAGTTGCACCATTCCAAAACCAAAAGGCCCTTCGCGCAAAAGTGTTGGTGGGACACAATCTAGCTGCATCGCTTCGCTGATTAAGTAGGCAGCATATTCACGATTGGCGAGCGTGCCATCAGGGAAGTCCCATAATGGTCGCTCTCCAGTTACCGGCTTGTAAATACAGTTAAGAGAAGTCTCGCCAACTGTAATCTCACCAAAGAGTGTGGCATTTGAAGCGTCAACTAAGCGCCCAGTAACTTTTAAATCGCCGTAGCCAAGTGCTGCGAGAATCTCGTCGCGATTATCTGCGGTAACCATTTGCCCTCGGACACAAGTGACCAGTGGTGTCGATTGGTATTCCACAGAACGGGCAAGGCAAGCGACCAGCGCCAACTACTGCCGCGGTTCGTTTTGCAAAAGCATCAGCCTGCGCAAGAGTTAGTGAAACACGAAGCAAATCTGGAGCCTCATCGTCGCCATCGTCGGCTAACTCTTCTTCTTCGGAGTCTGATGGCGTAGCGCACTGCAACTCAACTAAGACCAATTCACTATCCGTCAAGAAGGAAAGTCCAATTACGCCGACTCGAAACTCCTCAAAGATTGGTTGCTCTAATGGTTCAGTGTCGGCTGGCAACTTTGGAATCGCTACTAGTGGGTTGCCTCGTTTAATCTCCTTGAGTATCGCACTAACACGATCTCCTAAAGCTGCGGCTTGGATTTTCTCTAGCCCAACTGAGGTGATCCTTAAACCTGATCGCGCTTGAATAAAGAAACTTCGCTCGCCTGGCTCACCAACTGTGCCGCAAACGAAGCGTTCAACTGGATTGAAATCATAAACAACCCGGCTCACTTGGTGAGACCTTTTCCGCCGCCAAGTAAATGTCCGCGTTTGTTCTTGCTCTGCAGAATTTCACGCACTGAAGAATCCGAATCGTTAAGTCGAGTAATTCTGATTGCACCACCATTTGACTCTAGAACGGTAATCGAGGCTGGATCAATCACGATTCGTTGAAAATCGTCGAGATGCATACCGAGCGAACTAGCAACGATTGCTTTGATTACATCACCGTGAGAGACCATGATTGTAAGTTCCAGGTTTGAAGCAAAGAAGTCGTGAACTGGTCGCATAGCTCGAACTTGCATTTGAGCGATACTTTCACCTTCAGGGAAAGTTACTGCGCTCGGTTGAGATTGCACTTTCCGCCATAACTTTGCGCGGGACAGAGTTACCAACTTTCGACCAGACCACTTTCCATAATTGACTTCAATTAAATTTGGCTCTGATATGACCGCGACTCTCTTGCCATATTTTTCCAACCAGGGGGTTAAAGTTTCCAGACAGCGATCCATTGGGCTGATCTGAACTTGTGCGACAGTTAGTGGCCCCAGCCGTTCGGCTAATCGAGTGGCTTGCTCTTGCCCTGATTTCGAAAGGTGCACATTCGGCAATTGACCAGAAAGAACTCCAGCAGCATTAGCTGTTGAGTGGGCATGTCTGATTAAAACAATTTTTGGCACCCTGAAAGGTTATCGCAGTAATTCGACCTTCGTCTTGCTAGGTTTGCGCCATGGAAATTAGGCGTGCCGGCGAAAGCGGTTTATCACTAACCCGATTAGGTCTAGGAACCATGACCTGGGGTCGAGATACCGATGAACATGAAGCGGCAGATCAAATGCGCGCCTATTTAGATGCGGGTGGAAATTTCATTGATACCGCAGCCGTGTATGGCGATGGTGATAGCGAACGAGTAATTGGTGGATTAGCTGGTTCTCTTTTCAAACGTGAAGAAATTATTCTGGCCACCAAGGCCGGAATAACCTTTCCTGGCGGAGTCCGTACTGTAAATAATTCGCGAGCTGCCTTGATGGCCGAACTAGATAGTTCACTGGCTCGACTTGGCACTGATTATGTTGATTTATGGCAGATTCACACTTGGGATAGTGAGAATCCAATCGCTGACGCTCTCTCTGCTCTGGATTGGGCATACAACACAGGTCGCGCGCGTTACGTTGGAATTTCAAACTTTGCCGGTTGGCAAACTGCGCATTGCGTTACGCGTCAAAGTAATCAGGGCGGCAAAGCGCCGATCACTTCGATTCAGTCCGAGTATTCACTTTTAAATCGTGAAGTAGAACGCGAAATCATTCCAGCTGCGAAAGCGCTAGGTTTTGGCTTTCTCCCCTGGTCACCGCTCGGACGCGGCGTACTAACCGGAAAATATCGAAATGGATTACCTAGTGATTCGCGCGGAGCAAGTGCTCACTTTGCCGGATTCGTGGAACCTTATTTAGATGCTCGTTCATCGCGCATCGTTGAGGCTGTCTTTGTGGCCGCCGATGGACTTGGCTTCTCGCCACTTGAAGTTTCATTGGCTTGGGTACGAGATGCACCCGGTGTCACAAGTGCAATTGTTGGCGCACGTACCGGCGCTCAGCTGCGCGGGATTTTAACTTCGGAACAAATTAGTTTGCCTGAAGTAGTTCGTGAAGCATTGAGCGAAGTTTCAGCTGTTCTTTAAGAAGCGTTCCATCATGTGTACGCCAGCTTTCAAACCATCAATCGGGACACGCTCATCAACACCGTGAAATAGCGAGAAGAAATCTAAATCTGGAGGCAACTTTAACGGACCAAATCCGTAACCGATTATTCCCAACTCGGAGAGCGCCTTATTATCCGTGCCGCCACTCATCATGTACGGAACAGCAATAGCGTCAGGATCTTCAGCCATCAAAGCTTGCACCATTGCTTCGACTAAATCACCACTGAAGTCGGCTTCCAGCGATATGTCACGAGTTAGAGTTTCGATTTCAATATCTGGCCCGACGATCTCGCGAATAGTTTGATTGAACTCATCTTCATAGCCTGGCAAGAAACGGCCATCAACAACCGCAGAAGCTGTTTGCGGAATTACATTTGCTTTGTAACCAGATGACAACATGGTCGGATTGGCTGTGTTCTGCAATGTCGCACCGAACATCTTGGCGGCCGGACCGAATTCCTCAAGAAGTGGACGAAAATCTGATTCGTCGTATTTTCTACCAGCTAATTTCGCAACGCTGGAGAAAAGTGACTTAACTGTTGAGGTGTAACGCTGTGGCCAAACATGATTGCCCAATTTCGCAACCGCTTCCCCAAGTTCAGTAAGAGCGTTATCTTTATTGATCATCGAACCGTGACCGGCGGTTCCTTTAGCAGTTAACTTGAGCCAGTGAATTCCTTTTTGCGCAGTCTCAATTATGTACATGCGCTTGCCATTCTTGAGTGCGATAGAGAATCCGCCAACCTCAGAAACAGCCTCGGAACAACCAGCGAAAACTTCTGGATGATTTGCAGTCATATACCGCGAACCATATTCACTGCCAGCCTCTTCATCTGCAAAGAACGCTAAAACAATATCGCGAGGCGGAACGTATCCTTCACGTGCCCATTTGCGAACGATTGCCAAAATCATGGCGTCTACATTCTTCATATCTACCGCACCGCGTCCCCAAATAAAACCATCTTTAATCTCACCGCTAAATGGATCAACCGACCAATCTTTTGCCTCAGCCGGAACCACATCGATATGTCCGTGAACGACCAACCCAGCTCTGCTCGAATCACTTCCCTTTATTTTGGCAACGACATTAACCCGATTAGGCGCTGACTCATAAGTGGTTGCGGTGATGCCAACTTCAGCAAGTGATGTGACTACATATTCAGCAACAGCTTTCTCGTCACCTTTGCCTTCGCCGTAGTTAACACTCGGAATTCGAATTAGCTCTTGGCAAATACGGATTGTTTCTTCTTCTAACGCCAGGCGATCTTGATTCATAGGGCCACTATTTCACTGTTTACGTCATAATTGTTGAGCGTTAAGACCTTTTGCTGTGTCGTCAACTAAGTTGCTATCCTTCGCTGGAAAACCACTCGTCCGGGTGGCGGAATTGGCAGACGCGCTAGCTTGAGGTGTTAGTGCCCGCAAGGGCTTAGGGGTTCAAGTCCCCTCCCGGACACACTTGATTGAATAAAGACTTCGGCCAGAAAGGTAGAGCGCATGAAGATTGCCGAAGCGCTCGCTCTAATTCGGCCGATTCCAGATTTTCCAATTCCAGGTGTCTTATTCCAAGACATTGCCCCGCTTATTGCTAATCCGAAGGCGTATGAATTAGTCACCAAAGAGTTTGCTCAAACACCATCACCATTTAATTTAGTTGCGGGCGTTGAATCCCGAGGCTTCATTTTGGCTAGTGCGATTGCAATTGATAGCCAAGTTGGTTTGGTCCCTATCCGCAAAGCTGGCAAATTGCCTGGTGTAGTTATCAAACGCGATTACGGTTTGGAGTATGGCAGCGACAGTCTCGAGATGCAGGTTGACGCACTCGCCCATGTCCAAGATCCAAAAGTATTACTCATCGATGATGTGTTGGCTACGGGTGGCACGCTAATTGCAGCCCTTGAACTAATTTCTGATTTAGCAGGTGAGGTTTGTGAAGTTGCAGTCTTATTGGAAATCAAATCTCTAGGTGGTCGAGAGCGAATTCTTAGTATGTTCCCTGCCATGAGAATCAGAGCTTTGGTGCAGATTTGAATCCGAGTAACAGTAAAATTCTTGAGATCCAGGGCCTTCGAGCGCTCGCAGCAATCTTAGTTCTAATATTTCATGCGAAGCTGCTCTCTGGTGGATTCATCGGCGTTGATATTTTCTATGTGATTTCAGGTTTTCTGATCACTGGGTTATTGCTTAAAGAACTGAACACAACGGGCCGGATATCGCTTAAAGATTTCTACTTGCGACGAGGCAAAAGACTACTACCGGCATCCTTCTTGGTTCTATTTGTCACCGCAATTTTCGCTTGGCTGATTTTACCCCCGATATCTCGTGGCTCAATTGGCCGTGACTTAATAGCGACAACTCTTTACATCTCCAACTATCTCTTTGCTTGGTGGGAAAACGATTATCAAAACCTTAATGCCACGCCTTCACCATTCATTCACTATTGGTCGTTAGCTGTCGAAGAACAGTTCTATATTTTTTGGCCACTTCTTCTCATCGCTTTGGCTAAGCTTAAGAACGCTAGAAAGTTCGTAGTCGCATTCTCGTTGGTAACCATCACATCTTTTGCCCTCGGAGTTTGGTTAACAATTGTTGCTCCGATTTGGGCTTTCTACTCTCTACCAACCCGAGCTTGGGAGTTAAGCGTTGGTGCCTTGATTGCGTTGCTACCTTCGCTAAGGCGACAAAGCTCTTGGCTAGCTTGTACGGGATTAGTTTTACTTGCGGTATCTGCCTTTTGGTTTAACGAAACAACTGCCTTTCCCGGTTTATACGCTTTAGTTCCAGTGCTTGGCACAGCCGCCTTGTTATCAAGTATCGGTGCCTGGCCCAAACCTTTGAGATCACTAGCCACTAATCGCATCTCAATTTGGTTGGGCAAGATTTCTTATCCACTCTATTTGTGGCACTGGCCAGTACTCGTTCTGCCAATTGCCCTCCTATCTCGCAACCTGAGTCTTTGGGAGCGTATGGGTGCTTTATTGCTAACCGTTGTTCTCGCGGACCTAACAACTCGATTCGTGGAAGAACCTATTCGTTTGAAAAGTTTCTCACCTCGACGGGTGGTTCTAACAACGTTCATCACCATGGCGCTGGCGCTTTTAGTCGGCTTTGGTATTTCCAAGTCGACTACATCTTCTATTTTGGTGGATGGCAAGCAAGTGACGTTGGCGAGTATTGAATCTCGCCCTACCCCTTACGAGGATGGTTGCCATCTGAATTATCGTGAATCTATTTCGCCACTTTGTGTTTTTGGACAACTAAATAGCGCGAAAACTGTCATTCTTTATGGAGATTCGCATGCGGTTCAGTGGTTTCCGGCTCTAGAAAAATTAGCGCGCGAAAAAAGTTTTAAGTTAATCACACTGACAAAATCAGCTTGTCCTTCAATTGATGTCGTGCGGGAAAGTATCGGAGCTTTCCAGATGAGCAACTGTGCGGCCTGGCGAACTAGCGCAATCGCCAGAATCACTGCTGAACGGCCAGACTTAATTATCCTGTCTTCTTTCGAGCACTTTGTGCCGCCAGGAGATCCGCGAAGCGTTGAGCAGTGGTGGGCGGATGGTTCATTGCGCACCTACGAGACACTCAAGCCGTTAGCTTCTAAGGTCATCTATTTACTTGATACTCCACTTCCAGAACGAAATATTCCGAGTTGCTTAGCAAGTACAAGTGCGGATAAGTGCTTAGCGGATAGAACGCTGGGGCTTCCGCAAGTTGCTAACTTCGACATTATCGATCCTTCAAAGTGGCTATGCGAAAACGATTGCCCAGGTATTGTCCGCGGAAATGTCGCTTACCGTGATGCCTCACACATTAGTGTTGCGACTTCATTAGAACTTTCGGATTCACTGTGGCAAGCGTTAGTTTCTAAAGGTTTTAAGCCCTGATGTGGCAGGATTACCGACATGGCTGAGTTAACGTATTACTGCGGGACAATGGATAGCGGTAAGTCAACGCTAGCTCTACAAACTGCACACAATCACCAGAGCCGAGGCCGAACTGGTTTAATTTTTACGAATCAAGATCGTGCCGGAGTTGGAGTTATCTCATCTCGACTGGGTCTTCAAAGTGCAGCGATTGAAGTTGGTCCAGATTTGGATATTCATCGATTTGTAGTTGACCAGTTATCGATTGGCTCGCGCGTCGATTACATCATTTGTGATGAAGCGCAATTTTATGAACCGATCCAGATAGATCAGCTAGCTCGGATTGTCGATGGTTTGGGCATTGATGTTTACGCTTTTGGAATTCTGGCCGACTTTCGGACCAAGCTTTTCCCGGGTTCAGCGCGATTAGTTGAGTTAGCTGACCGAGTTAATACTCTGCAAGTTGAAGCACTGTGTTGGTGCGGGCAACGAGCTACCCATAATGCGCGAACCATAAATGGCATCATGGTTACAGAGGGCGAACAAGTGGTTGTTGGAGACACGAATAAGGCCGACGAAGTTGCATACGAAGTTCTCTGTCGTCGCCACCACATGCGTCAATTAACTGCGCGAGTTTCTAAAGCAGGCCATACTTCTGGCGAGCCGCTACCTTTTAACTCGCTGGGTAATTGATTTCGAAATTATTAGATGAACTGATGCGCTACGAGTGCGAATATCGGCGCGATAGCTAGAGCTGGCAATAAGTTGGCAACTGCTACTTCCTTAATCTTTAGAAGGCGCAGTGCGATACAGAGCAACATGAGCCCACCAACTATGGTCATAGCAGCGATCTGGTAGCTACTTAAGATCGAACCTAATCCGAGGCCAACAAGTGTCCAAGAACCCTGGTAGATACCAACGGGAATCGCAGAAGCTGCGACTCCCCACCCGAGTGATGTAGCAAAAGCCATGGCAGCAAAGAAGTCGAGAGTGGATTTCAAGATTAATTGATCGATCCCGGTGCCCATGCCATCGCTGATCGAACCTAAGATAGCTAGGGGACCAATCGCGAATAGAAGCGATGCACTTACGAAACCCTCGATAAACGGGCTCTCTTTTGAAGCGCGGAAACGCTTTCGTAAATTCTCGCCGAGAACTTCTAATTTCTCCTCGAGATGCAGGGCGCTACCGATCAAAGCACCAATTAGCAGTGAGCCCAATAC
>JBILGH010000027.1:0-4657 GCA_044351155.1 Candidatus Planktophila sp. | reverse complement strand
GTCCAACCCTTAGGCAAAGCCGATACGTAATCAGCAGACCAAAGAGGAATTAACGCACTTGCGGCAGCTAAGAGAGTGACTAGACCAAGAATATCGGTAACTAAATTTCGTAGCTTCTCACTTACTCGCGAACCGACGAGAACGCCAAGAGCTGCTCCACCGATAATAGTGAGCGTATTGATTAAAGTACCGAGGCCTGGAAATTCCATTAGGACCCAATGCTATCTCGCGTAGATGCGAAGTGGGCTATCCTCGGCAAATGTCATTCACCTCTCGCTTCATGGATTTCTTGCGACCACATAAAACGATTCCAGTTACCACGTGGCGTGCTCAGAATCGTTGGGATTTATCGGTGTCGCGGGTATCAATCCTTAGCTTTGGGCTCTTTATTTTCGGTCTCGGAGATTCATTACTGATCCAATCCAATTTAGGTAATGCTCCATGGTCAGTACTTGCGCAAGGTTTGGCCAAAACTTTTAATTCAGAAATCGGTTTACTTACTTTCATTATTAGCGCAATAGTTCTTTTGCTCTGGATACCTTTGAAAGAAAAGCCAGGCTTTGGAACGATCGCAAATATTGTGATAATTGCGGCAGCTATTCAATTGGGAATTGATTTCATCCCACCTGCGGAAAATACAATCTGGGGTTTGATCTATATTTTTGCAGGTATCGCTTTAGTCGGTGCTGGATCCTCTCTCTACATAACCTGTGGCCTAGGGCCAGGACCAAGAGATGGTCTGATGACTGCCCTTCACCATAAAACCGGAGTTCGAGTTGGTCGGGTGCGCTTAGCTATTGAAGGAACAGTTCTGATCCTCGGGGCGCTGCTTGGCGGCACTCTAGGCGTGGGTACGGCCCTTTTCGCGCTGCTAATCGGCCAATCGATCGCAATTTTCTTAGGGATCGTGGCTCGGCTTACCCCAAATACTTCTCAGTAAGCCCTAAGTTTGGCCTTAAGTTCCCTACGTTAGCCGAACGTTTCTTCGGCTCGGAGTCGCAAACACCTCCGTTAACAAAATCAGAAAGGCAATACTCATGCTGGATTCGTATTTCAAAATCTCAGAACGGGGTTCCTCGGTAGCACAAGAAATCCGAGGCGGGCTCGTAACTTTCTTCACCATGGCATACATCGTGGCCCTGAATCCGTTGATTCTCGCAACCACAGATGGAGCTGGTCAGTTCATCGGAGGCGGTGACAGAACTAATGCGATCATTATTGTCGCTGCTGGAACTGCACTCGTAGCCGGAATCCTAACAATTCTCATGGGAGCGATAGCTAACTTTCCGTTAGCACTAGCAACTGGTTTGGGCCTGAATACATTCGTAGCCGTATCAATCGCTAAGAACTCAACTTGGGAACAAGCGATGGGATTGGTTCTGATCGAAGGTGTATTAATTCTTGTACTCGTTCTAACTGGTTTCCGTATTGCTGTGTTTAAGGCAATTCCAACATCGCTGAAAATAGCAATCTCTGTTGGTATCGGCCTCTTTATAGCTCTGATCGGTCTCGTTGATGCAGGCTTCGTCCGCAGAACTCCTAACGTTGTTTGGGGAAGCACTAACTCAAAACCATCCGCAGTTCCATTAGAACTAGGTGATGGTGGGCAACTCGTAGGATGGCCAATCGTTATTTTCGCATTTGGTCTTTTCCTGACAATCATTCTTATGATTAAGAAAGTGCGCGGCGCTATTCTGATTGGAATTGTGTCCTCAACTCTTCTTGCTATCTTTATCGAAGCGCAGTTCAAAGTGGGTAACAGTTTCCTAAGTCCTACTGAATCCAACCCTCGTGGTTGGGCGCTCAATAACCCAGCACTGCCGAAGGATGCCAGCGGTAATTTAAATCTCGCAGATGCGCCACGCTTTGACACACTTGGCATTGGCTTCAATGACATTTTCGGTGCCTTCACCAATCCAAAGACTGGAATGCTCGCAGCTCTGCTTCTAGTTTTCACACTTCTTCTGGCAGATTTCTTCGACACCATGGGAACAATGACTGCTATTGGTAATCAAGCCGGACTTGTTGATCGTGATGGAAACATTCAAGGCGCAAACCGAATCCTGATCGTTGACTCAATTGCTGCGGCCGCAGGTGGCGCAGCCGGCGTATCTTCAAATACAAGTTATATTGAATCAGCTACAGGTGTTGGAGAAGGAGCTCGTACCGGACTATCGTCAATAGTTACGGGTATTGCCTTCCTTCTAACAACGTTCCTAGCACCACTAGTTGCGATTATTCCTTACGAGGCAGCGACTCCTTCGTTGATCATTGTTGGTTTTCTAATGATGAGTCAAATTAAGAATATTGACTGGGATGATCTTGGAATCGGAATACCAGCATTCCTAACAATCATCTTGATGCCATTCTCATATAACATCTCGGTAGGTATCGGAGCTGGCTTCGTAACTCACGTGGTCATTCGCTTAGTACAAGGCCGTCGCAAAGAAGTGCATCCACTTCTTCTTTTGGTTGCCGGGTTATTTATGATCTACTTCCTGGCTTCGCCAATCAACAGCTGGACTGCATAAGTTCAGTAAAGCGTTAACCGGAACGGGCCACGAGAAATCGTGGCCCGTTTTCTTTTATTCCAAACGCCAATTAATTGGCAACTTGCCGGATGCTGCGAGTAATTGATTGCACTTAGTAAACGGTTTACTGCCAAAGAAGCCGCGATAGGCGGACAGCGGACTGGGATGTACTGACTCAACTTTGTGCGATTCGAAAAATATTGACCCTACTTTCTGCGCTTGACTTCCCCAAAGAATTGCCACACAGCTGCGCTCGGCCAAAAGATTTAGAGCGGCACTAGTAATGCGTTGCCATCCAATACTTAAGTGTTCTGTTTTTTCATCGAGATTTAGGGTTAACGAACTATTTAGCAGCGCTACGCCATTGGTTGCCCACCCAGATAGGTCACCATTTTTGGGATAACTAAAACCAGTATCTGCGACATACTCGGTGAAAATGTTTTTAAGAGAAGCTGGAAGTTTAGTTATGCCGGGACTTACGCTAAATGCCAACCCAGTCGCGTAGCCTGGCGTTGGATAAGGGTCTTGGCCAACAATTACGGCGCGGTACTGGTCTACTGGATATTTAAAGGGGCGAAGAACGTTATTTATATCAGGAGCTATCCGCTGAGCCGCAATGATCTCTTGTATCTTGCTTAGTTCAGTTTTGTACTCGGCAAATAATGGCTGCCAACTTTTATCGATTTGCGCGAGCAAAGAACCGAGCGCCTTCTTTAGAAACAGTCAACGGATAGTTAAAAACGTCGGAAACATTGGCGGTTGTTAAAACTTCATCTATTTCGCCTGAAAAAGCAATCTGGCCATTTTTGATTAACAACGCGTGCGTAGTGCCAACTGGAATCTCTTCGAGATGGTGGGTAACGATTATTGAAGCTGGTGAAGTCGGATCGCTAGAAAATGCCGCGAATCGAGTTAAAAGATCTTCGCGGCCAGGTAGATCGAGACCAGAGGTTGGTTCGTCAAGCAAAATCAATTCTGGATCAACCATAAGTGCTCTCGCGATAGTTACGCGCTTGCGCTCGCCTTCACTCAAGGTGCCATAAGTTCGTTCCCCTAAGTTACGAACGCCGAAAGTGGTTAGCAACGCGATAGCGCGTGATTCATCCCAGAGATCGTAGCTCTCGTTCCAACGACCGCTAATAGCATAAGCCGCCGTTAAGACAACGTCTCGAACGAGCTCATCATCTGGAATTCCCGTTGTGCTATTAGCCGAAACCAATCCGATGCGGGTGCGAAGTTCAAAGAGATCAACCTTACCCATAGCCTTATCTAGGATTTGAGCCGAACCAGTAGATGGAAATATTCGAGTTGCAATTAACTGCAGAAGTGTTGACTTGCCGGCACCATTCGGCCCCAAAATTACCCAGCGTTGACCAGTATGTAAGGTCAGCGATAGTGGCCCCAAGATAGTTGAGGCTCCCCGACGAACAGTTACTTCATCGAGAGATAGAACGGTATCGCTTGCCATAGAGCGAAAAGATAGCGTGAATTCACGGTAATCTGCGCATATGAGCAGCGATGCGCAACACACTGGCCTGATCCTTCTGACTGGCACCGATGCCCCTGGCATCACACAAGCGCTATTCGCCACCTTAGAACCATTTGCGATCACGGTTTTAGATATCGAACAGGTGGTTATCAGCGACCGCTTGATTCTGACGGTTCTAATTGGTTTAAGCCCAGCCCACAGCAGCGCGATCGAAGCTGATTTAACCGAGTGCGCAGCAAAGTTGGATGTAGACATCGCGACCTTATTTTCAGTTTCCAAAATTAGTTCTATTCAAGCAAAGCAAGGACTATTACACGTAGTCGCTCTCTCTCAAAAGTTGCAGCCGAGTGCTATAACTCAGATTGCAACTGCGATTACCGCCCAAGGTGGGAATATCGAAAGAGTTTTCCGTACCGCTTCATATCCCGTTACAGCCGTTGAGTTTCAAGTATCTGGGGCAAGCGTTGAGGAATTACGTACCTCTCTGGCGCTAGTGGCTCGTGAGGTAGGTATTGATATCGCAGTCTCCCCTGGCGGCTTGGCTAGATTAGCAAAGAAATTAGTGGTCATGGATGTTGATTCAACTCTGATTCAGCAAGAAGTTATCGAATTACTTGCCGCCAAAGTTGGTGCAGAA
>JBILGH010000009.1:0-55070 GCA_044351155.1 Candidatus Planktophila sp. | reverse complement strand
ATGGATCCAAGCACAAACTGGACCCAGATTGCGGTGGCTTTGATAAAAGCTGTTTTCGGATATTTTTCCGAGAAAAGACAAAGTCGCCGTGATCGCGGCGACTTTGGTTAAAGCCTAAGTCCAAAACAGGAACCCCTCAGGAATTACTTGTTGAGGGGTTCTTTCTATCACGGATAACTATTGCTGCGCAATGGTTTGTGCAGTTTGATGTGCGTTTCACAAAACTACTTTGTGTAACTTTATAATTAAAAAGAAAAGTGGCCCGCACCTTTTTAGATGCGGGCCACTTCTTTAATACGTTTAGAGCAAGGTAAGTAATTACCTATTGCTGAGTCAGCACCATTGTGGTTTGACCAGCAACGCTTACCTTGCCAGCTGTGATTGATTCGATTGTCTTGGTGCCGGCAACGCCGCCCTTAACTACGATCGACCACTTCTTTCCATTTGGCAGTGTGACTATTGCAGCACCTGGATTTGGATTATGAATTACCACGATTGTGCTTGCCTTATCTTTAACAGCTTTGCCATTTAGAGAGTAGGCAATTACATCGTTAGTGGTTTTTAGGAACTTCAAGTTCGCCTTCACTTGAGCTGTTGTGCTCATACGGAATGCTGGGTGAGCTGCGCGAAGTGCGATTAGCCCTTGGTAGTACTTGGTGGTGGCCGCGTACTTTGCTTTGGTTGACCACTTCAACGAGTTCGTTGCATCATCTGCGTTATAGCTGTTCTCGTTGCCATTCTTTGAACGCAAGAACTCTTGGCCGGCCTGCATAAATGGCACGCCTTGCGCTAAGAAAGCAACTGATGTGGCGAACTGGCTTAACTGCGCAACACCGGCTGGGCTGATGCCCTTAACGCTGGCAGTTAGTTTGTCGGCCAATGACAAGTTGTCATGGGATTCAACGTAGTTAACTGATTGGCCAGGGGCAGTTGTTGTCCACTTGTTTAAGAATGCCGCGCTGTAGTCAACGTTGCCGACGATGCCGGCATAGATATCTGCAGCTGCGCTGATCTTGCCAGTTGCCCAGCCAGTATCAGTTGCATTGAAAACTGAACCCTTTAGACCATCACGAATTTGATCATTAAACATGGCTACGTTATTTAGCTTTGAAATGTTTAGCTGATTTGCTTTCTGATCATCTGGCAGAGTTCCCATGTTCCAACCTTCAGCAATTACGATGATGGTTGGATCAATTGCCTTAAGGGCTGCAGTAACTTCGTTAACGGTTTTAATGTCATGAATTCCCATTAAGTCGAAGCGGAAACCATCGAGGTTGTATTCAGTCGCCCAGTACTTAACTGAGTCAACAATAAACTTGCGAACCATTGGGCGCTCTGATGCGGTGTCGTTTCCGACCCCGGTGCCGTTAGTTAGGCCGCCAGATTCATCAGTGCGGAACCAGTAGCCCGGCACGATTGCTTCTTGGCTAAAGGCACCTGCGTTATAGACGTGGTTGTAAACAACATCCATGTTCACGCGCAACTTCTGATCGTGCATCGCTTGAATCGCTTGCTTTAGCTCTGTGATGCGCGCAGTTGGCTTAGTTGGATCAGTGCTATATGAACCTTCCGGAACGTTGTAGTTCTGTGGGTCATATCCCCAGTTGAAACTCGGGCTTGCTTCATCGACGGATGCGAAATCGAAGAACGGCAGCAACTCAACGTGAGTAACGCCTAGGTCTTTAATCGCTGAAATACCAGTCTTTATGCCATTAAATGAGGTGTTTACATTGGTAAAGGCTAGGAACTTGCCCTTGTGAGCTGCTGGAATTCCACTCGAAGCATCGATTGAGAAATCGCGCACGTGTAGCTCGTAGATAACGGCATCGACAGTCTTGCCGCTAAATGCTGGCTTAGTTTTCTTCCAGTTTGCTGGGTCAGTTTTATCAAGATCTACTACAACTCCGCGTTGACCATTAATTGTGGTGGCACGAACATATGGATCAACCGCTTCATTGGTAACACCATCGACAGTGACGCGATAGTTATAAATCAAACCATCTTTGTCGCCGGCAATCTTGGCAACCCAAGTTCCGTTGACATCGGATGTCATTTCAGTTTCAACACCACCAGCAAGTGGCGTGTCAGCCTTTGCGTAGGTAACAACTTTTACCGCAGTTGCAGTTGGTGCCCATACACGCATTTTGGTTTCGGTTTTGGTATAGGTGTTACCAAGATCGTCACCGGTGTAGGTGTATTTGGCGGCAAACTCTGGTGAGTCATAAAGTTTTGCTTGCTTGCTACCTGTTGGCACTACAACTTCGCCAGTTGGCTTCTCGTAGTAAATAACTGGGTCCGCTTGGCGTAACCAAACTTCAGTTTTGCCATCGGCGCCGAACTTTGTAATGAAACGATCAGCTGTTACATCTTTAGCTGCCCATTCACCTTTGCGCACGATGATTCCAACATTTTCATATTTATCCATGTTATCGATTACGACAGTTACAACTTTTCCGTATTCGTCATCGCCAGTGAACTTGACGCCATCTTTATTAACTTCTGCATCAGTTCCGGTGCCGAGGTTGCGCCATAACCATAAGTTCCAAGTGTCATAGTCAGCATTTGGGCGTTGGTAGTGAACGGTTAGCGTGATGACGGCTGGGTTAGCTGCGGTGGCAACGGCCGGCAAACCAACGGCGGCCATAACAGCGATTGAAACGAGTGCGAATGCGCGGCGCAATGCGCTTTGGTGGGCAGGGGCGGATGGGTGGATAAGTGTCGAATTTCTCATGGGGTAAAAATAGCCAGCAGCGCGCGCAATAGATATGTAAGCAGGGCTGAAAGGGTGCGGGGCGGGTAACGAGAAGTTAACGATTAGCGGAATCGGTTTACAGAGGGCGCTTAGGTTCGATTTTGCGCTCTCAGGAATGACAAGGGATTTCCCTTAGGCAGGTAAGGGTTAACCAATAGGCAGCCTAAACTCGCCCAGTTGCCAACGGCTGGTAATTTGCGCAGGGCTGCCGAACACTCCATGTGTTTTTTAGAATAACTCTGCGCGGTAAAAATCTGGAAGAAGAAACCTTTAGATGAAAAAAC
Organism: Candidatus Planktophila sp.; assembly: GCA_044351155.1. Taxonomy (GTDB): domain Bacteria; phylum Actinomycetota; class Actinomycetes; order Nanopelagicales; family Nanopelagicaceae; genus Planktophila. Next base: position 52,034 of record JBILGH010000009.1, on the reverse strand, counting down.
AACCCGAATTCTGGCTGTCCTGGCACTTGCTGCTAGCTCAGTTCTTTTCGCAACACCAAGTCAAGCGGTTCCTACCGTGAATATCTCAATTGATTGCTCACTCGCAGCGACAGAAAATGACCAGCCGGTAGGCAATGGTTGGGCGATTGTTACAACTTTCACAAACTGCACAGGTATCAGCCCTAACTTCATTAACAATTCCAGTCGGTACCACAACAGTTGGGATGCTTTTGTTTATGTGGATTAACTCATTGAAAACAGTGACAATTCCTAACACGGTCACAGATATGGACGAATACGCTTTGGTATACGGCGATATTCAAACTGTTTATTACTGTGGAAACAACGCATCAGTTCTCAAAGCGATATCCTGGATATCATTTTGGCGAATATGGCCAACTTGTGTTGCACCAGTGACAGCACCTTAGTTTCTACTAGCTCAAATTATTAACAAAAAAGTTACTAAAAGTAATTTCATAAAACAAAAAGTAGTTTTTCAAAACGCACAACTATTTTTACAAACTATTGTGTGATCATTCTAATTCGTGATAGAAAGAGCCCCTCAAGAAGAAATTCCTGAGGGGCTCTTTCGTGTTCTGCCCTGGTTTTACCCAGAGTCGCCGTTGTCGCGGCGACTTTGGCCTTTTCTCGACAAATACTCGAAAATAGACTTAATCAAAGTCACCGCAATTTGGGTCCAGTTTGAACTTGGATCCATTGGCATCACCCCCTTTCATCTGTAGATCGAGGAAAGACTCGACAGATGAAAGTCCACCGATTACTCGGCAGCATTTGGGGGTCACAACACGTTGCGGAACTTATGCTCTTTGGCTGTTATGGAATTTGGTCCGAATAAATCGTGTGGATAAGTTATTTGATGTTTACGATCACATGGCGGCTACAAACAAATTCACACGATTAAGTGAAATCTGGTTTACGAACTAGATTTAATGAAGCTAGCCGGGCAGAAAACCAGGGTCAATAATGCTTATTTAATGGTTGTTTGTTGATCGCTTCTATGTTTCAAAAGAACATATGTGAATGCGAAAACTGAATTCACAAATACGCTATTTACGTTGATCATGGCTTGAGCAAAGAATGTGAAAAGTAAAATCGCTAATGAAATGTCATTTCGATAAGTTTTAAGTTGGCGAGCTAATAGGTAAATGAGCAAAACGATTATTGTCGTAGTCGCAATAAAGCCAAAACTCAAAAGCGAGTTAAGTATTATGTTATGAGGATCAATTTGAATTAGATCTTTTTCTTTTAATACTAAAAGCTTTTCCTCGCGGTACTCCAGAAAGAAATGTTTAAAGTTTCCAGGACCAATTCCAAAAAGAAAGTTATTTTCTATCATTCTAATTGCGCTTCGCCAAATACTTAGTCTTACCTCGAATGACTTAGCCATGTGATCTAATTTTAGATAAATGAAAGTGGCGGTAGCCAGCAAAGCGATTATTCCTAAAACCTTGTTACGTACCAGCCATTGCCGATATCTTGACAATAGAGAGAGCGCGAAAACGAATAGTCCAATTATCGAGGCAGAGAGAATCATGGCAACGAATAGAAGACAATCTAGGTAGCGTGAAGAAATTGTAATTGACTTAGTTTTCGATAATTCGAACGTTAATGTCGAGGGAATTAAGAAAGTAAATATTGCTAATGCAACTGAGGCGACATTCGGGTTAAACCAAGAGCCGTGAAAAAGGCTGTCATGCAGGAAAGTGTCTTTAAATATCTGTGGGTTGATTACCAGATCCACGAACAAGAGGGCGACGACGGCCGATACCAAATAGCCGATGTATGGGCGGCTTAACTTCAAACGTGCCAGAAGATATATAGCGATAGGAAGCAGCCAGGGCGAGTATGCGCCGAATAAAGTTGCTCTCACGCGGATAAGAATTGCGAATAAGAGAGTATTTGTCACCTCTAATGAGACGGCAATGTTTGTCACGTTTTGGGAAATAGGTGTAAATTTCGGCCATGAATCTTGCTAATCAGCGCATTACCGCCAAGTCTGCGATCGCAACATTGGTCTTAAGCATCATGCTTGTCTCGACAACGGCGATAGCTTTAGATGCAAATAATTCACCCGAGACTGGCTACATTCTTTGTGTAAATAAAAAGACTAAGGCTGTTACATATCCAGCCTCACTTAATTGCTCATCGTCTGAGACCAAGCTTCTAATTGGTGGACAAAAGCAGATTTCTCAAGGCGCTTCAGGATCAACATCGGTTGAATCAATTGTTGCTGCAGTGTTGCCAAAAGTGGAAGCCGCAACCTATGCAGTTGCATGTGATGAAATTAGTGTTACCGCAACAGGAGTCAATTTAACTTTAAGTGCAGATGCCAAAAGAAAAGGTTACAACGGCGCGGTTTTAACCGCCTCATACGGTCTTGATGCTTGTCTAGATAGTTCAGTGCCTGTTACTCAAGATGGCAAAAATTTTGGTGGCTTCGTATGGGAAATTGATGAAGAGAACAATCTGGCAATTGTTATGACAATCTCAAAGGTCAATACTCTTAGCCCTGTACTTAAAGCTCCCGCACGTGGCTCTTTCTTGATGACTTACATCAGAGGCTCACGAGGAGAAAATTCATTGCCTGAAGGATCAATAGGAACCGGAACCCTCGCAAATATAAATCCAGATTTTGATGAAGAGATCGCAAATATTTGGGTAGGCGGAAATTACCGAGATAGCTGGGCGCCAATCGTGGATAAAAATGGTGACTTTATTAGCATCGGATTTAAAAAGCCTGGTGTCTTTTGCAGAAATCTAATCAACTGCCCAAGCGGAAGTGATTTCTTGCGCTGGAGCAGATAAGTTCTAACTAACCTAGAGAGTAACTCGTTTAGTTTTTAAGAATTCTGGTTAAAGATTTAGGTTAAGGATTCTCATCGGCAAGATCTTCTTTCGAACTCTCCGCTGCGGTTTTCTTACCCCTTCGCCCGAGTAAAAATGCGATCAAAAGCAGTACTAATGCGCCTATTCCGATACCAGCATAGGTAACAAACTTTTTCACATTTGGAAGCTCTACGGTTGCACTTAACTCGTTGCGTTCACCGATTACTGGGGTCCAAACAACCTGCTTTCCGTCAGCGCTAATTTCACCTGAAGAAGAAATAACTTTGCCAGGAAAACGAACCGCAATTCTCATTTGAGCACTTGAGAATAAGCCTTTTGCTAAATCGGCACCGAATAACTCTAAGCCCGATGTTGTTTCTTCATCCATTGATAAGTCCATCACTCCTGAGACATTTACTTTGTTACCTACGATTTTTATATTAAAACCTTCTGTATCTGTGCCATCGCCGCTTAACTCAGAAATAGCGACGCGATCCAAAATATATTGCTGACCAGTAAATCCACCTGACTTATATTCTTTAACAGTTACGCCAGGTGTGTTCTCATCAAATAGTGAATCAAGCTCTGAAGTAAGTGAATTCGAACTGGTATCGCCAGACTCTTCTGACAGTTCTGCCAAATAATCACTAACTGCGCCAATCACAGTTCCGCTAACAGTCCTGTCCTTATTTACCGTCAAATCCATATCCAGCTTTATGCAGCCGGTTAGAAGAAAGGTAGCGAGAAAGGCGGCAAGTGTTGCGGCCACCTTTCGCTTGATACTTTTAGACATAGCTGCCTCGCAGTCAGAGTGTTTGTAGGAATAGCAATCGAAGTGTAAGCCATTAGACTCACCTCATGGCCGCGCGTGAATACGATCTAGAGATTGCTGCAATCGATGCAACTCTGGTCTCAATTGAGAAGGTATTAGACCTTCCGAAATTACGCGCATCTGCGATAGAACTAGAGACTGCCGCTGGAGTTCCTGATCTTTGGGATGACCCAGAAAATGCGCAGAAAGTAACTAGTCGTTTATCTCGTGTGCAATCGACTATTAGCCGCCTAGAAGGCTTGCGTCGTCGCGTTGAAGATATGCCGATCTTGCTAGAACTAGCTAATGCCGAAGGCGACGAAGCCGCACTTGCCGATGCCGGCACCGAATTAGATTCAGTGAAGAAAGCAATTGGCGAACTTGAAGTTCAGACTCTGCTTAATGGCGAATATGACGAACGTGATGCCTTGGTGACAATTCGTTCTGAAGCTGGTGGCGTTGAAGCAGCCGATTGGGCTGAAATGTTGATGCGTATGTATTTGCGATATTGCGAACGCCATAATTTAAAAGTTGATGTTCTCGAAACTTCGTATGCCGAAGAAGCGGGCATTAAATCAACTACGTTTCGAGTTTCTTCACCATATGCATATGGCACGTTATCGGTAGAGCAAGGCACACATCGCTTAGTTCGCATTTCACCATTTGATAGTCAGTCACGACGTCACACTTCATTTGCTGGTGTAGAAATTGTGCCGGTCGTTGAACAAAGTGATGCCATTGAAATTGATGAAAAAGAAATTCGAGTTGATGTTTATCGTTCATCTGGGCCTGGCGGACAAGGTGTTAACACAACTGACTCCGCAGTTCGATTGACACATATTCCAACTGGCATTGTGGTTTCATGCCAGAATGAACGTTCGCAGATCCAAAACAAGGCAACTGCGATGGCGGTTCTGCAATCTAGGTTATTGGAAAGACGCCGCCAAGAAGAGCAGGCAAAAATTAATGCACTAAAGGGCGATAATTCGGGCTCTTGGGGTAACCAAATGCGCACTTACGTTTTGGCGCCGTATCAAATGGTTAAGGATTTGCGCACAGATTATGAGACCGGAAATACCAGCGCTGTATTAAATGGCGAAATCGATGAATTTATCGAAGCTGGAATTCGCTGGCGTCGTAGTAGCTAATTTCTCTAGATTCACGCGTTTCGGCAGTTAAAGACAACCAACTAGCCAGATTTTCGCGGTTTGCCTTTCTGCGCTAATACGTTGAAGTATTGAACAATTGGCTGTTCTCAGCGCGATTTCACAGCCAAAAAGCGCGTTAGAGAGCCCGATTTATGCCACTTTTACCTAAACTAAGACAGTTAAGGCAGGCGCACGCTCAATGTGTGCCAGCTCAAGAGATGTTTTCGTCGAATGCAGGGAGTTGAAATTGATTCGCTTAGAGAAGGTCAGCAAGACCTATCCAGGGATGGATCGAGCGGCGCTGGAAAACGTGGACTTGGAAATCACCAAGGGCGAATTCGTTTTCTTGGTCGGACTTTCTGGTTCTGGTAAATCAACATTCTTGCGTTTGATTCTGCGCGAAGAGCGCCCATCAACTGGCACGATTCATGTGGCCGGCAAAGATTTGAATAAGTTGGCAAATCATAAAGTTCCAGAACTTCGTCGTCAGGTCGGAACTGTTTTCCAAGATTTCCGTTTGCTACCAAATAAGACTATTGCCGAAAATGTGGCGTTTACTCTGCACGTACTTGGTTATTCACAGAAAGAAATCAACCGCGAAGTTCCTGAAGTTTTAGAACTAGTCGGTTTAGAAGATAAAGCTGATCGCAAACCAAATGAGATTTCAGGTGGCGAGCAACAGCGTGTGGCAATTGCTCGCGCATATGTCAGCCGCCCATTAATTTTGATTGCCGATGAACCAACTGGAAACCTTGATCCAAACACCAGCGTGGGCATTATGAAATTACTTGATCGCATTAATCGCGAAGGCACCACTGTTTTGATGGCAACGCACGATTCTGGAATTGTTGATCAGATGCGCAAGCGAGTTATCGAACTCGAGGGTGGCCATGTTATTCGCGATCAGGTTCGCGGAGTTTATGGATACACAGGTTGATGATGAATTACTCGGCTTTCGGACACAAGGGATAGGGGCAGATCAATGCGCGCTAAGTTTTTAATGAGCGAAGTTGGTATCGGTTTGCGCCGAAATATGACCATGACATTTGCCGTAGTTGTGACAGTTGCTATTTCGTTGTCGCTGCTTGGAATCGGACTTCTTTCTAACGCTCAAGTAAATGCTATGAAGGATTATTGGTATGACAAGATCGAAGTTTCGGTGTTTCTTTGCGGGCCTTTGAGCGAAACTCCTTCATGTTCTGGTGGTGTAATAACTACTGATCAACGTTTACAGATCCAGAAGGATCTCGAAGAGCTAAGTGTTGTAGATAGCGTTTACTACGAGTCGCAATCAGAGGCATTTACGCGCTTCCAAGAACGATTCAAAGAGTCGGCAATTGCCCAAAATGTTTCAGCAGACCAGTTACCTGAATCTTTCCGCGTGAAACTAAAGGACCCAACCGAGTTCGCAGTAGTAGTTAGCGCGTTTTCAGGACGGCCCGGTGTTGATGTAGTTCAAGATCAGCGATCGATTCTAGAAAAGTTCTTCCAGTTATTGTCGGTACTTAGAAACGGTGCGCTATTAGTTGGCTTGGCTTCAGTATTAACTGCTGCGCTATTGATCAGCAATACCTTACGTATCGCAGCGTTTAATCGACGCCGCGAAACCGGAGTTATGAAACTTGTCGGCGCTTCTTCATGGTCAATTCAGTTGCCATTCTTGCTCGAAGGAATCTTCTCGGCCTTTGTGGGCTGGGGTCTAGCAACAGGTTTGCTAGCCGGACTAAAAAGTGTGATTGATAGCCAAGTTGCACCGCTTTTAACATTTACTAAATTCTTCGGTTGGAATGAAGTCTGGATCGCCTCTGGTTGGTTATTGCTAACCGGTATCGGCGTTTCAACACTTGCTTCACTTATAACACTTCGTCGCTACCTCAAGGTCTAACGCCTAAAATCGGCGGTATATCGTGGTGAAAGAAGTTGGTAAGAAGTTAGTCGCGCAGAATAAGAAAGCGCGCCACGACTACTCGATTGAAGATGTTTATGAATGCGGCATGGTTCTTACCGGCACCGAAGTTAAATCATTACGTGCTGGCCGCGCTTCATTAGTTGATGGATTTGCCATGATCGAAAATGGCGAACTTTGGTTACATGGTGTTCATATTCCCGAATACACCGAAGGCACTTGGACTAACCACACTCCACGAAGAAATCGCAAACTGCTAGTTCATAAAGATGAGATTAAACGTCTACATGCAAAGGTAAAGACGGGCGGGCTAACTTTGGTTCCGCTTTCGCTTTATTTCAAAGATGGCAAAGCTAAGATCGAATTAGCTGTTGCACGAGGAAAGAAAGCACATGACAAGCGCGATGCCCTCATGGAAAAGCAAGCAGGTCGCGAAATAGAGCGCGAAATATCTCGACGTAACAGTGGTAAGAGTGGGCGTTCCAGCAGATACGACGACTAGTCATTAAATTGCAATTGAAGAGAAAGTTAAGAATATGTTGAAGCTCGAAACTGATCGATTAGTCATGCGCCCCATGTTGATAACTGATGTCGATGATCTGTTGGAGTATCAATCTAATCCCGAAATTGTCCGCTACATCCCGTGGCCACCTAGAACCCTCGAACAGGTTACGCAAGCCACAGAGAAAACAATTAGTACTGGTAAATTTAAACTAGAAGAAGATAACGATTACATCGTGCTGGTGTGGGAATTGAAGAGCACTGGAAAGGTAATCGGACAGTCAAATACTGGAATGGTTTCAAAAGAAAATAAGTCTGCAAATATTGGCTGGGTAACTCATCAAGACTTTCAGCGACAAGGTTATGCATTTGAGGCAACAAAAGCGTTGCTTAAATTCGTTTTCGCAAATTTTGATATCCATCGCGTAATTGCAGATATCGATACTCGAGTCCCGGAATCGGCGGCTCTTGCTGAAAAATTAGGAATGCGTCGTGAGGCCGAATTCAAAGATGGTGAGTTTTTTAAGGGCGAATGGTGCGATATGTGGTTATATGCAATTCTCAAGCCAGAGTTTCGTGCATAAGTAAGAGTTTCGTGCATAAGCCAGAGTTTCGTGCATAAGCCAGAGTTTCGTGCGTAAGCCAGAGTTTCGTGCGTAAGCCAGAGTTTCGTGCGTAAGCCAGAGTTTCGTGCGTAAGCCAGAGTTTCGTGCGTAAGCCAGAGTTTCGTGCGTAAGCCAGAGTTTTACGCTTAAATTTCATCGGATTAGATTCCTGTAGCACCTCTGCCTTACACTTAACCCATCAGCGTTCGTTTTGTTTGCGGAAATTTTTCCGTAGCTAACTCGACCCCTGATATGACAACTAAATAGAGAAGCAATATTGCTTCCACACCCATGGGGGTGAACGGTCTCGACTTTGGATGTTGGGATAGGGGAAGCGGGCCGAGGAAGCCAGGATGATCTCGTTAACCAATAACCTGTGCAAAAAATCAAGCGCCAGTACAACTGCCGCTGATTACGACCTAGCTGCCTAAGCTAGCTCTCTAATCCGTTAGCCCAGCGCTCCGCCTTCGGACTGGGACCTAACGCCGACAGAAGGCTTTTCATGAAGTTGGCTTTGCGAACGACTTCGGAGAACAGTTTCGCAAATGAGTTTGTCGGATACTTGTGTGTAAGAGATCCGGAACTGAGAAAACGATAAACGCACTACGCCCGTAGAAGCCCTATGTCAGTACCGAAGGACCCGGGTTCGATTCCCGGCACCTCCACAACGAGTGAGGCGCATAGAAATGTAAACATTTTTATGTGGCCGAACGAGGCGTGGTGGTTTAGCGCTTCAGCGCAAACCTCCACTTAGAGTATTTCGTACTGTAAAAAATCTAGCGCTTTAAGAATCTAGTGCTGTCCGCTTGGTCCATTACGGCGATCTGATCCGCCTCTGAATATATTTCTAAAGCCTAAGCCTTCCGGGAAATATTCGCGCTTTACGGCAAAGAAAGCAGTTATTGAACCGAAGATTGCCATAAGCGATGTGGCTAATGTAGAGCCAGCAACAAAAAGATTAAATGAAACAAAGCTTCCAATAACTGCTAAAAATGTAACAAAAATGCGACGAATTAATCGGGCTGTATTACTGGTTGCTCGACTATTTAGTACCGGCAACCAAGTAAGAAATAAAGCAATTGGGCCACTAAACAATGAAATAGCTAGGATTATTGCGACAAGGATTACTAGTGATTCCATGGCTACAGGCTAACCCAGTTATCAGAAGTTGCGGCAAATAAATCCATATCAATTTGGCTACCATCTGAACTCGTAACTCTTGATTTCATCAAACCTTCGTGCTTATAACCAGCATTTAGCAACACTTTCTTTGAAGCCTCGTTATCGCTATCGACTATGCCCGCTAGCCGACGAAAGCCTAAAGTTTCAAATGCATAATTTGTGACAATCTGGCAACCAATTGATCCATAGCCATGCCCGCGCACATCTTTATTTAGCCAGTAGCCAATTTCGCCGATGTGGTTATGTTCTTCGATCCCGTGAATTGAAATCGGCCCCAGAAATGTTTCTCCAGCAACTTTTAAGGCTGCGGGACTTACATCCTTATTAATTGTTAAGGTCCAATGAATTGCTTTGTGCTCATCAAATAGCCGTGGCGTTTTCTCACGCACAAACCCTTGCGCTAACTCCATCGTGTAGTCAGCTGGAACGGTAGTGAAATTAGGGATTAGTGGGTCTTGGCAGGATTGATAAATCGCATCGATGTCAGCTTCGGACAATGGGCGCAACGTGAATAGCCCATACTGAATAGTCGGAACTTCATTAGGCCACCAGATCATGTGCCTAAGGTAGTGGACCAGAGCAAGCACCCGACAAGCAATATAGGGAAAACCCATTTAATATATGCCTATGATCAAATGTGCAGCCAAGAAGATAGTTTCCAGTGCAATCGCATTTGCCATGTCTATTTCACTAAGTGTTGTTGCTGTTGGAGCTGGCGCTTTAGGCATTACCGCTATCAGCGCAACCGGACTTGGCATAAGTGCGGCGAATGCCGCACCGGTCAATGTTGTTAACAATGGCTGGACTCTGACCGTGCCAGATTTGGAATTGGCTTCGGGCACTTGGAAATTTAAGTTAACACCGGGTGCACAAAACTTTTTTGAGACTTTAGATACCGCAAACTTTACATTGAAAGATTCCAAAGGCTTAAAAATTGGAGAGTCATTTGATTACGCAGATAGTGACAAACAACCAAGCATGGAATTTTCTGTTTATGTATCTGCTTCAAAATTCGTCAATATCGATGTTAAAAACTCTTTTGTCGCAGAAATAGTAATTGACCGCAGTTATAACTCGAAGCAGATGGATGCCAATCTAACATTCAAAGTTCCAACTACAACATTTCCGAAGCAACCAACACGTTTTGACGAGTACATAAAGTTTTCTACAGACTTAACAAAACAAGAGTTACCCTTTCCTAAAGATTGTGCACCTTACGAATTCAAGTATTCAATTAACGATCCATTTGCCGAATTATCACAAGTTGATTTCCAGTTGAAGGATTCAACAGGTGAGACTTTAGAAAATGACTATGCAACGTCTAGAGATCCAGAAATTCAGAAAAGCGAATTTAGTATTTGTGCTTATGATTTAAAGGGTTCGGTTGGCCCTTACACTTTAGTCACCATTCTGAATTTCAATGATTCAACTGGTAAATCTGATTTAAGTACAACGACAAAATTACCAAGTAACAACTTTCCTAAGCGACCAACTGTTTTTACAGACTACATAACTATGAAGACTGACTTTGCGGTCACTGAAATTCCTTATCCAAAGTCCTGTTCTCCATTTGAGTATCAATACTCAGTAAATGACCCGTATGATGAAATTTCTAGCCTTGATTTCTCTCTATTAGATGGAACAGGCAAATCTTTAGCAAGTGATTATGAATTTGTATCAGAAACGGCAACCCAAACTGGCTCAATTTCTCTTTGTGAATTCACAATCGGAAAAGCTGTGGCTCCATTTACTCTGAAAGCCACCATCAAGTTCTCTTCATCTACTGGAAAACCTTCAATTGAAACAGTGATTCCAGTAAAAATTGAAAATCCAGCCCTAAAGCACTTCGCCGCCCTAAATGCCCAAGGCGTTGTTTGCGTTAAGGGATCTAGTTATTCAGTTGCCAAGAGTGGCAAATGCCCATCGGGTACAAAGGTTATTAACTTCATTGAGCCAACAGAACTTCAATGGAATACTTTAACTCGCTCGCCTGCACAAGTTAAAGGTAAGAACTTCGTTATTTTCGGTTGCGTTGCACAATTTGATGCAAACACTGGTGGATCAAAATTCCGAGCTTACGCTTCTAAAACTCCAACAGCATCATGGTTAAGTGGCGTAAATTCATTATTCACTGGCAATGCCAAGAATTTGCTTAAGTTAAAAGAAGACGATGCTTTTATTGCGAAAGTTAATGTATCTGGCGCAACGAGCTATTCAACTATTGGCAACAAGACTTCAGTGCCATCATTTGCAGTTCGTGATTTCTTGAAAATTGGTACCTGCTAAAGAAGTTTTCGAGAATTAACCCTCTTGCAGAGTCGTTGGCGCACCATGAACATCAAGTACGTCGGTTGTATTTGGGGTATTTGAACCACCCAATTTTGAACCTTCTCCGCCGCGATTTAGCTGCGAATTCGGGCGATGACCTTTTTCGATCACCGGAATCAAGCCTAAAACGCCCTTTTGAAAGTCCTCAAAAGCCTGTAGTACTTCGCGTTTGGTGTTCATTACGAATGGTCCCATCCAGGCAACCGGTTCCTTAATTGGTTCGCCGCCGAGAATGAATAGTTCCATTTCAGGAGAACGTGATTCTTGAATATTTGCTGCGCGCACAACGATTGTGTCACCTTCACCAAAGACTGTTAGTTGACCCATTTGAACTGGGCGAGATTCTTCACCAACAAAACCGTGACCAGCTAGCGTGTAAACAAGTGCGTTGTAATCCTTGCGCCATGGCAAACGAATTTCAGCTCCCGGCTGCAGGGTTGCGTGGATTAAAGTAATTGGCGTCTGCGTTGAACCTGGACCTTTATGTCCGGCAAGTTCGCCCGCGATTACCCGAAGAAGTGCACCACCATCTTCGGAAGCAAGTAATGCAACTTCACTGGCACGTAAATCTTGGTAAGCAGGAGGTGACCATTTTTTCGCAGCTGGCAAATTAACCCAAAGTTGGAAACCGTGGAACAAGCCACCGCTCATTACTAATGACTCTGGTGGAGTTTCGATATGCAGAATTCCAGCACCTGCTGTCATCCATTGCGTATCGCCATCGGAAATTGTTCCACCACCACCGTTGTTATCGAAGTGATCAAAAATTCCATCAATAATGTAAGTAACTGTTTCAAAACCACGATGCGGGTGCCATGGAGTTCCCTTTGGCTCACCTGGTGCGTATTCAACTTCGCCCATTTGATCTAGGTGAATAAAGGGATCTAGTAGAGCGATATCTACGCCAGCAAATGCGCGACGAACCGGAAAACCTTCGCCTTCGAAACCTTGAGGAGCAGTTGTGATGCTGCGGACTGCGCGCGCACGAGTTCCAACAGCGGCTTTAACGCGTGGAAGTACGGTGATATCGGCAACGGTTACTGCTGGCATTTGAATCTCCTTTTCAAAGCGCGCGACTAGCTTGTGGGACACGAGCTTTTCGCTTAACCAAAGGATAGTTGAAGATTCAACTATCTCGCAACTCGAACCAAATAGTGGTCTTATAGGCCTTTAAGCGCGCTAACGACCTTGGTCAACGAAGCCTTCGCATCGCCAAACAACAGCATCGTCTTTGGGTCATAAAGCAATTCGTTTTCAATTCCAGCAAATCCTGGACGCATAGAGCGCTTCAAGAAAATAACATTTGCCGCATTTGAAACCTGCAGGATTGGCATTCCATAAATTGGGCAACCAGGTGTGGTCTCAGTAGCTGGGTTAACAACATCGTTCGCACCAATCACGATAGCAACATCAGTCTGCGCAAAAGTTGGATTAACTTCATCCATCTCAGCAAGTTGTTCGTAAGGAACATTAGCTTCGGCAAGCAACACGTTCATGTGTCCAGGCATGCGACCGGCAACCGGGTGAATTCCGTATGCAACATCGATTCCCTTTGAAATTAACAAGTCTGCTAGTTCGCGAACTGTGTGTTGTGCTTGAGCAACGGCTAATCCGAAACCAGGCACGATTACTACACGACGGGCATAGTTAAGCAAGATTGCAACATCATCTGGTGAACCTGAACGAACTGGTCGTTCTTCCGCCGCACCACTAGCTTCTTGTGGCTTGGCAGTAAAAGCACCAAATAGAGTTCCAAACAACGAGCGGCCCATTGCTTCAGCCATCATGCGAGTAAGGATGGTTCCTGAAGCACCTACCAAAGTTCCGGCAATGATCAGCATAGTTGAATCAAGAACATAACCACTAGCGGCAACTGTTAAACCGGTAAATGCGTTTAAAAGTGAGATAACAATTGGCACATCTGCGCCACCGACTGGAAGCACGAATAAGATACCGAAGAGCAGCGATAAAGCAGCCAAAATCAGTAGCGGTGTGGTTCCAAGAGCGACTACGACCCAGCCTGATACACCTAGAACTGCCATCAGAGTGCCAGCGATTACAAAGCGGCCACCAGGGAAAACTACTGGGCGAGTGGTCATTAGTTCCTGCAGCTTTAAGAAGGTAACAATCGAACCGCTGAATGAAACGCAGCCAACTACGACGGTGAAGACGGTTGCGATAACGACAGCAGTTGTTGCTCCATCGCCAAGGCTTAAGTACTCAACGATTGCGACAAGGGCTGCCGCGCCACCACCGACACCATTAAAGAGTGCGACGAGTTGTGGCATTTGAGTCATCTGTACTTTTTTGGCCGCAGGTACACCGATCAAAGTTCCGATTGCGATAGCACCAAGAATCCAACCTAAGTTGTTAAGCGGCAGCGAAGTCGAATTTCCATCTTTGTCTGGTGCTGCGTAAAAGAAAATCACAACAGTTGCGATTGTTGCACCGAGTGCACCAATTAAGTTTCCGCGACGAGCGCTCTTTGGTGAAGATAAACCTTTAAGCGCTAAGACGAAACAGATACCAGCAGCAAGTCCGATTAAGTCATATACGAAGGTGCTCATTACTTAGCCTCCTTCTTTTCGGTCTTCTTGCCTTTAAACATTTCGAGCATTCGGTCGGTCACAACGAAGCCACCGATCATATTGATTGTCGCCAAGATAATCGCAGCAACTGAAAGTCCCAGCTCAAGATTCGTTTCGCTATGAGAAGTAACGATGATTGCGCCTACAAGAATCACACCGTGAATCGCGTTAGCACCTGACATCAGTGGGGTATGCAGCGTTGAAGAAACTTTAGATACGACTTCAAAACCAACGAATACCGCTAGTACGAAAATCGAGATGATTGCAATCGGTTCCATTTACTTAGCCCCTCCACCACGTCGAGATCCAGCATGAGTGACGGCTGAGCCATCGATGATTTCATCTTCAAAGTTAAGGTTTAACGCGGCTTGTGCGCCATCGGCTGGAGCCACAGTTAATAGCGTTAAAAGGTTAACTACGTTGCGCGAGTAAAGGCTAGAAGCGTGGAATGGCAGCTGGCTAGGCACATCTTTGCCACCCCAGATGTGAACGCCGTTTGCGGTGGTCACAATTTCGCCAGGCTTAGAACCTTCAACATTGCCGCCAGTTTCAGCAGCTAAGTCAACGATTACGGTGCCTGGTGCCATTGAGTTAACCATTTCGGCAGTTACTAATCGCGGTGCAGTGCGACCAGGAACCGCCGCGGTGGTAATTAGTACATGCGATTTAGCGATATATGGCGTTAACAATTCGCGTTGTTTCGCTGCGCGCTCTTCCGTCATTTCGCGGGCATAACCGCCAGCGCCAGCAAGTGATTCCAATTCAAGTTCAATAAAAGTTGCACCCATTGATTTAACTTCATCTGCAGAAGATGGGCGAACATCGTATGCCGAAACAACCGCGCCGAGGCGACGAGTTGTCGCGATTGCTTGTAAGCCAGCAACACCGGCGCCGAGTACAAGTACTTGCGCGGGAGTAACTGTTCCTGCGGCTGTCATTAACAACGGGAAGAATCGTGGCGAAAGTTCGGCGCCAACAATTGCTGCTCGGTAGCCGGCACAGAGTGCTTGCGAAGTTAGCGCGTCCATTGACTGTGCGCGCGAAATACGTGGAACGAGTTCAAGAGAAAACGCAGTTACGCCAGCACTTGCTGCGGCATCAATTGAATCTGCCGCGGTTACAACCGAGAGAAACGAAATCGTTACTGCGCCTTTTTTCAGCGTAGCCATTTGTGCTGGTGTAAGTGGCTGAACCGAGAGAACTACATCAGCGCTCTTTAGTACATCACCGCTTTCAACCTTGGCGCCGGCTGCTACGAATTCAGCATCACTTGCCTGCGAATGTAGTCCAGCGCCAGACTCGATAACAACATCGAGACCAAGGCGAGTTAATTTGTTGATGACATCGGGCACTAGCGCTACGCGCTTCTCGCCCTCACGAATTTCCTTAGGAACGGCAATTAACATGGGTGAAAACTACCGCTTACCTAGGAGTATGTCGCGAGAAATCTGAGCCCTGGCCCTCTAGATCTAATGAGTTTGGACTCAATTTACCCATTGTTAAGCCTCAATTACGGCCTTTTTGGTTCTAGCGCCCTTGTAGCTCGCCTCGAGTTAAGTGATAAAGCAGAGCCTGGATTGTGGTGCGGCGATGGTATGCCTCGCGCCAGATTACAGATTTAGGACCATCAATAACTGAAGCCGCAACTTCTTCTTCGCGATGCGCTGGCAGGCAATGCATGAAGATGGAATCTTTGGCAGTTAGATCCATGAGATTTTGCGAAACCGCAAACGGAGCAAGTGCTTTAGTTTTTTCAATTCGCTCAGCTTCTGGGTCACCCATTGACATCCAAACATCGGTGTACAAAATACTGGCATCTTTAGCAGCGGCTTCAGGATCACTTGTCACTTCAATAGTTGCCCCCGTTGTGGCTGCGATTGCTTTTGCTTGCGCCACAACTTCTGCATCAGGTGCCCAAGCTCCGGTTGGTGTCGCAGCAACTACGTGTGCGCCCATGATGGCACCCATCGTCAACCAAGCATGCGCCATATTATTTCCATCACCCAGATAAACAAATTTGCGACCAGCAATATCACTACCGAAGTTTTCGCGAATCGTCACCCAGTCTGCAAGTAATTGGGTTGGGTGATCATCATCAGTTAACCCGTTGATTACTGGAACTGTTGCGTTAGCACCAAGTTCATTTACATCAGATTGGGCAAAAGTGCGAACAATCAAAGCATCGCAATAACCGCTAATAATTCGCGCGGTATCAGCAATTGTTTCACCGCGGCCTAATTGAAGTTCATCGCCGCGAATAAAAATTGGAGTTCCACCCAAGTGGGCAACAGCTGTTTCTGACGCCAGCCGCGTGCGAGTTGATGGCTTAGTCATATAAACAGCCACGCTCTTATTTGCTAATGCGGTACTTGAACGCAATGGATTCGCGGCAAAGTCAGCTGCGGTATCAAGCAGCAGCTCGACATCGGCTCGGCTTAAATCAGCAGTGCGCAGTAGGTCCTTCATTAGGAAATTCTACCCCGCATGCATCTATCCGCGTTTTGCCCCCAAAGCCCTTATTTATCGCAATTATTGGCAACTCAATAGAGTCCGAATAATCGAGCAGGGTAAGATTTGAGCATGAAGCAGCGAATGGGATTCTTCTCGCGTCCGGGCAAAGATGCGCAAACTGATGGTGATTTACTCACACGCCCAGAGTTACAAGAAGATGACGGTGGCCACGATCGTTTCTCACACTATGTAAAAAAAGAGAAGATCATGGAATCGGCAGTCACCGGTAAAGCAGTAAAAGCACTTTGCGGAAAGAAGTGGATACCTTCACGCGATCCCGAGAAATATCCAATTTGCCCAACCTGCAAAGAGATTCACGCAGGGTTACGGCCAGCACCGGAAGATAAGTAATTCTTAACTGATCTGAGAGCTGCTTGTTAAGCAGCATCTACGCCGTGTGCTATTTGTGAACTGCTAGAGCGCGGAAACTAAATGCACTTAGCACGCCACCAAGAAGTGGCGCGATTACATAGATAGTCCAGTTTTCCCAATATCCGCCAGCAATAGCTGGGCCGAACCAACGAGCTGGGTTAATTCCAGTGCCATCAATTGGGCCGGCAATTAATATGAGAACAAAAATTGTTAGCGCTATCGCAATCGGCGCCGAAGCTGAGTTCTTGTTTGCTTTATCTTGCGTCATCATCAGAATAACTAAAACCAAAATAGCGGTCATGATGAGCTCAAGAGCGAAACCAGTTAGATAAGTTGCCTGCGGCGAAAGTACCGGAATACCATTCTTAACTTCTGCCGCAACCTTCTGGGTATAAATCGCCTTCAGTGTCAGTGCGCCGAATGCGCCACCAACTAATTGCCAACCAACGTAGGCAATAAATGTTTTTAAGGAAATCTTCTTAAGAATTAAAAATGCCAGGGATACCGCTGGATTTAAGTGCACATCTGAGAAATGTCCGAGTACGAGAATCATGATCATAACTGCGACAGCTGGCGACGCCGCAATTCCAATAAAGGGTACTTCTTGCGAGATGATTACGCCTGTTGCTGCGATAACCAAAAGATAAGTTCCAAAGAATTCAACTGCTAATTTCTTTAGCATCCGGTTTCTCACTCTCATTACACGGTGTATTGGCAATACTTAGTTAAGATCTGAACTCTATCTGCAACGCTAACTGAAAACACGACTTATGATGAAAAAACAGCGCAATGTAATGGCGTTCACTCGCCGTTCATTTAGCGCTGCCGTAATGCCGCGATTATCCCCACGCGCATTTTCCAAAGTACTGGCCCTTACTCTGGCTATCGCGATGACCACTCAGCTTATGCCAAGTCAACTAATATCAAGCGCAGAAGCTGAACCCGTAAACACCAACACCACCCCACGTAAAATATTAACTGGCTGGATCCCTTATTACGGAATGAGTACATCGCTACCTACAGCGGTGGCTAACGCTGATTTAATCAGTGAAGTTATGCCATTTTGGTACACCTTGAAATTAAACAGTAAAACTAAAACCCCTTATATTTTGGATCTCTACACCCCAGGAAATCCGAGTGTTTCAATTGATGTTCCGCTTACGACAATGCGTAACGCGGGATTTAAAATCATTCCAACAATCACGGACGGTACAGAAAAGTTAGTCTTGGCCAAACTTCTTGCCAAAAGTAGCGATAGAGCAAAAGTAATTAAATCAATAATGGATCTAGTTATGAGCAAGAACTTCGATGGTATTGATTTAGATTTCGAAGGTTTTGCGTTTGTTGACGGCACCGCATCCTGGCCAACTACCAAACCTAATTGGGTACTTCTGATAAAAGAATTAAGTGCAGAGCTAAAAGCAAAAGACAAAATTCTTTCAGTTACCGTGCCCGTACATTTTCCACTTACTGAGCGGCAAAAGGGTTACACCGTCTATGCCTGGGCAGAGATCGCGCAATTTATAGATCGTCTGCGCATCATGACTTATGACTATTCAACTGGTAAGCCAGGTCCAATCGGCCCCATCGCTTGGGTTGAACGCACCCTGAAATATGCGATTTCAGTAATGCCGGCGTCAAAGGTTTACATTGGATTAGCTGGCTATGGTCGAGATTGGGTTACCAAGGTTGATGGCACCTGCCCTGCTAATGTTTCAAAAGTAGTTTCAACGAGTGCCAAAGCGGCAACTTTCGTAATGCGTAATGCCGCAACTTTGGCTTCGACCTATGGTGTAACTCCTACCTATAACGAGCAATATCAAGAAGCCACATTTACCTATCAAAAAACCTATAACGGAAACAATGCCAGTGGCCAAGCAACATCTTGTACAGCAACTCGTACCGCTTGGTATCAAAACCCGGCGAGTTATCTAGCGCGTGCGCAGTTGGTAGCCAAGTATCGAATCGGTGGTCTGGCTGAGTGGACTATTGGAATGGAAGAGAAAAGCGCCACTGATGGAATTAGAAGTACGGCGTTAACGATTGCACCTGATGCGGTTCTGTTATCACTTTCAACTGATCAGATCTCAGCCAAATATGGTTCGTTTATAACGCTAACTGGCCAAGCAACTTTAAAGGATAAAACTATTCTGCCTGCGTTACCGGTTTCCTTAGAATTCAAAGGCTTCGATGAAAGCATTTGGCGCCAAATTGGAAAACCAATCACTACAGAAACAGGATCTCTGACAACATCTCTCTATTTAGCTAAGTCTGGAAAATTACGGATTACAAGTGAAGGCAGCTGGGAACGTGGCGCTGGTTTAAGTTCTGAAATTTCTGTAACGATCAACCCCAGATTAAACATCACTGCCCCAACATCAGGAAAGGCGGGTGCCGCGTTTAAGGTTTTGGTTAGTGCTGCTCCAGTAACTGCTGGGGCACAAGTAACACTGCAGCGCTTTGATGGCAAAGGTTGGGTCAACTTAAATACCGCACCGTTATTAGCAACAGGCACCGAATTCACTCCGATTGAGTTGATTAGGGGTGTATTTAGCTATCGAGTATTGGTCATTAGTAGCGCCGATTCTGCGCTATCTACATCGGCACCATTTATAGTGCTGATCAGATAGCCAATCCAGAGGAATGCGTTGTTAGATGAAATGATTGGGCTATGGGTAAGTTAAAACCGCAGCCGACTGTTTCTGAGGAAACCGCTGCCGAGATCAGCGCAATCTTTAGCTCTGATCGCCCGTGGGTAGTTGTAGTTTGGGATGACCCAATTAACTTAATGACTTACGTAACTTATGTATTTATGACGGTCTTTGGTTTCTCAAAAGAGAAGGCAACTGAGTTAATGATGCAGGTTCACAATGAAGGTAAATCAATAGTTGCTAAAGGTGCGCGAGAAGAAATGGAACGTTACGTGCAGCGACTGCATGAATACGGACTCTGGGCCACACTTGCGCGTGAGGATCAAATCTAATGTCACCTACCGAAGGTTTCCTAAGGCACGGTAGCGATTCCTACATTGCCAACTTTGCCGAAACCGAACGCGAAGTATTGGTTAATTTAGTTCAACAAATTATAGAAATATTGGCTGAGCGACATGACCATGCCAATGAAGATCCACTAGCTGCAATGGTCGGAATTACAGCACATGATTCACCGCCTGACGATGAAGTCTTACTTCGCCTGCTGCCAAATGCTTATCAAGATGGCGTTGACGCTGCTGAATTTCGACGTTACACCGAAAGCACGCTAAGAGATAAGAAACGTGCGCACGCAATGTCGATTCGCATGCTTTTGTTAAGCGCAACCGATGGTGACGTGGTTCTTGATTTTGATAGCGCTCAAGCTTGGTTGGGCGGGTTAAATGATGTGCGGCTGGCACTTGGCGTGCGACTTAGAGTCGATCAACATTCCCACGATGATCTTGAATTATTAGCGCCAGATGATCCAATGCGAGCTGTTTATGCGGTTTACACCTGGCTGGGCTGGCTACAAGAAACTTTAGTCGAAGCGCTTATGGACGAAGCGAACTCCTAAAAGCACGAAGATCAAATTTCGCCGTAGTTGCCATATGCGGAACGGTTAATGCCCAGATAATCACCAAAATTATCCAGAGGAAATCGCGAGATACGTCTGTAGTTCCTCTAGCAACAAAGAAAATACCTAGCAAAAATATGCCAGCGATTGCGTAAAGGCCGGGTATCACCGCGGTAAAAAAAACTGCTAGCGGAGTACTACTTGAAACTTTCTGCATAGCTCTTGGTAATTTAGGAACTAATCGGGCGGTATGACGAATGGCATGCCAAAGTCCGAAATAAACCGCAAAGGCAACCAAAGGTGGCGCAAAGAAAGAGAGAGCTAATAACAAAAGTAAATCGAGGGCAAGCGAATAATTTCTAGTCACAACCAAAAGCAAAATAGAAAACATGGCAACCGCAAGAGTTGAATTTCTTAGTAACTCGGTAAATGTGCCAGCCCAATTTATCAGCGCCGGGTTTAGCTCTTGCAGCACCTCAAGAGTTCGCTTATCGGTAAGCGGTAGAACAACTGGCAAGAATCCCGCTGGAATGGCGTAACAAGCCAGAAGAAAGTTCGAGTAACCAGTCTTATCAGCCGCGGCTCGGCTTTCATTGGTATATGCCGCATCGCCGAACCCAAAATGAAGCGCACTCATAAGTACTACGAGTTGAAACCCAACCAGGTTCCATTGCGCAATAGCTAGAGCAGCAACGATGGCGATCAAGGTATAGATGACTATGAATCCGACAAATCTTTTAGTTGAATCACGGGGAATGGTAATCAGGTGATCAATTGCCCCATGCGGAATACCAATTGCCAGGGCAATTACCGCAAGTACAACTTGGGCTTTTATTGATACTTCACCGTTGGTCAATTCAAGTCCAGCAAAGAACAGAACTGCTAAGGCCGCCATGACTCTAGAAAACTGGCCAGCCCCTTGATAAATTCTAAAAAGAGTCTGGTTCATGGCTATAGATTAGGCTCAAATTGAGTGGATTGCGAGAGGATTAGGCGTGGAGAAACTGCACTACTCATACGTCCTAATCTTCGTCGTGATTTGTGCAATCGGCGTTAATTTTGGATTTAAATTGCAATTCTCCAAAAAATTGAAGTTATTCCTCGTAACCGATTCGCTAATTCTAGTCATTTATCTAATCTGGGATTTTTGGGCAGTTAGTAAGGGAAGCTGGTTTTTTGACCCCAATCAAATTCTAGGAGTCATGCTCTTAGGTAAGTTGCCGATTGAAGAATTTTTATTCTTCATAATCGTGCCCATGATGACGGTGCTTACTTACTTAGCGCTAACGAAGTTAACTGGTTGGGAAAAAGCGAAAGAAGAGTCAAATGATTTACTCTGACGTCGCACTCAGCGCAGTATTTGTAGCAGTCGTACTTGATCTATTCCTGCTTAAGTCAAGAATGATGACCAGAGGGATATTCTGGTTGACTTACCTATTGATTCTGCCCTTTCAATTACTCACTAATTGGTGGCTGACTTCAAATAAAATAGTAATGTATTCAAATACCGAGATTATTGGTCAGCGACTGGCCGGTGCCCCAATTGAAGATCTACTGTTTGGTTTTTCCATGATTCTGTTAACAATTTCAGCATGGGAATATTTCAAACTTCGCCTTAATGAAAATTAAGATTATTTAACAAAGGTAAAAATCAAAGCCATCACGCCAACAGCGCCCCAGAAATACATCGCTACTTTAGAGTTCAACTTGGCAGCAAGAGTTTTATTGAAAGTAGTCGCAAAGAGCACAAGCCCAGGAATCACCAGAATCGCGCTGTTGATGGCCACGCCCGACTGCTCTCTCTCGTAGCTCCAGTTGATTAGGCCCGTTGCGATTAGTGCATAAGCCCACATTCGGTAGTTATTAATAATTTTAGGTATTCCTTTCAACCGGTTGATGCAATTCTATTCTGTTGCAGTAAGAATTAGTTCTAAATATAAAAAAGGAGGGAAGGCGGTTTCCCGCCTTCCCTCCAGCAAGGTTTATCTTGCTTTTATAACTTAGTGATCGTCCTTCATTCCTTCTGCCATCGACTTCATGCGTGCGATCTTTAGAATTGTTAGACCGAATACGCACTTAGCTAGAACGTCCGCGATTGTGTAACCAACCTGAACAGTCACGAATGATGAAGATGACGCATCACCAACGATGTTGAAGATGTAAGCGATTGGGTATACGCCCCATGTTGCGATAAGAAGTAGACGCAAACGTCCTACAGTCTCTGCAACACCAGCTGGCTGACGATCCAATGACTTTCCAAGCTCTACGAATAGTACGTAAAGGATGTATAGGAATGGGATTGTTGATAGAACGCCGTATAGAACCTGGGTGTTCTGATCATTTGAAATTTCACCTGGGTAACCAAGTGCGATCATCGCAGCCGAAGCTGGGACAAGACGCATGATTAGTGAGCGAGAAACTTCGCGAGTTAGAGCAAGTACAGCAATTACCTCTACTAGAAGTAGTGGAACAGTTAGTAGCCAGTCAACGTAACGGTATGCCTCGTTGAATGCATCTTGTGATCCATCAAGCTTGACCATTCCGTTTGCTGATGCATGCTTGAATGAATCAAAGATGCGTAGGTAGTGGTAGCCAGCGATGAATGTAACCATTGATGACATAACAAGAGCGTTACGGTACTTAGGTAGAACACGTCCCTGTGAAACAAGGGTGTAAATCGTGCAAGCGAGCATTGAAATTAGTCCAAACGAGAATGTGTTATAGACCAAGTTCCATTGGTTGCTATCTAATTGCATTTGTTAGCCTCCGTGGGGCTTTGTAAAACCAGCCTCGGGCGAGGTTGGCGTTCAGGTAGCTTCCGGTCGCCATACGAGAAATCATATGAAAATCTCGTCTGACAGCCGAAGTTTTATCCGAACCAAGGTAAATGGTGCGCCTGATTTAGGGTTTTCGCAAGAATAAATGCGACTGATTCGCAACTTTTTTTAACATTTCTCGGCAGGTAGACTGCTTTTGCAAGGATTAAGGGCTACATCAGTGGGTTACCACTAGGTATTCAAATGCCTGAGTTACTATCAAAAAAGGACAAAAACGGACATGAATATTGCGAGCGGATTACGAGTCCCGCAAGTTATGGCCGATGCAATTTTGGCCCAAGCCCGGGCCGAGTATCCGAATGAGGCCTGCGGAGTCATTATCGGTCGCAACGGAAAAGCTGAACGCCTGAAGCCCATGTTCAATGCTGCGGCGTCACCAACTTTTTATGAATTCGATCCGAAAGATTTATTAGCTCTCTACCGTGAAGTTGATGATAACGATGAAGAAATAATTGTTATTTACCATTCGCATACTGAAACTGAAGCGTATCCATCGCGCACCGATATTTCTTATGCCGGCGAACCAGGTGCACATTATGTTTTGGTATCTACCCGCGAAGAGATTGCACCTGCAACTGAATTTCGCTCCTATCGAATTATCGATGGCGTAGTTACCGAGGAACCTGTCGAATTTATTGTTTAACGATTAGATCAAGCTGAATAGATTAGTTTTATCCAAATTCAATTTGTAACAACAACCATTACCAGAGAGAATTAAGACATGAGCGCAACTGTTGAAGTACGTATCCCAACCATCCTTCGCCCTTTTACTAAAGAGCAAAAATTGGTTTCAGCAACTGGCGCTGATCTATCAGCAGTTATCTCAGACCTAGACGCTCAATATCCTGGGCTAGCTGATCGTCTACTTGAAAATGGCGCACTACGTCGCTTCATTAACATTTATGTAAACGATGAAGATGTTCGATTCATTGGTTCATTAACTGCGCAACTAAAGAGCGGTGACTCAATCACTATTTTGCCTGCTGTCGCTGGTGGCTAATAATGGCTCGCTTTGATTCGCTCGAAGATTCAGTTGGGCACACACCACTAATTGGTCTGCCACGTCTTTCACCTGCACCAAACGTGCGACTGTGGGCCAAGATGGAAGATCGCAATCCAACTGGTTCAATTAAAGATCGCACGGCAATTTCCATGATCGATGCTGCCGAACGAGATGGTTTGTTGAAACCTGGTGCCACAATTCTAGAACCAACCAGTGGCAACACTGGAATCTCTTTAGCGATGGCAGCGAAAGTTCGAGGCTATAAATTAATTTGCGTAATGCCAGAAAACACTAGCCCGGAACGTAGGCAGTTACTTGAAATGTGGGGCGCAAAAATAATTTCATCCCCTGCAGCCGGTGGCTCTAATGAAGCAGTGCGAGTTGCGAAAGAACTTGCCGCACAAAATCCAGAATGGGTTTTTCTATATCAGTATGGCAACCCAGCTAATA
Organism: Candidatus Planktophila sp.; assembly: GCA_044351155.1. GTDB lineage: Bacteria > Actinomycetota > Actinomycetes > Nanopelagicales > Nanopelagicaceae > Planktophila. The sequence goes on along the minus strand of JBILGH010000009.1, from coordinate 27,399 downwards.
CCGAAGCTCACTATCGCGGTACTGGCCCGGAAATTTGGCAAGATCTTCCAACGGTCACACACTTTATTGCTGGGTTAGGTACCACCGGAACTTTGATGGGTGCCGGAAGATATCTACGCGAACAGAATCCTGACATTGCAATCGTTGCGGCCGAACCACGTTACGGCGAAGTTGTTTATGGATTACGAAATATTGATGAAGGGTTCGTGCCCGAACTTTATGACGCAACTGTATTAACCCGACGCTTTTCAGTTGGTGCTGAAGATTCAGTGCGAAGAGTGCGTGATCTGTTAGAAGTCGAAGGAATCTTTGCCGGAATCTCAACGGGAGCTATTTTGCACGCGGCCCTTGCGATGGGCAACGAAGCTATTGCTGCTGGAAAATCAGCTGATATCGCGTTCATTGTCTGCGATGCTGGATGGAAGTACTTATCTACTGGAATTTATGGCGCTGCTAGCGAAGCAGCTGCCGAAGGTCTAGATACGCAGCTTTGGGCCTAAACCTTCGTTGATTTACCGAACTTTTCACCCCGCCCGTTAGACTTCAACACATGAGTAACTCGCCTATCGGAATCTTCGATTCTGGCGTCGGCGGGTTAACTGTGGCACGAGCGATTCTTGATCAGTTACCAAATGAATCCACTCTCTATATTGGTGATACAGCACGTGGCCCATATGGTCCGCGCCCGCTAGCCGAAGTGCGCGAGTTTTCACTTGAACTAATGGATTTTCTTGTTGCCCAAGGTGTTAAAGCAATTGTGATCGCATGTAACACTGCCAGTGCTGCCATGTTGCGCGATGCACGTGAGCGATATTCAATTCCGGTAATTGAAGTCATCCAACCGGCAGTACGTCGCGCAGTTGCAGCAAGTCGTTCAGGTCGCATCGGCGTTATCGGAACTAGAGCAACAATTGATTCCGCCGCTTATTTAGATGCTTTTGCAGCAGCCCCACATTTAGAGATCACTTCAATTGCCTGCCCTCGCTTCGTCGAATTCGTCGAACGCGGAGAAACATCAGGTGCTGAAATTACAAAAATTGCAAAAGAATATTTAGCTGATGTGATGAAGGCAGATGTAGATACTTTAGTTTTAGGTTGCACTCACTACCCACTACTAACTGGCGTGATTTCATATGTAATGGGTAATAACGTATCCCTAGTTTCTAGCGCCGAAGAAACCGCCAAAGATCTCTATCGCATCTTGGTAGAAAGCGATTCCTTGCGCACCGACAACAGCACGCCAGCAACACACCGTTTCTTGGCGACAGGTGATGCCGCTGCTTTTGAAACGTTAGCTCGTCGATTCTTAGGCCCAGAGGTTGGCCATGTAGAACATCAATCGTTAACTTGAGTTCCAAAAGAGATTAACAAAACTAAATATTCACTAACTAAACGGAGACGACTAAGGACATGATGACAACCACACGAAACGATGGCCGCGCTGTAACTGATCTGCGCGAAATAAAGATCACTCGCAAGTGGCTTGATCATGCTGAAGGCTCAGTATTAGTTGAGTTCGGTAAAACCCGCGTGCTCTGCGTTGCCTCATTTTCACCAGGGGTACCCCGTTGGTTAAAAGACAGTGGCACTGGCTGGGTCACTTCGGAATATGCGATGTTGCCTCGTGCCACTCATACCCGCTCTGATCGCGAGAGTGTTAAAGGCAAACTTGGTGGCCGCACACAAGAGATTTCTCGTTTAGTAGGTCGTTCTCTGCGCGCCGTAATAAACACTAAGGAACTTGGCGAAAATACGATTGTCATTGACTGCGATGTTCTGCAGGCCGATGGCGGAACACGCACCGCCGCAATTACTGGCGCATACGTGGCGCTAGCTGATGCAATCTCTTGGGCAAAAAGCGAGGGTCACATTAAAGCAACAGCCAATCCACTATCTGATTCCGTGGCTGCCGTAAGCGTTGGCATCGTTGGCGGAGTTCCAATGCTTGATCTTTGTTACGAAGAAGATGTGCGCGCAGATACCGACATGAATGTTGTGTGCAGTGGTGATGGAAGATTTATTGAGGTACAAGGAACCGCCGAGGGTGTTCCGTTTGATCGCGATCTACTAAATCAACTATTAGATCTAGCAGTTGCTGGTTGTAAAGATTTAGGTAAACACCAAGCTGCAGCGCTAGCGAAGTAAAAGTTCTTAAACGAACTGAGCCAGAAAATATCTGAGAGTTTGCGGCTAGGAGAGCAACAGTGAAAGATTTAGTTTTAGCTACTCGCAATAAAGGCAAAATCGAAGAATTTCGACGCATCCTCGATGAGTTAGCGCCAGGAAGCATTCGTTTACTTGGGTTAGAGAAGTTTCCAGAGACAAGCGATGTCGATGAGACTGGCGAAACTTTCGAAGAGAACGCACTTCTTAAAGCTCGTTCAATCTGTGCTGAAACTGGCTTGCCAGCAATAGCTGATGACAGCGGCCTTTGCGTCGAAGCGCTTTATGGCGAACCTGGTATTTATTCGGCCCGATATGCAGGCACTCATGGTGATGACGCTGCTAATAATGCAAAACTTCTGCAGGAATTAACACATGTGCCGGATGGAAAAAGAACCGCCTACTTCATTTGTGTGACCGCGCTAGTAATGCCCGATGGCCGTGAAGTCACTCGCGAAGGGCGTTTTTACGGCTCAATTGGACATGAACTCATCGGCAATAATGGCTTTGGGTATGACCCGCTCTTTCGGCCCGATGGATTAACTATTTCCAGCGCGCAAATGAGCGCTTCCGAGAAAGATGCCATTAGTCATCGCGGAAAATCCCTAAGAGCAATTGCCCCGTTTGTCTTAGAAATGCTCTAATCGCTACGGTAACCTTGGCTTATCCGAGTGCGTTACTTGCGCGCGTACCGCTACCCAAGGAGTTAACGTGGCTGTAAAGAAGAAAGTTGCTAAGAAAGCAACAAAGAAAGCACCTGCTAAAAAAGCTGTGGCCAAGAAGCCAGCAGCTAAAAAAGCTGTAGCTAAGAAAAAGAGTGCTGCTAAGAAGCCAGCAGCTAAAAAAACTATTAAGAAAGCTGCTGCTAAGAAGCCAGCGAAGAAAGTTGCGAAAAAGGCAGTCGCGAAAAAGAGAGTTGCCAAGAAAGCTGCACCAAAAAAGCGTGTAGCTAAGAAAGCGGTTGCTAAGAAATCTTCAGCTGCAACTGTGAGAGTCCCGGCAGTTCCAGTAACTTCATCAGCACCTCGTGCTGCTGCTCCTTCCGCACCCGCGGCACCTGCACGTCCTGCGGCACCTACTGCTAAACCACAACAAGGCGCTTCAAGTCGCGTTGTAATGGCAGTAATTGTCGGTATCGCACTACTAGCTTTTGTAGTTTGGTCGCAGTCATCTTCAAAAGATGATGACGATGCAGCGCCAATGCCAACTGCTTCGGCATCTGCCGAACCAAGTGCTACAGCTGAAGTTACTGCAACACCAACTGAATCAGCATCAACAGGTGAAACAGTTTCAGTAATCGAAGCGCCAGGAAAATTTGTAGCTCTCGGTACATCAGCTGGCGTTAAGTTGCGTTGGTTCGCACCTGCTGCAACAGAGGGTCTAACTGGTTATCTAGTAGAGATTGCACCAGACGGAAAAGAATGGCAGAGCGTTGCCACAGTTCCAGTTGATCAAACAACTTTAGAGATGACAAAGAGTGAAGGTGGATGGACTCAGTTCCGAGTTTCCAGCGTTTACTCAGATGGTCAAGTTGCACCAGCAAAGATTTTCGGACTTAACGGTCAATATAAGTAAGCAGATACAAGTAAAAACAAATTAATAAGAAAGACCCCGAGTCAATTACTCGGGGTCTTTCTTATTTCTAGCAATAATTTAATTAGCGCTCTTGATTGTTCAGAGCTTCTAAAATAGCAGCCACATAAACCTTGATTCCAGCCAGCCTTAGATGCACGCCATCAGGTGCGAAATAATCCGGACGATTCTGCGAGATTGCGGCCCAATCGACCACCTGTGCTCGTGGATTTGCGGCAGCGTATTCAGCAATTAAGGCATTGTTTGCATCACGCCATGGACGTGGCACAGCGGTGTTCACCACAATTATCTGACTCTGATTAGCCACTTCAGCAAAAACTTCAGCAACTTGAGTTCGAGTCAGCGCATTGTTATTTCCGAGATTGAAAATAATTGGGGCATCACCAACGGACAACTTGTCACGTTTTAGTACTTCTAATAACTCTGGTACTTGTCGACCTACCCGCGCATTTATTAATCCGATGGTGCGCAGATCGCCAAGCTCATAGCGAATACCCAGGATTACTGAATCGCCGGTAACCCAGAGATCAGGTAGTCCTTCATTCGAAATAATCGGTGGCTTTGATGAATACGGTTTAAGTTCCTGGGCTAATTCCAGTTTGAGCGCAGCAGCTTCCTTGTCAGCAACTGAAATTGCATTTGCACTAATTGCCGTGGTTGCTGCGAGAAGAGCGATGATGCCGGCTGCCACCGAGATTTTTTGCCGAATGCGAACTCTTTTAGTTCGATACTTCATGCCGCGGAACCAAGATTCAACTACGCCACTTCGAACCGGTAATTCAACTAACCGTAATGAAATGTCAGCTAAAGCTAAAACGATTAAGAAACGCACTGTGTAGAGCGCCCAATCTTGTCCAGCTATATCAACGCTAGGGCGAGTTAACTGAAAGACAATCCAATGCCATAAGTAAATTGCATATGATCTTTCGCCAATCCAAACTAATGTGCGAGTGCGCAGTAATGGCGCAAAGCGAGATGCGGGATGAACAATAGAGGTAAGAATTGCGCAACCAAAAATTCCGGCAAGTGGGAAAGCAATACGATAAAGCGTTGGGTCGCTTTCATTAATTAATAGGAAAGCTGCAAGAATTCCGATGAACCCAATCACGCCGATGCCATCAACAAAATCTTGAGCTCGCTGCGAGACTTCACTCTTTAAATTTTGGGGAATCCAACTCACTGCCAGAGCAGCTCCAAGGAATAAACCAATGCTGTGAGTGTCGGTTCCGAAGTAAATATGGCTAACTTTTGAGCTATTGGCCGCATCTAATGAAAGGGAGACAATGAATAAGGTGATTCCCGAGATGGCAGCAATGGTTAGCGCAGCTCCAGGAATTCGCTTTTTTCCAAACCACTTAAGTACCAGCAGCAACACCAGCGGCCAAACCAAATAGAACTGAGCTTCCACAGCCAGCGACCAAGTGTGCTGCAGCAGAGGTGGGCGACCAATGGCTTCGAAATAATCAGTCTCGCGAAAAACTAGCCACCAATTCATGCCACCGAAAATTGAAAATGGCGCATCGCTTAGTAATCGTCGGGTTGTTTCTGGTGCCCAGATCCCCACAAAAATTGCCGTTCCAAAAATCATGAAAAGTAACGGTGGTAGCAAGCGCCGCACACGCGCTAAATAGAAGGCTCGAAGATCTAATCCGCCACTTCGCTGAATTGAATCAAGCAGGAGACGAGTGATTACATAACCGGAAATTACGAAGAAGAGATCTACGCCAAGAAATCCGCCGGGAATCCAGGAAAACCCCAAGTGGTAAAGCATTACTGCTATTACTGCAACAGCACGCAAGCCATCGATCGCAGGGATATGGGTGATCCCAGGTTTTTTTGGTGACATAACTTTTGGTAATCGGTAAGAAACTACTTACGTTTTGCAGCAGCTTTCTTTACTGGTTTTTTAATTGCGGCTTTTTTGGCAGGTTTGCGAGCAGCCGACTTGGCTTTCTTGGGCGCCTCAATTGCCACTTTGGTGCGTTCGCTGGCAACTCGAATTGGGCCACGAGTGATCAGCGTGTCATCTGCATTTAAGTTTTGTAGAACTTGGTCTTGTAATTGCGCTAACCGCTCGAAGGAACTCTGCAGGCGAGCGCGTGATTGTTGAATTGCGCTTTCGGCTTGGTCAAGAGATTGAGTTTGCACTTTGTATAGCCGTTCAGCTTCTGAGATAACACTGGCTAGCCACTGGCGATAGCCACCAACTTCACCGGTTGCTTCGGTAATAATGCGCTCACCCTCGCGACGCGCAGCAGTTGCCATCGCACTAATTTCGCGCTTCTTGTTTTCAAAAAGAGTTTCGGCTTCAACTTCAGCCTTGGCAACCATTTCTTCAGCTTCAGTTTCAGCTGCTTGTAAATACTTACGACCACGAGTTTCGGCGCCCGACAGAACTGAACGAGCTTTTTGTTCGGCGTTCTCTAACGCATCTTTTGCGGCGCGATTGGTCTCAGTCACTAAGCGATCTGCAGCAGCTTGTGCTTTTGCTTCGCGTAATTGCGCCGACTTGATCATGGTCATGGCAGTTTCAGTTGCCAGAATTTCAAATTCTTCTTTAGATAGCGTGGTGATATCGCGACGCGAGCGCAGATCATTTAACTGTGCTTCAAGCTCGCGAATACGATCAACCGAATTTGGTTGACTGCTCTCTTCGCCTTTAAATCCAACCCAATTAAGGAAGGAGTTCTTCTCGGCCATCGCTACCTCTTTTTGTTCTTTAAACACTTACGGAAGGCTTAGATTAGAGCAAAAGCGCCATACCTAAAAGTGGGGTTAGCGCAGGGTAAATGCAGGGTGAAAATGGGCCTAATTAGCGGGATCTATAAACGGCAACACAGATTGCCACGTACTGCGAGATCCAGGCGGCTAGTACAAAGATATGAAAGAGCTCGTGAAAACCAAAATATTTTGCCTCTCGCCCTGGTCGCTTAAGTGCATAGAAAATCGCCCCAATTGAGTAGAGCAAACCACCAAAGATAATTGGCAGAATTACCCACCAGCCACCTGCGCGATAAAGATGCGGCGTGTAAATAATTGCTACCCAGCCGAGGATTAAATAGTTAGCTACATATAACCAACGTGGTGCGCCAACCCAGAAAACTCGAACCGCGACACCAATTAATGCACCAGTCCAGATAACTGAAAGCAGAATTGTGCGATCGCGACCTTCTAGCAAAGTAACGGCAAAGGGCGTATATGAACCAGCAATTAACAAATTGATGTTTGCGTGATCCCAACGGCGCCAAATTTTCTTCTTAGCTGGTGACCACGGAACGCGATGATAAATTGCCGAAACACTAAATAACAAAATCGCAGTTATCGAGTACAGCGCAATTGCGAACTTAACTGAATTGCGACTTAGTAGAAAGAGTACGAGCGAAGCGATGATTACGGCCGGGGTTGCACCTAAGTGAAACCAACCACGCAACTTTGGTGGTGATACCGGATTAGTCGGCGGCGCTACCGGAATAGACATTGGGTTGCTCGCTCTCACCTAATTAACTTAAGCGGAGCCTAACTTGTAAATGATGTCACAGCATCACTTAATCTTCTTGACTAGTGATTTACTAGATTATTTGACCTTTTAGCCGGCTTACTCACTAGTAGAGTTTAGTTTTCGCCGCGAATCGCTTTTTCAATCTGGCCAATGTGATCAAGTGGGTGCGCCGTGTAATAACGACACCATTTTTCAATTGAGAATTCACCACTCTCTGAATGAACCCCTGTCTTGCTTAAATCTGCTTCAGTTAATCGTTCTAACATTACTAATGATGAAGCTCGAACAGCGCTAAAAACTTTGACTGAGAAATCAATTGGCAGAGTCGAGTACCCCAACACCGCAGAAGCACTCCAAGCATTTTCATCATAACCTTGGATTACTGTGCCTTCAGGCTCAGCAATCAAGCGGCGGATACGAGCATATGACTGAGCTTCGGAATCTGCCATGTGGTGAATTACTTGGCGCGCAGACCAACCTTCAGGATGCTTAGTATCTAATTGATCGGACGAAATCGAGTTAACTAATTTCTCAAACTCTTCGGTGCTCTTACGGTAAGCAGCGGCAATATCTTTGATGGTCATATCAACTCTCTCGAATCAAGGTCAAGAGTTGAACTATAGATTGAAGAGGGCAAATTGGGCAGGGGATTAGCCCACAAACTATTCATTGATGAAATTAAATAATCTCAGATAGCAATTGCGTTACGCGAAGCTTGATTTCATCACGGATGATGCGCACTGGCTCAATACCTTGACCAGCTGGATCTTCGAGAACCCAATCTTCGTAGCGCTTACCTGGGAAGAATGGGCAAGTGTCGCCGCACCCCATAGTGATTACTACATCAGATTCTTGAACAGATTCAGTAGTTAGAATTTTCGGAACTTCATGCGCGATGTCGATTCCAAGTTCAGCCATCGCTTCAATTGCAACTGGATTAATAGTTTCCTTTGGTGCTGACCCAGCTGAAAGAACGCGCACTTTTCCACCGGATAACGAAGTCATAAAACCTGCCGCCATCTGTGATCGACCGGCATTGTGGACGCACACAAAGAGAACTGTTGGCTGCTTTTTTTCATTGCTCATGGTTTAAATGCTAAACCCATCGTTCAAGCAATAGTCTGGGTTTAAGTGAACATCTGATTAATGAATTGATTTAATCAATAACTTAAATGCTGTGTGCGGGAGGCGGGACTTGAACCCGCACGTCCGAAGACACAGGTTCCTAAGACCTGCGTGTCTGCCATTTCACCACTCCCGCTTAAGAGTGCTTACCTAGCCGTGCTGGTCAGATTCGTGTTGTCGAATGCTGTCCGCTAGATACTGGGCAAGATTAGAGGTAAGTTCGGCATAGTTACAAACGAGCGCGTACGAAAGGGTCAATCCATGGCTTTAACACCTAGCCCAGTAGATAAGTTTACCTTCGGCCTCTGGACCGTCGGCTGGCAGGCACGTGACCCATTCGGAGATGCAACTCGCGAAGCGCTAGACCCAGTTCGCACAGTAAATGAGCTCGCTGCGCGTGGCGCATATGGTGTGACTTTCCACGATGACGATCTAATTCCTTTCGGTAGCAATGATGCCGATCGTCAATCACATATTGATCGGTTCAAGGTTGCCCTTGCCTCATCAGGAATGAAAGTTCCGATGGCAACAACTAATCTGTTCAGCCACCCAGTATTTAAAGACGGGGCATTTACTTCAAATGATCGCGATATTCGTCGTTACGCAATTAAAAAAACAATGCGTAACATCGATCTTGCTGCTGAACTCGGTGCTGAAATTTATGTTGCTTGGGGCGGTCGCGAAGGTGCTGAATCAGATGGCGCTAAAGATGCCTACGTTGCCCTCGATCGTTTCCGCGAAGCATTTAACACTCTTGGCCAATATGTTTTAGATAATGGCTACAACATTAAGTTTGCCATCGAACCAAAGCCAAATGAACCACGTGGTGATATTTTCTTGCCAACCATTGGTCACGCTTTAGCTTTCATTAATTCGCTAGATCATCCAGAGCTAGTCGGCCTTAATCCAGAAGTTGGCCACGAACAAATGGCCGGTCTTAACTTTGTCCACGGAATTGCGCAAGCACTTTGGCATAAGAAGTTATTCCATATTGATCTGAATGGTCAGCATGGTCCGAAGTACGATCAAGATTTAGTATTCGGTCACGGAGATTTGAAGTCAGCTTTCTTCTTAGTTGATCTGCTCGAGCGTTATAACTACAGCGGCCCTAAGCACTTCGACTACAAGCCAGCTCGTACAGAAAGCGATAAGGGTGTCTGGGAATCAGCATCAGCAAACATGCGTACTTATTTGATGTTGAAAGAGCGCGCGCTAGCTTTCCGCAATGATCCACGCGTGATTAATGCGATGGCTGAATCAAATATTCCAGGCTTAACTGAACCAACTTTTGCGCCAGGTGAAACTTGGCGTGACCTCGCTAAAGATTCCTTCGATGTTGAAGCAGCCGGCAAGCGCGGATATCACTACGAAGCACTTGATCAGTTAGCACTTGAGCACCTGATGGGTGCCAATTAAAACTCTCAAGTTCTAGCTAGTGAATAAGTCAAGAAATTTACTAGCGCGCTAAACGGAACTGCCGCGGCGTGAAACCGCATCAACTCCAGCTGAAACTAATAGCACCGCACCGGTAACAATGAACTTGATGCCAGCTGCGTAACCGAGCAAACCCATACCGTTATCAATTACGGCAACTACCAAGCCACCCAGAATCGCATCGCGCATCTTTCCTTTGCCACCGAACAAGCTGGTGCCACCGATAACTGCGGCGCCAACTGCGTAGAGCAGCGTTGACGAGCCACCAGTTGTTGGTGAGATGGAGTTTTGTCGTGAAGCAAAGAGCAAACCAGCGACTGCCGATAGTCCAGAACAAATTACGAATGCCGCAATTCGAATGTTTTTCACATTAATACCGGCACGACGAGCAGCTTCAGCGTTTCCACCAACTGCGTAGATGTGACGACCAAATGCGGTACGACCTAGTACGAAAGTTCCAATCACTAGTAATAACAAAATAACTGGAACCACGTATGGAATTCCCTTTAGGCTGACAAGTTCGCGATTGTTGCTGCGCTCTAAGTTAAGTGCCCATACCGCTAGCCCAGAAATACCAACCAAGCTAACTGTTTTGATTAACCACAACTTAAAGAGTTCAGCTTTTAAGCCAGCCTTGCGGCGAGCATTTATGCGGCTTAAGCCAAGTAATACATAGAAAACTGAGGCAGCTATGTAGAAAGCCCAACTTAAAGTGGGTGAGAGATTGCTATTTTGAATAGCTAAAACAGTTTCATCTTCAACGCGAATAGTTCCGCCTTCGCCAGCCAGAATCAGCAAGATTCCTTGGAAGCCAAGGAAGGCGGCCAAAGTTACGACGAAAGATGGAATTCCGAGTCGCGCGACCAAGGTACCTAAACCAAAGCCCATCGCCATACCGACTGCAATGCTGGCTGCGAGTGCGATGTACCAAGGTTGACCATGATCGGTAATTAGGATTACCAGAACTGCCCCGCATACACCTGATGCGTAACCAGCAGAGAGATCAATCTCGCCCAGAAGCAGTACGAAAATAAGTCCCATGGCAATCACAATTACTGATGCTGCTTGCGTAAGTAAATTAGCAAAGTTGCCAGGAGTTAAGAAAACACTCGACATCGAACCAAAAACAATACAAAGAACTAGTAGTCCTAAGACAGCAGGCAGAGCTCCAATATCGCCAGCTTTGACCTTTGACCAGTAATCATGTGCCGCGCTTTTTAGTGAGGTATCTGTAACTTCAGTGGCTGCAGTAGAAGTGCTCATTACTTAACTCCTGCCTTATCTACACCAGCAGATGCGCCAGTAGTGATTAACTCAATTACTTGTCTTGGGATTACCTCGTTCTTGGCAACCTGAGCTGCCATAGATCCGAGATAAAGCGCTGCGATGTTGTCTGCTACTTCAAAAACATCGTTGATGTTGTGGCTGATCAAAATTACACCTAATCCATTGTCAGCCAAACGGCGCACTAAATTCAAAACTTGCTCAGTTTGAGCAACACCTAACGCAGCAGTTGGTTCGTCGAGAATCACTACCTTGCTATTCCAGAGAACAGCTTTAGCAATAGCCACAGTTTGGCGCTGGCCACCTGAGAGCGAAGCCACGGTTTGGCGAATAGATTTAACGGTTCGCACGCTCAAACTATCTAGGGTTTTGCGAGCAAGTGATTCCATCGCTGATTCATCTAGCACTGGGCCTTTTTTAACTTCGCGGCCTAAGAACATATTGTGAACGATGTCTAAGTTATCGCATAGAGCTAAATCTTGATAAACGATTTCAATACCTAGAGCAGTTGCATCGCGTGGGCCAGTGATGTTTACAACTTTGCCATCAAATTTAAATTCACCATGATCTGGTGTGTAGATACCGGCGATGCACTTAATTAGCGTGCTCTTGCCGGCTCCGTTATCTCCTACTAGCGCGGTTACTTGTCCAGGATGCACATCGAGGTTTACATCCTTTAGGACATGTACTGGACCAAAAGATTTATTGACTCCGCGAAGCGAGAGAATCGGTTCGGTCACTTTGGGCTCCTGTTCAATTTATAGAACCTTACTACTAATTAAGAAAGTTCGGCTCGGAACCAAATTGGCCCCGAGCCGAACTTTTTACTTATTCAACTCGTTACAGATCGGAAATTAGATTCCGTTTGCTGTGCAGAGGTCTTCGATATCAGCACAAACAGCTTCACGTGTCTGGAAGCCATCTGCGATGACGTCCTTAACGTTCTCCTTTGTGATACCGACTGGAACTAGTAGAACTGAAGGAACATCAATTGATCCGTTGTTTACTGAACCAGTTGCTGTTGTTGCTTCTTCACCGTTTAGAAGAGCGATAGCAAGAGCTGCTGCGCCTTCTGCTTCAGCCTTGATGGCCTTGTAAACAGTGTTTGAAAGGTCACCAGTAAGGATCGCGCGAAGTCCGTCTGCTGTTGCATCCTGACCTGATACGCAAACCTTGCCGTTTAGCTTGTTCTTCTTAAGAACAGCAACTGCAGCTAAGCCAAGACCTTCGTTAGCTGATACAACTGCATCAAGCTTTCCGCCAGCCTTTGACAGCATCTGCTCAAAGATTGTTCCACCCTTTACGTTGTCCCAATCTGGAACTGCTTGATCGTCAACCAAGGTGTAAGAACCTGAATCGATCAATGGACGTAGTACTGAGTCGTAACCAGCCTTGAATAGTGTTGCGTTGTTATCTGTTGGTGAACCATTTAGGTAAACAATGCGAGCTGATGTCTTTCCAGCAGCATCTAGACATGCCTTGATGCCTTCACCTTGTAGACGACCAACAGCTTCGTTATCAAATGAAACGTAGTATGAAGCTGAACCGTTTAGTGTTAAACGGTCGTAGTCAATTGTTGGAACGCCTTGATCAGCAGCCTTATCCTGAACAGCCTTAGCTGAATCTGAATCTAGGTTAACCATGATTAGAACCTTGGCACCTGCTGAGAGCATTTGATCAGCAATTGTCTGGAATGCGGCCTTATCGCCATTTGCATTCTGGATATCGACCTTAACTCCAGCAGCATCGAATGCAGCTTGTAGGAATCCACGGTCTGCTGTTTCCCAACGTGCTGATGAAGCAGCATCAGGAAGAATTACACCAACGAAACCATCTGCGGCTTCGTCGCTACTTGAACAACCAGATAATGCGATCGCAACTGCAGCAATAACTGCAGTGAACGCAATACGGCGCTTTGACATAGATTGGAACCTTTCGAAAGGTGGCACATCCCTGGTGAAACTTTTTTCAACCAGATGAAGAGGATGAAACCTGATCAGACGCTAGAGGAAATTGACCTAAAGGTCACTAGGAAAATTCGGACATTTAGCACTTAGTCAATAACAATTTGGTAACTGTAAACTTCAGTTTCAAGGCGATGAAAGGGCTTTCATTTAGGGAAATTAGCGCTTGAATAGGGATAACCAATGGTTAGAAGCAAGAAAGATAGGCGTAAGGGTAACCTTGCGTGGTGAGCCCAGAAATCAGCACTGCCGCCGAACCTACGCAAGATGCGCAAACCGCCCTTGAGGCGCACATCTTGGGCGTAGTTGCGCAGGCAATCGCTCGGGGCGCTTTTAATGGCGAAGTTCCTGCCAGTGTTCGGCTGGAACGGCCTAAAAATCGTGACCATGGTGATTACGCAACTTCGATTGCGTTGCAGTTAGCTAAAGCCGCCGGCATTGCACCACAAGAAGTGGCAAAAATAATTGCGGCAGATTTAACCGCACTCGATGCGATAACGTCGGTTGATATCGCTGGTCCAGGTTTCATCAACATAACTTTAAATCGCGCCAGCCAAGCCGAGTTAGTTCGCACAATTTTATCTGCCGGCGATAAATACGGTCACGGGAATTCACTAACTGGCGTAAGCATTAACCTCGAATTCATTAGTGCTAACCCAACTGGGCCGCTGCATTTAGGTCACACACGTTGGGCAGCAGTGGGTGATGCACTTGGTCGCGTTCTTGCTGCCGCTGGTGCGAAAGTAACGCAAGAGTTTTATATCAATGACCGCGGAAACCAGATGGATTTATTTGGTGCATCGGTTGAAGCTGCTGCACTTGGTTTACCGATTCCAGAAAATGGTTACCAAGGCGAATACATTGGTGATCTCGCAAAAACTTTAGTTGCCGAAGATAAAAGTATTTTGGATTTATCTGGCGAAGCACGCACAACTGAATTTCGTGAGCGCGCCTATAAATTACAACTTGCCCAACAACAAGGTGTGCTTGAAACATTCCATACTCATTTTGATGTTTGGTTCTCTGAACGTACGTTGCATGAAAGTGGCGCGGTAGAACACGGCATGAATAAGTTGCGTAAACAGGGTCATGTTTTTGAACTCGAAGATGCTACTTGGCTACGCACTACAGACTACGGCGATGATAAAGATCGCGTTTTAGTCAAAAGTGATGGTTCGTATACCTATTTCTCTTCCGATACCGCTTATTACATTAATAAGCGCGAGCGTGGCTTTGATATCTGTATCTACATGTTGGGCGCTGATCACCATGGATATGTAGGTCGCCTAAAAGCCACTGCTGCTTGCGCCGGAGATGACCCTGAGTACAACGTACATGTACTGATTGGGCAGCTAGTAAAGATTATGGAAGGCGGCGAAGAGGTAAAACTTTCTAAGCGCGCTGGCACAATTATTACGCTAGAAGAGTTAGTTGAAAAAGTTGGCGTTGATGCTGCACGCTACACCTTGATTCGTTACCCAGTTGAAACTCCAATGGTGCTTGATGTTGATATCTTGAAATCAAATACCAACGAGAATCCAGTTTATTACGTGCAATATGCGCATGCGCGAATTGCTGGCGTACTACGCAATGCTGCCGAATTAAACATTTCAAGTGCACTCGCTGACTTTGATCCAGCCCAACTTTCCCATGATCGCGAAAACGATTTACTTGGGTCGTTGGCACAGTTCCCACGAATTGTGGCTAGTGCTGCCGAACTACGCGAACCACATCGTGTAGCGCGATACCTAGAAGAGCTCGCTGGCGTTTACCACGGCTTCTATGCTGACTGCCGTGTCTTGCCACTGGGTGACGAACCAACTGCGGCAGTTCATTCAGCTCGCGCAGCCCTATGTGCGGCAACAAAGCAAACTTTAAAAAATGGACTGCAACTTCTTGGTGTTAGTGCACCGGAGCGGATGTAACGATGACAATCAATACCTCAGCGAATTCAAGTGAGAATATGTGGTCACATAACGTCGATCGCAGCGCTCATGAATTAAGTATTAGCGGCATCTCGGCTACAGCTCTGGCAAAAGAATTTGGCACACCAGCATTTATTTTGGATGAGGCTGATTTCCGCACTCGTGCGTTAGCTTGGAATAATTCGTTACAGGAAAATTTTGGCGATAATGCAGGTACGGTTTATTACGCTGCTAAAGCCTTTATTTGTACTGAAGTTGCGCGCTGGATCACTACTTTAGGTATTGGTATCGATGTCTGCACATCAGGCGAGCTAGCAGTCGCTCTGGCAGGTGGCATAAACCCAGCCAAAATTGAGGTTCACGGCAACAATAAATCCCTTAGCGAGATTGAGCGCGCAGTCGAAGTTGGCGTTGGCACTATCGTCCTTGACTCAATGCATGAAATCGAACGAGTTGCCTCAGCTGCTACTAAATTCGGAAAAGTTCAACGGGTTTATTTGCGTTTAACCCCAGGCATCCAAGCTCATACCCACGAATCTATTTCAACGGCTCATGAAGATGTGAAGTTTGGTTTTTCAATTGCTAGTGGCGCTGCTTGGTCTGCGATCGAAGCTGTTCACAAACATGCTTCGCTTGAACTTCGTGGCTTCCATTCCCACATTGGTTCCCAAATATTTGGTGTTGATTCATTTGAATTAGCGGCAGAGCGTTTAATTGGGCTACTTGCTAAGTATCGCGATGCTTTCGGCAACGAATTACCAGAACTTGATTTAGGTGGTGGCTACGCAATTGCTTATTTGCCTGGCGAAGTAACAGTTGCCCCAGCAGATGTAATTCCGGCACTCGCAAAAACAGTTAGAGCGGCATGTGCTGCAGCGAATTTAGCAGTACCTAAAATTTCAATCGAACCAGGTCGCGCAATTGTCGGACCAACTATG
The DNA here is from genome assembly GCA_044351155.1 of Candidatus Planktophila sp. Classification (GTDB taxonomy): domain Bacteria; phylum Actinomycetota; class Actinomycetes; order Nanopelagicales; family Nanopelagicaceae; genus Planktophila. Next base: position 11,474 of record JBILGH010000009.1, on the reverse strand, counting down.
TTTACTCTTTACGAAGTTGGTACTACCAAAGATGTCACACTAGAAACTGGCGAGATTCGGAAATACATTTCCATCGATGGCGGCATGAGTGATAACGCACGCCCGGCTCTTTATGACGCCGAATATTTCGCAGTCCTTGCCAATCGCAAGTCAACGAGTGCGAATAGCAATTCTCGTTTAGTCGGAAAACATTGCGAAACCGGCGACATAGTTATTAGCGAAATTGAGATGCCTGCCGATATTGCACCAACTGATTTAATCGCAGTTCCAGCAACTGGTGCTTATGGCCGTTCAATGGCAAGTAATTACAACCATGTGCCAAAACCACCAGTAATTGCGGTAAAAGATGGCAAAGCCCGCGTAATTGTGCGCCGCGAGACTGAAGCTGATCTACTAAACCTCGATATTTAACGCGCATCACCCCATCTGTGAAAGAATTGGCCAATGAGCAGCGAACTTAAGACGATCTCGATCGGCATGCTCGGCTGCGGCGTTGTTGGCAGCCAAGTTGCTCGCCTGCTCCAATCTGACCAGGAAGAACTTTCCAAGCGTTCAGGGGCCGAGCTAGTTTTGAAGAAAATTGGCGTTCGTACGGCCGGTGCCCGCGAAGGAATCCCAGCGGCGCTACTAACTACTGATTTGCTTTCGGTTGTAAATGACCCAGAGATAAATATTGTCATTGAAGTTATGGGAGGCATCGAACCAGCCCGCGAATTGATTTTGGCTGCGATCGCTAATAAGAAATCAGTCATCACTGCGAACAAAGCTTTGCTCGCAACTCATGGTCATGAACTATTTAATGCAGCTGATGCTGCTGGCGTAGATCTTTATTACGAAGCAGCCGTTGCGGGTGCGATTCCAATTATTCGTTCAATGCGTGAATCACTTGCCGGTGATCAAATCACTCGCGTAATGGGAATTGTTAACGGAACCACAAATTACATTTTGACCAAGATGCACGAAGAAGGTCGCAACTTTGCCGATGTTCTAGCTGAAGCGCAGAAACTGGGTTATGCCGAAGCAGATCCAACTGCTGACATTGAAGGTCATGATGCGGCTGCTAAAGCTGCGCTCTTGGCCAGCTTGGCTTTCCATAGCACTGTGACAATTGATGAAGTCTATTGCGAAGGTATTTCAAATATCAGCAGCGATGATATTGCTGCTGCCAAAGTTATGAACTCAGTTATCAAGTTGTTAGCAATTGCTGAACTAACTGTGAAAGATGAAATTTCAGTTCGAGTGCACCCGGTTATGTTGCCGCTTACCCACCCGTTAGCAAGTGTGCGCGATGCTTTCAATGCTGTATATGTCGAGTCCGAAGCTGCTGGCCAGTTGATGTTCTACGGTCGCGGCGCAGGTGGCGCCCCAACTGCATCTGCAATTTTGGGTGACTTAGTAGCGGTTACTCGTCACCGCGCATACTCCACAGTTGGTTATGGCGAAAGCGACTATGCAGATTTGGATATTGCCCCACTTGGCGATGTGAAATCACAGTTCTTAATCCGCCTTTGGGTAGCTGATAAATCAGGTGTTTTAGCCAGCATTGCCACTGTTTTTGCCAAGCAAGGTGTCTCTATTCAAGGTGTTCGCCAATCTGGCATGGGCCTTGATGCCGAACTCATAGTGGTTACCCACGCAGCCACTGAAAATGACTTAGATGCCACAGTTGAAGCATTAAAGGCGATGGATATTGTAAAAAATGTTGAGAGCGTAATTCGAGTCGAAGGTGTTGGTGCGTAATGGGTTTGTTTGGAAACAAAACAGCTAAATCTGATGGCGCACATCAATGGCGCGGAGTCATTGAGGAATATCGCCATCGCTTACCAGTTTCGGCTAAGACCCCAATTGTTTCGCTACGCGAAGGCGGCACTCCACTTATTTACGCGTGCTATTTATCTGAACTACTAGGCAACGACGTTTGGATTAAGTTCGAAGGCACTAACCCAACTGGTTCCTTTAAAGATCGCGGTATGACAATGGCGATTTCTAAAGCTGCCGAAGATGGTGCTAAAGCCGTAATTTGCGCATCAACTGGAAACACTTCAGCTAGTGCTGCGGCCTATGCGGTTAAAGCTGGCATGCGCCCAGTTGTGTTAATTCCTAACGGCAAAATTGCGATGGGCAAGTTAGCGCAAGCAATTGCGCACGACTCAACTATTCTGCAAGTAAATGGAAACTTTGATGATTGCTTGACTTTGGCCCGCGATTTAGCAACTGATTACCCAGTCGCACTAGTTAACTCAGTTAATCCTTTCCGCATTGAAGGTCAAAAGACCGGTGCCTTTGAAGTTGTAGACATGCTTGGTGATGCGCCAGATATGCATGTACTGCCAGTTGGTAATGCCGGAAACATCACGGCTTACTGGAAGGGCTATCGCGAGTATAACCAAGATCGCATCTCTTCTAAGTTGCCACAGATGTGGGGATTCCAGGCCGCGGGTTCTGCGCCAATTGTTAAGAATAAAGTTATTACTAATCCAGAAACAATTGCCACTGCAATTCGCATTGGTAATCCAGCTTCTTGGGCGCAAGCCATCGAAGCGCGCGATTCATCAGGTGGCGTAATTGATTCAGTAACAGATCGCGAAATTCTCGCCGCTTACCGCTTAATTGCGGCTAAAGAAGGCATCTTTGTTGAGCCATCTAGCGCTGCGGGCCTTGCTGGTTTGCTCAAGTACAAGAAAGCAAAGAAACTGCCAACGGGTAAAAAGATTGTCATAACAGTTACTGGTCATGGCTTAAAGGATGTTCAGTGGGCACTCGAAGGTGCCGCTAAACCAAAGATTGTTCCAGTTAACGCTAAAGCTGCTGCGAAAGCACTTGGTCTCTAGCTCGAAAGAGTTTAGAAAGAATTCAAAATGGCGAAACCAACTTTCCGCGCAACCCCAAGTCAGATCCAAGTTCCGGCAACTAGTGCCAACTTGGGTCCAGGCTTTGATTGCCTTGGTCTGGCCCTTCAAATGCACGATAAATATGTAGCCCGCGTAATTGATGAACCTGGTTTAGATATTGATGTTATTGGTGAAGGCGCCGAGAATCTTCCGCGCAATGAAAAGAATTTATTGGTTAAAGCAATGTTTGCCGGGTTTGATTACTTAGGTGGTCGCCCGCGCGGGCTAGCAATACGCGCCAAGAATGTAATCCCACATGGTCGCGGACTCGGTTCATCAGCCAGTGCCATTGTTGGTGGTTTATCTCTTGCTCGTTCGCTTGTTTTGGGTGGCGAAGAAAAATTAAACAACGAAGTTATGTTGCAACTCGCAACGAATCTCGAAGGACATCCAGATAATGTGGCAGCTGCAATTTATGGTGGCGCTACTGTGGCTTGGCAAGAGAACCAACATGGCAAATCAATTGCACAAGCAATTTCACTTTCGGTTGATCATCGCATCTCAGCCATAGCTTTTATTCCAGAGACTGCCGTTTCAACTGCTAAAGCTCGCAGGTTATTGCCAGAGACAGTTGCACATCGAGATGCGGTAACTAACTCAACAAACACCGCTCTGCTAGTTCATGCATTAACTCTGCGCCCAGACTTGTTGTTTATTTCAACCGAAGATTTCTTACATCAGGCATATCGCCAAGAAGCCATGCCAGCCTCGTTTGCCCTATTAACTAAGTTCCGTAGCGCAGGGGTTGCCGCCTTTATCTCAGGTGCTGGCCCAACTGTGCTGGTATTACACACTGGTGGTGCCACTGAAGTTGCTGAGCTAACTCATGCGGCAGGGGCTAAATTCCGCGTTGTTGAAGTTGCGATTTCGGCTGCGGGAGTGCTACCGTTCTGACATCTTCTTAGGCGATCTGCCTGTAACACCTGAAGGTAATTTAAAAAATACCACCGGCTTTCGCCGTAAATATCTAGTCAGATATGTAAATATCTTAAATATTTCGCGCAAAAGCCATAACTGAAAAGATCACAATGACCGATACACCTGAAGTAACTCCAGTACGTTCAAGCAGTCCTGAGCTATCAGCGATGACCCTTCCGAAACTCAAGGAAGTTGCCACTCAACTAGGAATTGATGGCGCCGCGAAGCTAAAAAAGGATGCTCTCGTAACTGCAATCGCTGATCTACAAGCAGCAAACCGCGAAGCCGCTAAGGCCGAACGCGAAGCCCGCCGCGAAGCACGCAATGCTAAGAAGCGCGGCAATAAAGATAATTCCAGTAATTCAAACGCTAACTCAGATGAAGATGGCGATGATGAGGGCGATGACAATTCATCAAGCTCATCGAATAATTCGAACTCAAATTCCAACCGTCCGAACCGCGATCGCAATGATCGTGGCCGTGATCGTCAAGGCCGTGACCGCAATCGTGATCGTCAAGGACGCGACCGTGGCAACCGCGAAGAGCGCGAGATCGTAATTTCCGAAGACGATGTATTGCTTCCAGTTGGCGGAATCGCTGACATCATGGAAAGTTATGCATTCATTCGCACCGGTGGTTACCTGCCAAGCCCGAACGATGTTTATATCTCACTACAACAAGTACGCCGCTTTGGTTTACGTAAAGGCGATGTTGTAACTGGCGCAGTTCGCCAACCTCAAGAAGGCGAACGTCGCGAGAAGTTCAACGCCCTAGTGCGTCTAGACACCATTAATGGCGTAACACCTGAAGAAGCGCGCAATCGCGTTGAGTTCTCAAAGCTAGTTCCGCTTTATCCGCAAGAGCGTTTACGCCTGGAAACTGAACCAAATGTTTTGACCACTCGTGTGATCGACTTGATTTCACCAATTGGTAAAGGTCAGCGCGGACTAATTGTTTCGCCACCTAAGGCTGGTAAGACCATGGTCTTGCAAGCAATTGCTAACGCGATCACAACAAATAACCCAGAGTGTCACTTAATGGTTGTTCTAGTTGATGAGCGCCCTGAAGAAGTTACCGATATGCAGCGCTCAGTTAAGGGCGAAGTTATTGCTTCGACTTTCGATCGTCCAGCCGATGACCACACAACTGTTGCTGAACTAGCAATTGAGCGCGCTAAGCGTTTAGTTGAACTCGGTCACGATGTAGTTGTGTTGCTCGATTCAATTACTCGTTTGGGTCGCGCATATAACATCGCAGCTCCTGCATCAGGCCGAATTCTTTCTGGTGGCGTTGATTCAGCAGCGCTATATCCACCTAAGAAGTTCTTCGGTGCCGCACGTAATATTGAAGATGGCGGCTCACTAACAATTCTGGCAACCGCACTTGTTGATACTGGTTCTCGTATGGATGAAGTTATCTTCGAAGAGTTCAAGGGCACCGGAAACATGGAACTTATTCTTGATCGCCGTATGGCTGATAAGCGTATTTTCCCAGCGGTTAACGTTGTTGCATCAGGCACTCGTAAGGAAGAAATTCTGATGGGTTCTGAAGAGTTAAACATTGTCTGGAAACTTCGTCGCGTTCTACACGCTCTTGAACCACAAGCGGCACTTGAGCTATTGCTCGAGAAGATGAAGGGCACTAAGTCGAATGTGGAATTCTTGATGCAGATCCAGAAGACCACCGCAGGACCTGATAACTAAGCCGCTTGAGGACAAATTCCAAGTAGCTAAGTTGGGCTAGTTCCGCGTGAAATCACCCCCAATTTCTCGATTTCTAGCCCCCCGCGTTACCCTTACGTCCTATTAACCGCTGGTTCTGGTTCACGTGTTCGCACGACCCAGGCCATTAAAAATGAGGTACGAAATGAAGCCAGAGATCCACCCAGAATATAAAGAGACCCAAGTAACTTGTGGTTGCGGCGAGAAGTTTGTTACTCGTTCAACAGTTGCCAGCGGTTCAATCTATGTTGAAGTTTGTTCAGTTTGCCACCCGTTCTACACCGGCAAGCAACGCATTCTCGACACTGGTGGTCGCGTTGCTAAGTTCGAAGAGCGTTTCGGTAAATCCGCTAAAAAGCAGGACGACGCGACTACCAAGTAGCTTTCTAAATAGGCCGCATCGCAACCTGTCATGGGTTGCGGGGCGGTCTTTTTATTTTCTTTCGCAAAGCTAAAGTCAAAGCAGTCATTAAAAAAGATTAAGAAACTAGAGAAAGGCAGATAAAAAAATGGCTAATGATCGTTTCGCATCTGCTGATGAACTTGTTAAAGAGTATGCCGAACTCGAAGCAAAGATGGCAGACCCCTCAATTCACGATGATGCCAACAATGCTCGCAAACTTGGCCGTCGCTATGCCCAACTTGGTCCGGTAGTTTCAGGTTATCGCGTATGGCGATCAGCTGAAGATGATCTTGCTGCTGGTCGCGAGATGGCAGCAGAGGATGCAGATTTTGCTTCCGAAATTCCGGCCCTTGAGTCGGCGGCAACTGAAGCTGCCGAAAAATTAGAAGAGTTGTTATTACCGCGTGACCCTAATGATGATCGCGATGTAATTTTAGAAGTTAAAGCTGGTGCAGGTGGCGATGAATCTGCGCTATTCGCGGGCGATCTATTGCGCATGTATATGCGTTATGCCGAAAAGCGTAATTGGAAAGTAGAAGTTATTGATGCCACTGAAAGCGAAATGGGTGGCTATAAAGATATTTCAGTAGGCGTTAAATCAAAGGGCACCGCAGCCCCAGGTGAATCACCATATGCGCGCTTGAAGTTTGAAGGCGGAGTACACCGGGTTCAGCGCGTGCCAGAGACTGAATCGCAGGGTCGAATTCACACATCTGCCGCCGGCGTATTGATCTTGCCGGAAGCTGAAGAAATTGATGTTGAGCTAAATATGAATGATGTGCGCGTAGATGTTTATCGCTCATCTGGCCCTGGTGGTCAATCAGTTAACACCACTGACTCGGCTGTTCGTTTAACGCACGTGCCTACTGGCATTGTGGTTTCGTGCCAGAACGAAAAAAGCCAGTTACAGAATAAAGAGTCTGCGCTACGTATTTTGCGCGCCCGCCTATTAGTAGATGCGCAAGAGAAAGCCGATGCGATTGCTTCAGCTGAACGAAAGAGCCAAGTTCGTACCGTAGATCGCTCTGAACGTATTCGTACCTATAACTATCCAGAAAATCGCTTGAGTGATCATCGCGTTAACTACAAGTCAAATAACTTAGATGCGGTACTAAATGGCGAACTCGATGATGTTATTCAAGCTTTGCTTGATGCTGATAAGGCCGCCAAATTAGCTTCCACTGAAAAGTAAGTTTTTAGGAAAACAAATGCAGATCAAGGCGCTGATTAGTGATGGCAAAGCGCAGATTGAGGCAGTTGGTTATTCAGCCGTCGATGCTGAAATACTTTTTGCGCACCTTCTAGGTTTAACGCGCATGGAGCTACATAACCCGATTGCCCTTGAACGCGCAATGGCAGAGGTCAGCGATGAAGGCGCGATTGTTGATAGTTATGCCGAATTGATTAAGCGTCGTTGTAACCACGAACCAGTGCAGTATTTAACGGGTACCGCTGGTTTTCGTAAGTTAAATCTAGTAGTAGGTCCTGGCGTATTAGTTCCACGCCCAGAGACTGAAGGGCTAGTCGAAGAAGTTTTAAAGCACATTGCTAACTTGCCTGGCCCAGTTTCGGTAATTGATTTAGGTGCCGGCTCTGGTGCGATGGCAATTTCAATTGCTACAGAAGCACCAAATACCCATGTAATAGCGGTTGAAAAGAGCTTAGATGCGATCGAATGGCTCAAGCAGAATGTGGCTTTCTACGATGAAAGCATTCGCATTGTTCAAGGCGATGTTGCCGATGTGCTCGATGGTGTTAAGTGCGATGTCGTTGTAGCAAATCCGCCCTATGTGCCAGATTCCCAACCGCTTCCAAAAGATGTGGCTAATTTTGAACCAGCAATCGCGTTATTTGGCGGCAGTGATGGACTTGAACTGCCGAAGCGGTTTATCATCGCTGCTGCCCGACTACTCAAAGCCGGTGGGCTAATCGCAATTGAACATACTGAAACGCAAGGCGAGGCAATCGCTAAATTGCTTAGTACCGACTTCGCACAAATAGCATTACACCAAGATCTAACTGGACGCCCACGTTGGACAAGTGCAATTAGGAGTAATTCATGAGCGAGATTATTGAATTAACACCAGCAGAATTTGCGGCTCAAGTTGCGTTAGGTGCCAAAGCAATCCGCGATGGTTATGTAATCGTGGCACCACTCGAACATGGTTATGCATACCTGTGCGATGCATTTAGTCATGACGCAGTTCGCACTATGCATGTCATGCGTGGTGACGCCCTTGGTGTCGCAGCTCAAGTATTGATTTCAGATGCAACTCGAGCGACCGGAATTATTCGAGATCCAAGTGAAAATTTACAAAAGTTGACCAGTGCTTTTTGGCCGGGCTTATTGTCAATCACGGCTAAACCACAGTTAGCTCTTAATTGGGATCTGGGCGATGATCGCAATTTGGATCGCATCAATGTTCGAGTTCCTGCAGCAGAGTTTGCGCGTGCCTTAACTGCCGAAGTTGGTCCACTGGCAACAGCGAGTGCAACACTTGCCGGACAACCATTGATAACTAGCATCGATGACATCTCAATTGATGGTACTCATTTAGCCTTGATTTTCGATGGCGGAACGCTTCCTAACGGACTGCCAACAACGATTGTGGAAACCACCGAAATTGGGCTCAAAGTAGGGCGAATTGGAGCGATCTCACAGGCGCAGTTAGCCGAAGTCACGCCTGATATTGCGCGCATTGGCAACTAGTTTTAATCGGCTTCCTAATAGGATTCAGGCATGAGCGACGATACTTTCTACGGCCCAGATTTCGAGCTTCTTTCAAAGCAAGATCCAGATATTGCTGGAGTTGTTTTATCTGAGCTAAAGCGCCAGCAACAGAGTTTGCAATTGATCGCTAGTGAAAACTTTACCTCCCGAGCAGTATTGGCAACTCTTGGTTCAACTCTTTCGAATAAATATGCTGAAGGTTATCCAGGTAAGCGTTACTACGGTGGCTGCGAAGAAGTTGATAAGGCCGAAATCATTGCCATCGATCGCGCGAAAGAACTTTTCGGCGCAGACCACGCAAATGTGCAACCACATTCAGGTGCTAGTGCAAACGTGGCGGTTTACCAAGCATTTACTAAACCTGGTGACACAGTGCTTGCCATGTCATTGCCGCACGGTGGTCACTTAACTCATGGTTCAAAAGTTAACTTTTCAGGTAAGTGGTTCAATGTCATTTCATACGGCGTGCGTGAAGATAACGAGCTAATCGATTACGATCAATTGCGTGATTTAGCAATTGCTAATAAGCCAAAGATGATCTGTTCTGGCGCAACTGCCTACCCAAGTTTGATTGACTTCGAAAAAGTTCGCCAGATTTGTGATGAAGTCGGCGCAATCATGTGGGTTGATGCAGCGCACTTCATTGGTTTAGTTGCGGGCAAAGCAATTCCTTCGCCTGTTCCTTACGCAGATGTGGTCTCATTTACTACACACAAAGTTTTGCGTGGCCCTCGTGGCGGCATGATTTTGACTAAGGGTGAACATGCAGCCGCCATCGACAAGGCAGTATTCCCAGGCATGCAAGGTGGCCCAATCATGTCGGCAGTTGCTGGCAAAGCGGTAGCCCTCAAGGAATGCGCTCAACCGGCTTATCAAAAGTATGCCAAGGATGTAATTACTAACGCGAAAGCCCTTGCTGCTGGGCTAGAAGCTGAAGGAATGCGCGCAGTATCTGGCGGTACCGAAACTCACTTAGCGCTTATTGATATTCGCAGCACAGGCGTTAATGGCAAAGTTGCTGACGAGCGTTGCGGCCTAGCTGGCATCAGCTTAAATAAAAATTCAATTCCGTATGACCCAGAAGCTCCTTCAGTAACCAGTGGTATTCGAGTTGGTTCGCCAGCAACAACTACTCAAGGCATGGGCGTTAACGAGATGAAAACTATTGCTAACTTAATTGCTCGCGCAGTTAAGAATGAAGATGAAAGCAAATTTGCTGGCATCAAAGCTGAAGTTCATGCTTTGACCGCGCAATTTCCAATCTACCAAGCATAAGCAGCCCGATTCTAAATGCGTGAATATCTAGTAACCCTGCTGATCGCAGCAGCGCTCTGCTATTTAATTACTCCGCTTGTCCGAAAGTACGCAATCAAGTTTGGTGCAGTTGCTCAAGTTAGGTCACGTGACGCACACACCACACCGACTGCTCGTTGGGGTGGGGTAGCAATGTGGTTAGCAATGACGCTAACTTTCTTAATCGTCAATCACTTCTCTCTCGTTGGAAAATCATTTGGCCGTGAAGCTCAAGGAATTTTCTTAGCTGCCACCTTCATAGTTCTGCTTGGTATGGCAGATGATCGTTTTGAGCTTGATTCTTTGACAAAGCTAGCCGGGCAAGCACTGGCTGCTGGAATTTTATTACTCTACGGAATTCAAGTTCTCTGGATTCCAGCCAGTGAAGTAATTACTTTGCCTGCCAGTGTTGGGCAGTTCTTAACGGTATTGATTGTGCTGGTGACGATAAACGCCGTGAACTTTATAGATGGGTTAGATGGGCTAGCTGCTGGAATTGTTGCGGTATCGGCTGCTTCATTCTTTGCTTTTTCCTACCTATTAGCCGTTGTTTACGGCTTCTCGCGTGCTGGTGCTCCATCGCTCATGACTGCTGTAATCATTGGAGTTTGTATTGGTTTCTTGCCACATAACTGGCACCCAGCTCGAATCTTCATGGGCGATTCTGGTTCGATGTTGCTTGGTTTAGTTTTAGCAGCATCTGCAGTTACGTTAACTGGCCAAATTGATCCAAATGCAATATCTGAAGCAAAACTTGGGCCAACGTTGCTGCCACTATTTCTACCTTTTGCAGTTTTAGCAATTCCGCTTTCAGATTTAGTTCTAGCTGTTATTCGTCGGTTAGCAAAAGGTAAGTCACCTTTTTCACCAGATAAAGAACATCTTCATCATCGCTTGATGAGTGCTGGTAAAACCCAACAGCGCACTGCGGTAATTATGTATTTAGCAACAGCCACAATTGCATTCCCAGTAACAATCGCAGCGTTTCAACCAATTTGGGTGGCAGCTCTTTCGGCAGTAGTTCTTTTAACAATAACTGTTGCGGCGTATCGATTAAAAATTGAAAAGGTGGCGAAAGTTAATGGCTAAGAATGATCCAGAAAGTCAGTTACTGCGCGGAGCCTTGATTCCATCATTTGCAGTTGGTGCGGTTGCAATCGCAATTTCTACTTTCGTGCAAGGGAAAGCCGGTTTATTTGGCGCACTCCTTGCTCAGTTTATCGTCGTAATCTTTTTCGCAGTTCATCTCTTTGTCTCTCGTCTTTCGACCAAGCTAGATCCATTGAGCACATTCGCACTTGCTCTCTTTTCTTACTTTGCCAAACTTCTCTTACTCACTGGATTCTTAATTGCCTTAACTCGACTGACTTCGCGAGATACGATTGATCGCGCCAGTTTTGGAATAACCGCAATCGCGCTGACCTTTGCCTGGCTAGGCGGGGAAATTGCTAGTTACCTGAAATTGCGGTTGCATTTACCCCTGCCCCCTAAACCGGGCGACAAATAAGTAAGGAGCT
>JBILGH010000008.1:0-56618 GCA_044351155.1 Candidatus Planktophila sp. | reverse complement strand
TCTCTAGTCAATTGAGCCCAACAGTTGAGGGCTCTCAACTATCAGGAAATAGTGGGGTGAGCGACGGGGCTCGAACCCGCGACATCTCGGACCACAACCGAGTGCTCTACCAGCTGAGCTACGCCCACCATGTGGAGGAAATTCTACCTGTTAATTACTTGTACTTGCTTCGCCTTCTTGAGCCTGATTTGTAGGAAACGGTGCGCCAGCAATGAGGAAATTAGCGCGATAGTGGGCTAGTTCGGCGATTGAATCTTGAATGTCACCAAGGGCGCGATGGTTGCCAGTTTTGGCAGGGGAGTTGAAATAAACCTTGGCATTCCAACGGCGAGCAAGTTCTTTAACTGATGAAACATCGACGGTGCGATAGTGCAGGTATTCATTAAGGCGCGGCATATCGCGAGCTATGAAGGATCGATCAACGCTGACTGAATTGCCTGCTAATGGAGACTTGCCCGCGATTGTGCTGGCAGATTCGAGATATTTGATAATCAAATCTTCGGCTGCCGAAACTGAGATGCCATTTGGAATTTCGGTGATCAGGCCAGAGTTGGTATGCATCTGGGTCACGAATTCATTCATGCTAGCGAGCTGCTCTGGGGTAGCCGCGATAACCAGATCGATGCCTTCACCTATTACATTGAGTTCAGAATCGGTGACTAAGACCGCGATCTCGACCAGGACATCTTTTTCTAGGTCCAAACCGGTCATTTCGCAGTCGATCCAGATCAGATTTGGTTGCTCGTTGGCCATTGGGCAACCTTAAAGCAGGCTAGGGGACAAGCGGTAATTTCATCTTTCGTTCACCTTGCGTTCACCTTTGATCTGCCTCAATTAACCTGCTTGATAGCAAGATTCGGCACATGACATTGCTGGAAAATCAGTCTGCGGCGGTTCCTGCTCCTCGCGAGATCACTACAAAACCTCGCTTATCCGATCAGATTTTCCGTTTAGTAGTGACCATTGGTGGAATGTCCTCATTGGTGATTTTGGGATTAATCGCTCTCTTCCTATCAATCAAAGGTTTTAATGTTCTGAAAGTTGAGCAGCTTTCTTTTATCACTGAATCAAAATGGGAAGTTTTGCAGGATGCCGAAGGTAAAATTGCCGAGAGCACCTTCGGCTTAGGCGCAATGTTAATTGGAACATTTCTATCGGCCATTATTGCGGTTTTGGTTGGCGTTCCGATCGCGGTACTTAGTGCGCTGTATTTGACCTTTTATGCGCGAGGCGCAGTTAAGAAGTTTTTGGTTTCACTTATTGACCTTATGGCGGCATTTCCTTCGCTCCTCTTTGGATTTTGGGGCTTCATAGTTTTTATGAGTAGCGCCGAGTATTGGGCAAAACTGCTCAATAAGTATTTGGGTTTTATTCCATTTTTTGACGTACCTGCGCCAATCTTTGAACGGTCACCATTTATTGCGGGATTAGTTTTAGCGATCATGATTATTCCAATCGTGACAGCTATTTCTCGTGAAGTTTTCGATCAGACACCGTTAGATCGAATTCAAGCTGCTTATGCCTTGGGTGCATCAAAGTTGGCAATGATTCGCGCCGTTGTAATTCCATATGGTCGCGGCGGTGTTGTCGGCGGTGCGATGTTGGGTCTTGGCCGTGCAATGGGTGAAACCGTTGCGGTGTACACCGTCCTCAATGTTGTTTATCAGATTAACTGGCAAGTTCTCTTCGGTGCAGGCGGAAACGTTGCCTCATTAATTCTTTTAAAGTTTGGTGAAGCCGGTCCTGAAGAAGTAGATGCGTTAATGGCTGCTGGCCTTGTTTTATTCCTCTTAACTCTGATCGTCAACGCAATTTCAGATGTTCTTATCAATACTTTTGGAAGAAAAGGCCGATGACCCAGTTAACTATTCCTACCCCTCAAACTCCATGGGCGATTTCGATCAAGCAACGCTTGAACACCTGGGGCTTAATTGCGCTAGGTGCTTTACTGGCAGGAGTTGTGGCTAAAACGACTGGCCTTAATGGAAAGCTAGGTTTTGCTGCGTCATTCTTTTTCATTTCAACGCTTTTGATTTTTATTCAAAAATTTCGCTCAAAAGATTTAGCAGCCGCTAAAGATTCATTGTTAAGCAGTTTTGCGACGTTGGCAATTGTTTTAACTTTGATTCCAATTATTAGTATTGTTTCTACTGTTGTACTCAAGGGCTATAAAGGCATTCACTTAGGAATGTTTACCAATGACATGACCCAAGCCTCGGTCAATGATCCAGTTCAAGCCGGTGGCCTCTTACACGCATTACTCGGCACATTAATAATGGTCGGTGGCGCACTAATCATAAGTTTTCCAATCGGACTTTTAACCGCACTTTACCTAACTGAGATCCGTGGAAAGCTAGCTCGTCCAATTAAGTTTCTTGTCCAAGCGATGAGCGGCGTTCCTTCAATTGTTGCCGGACTTTTCATTCTCTCAATCCTGGTAATTCCAGTAACTCAAGAATTAACAGGACTGATGGGTTCATTAGCTTTAAGTATCTTGATGATTCCAACAATTGCTCGTACAGCTGAAGAGATGCTGCTTTTAATTCCTAATGATTTGCGCGAAGCCGGAGTAGCACTTGGTGCCACTCAATGGCGCACCGTTTCTGGGGTGGTTGTACCTGCAGCTAAGAGCGGGCTTGTCACAGCAGTGATTTTAGGAGTTGCTCGAATTATCGGAGAAACAGCACCAATTCTTTTAGTCTCGGGCGGTGCTGATGCTCTGAACTTTAATCCGACCTCTGGCCCTATGGGTTCTTTACCGTTTTATATTTGGAAAGCCTTCCTCACAGGTGGCACAGAAGAGGCGTATGCAAGAGCGTGGGGTGGAATGTTGATTCTGCTAATTCTCATCGTCTTTCTATTCGGACTTGCCCGTTATTTAAGTGGAAGAAAGGTTGCCTGAAATGGTGCCAGCAGAAAATTCAAACAACGAGAACAATATGGAGAAAAAAATGCAAGCAACTACGCCAACATCACTTGCCTCTGTTGCCACCAACCGTGAGCAACGTGTGCCAGGTACCAGCCTGCTAGGTACTGGGTTAGAAACCCGCGGCGTCCATGCTTGGTTTGGAAAGAAGCATGTGCTCTCCGACATTTCGCTCGATTTCGCAGCAGGCACAGTTACTGCTCTCATTGGTCCATCTGGTTGCGGAAAATCAACTTACTTGCGCACTCTTAATCGCATGCACGAATTCATTCCTACCGCTGCTCTAGCTGGCGAAGTATTGCTAGATGGCGAAGATATTTATGCACCTGGTACCGATGTAACAAAAATTCGCTTGAAAGTTGGCATGGTTTTCCAAAAGCCAAATCCATTTCCATCAATGACAATTGGCGAGAATGTGCTTTCGGGCCTAAAGCTTGCGCAATTAAAGAAGAGCAATACCGATGAATTACTTGAATCATGTTTGGTTAGTGCTGGATTATGGAATGAAGTTAAGGACCGCCTTGGCGAACATGGTGGCTCTCTATCTGGTGGACAGCAACAGCGTCTGTGTATCGCGCGCGCTCTGGCCGTTGGGCCGCAAGTGCTATTGATGGATGAACCTTGTTCAGCCCTAGATCCTGGTTCAACTTTTAGAATTGAAGAGACGATCTCAGAGTTGGCAAAGAAGATGACGATTGTGATCGTGACCCACAATATGCAGCAGGCTGCTCGAGTTTCGGACTACACGGCATTCTTCTTATCTGACGGGGGTCCTGGCGTCATGGTTGAGACCGCGCCTACCAGCAGAATTTTCTCGGCGCCGGTTGATAAGCGCACCGAAGATTATGTAACAGGACGTTTCGGTTAACACCAAAAGTTCACCTAAGGCTTGGGTTTTGTTTACCTGTCTATTGCCTTGATGTAACCACAGATAACTACTTTCGGGGCTGTAAAGGTTTTACCCTCCTACGAAAGGTTGTTCATGAAGTTTTCAAAGAAGGCAAAGGCGTTAGTTCTTGCCGCAGTAATCGCACTTTCTGGCGCAACGCCAGCTCACGCCGTTGATCTAGCTGGATCAGGCGCATCGTTTGTTGTTCCTCTAGTAGAGGCTTGCAAGGCAGGCTTTGCTAAGCAGACCGGACACTCTTTTGTTTACACATCAACCGGTTCAGGAACAGGCAAGAACAACTCTGATAACAAAATCGGAGACTTCTGGTTTTCAGATTCAGCACACACAGGTGCTAAGAAGCGCTCAACAATTTTCCATGCTCCAATCGTTGCCGCTCCAATTGCGGTATTAGTAAACCTTCCAGCAAAGAAGGATATTTATCTTTCTCCAGTAACAGTTGCGAAAATCTTCTCAGGTGAGATTACAAAGTGGAATGATCCACTTATCGTCGCTGACAACAATCGTAAGGTAGCGACAACTGTCTATCGTAAGGATGCAAATGGAAATGTGGCGCTAGATGCCAAGGGCAATCCTCGCATTCTACGTTCTGGCACAAAGTCAATTAACTACACTCTTCCGAACAAGCCAATCAAGGTGGTATTCCGTTCAGATACATCAGGTACTTCAAACAACTTTACAAAGTGGCTAAACGGTGTAGCTCCATCAGTATGGACAAAGCCAGCTAACGATGCATTCACTACCGCTTTCCCTGGCGACATCAATGACGCATCAAATATTGGCCGTATCGTTGGCGCAAATGGATCACAGGGTGTAGCGACACTTGCCGCTAAGTCGCCTTACTCAATTACATACGCAGAGAAGCAATGGGGAACCTCATTTGGTCTTCGCGCCGCATATGTTGGTAACGCATCAGGAAACTTCACACTTCCAGATTCAGCTGCTACATCAGCATTCTTGGGTGAGGCTAACCAGAACGCTGATGGAATCGTTACCTACGATTACCTCACAAAGGTCCCAGGCGTTTACACACTTGGAATCATCAGCTACATGTTGCTAGAAACTTCATATGAGAACAAAGAAAAGGGCAAGGCAGTAGTAGAACTTGCTGAGTATTTGCTTTCACCTGAGTGTTCACTAGGTGCGGCTTCAACTGGCTTCATCGTGGTTGAAGGCACATTCCTTGCGAAGGCGAAGCAGTTAATCGCCCGCGCAAACAAGTAAGTACATATCCAATAGCTTAAGAAAAGAACCCAGGGCCACGAGGGTAGCCCTGGGTTCTTTCTTGTCAGAAAATAGTTTAGTTAAGAAAACAAAATGCGCGCCTGGCAGGAATCGAACCTGCGACAACCCGCTTAGAAGGCGGGTGCTCTATCCGACTGAGCTACAGGCGCATTTAATCTCACTTACTTACCTGTCAGAGTCTACCGAAGTTAAACGGTAGGGTTTCGTCTTATGGCTGAGTTCATTTATACGATGAAAAAGGCGCGTAAAGCGCATGGCGAGAAGGTAATTCTCGACGACGTTACCTTGATGTTTTATCCAGGTGCCAAGATCGGTGTGGTTGGTCCAAACGGTGCGGGTAAGTCAACCGTCCTACAGATCATGGCTGGCCTCCAACAGCCTTCTAATGGTGAGGCATACCTAACTCCAGGTTTTACTGTAGGCATCTTGCTGCAAGAGCCAATTCTTGATGAGACCAAAAATGTTATTGATAACGTTAAAGAGGGCGTTGCCGAAACTGTTTCAATGCTTAAGCGATTTGATGAGATTTCCGAAGAGATGGCTAACCCTGATGCTGACTACGACAAGTTATTGGCCGAGATGGGCGATCTGCAAGAAAAGTTAGATCACCGCAATGCTTGGGAGCTTGATTCACAATTAGAGCAAGCAATGGATGCTCTTCGTTGCCCACCAGCTGATGCTGACGTATCGGTTTTATCAGGCGGTGAAAAGCGCCGCGTGGCACTTTGTAAGTTGTTATTACAGGCACCTGATTTATTGCTTCTTGATGAGCCAACTAACCACTTAGATGCCGAGTCAGTGCTTTGGTTAGAGCAACATTTAAATAAGTATCCTGGCGCCGTTGTAGCGATTACGCACGATAGATATTTCCTAGACAACGTTGCAGAATGGATTCTCGAACTCGATCGCGGTCGTGCTTATCCATACGAAGGCAACTACTCAACATATTTGGAAACCAAGGCGACACGTCTAAAGATTGAAGGCCAGAAAGATGCCAAGCGCGCAAAGCGTTTGACTGAAGAACTCGAATGGGTTCGCATGAATGCAAAAGGCCGTCAGACTAAGTCAAAGGCACGCCTAGCTCGTTATGAAGAGATGGCCGCCGAGGCTGACAAGATGCGTAAGTTGGACTTTGAAGAAATTCAAATTCCACCTGGTCCACGTCTAGGTAATGTGGTTATTGAAGTTGATAATTTATCTAAGGGCTTTGGCGATCGTCTGCTAATTGATGATCTCTCATTTACTTTGCCGCGTAACGGCATCGTCGGAATCATTGGCCCTAACGGCGCCGGCAAGACCACGCTATTTAAGACTTTAATCGGCATGGAGCAACCAGATTCTGGTTCTGTAAAAGTGGGCGAGACGGTAAAGATTTCCTACGTTGATCAGTCTCGTGGTGGCATTGATCCGAAGAAATCACTTTGGGAAGTTGTCTCTGACGGTCTTGATTACATCAAGGTGGGCAATGTAGAAATGCCTTCACGTGCTTATGTTTCAGCATTTGGTTTTAAGGGCCCAGATCAACAGAAGCCAGCTGGAGTTTTATCAGGTGGTGAGAGAAATCGTTTGAACTTAGCGCTAACGCTAAAAGCCGGCGGAAACTTACTGCTACTCGATGAGCCAACGAACGACTTAGATGTTGAAACTCTTGGTTCACTTGAAAACGCACTTCTTGAATTTCCTGGCTGTGCTGTGGTTATTTCGCACGATCGTTGGTTCCTAGACCGCGTGGCAACGCACATCTTGGCTTATGAAGGTGAATCAAAGTGGTTCTGGTTTGAAGGTAACTTCGAGTCCTATGAAGAAAATAAAATCTCTCGCCTTGGTGCTGACGCTTCACGCCCACACCGTGCGACCTACAGAAAGCTAACTCGATAATGCGCCACCTAACTAAAGCGCATGTGCGCTGGGATGATCTTGATGGTTTTGGTCATGTTAACAATGCATCTTATTTAACATACATCCAAGAGGCGCGTGCTAACTTCACTTGGTACTCACGTAAAGAAGCCGGGCTCGAACCAGTATTTTCTGACATGGTCGTTGGTCGTGCTGAAGTTGATTTCATTGTGCCAATCTACGAGGGTGGCTTTGATTTAGATGTTGCTATTTGGGTGGCCAAGATTGGCAACTCATCATTTGATTTAGTTTATGAATTAAGCAGCCCACTTGGTTTGCATGCACGTGGTCGCACGGTTCAGGTAGCTGTATCTATGGAAACTAAAAAATCGCGCCCACTGTCACCAGAAGAGCGTGAATTTCTGACCGGATATTTAGAGGCTTAACTCATGCAACTTGCGCCAAGATCAACTCGCCTCTGGTGGCGCGATGCTGTTACTTACCAGATTTATATTCGCTCATTCGCCGATAGCAATGGTGATGGCATCGGCGACATCAACGGTATTCGTTCACGTTTGCCTTACCTAAAAGAGCTTGGCATTGATGCCATCTGGATTACGCCTTGGTTTCCTTCTCCACAAAAAGATCATGGCTACGATGTTGCCAATTATTTTGATATCGAACCTGATTACGGCACTTTGGGTGATGCCAAGGCTTTAATTGCTGAAGCTCATGAGTTCGGAATTCGCATCTTGCTCGACATAGTGCCAAACCACTGCAGTGACCAACATGAATGGTTCCAGGCAGCGCTTAAGGCGGCACCTGGCAGCAAAGAGCGCGAGCGTTTTCATTTCCTAGATGGCAAAGGCAAGAACGGCGAACTACCACCAAATAACTGGCCATCTGTTTTCGGCGGCGATGCTTGGCAGCGAGTAATCGAAGCTGATGGCAAACCAGGGCAGTGGTACTTGCATATCTTTGCTACCGAGCAACCCGATTTCAATTGGGAGAACCGTGACGTGCGCGAGCACTTCGAAAACATTCTTAAGTTCTGGTTAGATCTTGGGGTCGATGGTTTCCGCATCGATGTGGCGCACGCAATGATTAAAGCCGAAGGCCTGCCCGATATTGTTGAACCAGAAAAAGGTAACGAGATGCTCTCTGCAACTCAACATCCATTCTGGGATCAAGAAGGTGTTCACGAGATTCACCGCTCCTGGCGCAAGATTCTTGATTCGTATCCCGGCGATCGCATGGCAGTTGCTGAAGCTTGGGTAAGTCCAGCCACACGTATTGCGCGCTACCTGCGCCCAGATGAACTTGCTAATTCATTTAATTTTGAATTCCTAATTTCACTTTGGGAAGCTGCATTTTTAAAGGAGCGCATCGTTACTTCAATGGCCGCAATGGCCGAAGTAGGAGCCCCATCTTCTTGGGTGTTTAACAATCACGATTTAGTTCGCTCGGTAGATCGCTTTGATTTAGGTTTGTTAAACGTTGATAAATCAACGCTTCACCGCCAAGGCGATCCAAAGAAGTTTAATCTAGAACGTGGCACTCGTCGCGCACGAGCTGGCGCACTTTTGATGTTGGCGCTGCCTGGGGGTGCCTATGTTTACCAAGGTGAAGAACTTGCGTTACCTGAAGTTCGCGATATTCCCGAAGATCGTTTAACTGACCCACGTTGGGTAATGAGTGGCAAAGTCGATCGTGGTCGCGATGGTTGTCGCGTTCCGTTGCCTTGGCACCACGAACCAACCGGTGCATTTGGTTTTTCGGCAAATGAGAGTTTAAAGCCAGTGGAAGCTTGGTTACCGCAAAGTCATTGGTGGGGGCAGTTCGCAGCCTCTGTTCAAGATGGGGCTGAAAACTCGGCGCTATCTATGTATCGCAAAGCGCTAGCCATTCGTAAGGGCGAAGATGGCTTAGGTGATGGCCCAATGACTTGGCTTGATGTAAATGACGAAGTACTGGCGTTTACACGTCCTGGAAATTTTGCTTGCTATGTGAACTTCGGGACTGAAATTGAATTACCGGCGGAATCAGAAGTTTTGCTTTCAAGTGGTCCTCTTGTCGGAAATAAGTTGCCTACCGATACCGCAGCTTGGCTCAGAGTTAAGTGACTTTCTACGAAGAAGTCGGCGGCGAAACTTTCTTCGCTGACTTGATTTCACAGTTCTATGCCCACGTTGCTACAGATCCAATTTTGCGGCCAATGTATCCAGATTCGGATATGAAAGGCGCTGCTGAGCGACTACAAATGTTCTTAGAACAATATTGGGGCGGGCCGAGCACTTATTCCGAAGAGCGCGGGCATCCACGATTGCGAATGCGTCATGCCGGTTTTCACATTGATCGTGCGGCTCATGATGCCTGGATCAATGCCATGCGTAAAGCAGTAGATGGTGTTGAGATTGATGCAGCTCACAAAGAAACTTTGTGGGGTTATTTAGAAATTGCAGCTGCTGGTTTAGTTAATCAAGCAGATTGACTTGAGTTTCCAACTTTAAGAATTTCACCATTACGTAAGTACCAAAGAGTGCCATTGCTATCGCGCACAGTTGTGATACGTAGGCCAACTTTTTCGACAACGCCCTTTACTTCGAGAACTTCAACGGTATCGCCAACACCATATTGATCTTCAACCAACATGAAGATTCCAGAGAGCACATCGCGCACAATTGTTTGCGCGCCAAGGCCAAGGGCCACACCGATAACGCCAGCGGATGCAATAAATGGTCCTAAGTTAAATCCAAATTCACCCAACACTGTGGCAAAGGCGATCAGCCAAATTACTGAATTCAAGGTGCTGCTTAGAACTGTGCCAGTCGTCTTAGCTCGCTCTTTTTGACGAGTACCGACGCCTCTTAAACCAGGGCGTAAATCGGCAGTTGCCAACCGGTTCATGGCGCGGGAAATGGCACGTTTACCAAAGTACTGAGTCGCGCTGGCAATTAGCAGAACTAGCAGGATGCGCAGTGGGGCACCGCTGAACCAGTCAACCGCTTCTTTTACAGTAAAGTCCATAGTGATGCCGACTCTAACGAATTCTTAACCTAAAAGGCGCTATAAATCCGCTCTTTCGCAGAACTTTTACGGCAAGATAAGGCAATCGGCGCGAGCCACGCGCTTCGATCAGGGAGCGATTATGTCGCGAACACTTATTCTGAACGCCACCTACGAACCGTTAGGTGTTGTGTCAGACCGTCGCGCTCTTATTTTAGTTCTCAATCAGCGTGCAACTATGGTCGAAGATTCTGGTGTTGTTCTTCATTATGCAACTGGACAAGTTTCACTGCCATCAGTAATCAGATTAAATAAATTTGTCCGAATCCCATATCGTCACGCAGTTCCGCTTTCCAGGCGAGCAATTTTTGCCCGTGATGGTGGCCGTTGTGTTTATTGTGGCAATGCCGCAACATCAATTGATCACGTGATTCCTCGTTCTCGCGGGGGCGGACATAATTGGGAGAACGTGGTTGCTGCTTGTCATCGTTGTAATCATGCCAAGGCTGATAAAGGGCTGAAAGAATTAGGTTGGCGACTTAGATCACTTCCGCGCGAACCAGTTGGTGCGGCTTGGCGAATTCTGGGAACTGGTAGAACTGAAAATCGTTGGTTGCCATATCTCGAACCATTTGGCGCGTCAGCAGCTACTGCTTAAGTCAATTACACTTAACGCCATGATGATTCAAGTTATTCAAGCTGCCTCGAATTTTAATATGGCTCCCGAAGATGGTGCGATGCCAGGTGAATCTTTAAGTGCTGCCGAGACCGCCCTTTACTTTGTGGGTGCGCCGCTAGGAATTTTTCTTTTGATCTCAGTAGTTGTTTATGCGCTAACTGGTGAACGCAAGGAAAAGACCGAGTCAAAAGACTCGGCCTTAACTCACATCGAATAGATGTTACTTATCGGCAGCTCGTGCTTTCAACGCACGAGTCATCGCATCACGGCCTTCGGCAACAGTTCGGCGCATCGCATGTGATGCATCCTTACCGGTTACTTCTAGCCAGTGCTCAGCTTTCTTCACTGTTTCTTCGCTGATTACCCAGGCAGGGAACAACAAAGTCGCAGTAGCTTCAGCGATTTCGTAGCCTTTGGTCTCCCAAACTTCCAGAATTGATTCGAAGTACTTATCAACGAAAGGCACCAATAGTTCGCGATGAATTGCCAAGTTAAAGCCACGACAGGTGTAGGCGTGGATTGTGTTCGACAAGTTATCGACAGTAACTGATTTAAAGGCAGCAGCCTTAGCGTCAGCACTTTGAATAGCAGCATGAGCAAGAGCTGCGTATTGCTTGCCGTGTGCTGTCACATCTTTTGCCGCCTCTGTGTCGATATCGGCTGCGTTAAAGATTCCGCGCTTTACACCGCAGGTAAATATGAACCAACGCAGATCAGCATCTACGGTTAGTCCGCTGATTGACCCATTAAGAATCGCCTTTATTTTTTCATACTGTGCGGGGGTGTAAGCAAAGTCTGCAAATGACTTGGCATATTGCAGTTGATGATCGCTACCCGGTGCGGCGCTATCTAAGAACTTCTCAAAAGCGTTAGCTGCTTGTTCCCGTAATTTCTCGCGATTAGCATCAGATGCGTATGACCAAATAGCTCCATCAATCTGAGCTACAGTCATTGTCACTGCTGTGATGTCAGTTTCACCAGCAAGTGCGTTAAGTGCGATAGTCACATAATCACTGGCCGCGAGCTCGCCATCGCGAGTTGAATCCCAAAGTGATGCCCAGATTAACCCGCGTGATAGCGAATCATCGAGCTTTCCAAGGTGAGATTTCATAGTTGAAATGCTGCGATCATCAAAGCGCAACTTGGCATAAGTCTGATCGCCATCGTTGATTAGAACCAAGTCAGCTGTTTTCTCGCCAGCCAATTCAGTAACTTCGGTAAGCGCTCCAGCAACATCTAATTCAACACTTTTGCGGCGTGAAAGTTTGTCGCCCGTGATGTCATAAAGACCAACCTTTAGGCGGTGTGGGCGAAGTTCAGTAGACCCAACTGGCATAGTTGGTGCGAGTTGCTTAACTTTGACCGACTTGTAAACATCGCCTTCGATTTCAAGCACAGGGCTCAACGTATTAACACCTGCCGTGCGCAACCAAGTGCGAACCCACTCAGTTAAGTCGCGACCGCTGGCAGCCTCAAGCTGGACAATTAGATCGCTAAGAGTGGTGTTTTGATAGGCATGCTTAGCAAAATACTTACGAAGGGCTGCGATGAAATTATCGCGACCGATGTGAGCAACTAGCTGCTGTAGAACAGAAGCACCTTTGGCATATGAGATACCGTCAAAGTTTGTACGCACGGCATCGAGATCTTCCATCTCTACTGCAATTGGGTGAGTAGATGAAAGTTGATCTTGGCGATAAGCCCAGTTCTTGCGAGTCGAGTTAAATTCAGTCCAAGCATGTGTCCACTTAGTTGATTCGCTAACGGCCATGTAAGAAGCCCACTCAGCGAATGATTCGTTAAGCCACAAATCTTCCCACCAAGCCATAGTGACGAGATCGCCAAACCACATATGTGCCATTTCGTGATGAATTGTTGAAGCACGACTTACATGATTTCGCTCAGTTACCTTGCTGCGGAAAATCAAAACATCTTCGTGGAAAGTTACGCAACCAACATTTTCCATCGCACCCCAGTTGTATTCAGCAACTGCGATCTGGTCATACTTACCAAATGGATAAGCCAGACCAAAAGTCTTTTCAAAGTAAGCAAAACCTTGCTTGGTAACTTCGAAGATGTTTTCGGCATCAACATGTTTGAAGAAAGATTTACGAGCAAAGATGCCGAGTGGAATTGTCTTCTCGCCCTTATATTCATCATGCACGCTCTGGTAGGCGCCGGCAACAATGGCAGTTACGTAAGTCGCAATAACTTGTGATTCAGCAAATTGAATAAACTTCTTATCGCCATCGAGATCCTTAGTTGATTCGATACCGTAGTTAGAAATCACTTCCCAATGCTTAGGGGTAATCGTGCTGATTTTGAAAGTAGCTTTTTGATCTGGTTGGTCAAAGCAGGCATACATACGACGAGCATCGCCAGTTTCAAACTGGGTATATAGGTAGACCTCATCGTCTGCTGGGTCTACGAAACGGTGTAGACCTTCACCAGAATTTGAATAGACGCCATCGTGTTCGATCTCAAGCACATTCTCGGCAGCGATCGCAGGTAAATAAACAGTCTCACCATCGAACTTCGGATCAAACTCAACGCCATTTAGTTTGGCGGAGTAAACCTTGGATCCGACGCAGTCGATGAAAGTTGTCGCACCTGGCTTTAGACCTGTGAACTTCACTGTAGTTTTTACCCGAAAATTCTCGGCTCCAGTAGTTAGATCTAGGTCGATCGCATAACTTGCGACTTTCAAGATGGCAGAACGTTCAGCGGCTTCAATTTGGGTGATATTCGTACCTGGCACGAGGACTCCTTGTTAAATAGCCAAAGCTCAAAACTTCGGCGCCCGATTGGGGTTCGTAATCTAAGCATGAAAGAGTGCTCTAGTGGAAAGCAGAGCGGTCAGGTCATACAAATTACGCGGGCGTCGGATTACCGAGGGCCAGCAAGAGGCTTGGGATCGCCTTTGGCCATTATTCGGCATTGAAAATTCTGCTCAGAAAATAAACCTGGCTGAGTTATTTCCAGTTTCCAAACGAGTCATCATGGAAATCGGTTTTGGCATGGGCGAAGCTACTGCTCAAATAGCAGCTGCAGATCCAACCACGGGTTATTTAGCAGTTGAAGTTCATCGCCCTGGCATCGGTAAATTACTCTCGCGCATTGAAGATCTCGAACTAAAAAATGTGCGCACTATCGAAGGCGATGCTTTTGAAGTTTTCGAGCAAATGATTGTTGATAGCTCACTTGATGGCGTTCACTTATTCTTTCCTGATCCTTGGCCAAAGGCGCGACATTTCAAGCGTCGCATAGTGAATCAAGAATTTATCGCAGCTGTTGCCACCAAACTAAAGCCTGGCGGTTTTCTACATATCGCAACTGATTGGCATCCGTATGCAGAGTGGATTGCTGAAGAATTCACTAAACAAAGTTTATTTACCGGGGGAGAAGTTGAACGCCCAGAATGGCGACCACTAACTCGATTCGAAGATCAAGGGATTAATAAAGATCACCCGGTTACTGACTTTAGATTTATAAAGAAGTAGCTACTTAATCTCGCCAGTTGTTTCGAAGTTACTCATCTGATTGATACGGCGGATATGTCGTTCATCGCCACTAAATGGTGTTGCCAAGAACTCATCGATAAATGATTGGCAATCTTCAATCGAATGTAAACGACCACCAACTGAAATCACATTTGCGTTGTTATGTTCACGAGCAAGCTTGGCTGTTTCTAAACTCCAAACTAAAGCAGCGCGAACGCCATTTACTTTATTGGCAGCCATTTGTTCGCCATTGCCAGAACCGCCAATAACTATGCCAAAAGAGCCTGGTTCAGCAGCTGTTGCTTGGGCTGCTGGAATACAAAAGACTGGGTAATCATCAAGTGCGTCGTACTCAAATGGGCCATGGTCTTTAACTTCATGCCCTTTGCCAGTTAAGTAAGCAGATAAAGCATTCTTTAACTCAAGGCCAGCATGGTCACTACCAATATGAATGCGCATGAGTGAATCTAATCATGAGAAAACCCGCCACCGATGTTCTTGGTGACGGGTTTTCTGCCCTACGGAAGGAGGGTATTAATTTAGAGAAGTTTCCTTATTTAGCTATTAAGCCTTGTAGGAAGTTGGAGCACCTAATGTGGTTCCAGGAGCTGGAGGGGGAGTTAAACCACCTTTTGGACCACGATCACCTTTGCCACCATGTTGGCCTTTAAGACCACCCATTCCTGGGCTGCCCTTTGGTCCACCTTTCGGTCCGCGCACTGAATCTACTTGTGCTGTTACGAACTTAACTAGTCCAGCTTTCATAACTGTTGCTTGCGCAGCAGTAAACTTTCCAGCTGTTACCGCAGCATCAATGCGCTTTGAGTGATCAGCAACTAAAACTGCGATCAGTGCATCTCGCTTTGTTCCAGCAATAGCACCAAGTGATTCACCGGCAGCTAAACGAGTTTTTATTACAGATGCATCAAGACCGATCGTGCTAGCTACTAGCGCTTCATATGCTGCGCGCTCAGCATCAAGTGCTGCCTTAAACTCTTGACGTTTCGCATCGCCCGCAGTTCGTGCTGCCGCAATAGCAGCATTTAATGCATCGACCTGTGCTTGGGTAAGAGTTCCCTTCTTCACTAGGTCACTCAAGACACCAGCAAGTTTGTCTTGCTGAGCATCAGGGAGTTTCATTCCCTTATTCATCGATACTTTCACTGAACTTTTTGTAGAGGCATTAGTAACGCCAATGCTTCCAACAGTCAGTGCCATAGATGTAATTGCTATCGCAACTACTTTTTTCTTTGAAACCATCTGCATGGTCCTTTCGATTTGTTACCTTCTTTTGCCAATAACCCCACGTCATCGACTACCCATAATGAACTACCTGAGGTGTAAAAAAGTAACCGATTTTCATGTGAAACGGGTTAGAGTTTTAAGCGCGTGTCTAGGGTAATGATCTCGACATTTGGGGCATTTAGCAGGGTTTTCCGTATATCTGAACGTCTTTATCAGTTTCAAACTGGGATTACCCAACCTGACAGGAGCACCCGTCAATGGACATTAAAGGAAGACCACTACTTTTAAAGATTATTTCGATCGCGCTAATTCTCTGCATTCCAATGGCAAGTGCTGATGCGGTAGCGAAACCAAAAGCTGCCGGCAGAACAGCGGCATCAATTCCAAACACAATCCTTAGTGGGGTCACGCCGCCATCGAATGCGATCGGCATAGATGGTGACTTCTATATTGATATTAAGAACTTAAATATCTACGGCCCGAAGATGAAGAAGAAGTGGCCTAAGGCAGTTAGTTTAAAAGGAGCTAACGGTTTCGATGGCGTTGATGGAAAAAGTGGAAGTGATGGCAAGAGTGGCACTGATGGAAAAACAATCACAAACGCATCAACAGTCGCCGGACCAATTGGTAATCAGGGAACACAAGGAGTAGCTGGCGATACTGGCTTAAAAGGTGATCAAGGTTTGCGCGGTGAAGTTGGCGCAACTGGTGCGCAAGGAATTGTTGGACCAATTGGCGTACAAGGACCAATTGGTTTAACTGGTGCAGCAGGTTCACAAGGACCAGCAGGTTCTGGTTCGCAAGGAGCACCCGGTGCAACGGGCGCAACTGGATCGCAAGGACCAAGTGGAGCAACAGGATTACAAGGTCCATCAGGTAGTGGATCAACTGGATCACAAGGTCCAGCGGGACCAACTGGTACCAATGGCGCAAATGGAAGCGTTGGAGCAACAGGTGCAACTGGACCCGAAGGTCCAACGGGACCAACTGGTTTAACTGGTTCCCAAGGAAGTGCGGGTGTAGCAGGTGCGACTGGGTTGTCTCTTGGATTAGTCGGAAATATAACTTTTGCGAATCCACTCTTTGGTGGGCCAAGTTCAACTACTAGTTCTGCAACTTTCTTGGTTCTTGAAGCTGGAAAGAGTTATGTACTGGGAGTGCAAATTCATTTTCGTTCAACACTAAATGCATTAGAAACAATTGATCAAACTCTGGGTATCTCGTTTACCGCTACCGGAGCCACACCAGTTATAACTGCTAAGTATTTTTACTCTTCAGGTACGTTCTACAAGGATTCGGCAAGAGTGTTTGAAGTTACACTTTATGCGGACGTTGTAATTAATGGAGCATCCACTTTGGCCAATTCTGACCTTGTGGTAAACGTATTTACTCCAGACTCTGTACCAGTATCACTTACGCCGAGCGGCTCATTCGTTGGAGTTAAGGTCGGGGCCATCGCATAAAAGTGGAATAAATAAGCTAGGAGAGCCTCAATAATCTGAGGAGAAATGCTTGGAGCGGGTGACCGGGATCGAACCGGCATGGCCAGCTTGGAAGGCTGGGGCTCTACCATTGAGCTACACCCGCATGCGGTGAGACCGCTAGCGTAAGGGCTAAGGGTATCGGCTCGGTAATCAGAGCACAAAAATTCCTCTAGACTTCCGACTTACGCCTCGGGGCGTAGCGTAGTGGCTAGCGCGCCTGCTTTGGGAGCAGGAGATCGGGAGTTCGAATCTCCCCGCCCCGACCAAAAGTACTTAAGTTACGGGTCACCAATTTCTATAAGGAGCAATCTGTGAAGAGCTCGGTCGAGACACTTTCACCTACCCGAGTACGACTAGATGTTGAAGTCGAGTTCGCAGAATTAAAGGAGCATGTTGATGCTGCTTACAAGAAGGTTGCAACACAAGTAAACATCCCTGGCTTCCGTAAAGGAAAAGTTCCAGCAGCAATGATCGATCAACGTGTTGGTCGTGGCACTGTAATTGATGAAGCAATCAACACAGCTCTGCCAGAGTTTTATGGCAAAGCTGCGCGCGAACACAAAGTTCTAGTTGTGGGTCGCCCAGAAGTTGATATCAAAGAATTTGTTGATCACGAAAAGTTGCACTTCACCGTTGAAGTAGATGTTCGCCCTGAAGTAACTCTTCCTGATTTCTCAAAGATCACAATTGAAGTTCCCGATGCAGTTGTTACTGATTCAGATATTGACGAGCAGATCGATGAGCTAGCAAAGCGTTTTGGAACTCTTACTACTGTTGAACGCGCAGCTAAAGATGGCGACTTTGTAACAATTGATTTAATGGCAAAGATTAACGGCGAAGAAATTGATGGCGGAAAAGCATCTGATATTTCTTACGAAGTTGGTTCAAACCGCATGATCGATGGCCTTGATGCCACGCTGGTTGGTTTGTCAGCCGGAGATACCAAAACTTTTAATACTCAACTAGTTGGTCAAGCTGAAGGCGAAACTGGCGATGTTGATGTTGCAGTTAAGGTTGTTAAAGAGCGCATATTGCCTTCTATCGATGATGCTTTTGCAAAGCTTGCTAGCGAGTTCGATACCTTAGCTGAGCTAAAGGCAGATACAGCTACTCGCCTTGATCGCTTAAAGAAGATGGAACAAGGCGCACAAGCCCGCGACCTACTTCTTGAGAAGTTAATTACCGATCTTGATATTCCAGTCCCAGATAAGTTAGTTGAGGATGAAGTAAATGCTCATCTTGAACCAGAAGGTCGCCTTGAAGATGCGGCCCACCGCGCAGAGGTTGATCTAGAAGTTCGCACCTCAATTAAGTCTGATTTCTTGCTTGATTCAATCGTTAAGGCTGAAGCAGTTGAAGTTAACGAGATGGAACTAACTGAATATTTGGTTCGCCAATCACAGCGTTACGGAATGGCACCAGAGCAATTCGCACAAGAACTTCAGAAGCAGGGTCAGATCGCCACTTTGGTAGCTGAAGTTGCTCGCTCGAAGGCACTTGCTGGCGTTCTTGGTCGCATCATCATCAAGGATGCATCTGGCAACACCATCGATCTCGAGGCTCTTCGTCCGCAGGCTGGCGAAGCGATTTCTGAAGAGGCCGCTGAATAGTCGCTCTGCTCTAAGCGAACATGGACAATCTACGCATGATTTGCCCGAATTAGGGAAGCATTTCGCGCCTGACATTGTTAAGGTCAATACACGCAATAAACAGGAGGCTGTCAGTGGATTTACAAAACCCGCAAACTAGCGAGATAACCGCTCGCTCTTCGCACGCAAGTCCAGGTGCGCTAGACGATCAGGTTTACGCCCGCTTACTACGCGAACGAATTATTTTCTTAACCGGCGAAGTTCGCGACGAGATGGCCAATGCAATTTGTGCGCAGATTTTATTGCTTGCTGCCGAAGATGCTGAAAAAGATATTTACCTTTACATCAACTCACCTGGTGGTTCAGTAACAGCTGGTATGGCGATCTACGACACTATGCAATATGTAAAGAATGACATCGCAACAGTTGGCATGGGAATGGCTGCATCAATGGGTCAGTTCTTGCTAACAGCAGGTGCACCTGGCAAGCGTTACGCCTTGCCACACTCACGTATCTTGATGCACCAACCACTCGGTGGCATCGGTGGTACTGCGACAGATATTCGTATTCAAGCTGAACAAATGGCTGCGACTAAAAAGATCATGGCTGAAATTATTGCTCAGCATACTGGCCAGACTGTCGAGAAAATTACGCTCGACTCTGATCGTGACAATTGGTTTACAGCAGATGAAGCAAAGGAATATGGCTTCGTTGATCAAGTAGTTCGTTCTGCTGGTCAAGTTTCAGGTAGCGGAGGAACAGCATGAACAACAACTTCAACACCAATAAGGTAAACGAAATCACTAGCCGCTACGTTCTTCCAACTATCGAAGAGAAGACTGCCTACGGTTACAAGCGCCTTGATCCTTATACAAAGTTATTCGAAGAGCGCATCATTTTCTTGGGTCAACCAATTGATGACACAGTCGCAAACGATGTCATGGCTCAGTTGCTAACTCTTGAGTCAATGGATCCAGACCGCGACATCATGATCTACATCAACTCACCTGGTGGCTCATTTACTGCGCTAACTGCTATTTATGACACCATGCAGTTCGTTCGACCAGATGTAATGACAATTTGTTTAGGTCAAGCATCTTCAGCAGCAGCCGTGATTTTGGCAGCTGGAGCTAAAGGCAAGCGTTATGCACTCGAGCACTCACGTATCTTGATTCACCAGCCATTTGCACAAGGCGATTATGCACAAGCATCTGATATCGAAATTCAGGCTGCTGAAATCATGCGTATTCGTTTAATGCAAGAAGAGTTGATTTCTCGTCACTCAAATAAAACAGTTGCTGAAGTAACCGCCGATGTTGAACGTGACAAGATTCTTACCGCTGCTGAAGCTGTTGAATACGGTCTGATCGATCAAGTTCTCGAGAGTCGTAAGGCCAAGCCACAAGCGTAAGCAAGTAGGGTTTATCGCAAGACTATGTAGCGCTTCGATTTTCCATGTGTTGATGGGGCAATCGATTATGCGAATCCCTGGGGTGCGAGATATGAAAATGCCGCCCAAGACAAGTATCTCTCAGAGCGAACAAGATTAAGCGCGAAAAGTCAGGCAAGAATCCGCTTAAGAAATTAGGCTTCACTCGTAAGCAAGGGGAATTCCCCGCCCCTGCTAAAGGAGAATCATGACTCGCATTGGCGAAACCAGCGATCTACTGAAATGTTCTTTCTGCGGAAAGACTCAGAAGCAAGTTAAGAAATTGATCGCTGGCCCTGGTGTTTACATCTGCGACGAATGTATTGATCTTTGTAACGAGATCATCGTTGAAGAACTTTCCGAAACCGCGGCACTTGGATTAACTGAACTTCCAAAGCCACAAGAGATCTTTGATTTTCTAGATCAATATGTAATTGGCCAAGATCGTGCCAAGAAATCATTATCAGTTGCCGTTTACAACCACTACAAGCGCGTTCAATCAGGGGATTCAAAGCGCGAAGATGGAATTGAACTAGCAAAGAGCAATATCTTGTTACTTGGCCCGACTGGTTGCGGTAAGACGCTTATGGCGCAAACTTTAGCTCGCATGCTCAACGTGCCATTTGCGATAGCCGATGCAACTGCGTTAACTGAAGCTGGTTACGTGGGCGAAGATGTTGAGAATATTTTGCTTAAGCTTCTACAAGCTGCTGATTACGATGTTAAGAAAGCTGAAACTGGAATTATCTATATCGATGAGATCGATAAAGTTGCTCGCAAATCTGAGAACCCATCAATTACTCGCGATGTATCAGGTGAAGGTGTGCAGCAGGCGTTGCTAAAGATTCTTGAAGGAACTGTTGCTTCAGTACCGCCACAAGGTGGCCGCAAGCACCCACATCAAGAATTTATTCAAATTGACACAACGAATGTTCTCTTCATTGTTGGTGGCGCATTTGCTGGCCTCGATAAAATTATTGAAGCTCGTGCCGGTAAAGCTGGCGTTGGCTTTAACGCAACACTTCAAACTGCCGAAGACAAGAATCGTAAAGATATCTTCGCTGATGTCATGCCAGAAGATCTTTTAAAGTTTGGCATGATTCCAGAATTTATCGGTCGTTTACCTGTGCTAACTAGCGTTGAGAATCTTGATAAAGAAGCGCTTATGCAGATTCTGACCGAGCCAAAGAACGCTCTGGTTAAGCAATACGCAAAGCTTTTTGAATTAGATTCTGTGGAACTTGAATTCACCCCTGAATCTCTCGATGCCATCGCTGATCTTGCGCTACTTCGTGGCACAGGTGCTCGTGGCCTTCGTGCGATCATGGAAAGCGTGCTTTTAGCTGTCATGTATGAAGTTCCTAGCCGTAGCGATATCGCCAAAGTAATTGTTACCGCTGAATCAATCACCGATGGCGTTACCCCGACATTTGTGCAGCGCACGGGCGATATTCCAAAGCGGGCGGCTAGAGGCGAAAAGCGTTCAGAAGAGAAGAGCGCATAAGATTGTCGCATGAGCGGCAAACTTTTTAAGAGGCTTTTTTCTCTAGCGGTCGTTCTTTCACTGATCGTTCCTTCGACTTCTCAAATAGCAAGAGCAGATGAAGATGAAAACGAAAATAATGTAGCTACCACTGACATTGTTTTCGGCGCTGCCTACCCAATGACTGGCGTTTCATCACCAGGTATGAGCAGTTACTACAAAGGAATTAATGCTTACTTCTCACATGTCAATGAAAATGGTGGCATTTACGGAAAAAAGATCAGGTTATTAGAGAGAGATTCTCAAGGAACTCCGACAATGACTGTTGCTGCGTCAAACTCCTTGCTGCTTAGAGATAATGTATTCGGTTTTCTTTCAAGCGCTCCAACCTGTGCCAGCCATATAGCCTTCGTACGATCCATGGCGCTACCGGCAAGGGGAGTCTCAGACATATTGAGTGATTGTAGTTATCGCCCCACTGTTTCAAGTGAAGAAGAACCATCGACTAATTCTTTTTCAACTACCAGCTATAACAAGTTAGATAACGATGCCGAAAATTTGATACTAAAGAGCTACATAGATTCGAATTTTGGTGAAAAAAGAATAGCCTTGATTTATCAAGATGATGATTTTGGAATGTCGGCCACAAAGATATTCAGGTCTGACAAGATAATTTGTAAGAAAGCTTTCGTGCAAGGCTCAGAACAAATTTTTGCGCCGAACTGTAATTCTACTTCCACTCCACTTCGAAATGGCGATTTAGTAGTTTATGCAGGTAGCCCAACTGGTTTGATGGGGGCAATTTCAACTTATTCGTCTCAGAACTTAACTTTAAATTACTTTGCAAATTACGATGCTTACAACCCACAAGTTCTTGCTTATAGAGCAAATTTCACATCACTGGCTGAGATATACACCGTTAGCCATAATGCTCTTGTATCAGAGCAAAGTAACGAGGCAGTTGCTACATTTTTGACTATAGCCAAAAAGCACGCACAACCTGCTGAAATTAATCAACGTTTTCTCAATGGCATGAACTCGGCCTATTTGGTCGCAAATGTGGTTGGCGCAGTGGGTCCAGACTTAACAAGAGCTCGGTTTCAACAAGCCTTGCTGATGTTCGGCAATAAATTTGATGCTTTAGGTCTTTCGGATCGATCCAGCCTGGCTAGCTCACCATTAACGCCGACAGGCGGTGTAGTAGTTAAAAACTTGGGAAGCAATAGTCAGGTTGTTTCCGAAATGTATGTTGTCAACAACGGTCTGGTTTCGCAAAAGAATCGAAAAGCAACCAAGATCTATCCTGGCGGCTTACCTATCTCAACTCAGCTATTGGCCGCAAGTGCTCCAACACCAACACCAACACCAACACCAACACCAACACCAACACCAACACCAACACCGACTCCTGCACCAGCTCCAACTCCAATTCCAACAGTTAAGCCAACTCCAACACCCGAGCCGATTGTAGAAATTGACGGTGAAGACGAGGAACCTTTTGGAAAAATTTCTGTAAAAAAAGAGAAAACAAAGTACACAATTTCCATCACTAGCAATCTGCCAAACGAACCACTCCAAGTAAGAGCAACCAAAAAAGGTCAAAAGGCTATCGTTTATAAAGTTACGACTAACGATTTAGGAACCACCAAGTTCACAACCACCCGAGTGCTTGCAGGATTTCAATTGGTTTTATTGCTAAATGGTGAGATTTTGAGTTCGGTAAAGGCAGGTTAGACTGCTCCCCATGAGCCAGCGCGGAAAAGAATTAGCATCAACCTTTTCGCCTGCCGAAATTGAAGCGCCGTTATACGAAAAATGGATCTCGGCTGGTTATTTCACTGCTGATGCCAATTCCAGTAAAGAACCTTTCACGATGGTTCTGCCACCTCCAAATGTGACTGGTGTTTTACATATTGGCCATGCACTAGATCAAACACTGCAGGATTGTTTAGCGCGCATCAAGCGAATGAAGGGCTACGAAGTTTTGTGGCTTCCAGGCATGGACCATGCGGGTATCGCCACTCAGAATGTAGTTGAAAAACAATTAGCAGCTCAAGGAATGTCGCGCCATGATTTAGGCCGCGAAGAATTTGTTGAGAAAGTTTGGCAATGGAAAGCCGAATCAGGCGGTGCGATTCTTGATCAGATGCGCCGTTTAGGTGATTCAGTTGACTGGTCGCGTGAGCGTTTCACAATGGATGAAGGCATGTCTAATGCTGTTGTAACTATTTTTAAGAAGATGTATGACGCCGAATTAATTTATCGTGCCGAGCGAATCATTAACTGGTGTACTCGTTGTTTAACCGCACTTTCAGATATTGAAGTTGAGCACCAAGATGACGCCGGCGAGTTTGTTCAGGTGCGTTATGGCGATGGCGAGCAAAGCATTGTTGTTGCGACAACTCGTGCCGAAACCATGATGGGCGATGGCGCAGTTGCGGTGCATCCCGATGATCCTCGTTACAAGCACATGATCGGTACTGAAGTTCTGTTGCCTCTGGTAAATCGCATGATTCCGATCATTGCTGATGAACTAGTTGATCCTGATTTCGGAACTGGCGCAGTGAAAGTAACTGCAGCCCATGATCCAAACGATTTTGAGATGGCGATGCGCCACAATGTTCCGTTCGTAGTAATCATGAACGAGCACGGCATCATGGAAGGCAGCGGCACTGAGTTCGATGGCATGGATCGCTTCGCTGCACGCGTTGCCGTCGTTGCTAAGTTAAAAGAGCTCGGTCGCATTGTTGCCGAGAAGCGTCCATATATTCACGCAGTCGGTCACTGTTCACGTTGCGATACAACTGTTGAACCACGTCTATCTAAGCAATGGTTCGTAAAGGTGGCACCGCTTGCTAAAGCATCAGCAGATGCGGTTCGCAGTGGTGCAGTAAAGATTGAACCTGAAGAGCTTGCGCCACGCTACTTTGATTGGGTCGACAACATGCACGACTGGTGTATCTCACGCCAACTTTGGTGGGGTCATCGCATTCCAGTTTGGTATGGCCCAAATGGCGAAATGGTTGTTGTCGGTCCGGGCGAAAGCGCACCTGCAGATTATGTACAAGATTCTGATGTTTTAGATACTTGGTTCTCATCGGGGCAGTGGGCATTTTCAACATTTGGTTGGCCCGAGAAAACTAATGATTTAGCAAAGTTCTATCCAACTTCAGTATTAGTAACTGGCTATGACATTTTGTTCTTCTGGGTTGTGCGCATGATGATGATGAGCACTTTCGCCATGGATGGCGTGCCGCCATTTAAAACAATCATGCTGCACGGTTTAGTGCGAGATCAATTTGGTAAGAAAATGTCTAAGAGTCGCGGCAATGTGGTCGACCCACTTGAATTTATGGATAAATACGGCGCAGACGCGTTGCGCTTTACCTTAGCTCGCGGCGCTAACCCGGGTACTGATCAAGCGCTAGCTGAAGAATGGGTAGGCGGATCACGTAACTTTGCTACCAAACTTTGGAATGCCACTCGCTTTGCGATGATGAATGGCGCAACTGTTGAAGGACCAATGCCTGATACTGAATCGCTAAACGCGATTGATAAGTGGATTCTTAGCCGACTCACCGAAACTATTCGTGATGCCGATTCACTCTTTGAGAGATTTGAATTCGCTAAAGCCAGCGAACTGATCTATCACTTTGCTTGGGATGACCTGTGCGACTGGTATCTAGAGTTATCTAAGGAATCTTTTGCTACTGGCAACGCTGCCAATAGTCAGCGCGTGCTTGGTCATGTGCTCGATCAACTTGTGCGCCTGCTGCATCCACTAATGCCATTTATTACTGAAGAACTCTGGGTTTCACTAACTGGGGGAGAGTCTCTGGTGATCGCTAAGTGGCCAGAGGCTGACTTGAACTACCTTGATAAAAACGCTGACAACTTGGTAACCCAGATGCAGGCAGTAATTACCGAAGTGCGTCGCTTCCGTAATGATCAAGGTGTAAAAGCAACTGCCAAAATTCCTGGTCGACTAACGACTAAGGGCGAGTTAGCCAACTATGCCAGCGCGATGGGCTTTGTGTTAAAACTTGAAGCTAAAGAATTCACCCCGACAGCTAGCTTTGAAATTGGTTCAGTTACGTGCGAACTAGATCTATCCGGCACTGTTGATGTAGTGGCTGAACGTGCTCGCCTTACTAAAGACTTAGCGACAGTCCAAAAAGATCAACAGACTGCACAAGTGAAATTAGGAAACGAAGGATTCATGGCGAAAGCGCCACAAGAAGTTGTAACTGAAATTAAAGAACGTCTAGTTAAGACGCAATCCGAAATCGAACGAATTACCGCGGCCCTTGCTGCGCTGCCATCTACATGAGTATGACACCTGAAGAAAAGATTCGCATTGATGCGATCGAAGCGGCGTTGCTCGCTCGCTGGCCAGAAACTCGTATTGCGCCAACGCTAGATAGAATTTCAGCGCTGACCGATATTCTCGGTTCGCCGCAGTTAACGTATCCAACAATTCATGTTGGTGGAACCAACGGCAAGACCAGTACTTCGCGCATGATTGATTCAATGTTATTCGAGATGGGTCTACGTACCGGTCGCTTTACTAGCCCACACTTAGAAAGCTATTTAGAGCGAATCAGCATTAACGGTGAGCCAATTAGTGCAGCTGAACTAATTTTCTCTTACAATGATATTTCGCCATATCTTGAATTGATGGATAGTAAATTTGAGAATCCAATTTCATTCTTTGAGGCAATTACCGCTCTTGCCTTCGCAGCTTTTGCCGAACATCCCATTGATGTTGGTGTAATCGAAGTAGGCATGGGTGGCGAATGGGATGCCACTAATGTGGTTCAAGCTGGCGTTTCAGTAATCACGCCAATCGGGCTCGATCACATGGAATATCTCGGAAATACGCTCACGGAGATCGCTAAAACTAAAGGCGGAATCTTGAAACCAGGTGGTTTTGGCGTGCTTGCTCAACAAGAATCAGAAGCAGCAATTGAACTCCTGCGCCGGGCTGCTGAAGTTGGTATCGATCTGGCTCGCGAAGGCGTGGAGTACTCACTTGCCAGCCGAGCAGTAGCTGTTGGTGGTCAATTGATCTCAATCAATGGCCTAAATGAAAAATTCGATGACATTTTCCTACCTCTACACGGTAAGCACCAGGCTGCTAATGCCGCAACAGCACTGGTAGCAGTTGAGGCGTTCTTTGGCGATACCGCGCTAGATCATGACGCAGTTCGGGCTGGGTTTGCCGCTGCTACTTCACCTGGCCGTTGCGAAGTAGTTCACCGCGATCCCACAATTTTGTTAGATGCTGCCCATAATCCGCATGGCGCAAAAGCTTTGGCCGAAACAATTTCAAACGAATTCACTTTCGATGAAGTAATTGGCGTAGTTGCCTCATTTGGCGATAAAGATGTTCGCGGCATTTTGCTGCTACTAGAACCGATTATGAATGAGATTATTGTTACCGCAAATTCATCACCACGCTCCATGAAACTTTCTGACTTAGAAAAATTAGCAAATGAAATATTTGGCAAGGATCGAGTTACTGCTATCGAAACTTTAGAAGCTGCAATCGATCAGGCGATTAAAGATGCTAAGCGACCACTAAGCGATGACTCAGTTGGTGTCTTAATCACTGGCTCAGTAATCACAGTTGGCGAGTCGCGCGCAATAATTAACGGAAAGTACAAAAAGTAATGCGAGTACTAGCTTCTGCTGTATTGGTAATGGAATCTTTTTCCTTAGGTTTCGCGCTTTTGATCGCTATGAAAGATGTAACTGGGGCACCGATCATTTATGGCGCCGCGGTCGCGATTGCCTTGCTTCTAGCCCCTTGGTTACTCAAGCGCAAAGTTGGCTGGGTAATTGGCTGGGCACTGCAGGCCGCCATGCTTGGCTTCGGCTTAGTGGTCAATTCATTCCTGATTATTGGCCTGATTTTTGCAGGGTTATGGATTGCGGCGATTTTGGTCGGCCGCAAGGGCGAGGCGGCCAGGGCTGCTTTGCTGGCTTCGCGAACCCCAGATGCCTAATAGACTCACCCCCGTGAGCATCGAAAAAACTCTGATTCTGGTCAAGCCCGATGGCGTGCGTCGCGCCCTAGTTGGCGAAGTAATTTCGCGCATCGAAGCTAAGGGTTATCAAATTACTGCGCTAAAAATGTTGCAGGCAGACCGTGCACTTCTTGAACGGCACTACGCCGAACATCAAGGCAAAACATTTTTTGAACCGCTTCTTGAATTTATGTTATCTGGTCCAATCGTTGCGATGGTTGCCGAAGGCAATCGTGTAATCGAAGGTTTCCGTTCACTCGCTGGCGTAACTGATCCAACGGTTGCAGCGCCCGGAACAATTCGCGGTGACTTAGCACGTGATGCCGGAACAAAAGTTGTCCAAAATATTGTGCACGGATCTGATTCACCTGAATCAGCTGCGCGCGAAATTAATATTTTCTTTGGTAACGGGGGGTAGTAAAAATGGCTAATCGAATGTCGTTTATTGGTCGCGATATGGCAGTTGATCTAGGTACCGCAAATACCTTGGTTTATGTGCGTGGGCGCGGCATTGTGCTTAATGAGCCAAGCGTGGTTGCAGTTAACCAAGACACTGGTGGAATTTTAGCTGTTGGCCTTGAAGCCAAAAAAATGATTGGTCGTACCCCGAGCAATATCGTGGCAATCCGTCCACTAAAAGATGGCGTAATTGCTGACTTCGATACAACCGAACGTATGTTGCGTTACTTCATCCAAAAAGTTCACCGTCGTCGTTTCTTAGCTAAGCCACGTATC
The DNA here is from genome assembly GCA_044351155.1 of Candidatus Planktophila sp. Classification (GTDB taxonomy): domain Bacteria; phylum Actinomycetota; class Actinomycetes; order Nanopelagicales; family Nanopelagicaceae; genus Planktophila. The sequence continues at coordinate 28,525 of JBILGH010000008.1, read as the reverse complement.
GTGGTTTGTGTGCCATCAGGTATTACCGGTGTTGAACAACGCGCAGTTAAAGATGCGGGTTACGCAGCAGGTGCGCGCAAAGTTTATATTATTGAAGAACCAATGGCAGCAGCAATCGGTGCAGGTCTGCCAATTCACGAACCAACCGGAAACATGGTTGTCGATATCGGTGGCGGAACTACTGAAGTAGCTGTTATTTCATTAGGCGGCATCGTGGTCGCTCTATCTATCCGCGTAGGTGGCGACGAGCTAGATCAAGCCATTATTACTTGGGTGAAGAAGGAATTTTCACTATTGCTGGGCGAACGCACAGCTGAAGAAATCAAGATGGCGATTGGTTCTGCTTACCCACTTCCAGGTGAGCCAGATGCTGAAATTCGTGGTCGCGATTTAGCAACCGGTCTACCAAAGACAATTGTGGTTTCAGCTGCTGAAATTCGTAAAGCCCTTGAAGAGCCAGTAAATGCAATTGTTAACGCAGTTAAGAGCACGCTTGATAAGTGTCCGCCTGAACTTTCAAGTGACTTAATGGATCGTGGAATTGTCCTAACTGGTGGCGGTGCGCTACTAAAGGGTCTCGATGAGCGTTTGCGTAAAGAGACTGGCATGCCAATTCATATTGCTGAGCGTCCACTTGATGCAGTTGCTGAAGGTTCCGGAAAGTGCATCGAAGAGTTTGAGGCCCTAGAAAAGGTCTTGATCTCCGAGCCACGTCGATAGGAATCTCTAAATGCGTAACGGCGGCGAGAACCGCGGTCGTCTGCTCTTAGTAATCTTGATTGTTTCTTCGTTATTTCTGATCACTCTTGATCTGCGCGGAGTAAATGTACTTGATGGGCTGCGCAGTGGTACTCAAACTGTGCTTTCACCATTCCAGCGTGCTGGCAATGTAGTGCTAACTCCAGTCAAAAATTTTGTAAATGACATCACGCATCTTGGGCGAACTCGAAATCAAATCGAAGACTTACGCAAACAGAATCAAAAGTTACGCGAGCAGTTGATTTCACGCGAGAACCAAGATGGCGAGATCAAGCAGCTCAAGTCAATTCTTGATTTAGCCGGTACTGCGCGATTTAAAATTGTGAGCGCAAAAGTTATTGCGCAAGGTTCAAGTTTGGCATTCACACGCACCATCACAATTGATGCTGGTAGCGGTAACGGAATTAAGAAAAACATGACCGTCATTTCTGGCAAAGGCTTAGTTGGAGTGGTCAAGGAAGTCTTCGCAAATTCAGCGATCGTGATGCTTGCCACCGACCCTGCCTTCAAGGTCGGTGTTCGAGTAGCCGGTTCGCAGCAGATCGGAATTTTGGCTGGATTAGGCTCAAGTGCGGCTAATTTGCAGCTTTTGGATAACCAAACGACTATCAAAGTTGGCGATATCTTGTTGGCCCGTGGCAGCGTTAATTCGCAACCATTCGTGCCTGGAGTTCCAGTTGGCCGAGTTACTTCAGTTTCAAATGCTGCGGGTGCGGTAACTCAAAGCGCAACTGTTAAATACTTCGCCGACTTCGGTTCACTGGGGGTGGTTTCAGTTGTTGTAAGAGCCCCGAAAGCTGATCCGCGTGATGCGTTGATTCCAGTTAAGCCAGCACCGACACCAATTCCAACAGTCACTGTCTTTGTAACTCCTTCACCTTCTGCTACACCTTCAGGTAACTAATCAAAAATGTTGTTAAGACGATCTGGATTTACGGGAACAATCTTTGTATTTTTCTTTATCGTCCAAGAAGCTGCAGTAAGTCAATTGAACTTTCCGGCCGGTGGTTTCTCTATCTTTCTGATTCTCACTTTATTGTGGGCCGCTCTTAGCACGCCTGAAGTTGCAGCCGCTGTTGGTTTCGGCGCTGGTATCTTGCTTGATTTATCGCCAAGTACTAGTGGGCCTCTGGGGCACTGGACTTTGATTTTATTATTAATGAGTTATGCAATTGCATTCTTCTCTTACGGTGATGAAAACATGCGAGGCAATCCATTGAGCCTGATTCTCATGGTTTCGTTGGCTCAAGTAATTGTTCTATTTTCATATCTGGTAACTGGATTCTTATTAGGAAATAGTGCGACTAACTTTGGGCAATCGGCAATCACGATAGTTGGCAGTGGGCTATGGACGCTAGTGGTGACACCCCTAATGTTGCCTACCGTTGCTTGGTTACATGATCTAGCTTTTGATAGTCGGATGCGGATATGAATCAACGCACTCGCCTAAGTATGGTTGTCATTCAAATTTTAATTGTCTCTTTACTGATGGCGTTATTCGGTCGTCTTTTTTATCTGCAGGTAGCAGCTGGGCCGAAATACCGCGAAGCAGCTCTTAGTATTCAAAGTCGCGACACGGTATATCCGGCAACTCGTGGTTTGATAGTTGATTCATCAGGTGTGCCGTTAGCCCTGAACCGCACTGGTTTGGCGGTGACTATCGATCGTTTAGCTCTAGATAAACAACCAGATAAAGGCCAGGCAGTACTTAAGAAGTTAGCGAAGTTGCTGAAGTTGCAGTACCAAGATGTTTACCGAAAAACACGACTATGCGGCGAACTCAAAGTAGGCAATCGTGCTGGCTGTTGGACAGGTACTCGTTATCAACCGATTCCGATTACTAAAGAAGCAAGCCCTGATGTCGCGCTACAAGTTGTAGAACGTCCTGATGAATTTCCAGGCGTTGGTGCGACTCCGATTGCTATTCGAAATTACCCAGGCATTGTCGGCGTTAATGCCGCACACATTTTGGGTTATTTAGGACCACTAACTGATGCGGATCTAGCCGGCGTGAACGGTAAGACTTATTATCGAAGCGAGTCCATCGGTAAGAGCGGTTTAGAGATTCAATACGATTCCTATCTACGCGGAATTCCTGGCGTAAGAACAGTCATCGTTGATCGCAAAGAAGCAATTACTAGCGAAGGACAGAACACTAATTCTGTCCCTGGTGATCACTTAGTAACTAGCCTAGATGTCCGAGTGCAGGCATCGGCTGAGAGCGCACTAGCTGATGCGGTTGCTCGCTCTCGTGCTAGTGGATATCGCGCTGATTCTGGCGCAGCTGTAGTTATGGATGTTAAGACTGGCCGCGTAATTGCGATGGCTTCGTATCCAACTTATGACCCAAATATGTGGGAAAAGGGATTAACGGTAAAACAAGCAAAAGCTTTGTTCAGCGAAGCAAATGGCGTGCCAGCTCTTTCTAGGCCAACCCAAGGTCGTTTTGCGCCAGCTTCTACTTTCAAAGTAGTTTCGATAATTGCAGCAGCAAATGCTGGATATGACTTAAATAAGTCATATTCCTGTCCGGCAAATGTAAAAGTGGGAACTCGCATATTTAATAACTTCGAGAGCAAAGCGCAAGCTACGGCATCAATTAAGCAGCTTATGGCGATCTCGTGCGACACGGTTTGGTATCGAATCTCATTTGATGAGTGGCTCCGCGATGGTGGTTTATCCCCAATTAAAAACCCAAAGGATTACTTCTTTAAGGCCGCAGCTGGCTTTCAAATCAATACCAAAACAGGCATAGACATTCCTTCTGAGGCTGCTGGCCGTTTGCCAGATCGAGCTTGGAAACAAAGTTGGTATGACGCAAATAAAGATTTTTACTGCAACTATCGCGAGAAAGCAGCCAAGGCGCAGCAGACTGAGTTCTTGTTATTGCTAGCTAAAGAGAATTGTCTCGATGGAAACAAAGTCAGAGCAGGCGATGCGGTTAACTTTTCCATCGGCCAAGGCGATACCTTGGTCACGCCACTTAAATTGACTCAGATGTATGCCTCAATTGCTAATGGTGGAACTTTGTGGCGACCGTCTGTTGGTCGCGCAATTGTTAAGACTGATGGCACCGTAATAAAGACGATTGAGCCAGTTAAAACTGGAACAATCGCAGCAGATACCAAAACTATAAAATTCCTGAAGGAATCACTTCGTGAAGTAGTTGTCAGTGGAACAGGTGCTCGCACTTTCGCTGGGTTCCCAGTTGAAGTAAGCGGCAAGACTGGTACAGCTGAAGTATTCGGACGAAATCCAGACGGTTCACTGAAAGACAACACCTCTTGGTTTGCATCCTATGCACCAAGCAAGAATCCACAATACGCAGTAGTTATGATGTTGAGTCAAGGTGGCTTTGGTTCACCTAACTCTGGCGTTGGTGTTCGCAAGATCTATGAAACTATTTTCGGAGTAGTAAATAATAAAATTGTTCCGGAAAATGTGCTCTTTCCAAAAGGTTTACCAACAATTTTGCCTAAGATTTCACCTGCTACTAAAGTTAAAACGAACGGGGAGAAGTAATGAGTCTGGTTACTCCACGTTTTAATTATCATAAGAATCGTTCATTTTTTAGTGGTTTTGATCCAATTCTGACTGCTGCTGTTGCAGCACTATTATTTATTGGAACGCTCTTGGTTTATGCCGCAACGCGTGATTGGTATGCCTCAAACGGACTCGATCCAGAGTATTACTTAAAACGCCACGTAATTAATATTGCGATTGGTTGCGTCCTGGCTTGGGGTACGACCCTAATTGACTATCGCTTACTTCGTGCTTATACGCCAATAGTTTGGGCACTCGGTGTTTTAGGTCTGGGCTTTGTATTGATTCCTGGTTTAGGTTCAGAAGTAAATGGTGCGCAGGCTTGGATCGCGCTCCCTGGTGGATTCCAAATTCAGCCAGCAGAATTAGCCAAGATTTCAATTATCGTCGGCATGTCCATGATTCTTTCCGAACGAAGTCACGACAGCGATATTCCGAGTAACCAGAATGTAGTTCAATCTTTAGTTGTTGCGGCCCTGCCAGTTCTATTGATTTTGCTACAACCAGATATGGGAACTGTTTTTATCATTAGCTGTTCAGTGGTAACAATCATCGCGGCCTCTGGGGCTTCCTTGCGCTGGGTAGTGGCGTTGATTTTAGTTGCGGTCGTTGGTGTCTTTGGCGCTGCGCAGTCTGGCGTAATTAATGAGTATCAAGTTAAACGTTTACAATCTTTTGTAAATCCAAACGCCGATACCCAAGGCAGCGGATATCAATTACGACAAGCTCGAATCACCGTCGGTTCAGGTGGCTTAATCGGAACCGGATTATTTAATGGGCCACAAACAAATGGTCGCTTTGTACCTGAGCAACAGACTGACTTTATTTTCACAGTAGCTGGTGAACAACTTGGTTTCCTAGGCTGTAGCGTAATTATTTTGTTGTATTTAACTTTATTGATGCGCGCATTTGGTATTGCACGACGCGCTACCGACCCTTATGGACGCCTGGTCTGTACTGGGGTAGCAGCTTGGTTTGCTTTCCAGACTTTTGAAAATATCGGCATGACGCTGGGGCTTATGCCGATGACTGGAGTTCCACTACCGTTCATGTCATATGGCGGATCGAGCATGTTCGCGACTTTGATCGGCTTTGGGCTGCTGCAGAATGTTCACGCTCGCCAGCGCGGCTAATTCACGCTTAATTTGGATTTCAGGCCCCATCTGTCATACTTAGCTAACAGTTCAGCGCGCACCCGCGATCATCAGTTATCGCGAAAAAAGAGTGATAAGTGCGAACTACCAAAGATTTGCTTAAAGGTTTTCTACGACTACGCAACCGCGTACTGAGATTGATTTTTAAGCCAGACCCGCACTCAGTGAGTGCATTTAGGATTCGAACACATGGCAATTGCGCCAAAAAACCCGCGTAAGCGCGCGGCTAAAAAGACTCCCAAGGTTAAGGGCGAAACAAGCCTAGAAACTGCCCCAGTTGTGCCAACTATTGAGGCTGCGAGCCCGGAAGAGAAGAAAACTAAACCGGCCAAAAAGGCTGCCGCAATTCCAGTAGCGATCTTCCAAGCAGCACCCATTGCAGAGAAAAATGGTGCCGAAAAAGCGCCAGCGAAAAAGGCAGCAGGTAAGAAATCAGCTCCGGCCAAGGCTGCGAAAACTGATGAACCAGTTATTGAAAGCGTTGTGGCAGGCGAGAGCGATTCAGATAGTGAAGATAGTTCACGTGGTCGACGTCGCCGTCGTGGTGGCCGAGGTCGACGCAAGCCAGGCTCAGCCAATACTGACGAGAACACAAGCACTGATGAAAATTCTGAAAATGGCGAGACTGAAGATGACGGTACCGGTACTCATCGCCGTCGCCGTCGCCGTCGCGCTGCCGGAGATGGTGTTGTTGCAGGCGAAGTAGTTGAAGAAGATGGCGTTGTCACAGTTGTAAAGGTGCGCGAAACAAAAGAGCGTCCAACACGTAATGATCCAAAACGCAATCGCCGCGAACGAAATGATCGCCCAACTTCTCGTGGTGATCGCGAATACCGTTCAGATTATCGCGAGCCATATCGCCGTCGCGGCACAATCATTACCGATACTGATTTACTAGCTCGTCGCGAGAATGTTGACCGCGAGATGTTAGTTCGCCAAATTGCTGATCGCACCCAGATTGCAGTTATCGAAGACAACGTCATGGTCGAGCATTACGTAAACCGAAATACCAATCTGTCCTACGTTGGAAATATCTATCTTGGTCGCGTACAAAACGTATTACCAGGTATGGAAGCTGCCTTCGTTGATATTGGAAAAGGACGCAACGCTGTTCTATATGCCGGTGAAGTTAACTGGGATTCTGCTGGAATTTCAGAATCTGAACCACGCAAAATTGAAACAGTTTTAAAGTCTGGGCAATCAGTTCTAGTTCAAGTAACTAAAGATCCAATCGGTCAAAAGGGCGCTCGCTTAACTAGCCAAGTTTCCCTACCTGGTCGCTATGTGGTCTATGTGCCTGGTGGCGGAATGAGCGGTATTTCTAAGCGTTTACCGGAGCCAGAACGCAATCGCTTAAAGGCGATCTTAAAGAACTTAATCCCAGAAACTGCTGGCGTAATTGTGCGTACCGCAGCCGAAGGCGTTTCCGAAGAAGATTTAACAAATGATGTCGCTCGCTTAAAAGCGCAATGGGAAGATATCTATCAGAAGTCAGTTAATCCTAACTTCCATGCCCCTGCCGCGATTTATGTCGAACCAGATTTAGCAGTTCGCGTTATCCGCGACATCTTTAATGAAGATTTCCGCAAATTAACTGTGCAGGGCAGTGGGGCATGGGATGAGATCAATAATTATCTTGGCTTCATCGCACCTGAATTAGTTTCTAAACTTGAAAAATATACTGGCGTTGGCGATCTATTTGCTGACTTCCGCGTTGAAGAGCAATTAGCTAAAGCATTTGATCGCAAAGTTTATTTACCTTCAGGTGGTTCGCTAGTTATCGATCGCACTGAAGCAATGATCGTGATCGATGTTAACACCGGTAAATTTATTGGTAAGGGTGGTTCACTCGAAGAGACTGTTACCAAGAACAACCTTGAAGCTGCTGAAGAAATTGCGCGTCAACTTCGTTTGCGCGACTTAGGCGGAATCATCGTTATCGACTTCATCGATATGGTTCTCGAATCTAACCGTGAACAAGTTCTGCGTCGTCTAGTTGAATGTTTAGGTCGCGATCGCACCAAACATCAAGTTGCCGAAGTAACTTCGCTCGGTCTAGTTCAGATGACTCGTAAGCGAGTTGGCCAAGGGTTGATTGAGGCGTTCTCAACAACTTGCGATAGTTGTGCTGGCCGCGGAATCCATATTCACATGGAACCAATCAAAATTAAGGCCACTCCAGTTCCGGTTGCTAAAGAGGTAGAGGCTGAGTCAGATATCGACTCAAATACCGATTCAGATACTGAAACCTTTGAATATTCCGAACCTGCGCAAACCCAAGCCGAAAGCCCTGTCGAGCCTGCCCCATCAGGCGCTCGAAAGAAGCGTCGTCGGGCTTCAAGTTCAGGGATTATTACCCCCGGAAGCAGCCCAACCTCATAAATCCTCAGTTTGACCCAAGGTACGGGCAATCCGTATCCTTAACCCCTGCTCGCGCCCATCGGGTGCGCTGCCTAATTTAGAACTGGAGCTCCACTGTGTATGCAATCGTGAAGGCTGGCGGCCGCCAAGAGAAAGTCGAAGTTGGCGAGACCATCGTTGTCGATCGCATCGATAGTGCGACAGGCGCAACAGTTTCATTTCCTGCCGTACTCGTCGTTGACGGTGCGAGCATTACCTCTGATCCAAAAGTTCTAGCTGGCGTAAAAGTAACTGGCGAAGTTCTAGAAGAGCTAAAAGGTCCAAAGATTGACATCCTGCGCTACAAGAACAAGACCGGTCACCGCCGTCGTCAAGGTTTCCGCGCACAGTTAACTAAAGTAAAAATTACCGCCATCAACGGCGTGAAGTAAGGGAGCGCAGAAATGGCAAGTAAGAAGGGTGTCTCCTCGACACGTAACGGTCGCGATTCAAACCCACAGTACCTTGGCATCAAGCGTTTTGGTGGCCAACTTGTAAACAGTGGTGAAATTCTTGTTCGTCAACGCGGTACTCACTTCCACCCAGGCAAGAACGTTGGCCGCGGTAAAGATGACACCCTGTTCGCTCTAGCTGCCGGCGCAGTTGAGTTCGGTAAAGCTCGTGGTCGTCGCGTTGTAAACGTGGTACCTGTAGCTTAATTTTCGGTTCTCATAAAAGAGCGAGCCGCACGTATGCGTGGCTCGCTTTTTTAATTCCATTAACTTGTTCAAGGAGGCACAATGACAACATTCGTTGATCGTGTAACTCTTTATGCCGCTGCCGGAAAAGGTGGCGATGGATGCGTCTCTGTTAAGCGCGAAAAATTTAAGCCACTCGGTGGGCCAGATGGCGGTAACGGTGGACGCGGCGGCGATGTAATTCTCGTCGTTGATCCAGATGTAACTACGCTGCTTGATTTTCACCACTCACCACATCGTCGCGCTACTTCTGGACATCAAGGTTATGGCGATCGCAAAGATGGTGTTTACGGCACCGATTTAATTCTCGGCGTACCAAATGGCACAGTTGTTTATGATGACCGCGGAAATCAGTTAGCTGACTTAGTCGGTACTGGCACTACTTTTATCGCAGCCCAAGGTGGCTTTGGTGGCCTCGGAAACTTAGCGCTTTCATCATCAAAGCGTCGCGCACCAGGTTTCGCTCTTCTTGGCGAACCAGGTGAAGAACGCACACTTCAACTAGAACTAAAGAGCGTTGCTGATATCGCACTAGTTGGTTATCCAAGTGCAGGTAAATCTTCACTTATTGCGGCTATTTCAGCAGCCCGTCCAAAGATTGCCGAATATCCATTTACTACTTTGGTACCAAACCTTGGTGTGGTTAATGCTGGTGATACGCGCTTCACCGTCGCCGATGTGCCAGGTTTAATTCCAGGTGCCAGTCAAGGAAAAGGTTTAGGCCTTGAGTTCTTGCGTCACGTTGAACGTTGCGTTGCGCTAGTTCACGTTCTAGATTGCGGCACACTCGAAACAGATCGTAATCCGATCCAGGATCTAGAAATTATCGAAGCTGAACTTGCCGAATATGGCGGCCTCGAAGATCGACCACGTATCATTGCGTTAAATAAAATTGATATTCCTGATGGTGCTGCAATGGCTGACATGGTTGCCGATACGTTGCGCGAAAAAGGTTATGAGGTTTATCCAGTTTCAGCTGCCAGCCGTGAAGGTCTAACAAACTTAACTTATGCCATGGCGCGTTTGATTCAAGCAGCTCGTGCGTCCATGGCAAAAGAAGAACGTACTCGAATCATCTTGCGCCCAACTGCGGTTGATGATTCTGGTTTCACAGTTAAAGCCAATGACGATGGTTCATTCACTGTGCGTGGCGCAAAAGTTGTGCGCTGGGTTCGTCAAACAAACTTTAAGAATGCCGAAGCAATTGGTTACTTAGCCGATCGCTTGGCACAACTTGGTGTTGAAAAAGAACTTTACAAAAAAGGTGCAGTTGCTGGCAGCGAAGTTCGCATTGGTTCTGGCGAGAACGAAGTGGTATTTGATTGGGAACCAACTATTGAAGCTGGCGCCGAACAGTTGGCCGGTCACTTACATCGCCGCGGCGAAGATTCCCGCCTAGAAACGACTTGGAAACCTGTCAATCGCACCGATGACTTACTTAGTGAAGAAGAAATCGCCAAGCAGTGGGAGTACAACATTTCTGACCCACACACACCTAAAATTGCCGATATCGTGGATCTCGAACTAGCTAAATTGGATGGAGATGATGAGTGATGGCCCGAAACTCAATCGCCAACGCCAAACGCATTGTCATCAAGATTGGCTCTTCATCACTAACAGGTAACGCCGGTTCGGCGCTAGATCCAGCTGCCGTTGAAAAAATTGTGGCAGTTGTCGCTGCCGCTAAATCACGTGGGGCCGAAGTTCTAGTTGTTTCATCTGGTGCTATTGCTGCCGGTTTAGCCCCACTTGGCTTGACTGCTCGTCCTAAAGATTTAGCAACCCAACAAGCTGCAGCATCAGTTGGCCAAGGGCTATTGATTCACCGCTATTCCGAAAGTTTTGCCAAGCACTCGATTACTGCGTCGCAAGTTTTGATGACCACTGAAGATGTTGTGCGCCGCGTTCATTATCAGAATGTACAACGCACGCTGTTTAAGTTGCTGCAGTTGGGCGTAGTACCAATCATTAATGAGAACGATTCAGTTGGCACTCAAGAAATTCGCTTTGGCGATAACGATCGCTTGGCCGCACTTGTTGCGCTGTTGATTGATGCCGATTTGCTAGTTCTAGTTTCAGATATCGATGCCCTGTATGACGCACCTCCAACGCAGGCAGGCGCTAAAGCAATCTCTGAAGTGACCGACTTTGCTGCAATTGCAGCAATTGAAATTGGCGGCGCTGGCTCTGCCGGTGTTGGCAGCGGGGGAATGGTTACCAAGATTGAAGCTGCGCGCATCGCAACTGGTGCTGGAATTTCAATGTTACTTACCTCGCTGGAACAAGCTTCGCAATCAATTGCTGGTGCTGAACTCGGAACCCATTTCCATGGCCAAGAACGCAAAACAACTTCGCGTTTACTTTGGTTGGCACATGCTTCAACGCCACAAGGAAAATTGATTCTCGATGCTGGTGCTGTCAAAGCAATTTGCGAACGTGGCACATCACTATTGCCAGCAGGCGTTACCGCAGTTGAAGGAACTTTCATTGCTGGCGATACCGTTGAATTAGTTGGGCCAGATGGCAAGGTAATTGCGCGCGGATTAGTGGCATTTGATGCAGTCGAACTACCAGTGATGCTTGGTCGCTCGACTAAAGAATTAGCAGCAGCGTTAGGGCCAGAATATGAACGCGAATTAGTACATCGCGACGACCTGGTACTTCTGTAGGGTTTAGCCATGACTGCCACTACAACTGTTGCCGCATTAGCTGATCTCGCACGCACTGCTGCGCGCACGTTAACTGTGGCATCGGGCGCTGAACGAGCAGCTGCTCTTAACGCTATTGCTGACGAAATCGAGTCTCGCAGCACCGAGATTCTGGCGGCTAACAAGGTAGATATAGATCGCGGTATCGCCGAAGGCATGCACCCACAATTACAAGATCGCTTACTTCTTACTGCTGAACGCGTTAAAGGAATTGCTAATGGTGCGCGCCAAGTTGCCGCCCTGGAAGACCCGCTAGGAAATGTTTTGCGTGAGCGCACTTTGCCAAATGGTCTTCACCTAAAGCAGATCTCAGTTCCATTTGGCGTAATCGGAATGGTTTATGAAGCTCGTCCAAATGTGACCGTTGATGCTGCAGTAATTTTATTGATGTCCGGCAATGCTGCGTTGCTAAGAGGTTCATCAACTGCTGCCAATAGCAACGCGATTCTGCTTGAGGTAATGCGCAGCGCACTTGCTAAGACCAAGATTTCGCCAGATGTTTTGCAACTTGTGCCATCTGATGATCGCGAAACAGTTAAAGCTCTTTTAAATGCGCGAGGCAAAGTTGATCTAGTTATTCCACGGGGGAGTGCGGCACTAATTCGCATGGTAGTCGATGAATCAAACGTGCCAACAATTGAAACTGGCGCAGGCGTTTGCCATGTCTATGTCGACGAATTTGCCGACCTGGCTAAAGCGCTACCAATTTTGATTAACTCAAAATGTCATCGCCCAAGTGTTTGTAATGCGGCCGAAACTCTATTGGTTCATGAAGCAGTAGCAGCAACATTCTTACCAACCGCTTTGCAGGCGTTACATGATGCCGGCGTCAAACTAAATGTGGATGCTAAAACTTTGGCAATTGCTAATGAGCTAAAGATTCCGGCCACTTTGGCAACGGAGGAAAATTGGTCAACTGAGTACGGCATCCTAGAAATGAATGTTGGGGTAGTGGCTAGTGTCGATGCGGCTGCTGATCACATTGCGAAATACGGCACTCAGCACACTGAATCAATCGTTACCGAGTCAGATGCGGCGGTACAGCAATTCATCGCACTCTCAGATTGTGCAGCCGTAATGATCAATACCAGTACACGTTTTACCGATGGCGAACAGATGGGCTTTGGAGCTGAAATCGGAATTAGCAATCAGAAACTTCATGCCCGTGGCCCAATGGGTCTCGAAGCTATGACTACAACCACCTGGATTGTCACTGGCGACGGTCAAATCCGCCAGTAATAGCCCATTAAGATTGGCCCCATGAGTTCGTTATCTCGCGATGATGTCGCAAAACTTGCCGGCTTAGCCCGCATTGAAATGAGTGAAGAAGAGTTAGTAGCTCTATCCAATGAGTTCACCGTCATTCTCGATGCAGTCGCTCGCGTGCAAGAGGTAGCTGGCGCTGATGTTGAAGCCACTTCGCACCCGCTGCCACTTCGCAATGTTTTTCGCGCCGATGTAGTTGTACCAAGCCTGACTCCCGAAGAAGCCCTATCAGGTGCCCCTGCGCAAGAAGAACAACGTTTCCGCGTGCCACAGATTTTGGGTGAAGAGTGATTCGTTCAACCGCTGCTGAAATGGCAGCCAAACTTGTTGCTGGTGAAGTAACTTCAGTTGCACTGACTCAAGCACACTTAGATCGCATCGCAAGTGTTGATGCTGATGTTCATGCTTTCTTATATGTCGATACCGAAGGTGCACTTGCTCAAGCCGCAGCCATCGATGCCAAGCGCGTAAAGGGCGAAAAACTTTCACCACTTGCCGGAGTTCCACTTGCGCTAAAAGATGTCATGGCGCAAAAAGGTATTCCAACAACTTGTGGCTCAAAGATTCTCGAAGGTTGGCGTCCACCATATGACTCAACAGTTGTAGCGAACTTAAAGAAGAATGACATTGTTATTTTGGGCAAAACCAACATGGATGAATTCGCCATGGGTTCATCAACTGAAAATTCGGCTTACGGCCCAACACATAATCCTTGGGATCTAACTCGCATTCCCGGCGGTTCAGGTGGCGGTTCATCAGCTGCGTTAGCTGCCTTTGAAGCACCTCTTGCCATTGGTACCGATACTGGCGGATCTATTCGCCAACCAGCAGCAGTTACTGGCACTGTCGGCGTTAAGCCAACTTACGGTGGCGTTTCTCGTTTCGGTTTAGTTGCTTTCTCATCTTCACTTGATCAAGCCGGCCCATGCGCGCGCACAGTTCTAGATGCCGCGCTGCTTCACGAAGCAATTGCTGGCCATGATCCAAAAGATTCCACCAGTATTAACGCACCAGTGCCACAAGTTGTTGCCGCCGCAAGAGCGGGTGATGTAAAGGGCATGAAGATCGGTGTTGTTAAAGAGCTTAATGGCGATGGTTATCAAGCCGGCGTTCGTGCTCGCTTCGAAGAATCACTCGAGCTATTAGCAAAAGCTGGTGCTGAAATTGTTGAAGTATCAGCACCTAACTTTGAATACGCACTTGCGGCTTATTACTTAATCGCACCTTCGGAATGTTCATCAAACCTTGCTCGCTTTGATGCCATGCGTTATGGCCTACGCGTTGGCGATGTCGATGGTGCATCAGCTGAATCAGTTATGAATTTAACTCGCGAAGTTGGTTTTGGAAAAGAAGTAAAGCGCCGCATTATTTTGGGCACTTATGCACTTTCTTCTGGTTACTACGATGCTTATTACGGCAGCGCGCAAAAGGTACGCACCTTGATTACGCAAGATTTCACCAACGCATTTGCTAAGGCCGACGTATTAGTTTCACCAACTTGCCCAACTACGGCATTTAAAATCGGTGAGAAAGCAAATGATCCACTTGCTATGTACCTAAATGACATTGCAACTATTCCGGTAAACATGGCGGGCATCGGCGGCATGTCATTGCCTTCAGGTCTTGCTGATGAAGATGGCCTACCAGTTGGTTTTCAAATCATGTCACCAGTTATGAAAGACGAGCGCATGTATTCAGTTGGCGCAGCTCTTGAAGCAGCGCTACTAAGTAAATGGGGCGCTCCATTACTGGATAAAGCGCCAATTATGGGAGGTGCCAAGTGAGCCTTACTTACGATGACGTTGTAGCAAAGTATGAACCTGTACTTGGCCTGGAAGTTCACGTTGAACTAAATACTAATTCCAAGATGTTCTGCGGCTGCAGCACTATCTTCGGCGCTGAACCAAACACTCAAACGTGCCCAGTTTGTTTAGCGCTGCCTGGTGCGCTGCCAACAGTAAATGAGAAGGCGATCGAATCAACGATCAAGATCGGCCTTGCGCTTAACTGTTCAATCGCACCATTTAGTCGCTTTGCCCGCAAGAATTATTTCTATCCAGATATGCCAAAGAATTTCCAGATCTCGCAATATGACGAGCCAATCTGCGTCAATGGCTATGTTGATGTTGAGATCGAAACTGATGAAGGCACAAAGCAATTCCGCGTTGAAGTCGAACGCGTACACATGGAAGAAGACACAGGTAAATCACTTCACGTAGGTGGCGCAACTGGTCGTATCCATGGTGCTGATTACTCACTTCTTGATTACAACCGAGCAGGTATTCCATTAGTCGAAATCGTGACCAAGATTGTTCCAGGCACAGGCAAGTACGCACCAGAAGTTGCCAAAGCTTATGTCAGTGAACTTCGCGATATTTTGCGTGGCCTGGGCGTATCTGATGTGAAGATGGAACAAGGCTCACTTCGCTGCGATGCCAATGTTTCATTACGCCTGATTGGCTCTGATGTATTAGGCACTCGTTCTGAAACCAAGAACGTTAACTCACTTCGCTCAGTCGAACGTGCAGTTCGTGGCGAAATGATTCGCCATGCCGAACTTCTAAACAAAGGCGAACGCGTTGTTCAAGAGACTCGTCACTTCCAAGAAGACACTGGCTTAACTCGCTCGGGCCGTTCGAAAGAGCAAGCCGAGGATTACCGTTATTTCCCAGAACCAGATCTAGTTCCAGTTGCACCTGATGCGGCCTGGATCGAAGAGCTACGTGCGGCAATTCCAGAACGTCCATCACTTCACCGCAAGCGCTTACAAGAAGCTTGGAACGTGCCGGCTAAAGAGATGGAAGCAATGATTAATGCTGATGTATTAGGCATTGTCGAAGCAACTGTGGCACTTGGCGCAGATCCAACTAAAGCTCGCTCTTGGTGGCTAGGTGAAATTTCACGCCTTGCTAATGAACGCGACACTGCAATCTCAGATCTAGCAATCACACCAACTGATGTTGCAGCCATTGTGGCGCTGGTTGAAAAAGGCGAACTAACCGACAAACTTGCCCGCCAAGTAGTTGAAGGCGTAATTGCCGGCGAAGGAACTCCTGCTGAAGTTGTAAGCAAGCGCGGCATCAAAGTTGTTAATGATGATGGCGCACTAATGGCAGCAATTGAAAAAGTTTGTGCTGAACAATCTGAAACTGCTGAGAAAGTTCGAAGTGGTCATTTGCCCGCAGCTGGCGCGTTGATTGGCGCAGTTATGAAAGAGACTAAGGGCCAAGCAGATGCCGCTCGTGTACGAGAACTTCTACTTGGCCATCTAGGTCAATAGTAATTATTCGCTTCTTACAGGTTAGAATTCGAACATGTCGAAGATGAAACCGCGTTCTGGCTTAGTAACTGATGGCTTGGAGCGAGCTCCTGCTCGTGGAATGTTGCGCGCGGTTGGAATGGGCGATGACGATTGGGTTAAGCCACAGATCGGTATCGTATCTTCGTGGAATGAAATCACACCCTGCAATCTCTCACTTGATCGGTTAGCTAAAGCTTCAAAGCAAGGCGTAATTGATGCTGGTGGCTTTCCAATGCAGTTCGGAACTATTTCAGTCTCTGACGGAATTTCCATGGGCCACGAAGGAATGCACTTCTCATTAGTATCCCGCGAAGTGATTGCTGACTCAGTTGAAACAGTTATGCAGGCAGAGCGCCTTGATGGCATGGTCACATTTGCTGGCTGTGATAAATCACTACCGGGCATGATGATGGCAGCTGCGCGAATTAATGTGGCATCAGTATTTGTCTATGCGGGTTCAACTCTGCCAGGTCAAGTAGATGGCAAAGATGTAACGATCATTGATGCTTTCGAAGCAGTTGGTGCATGTGCTCGTGGTTTGATTTCGCAAGATCAAGTTGATCGCATTGAACGCGCAATCTGTCCAGGTGAAGGTGCCTGCGGCGGTATGTACACAGCTAACACCATGGCATCAATCGGTGAAGCAATTGGTTTATCACTACCAGGGTCAGCGGCGCCGCCAGCAGTTGATCGCCGTCGCGACGCATTTGCTGTTAAGTCTGGTGCCGCAGTTGTTGAATTAATTCGGCAAGGAATTACCACTAGAGATATTTTAAGTAAAAAAGCATTTGAAAATGCGATCACCATGTTGATGGCACTGGGTGGCTCTACTAACGCTGTGTTACACCTACTTGCGATCGCTCATGAAGCAGATGTTGATCTTGAAATGGATGACTTCCATCGCATTGGTTCAAAGGTTCCACTACTTGGTGATCTAAAACCATTCGGCCGCTTTGTTATGTCCGACATGGATAAAGTCGGGGGAGTCCCGGTAGTTCTTAAAGCACTTCTTGATGCTGGTTTATTACATGGTGATGCGCTAACTGTTACTGGAAAAACAATGGCTGAGAATTTAGCGGAGATTTCGCCACCAGATCCAGATGGTGAAATTCTGCGTGCAACATCTAAGCCAATGTCACTCGGCGGTGGCATCACAATTCTTAAGGGTTCACTTGCCCCAGAGGGTGCGGTTTGTAAAACTGCTGGCGTTGGAATTGAAGAATTTGAAGGACCTGCGCGAGTATTCGAACGCGAGCAAGCTGCGATGGACGCTCTTGAAGATGGCACCATTCAAGCCGGCGATGTAGTTGTGATTCGTTACGAAGGACCAAAGGGTGGTCCAGGAATGCGCGAAATGTTAATGATCACTGGCGCAATCAAAGGCGCTGGTCTAGGTAAATCAACTCTGCTCTTAACCGATGGTCGCTTCTCTGGTGGTTCAACTGGATTATGTGTGGGCCACGTCGCACCTGAAGCTGTAGATGGCGGGCCGATTGCATTTATTAAAGATGGTGACCGAGTTCGCATTAATACGATAACTCGCCAACTCGATCTATTGGTTGACGAAGCTGTTCTGGCCGAACGACGTAAGGATTTCAAGCCAGTGCCACATAAATACACTCGTGGTGTTTTGGCTAAATATGCCAAGTTAGTTGGCTCGGCTTCTAAGGGCGCGGTCTGCGACTAAGGCGAACCTAGTGGCACTGTGAGACCCCTCTCACAATTTGAGATTGCAATCTCAGGGGTTGACTCATGCGCGTACTCATTGGAGAATACGCATATGCGTTCATCAGTGGTGATCCGAAAGCGTGCGATCTAGCAACATCGATCGCGCGCTACCCTCAGTTGAAACTGAGGGTTTTTTCATTTAACCGTTTAACGCAAGAGGAAGTAACCGAGAAGCGAAAGGAGTAACGAAGATGAGTCAAGTAACTGGAGCCCAGAGCCTAGTCAGTAGTTTGGAAGCAGCTGGCGTAGATGTCATGTTCGGTATTCCTGGTGGCGCAATCTTGCCAGCTTACGATCCGATCTTTGATTCCAAAATTCGCCACATCTTGGTTCGCCACGAACAAGGTGCTGGTCACGCTGCAACTGGTTATGCCCAAGTTACTGGTCGCGTTGGTGTTTGTATCGCAACTTCTGGCCCAGGCGCTACTAACTTAGTTACACCTTTGGCTGATGCTGCGATGGATTCAGTTCCGATGGTTGCGATCACTGGCCAAGTTCCATCTCTTGCGATCGGTACTGATGCATTTCAAGAAGCAGATATTCGTGGAATAACGATGCCATTTGCTAAGCACAATTATTTGATTACTGACCCAGCTGATATTCCGCGCGCTATTGCTGAGGCATTTCATATCGCAAGTACTGGTCGACCTGGCCCAGTTCTAGTTGATATTGCTAAAGATGCGCTGCAGAAGATGACTGATTTTAATTATCCAACATCAGTTAACTTAAAGGGTTATCAACCAAGACTTGAGCCAAATGCGCAAGCAATTGCCGATGCTGCTGCGTTAATCACCCAATCAAGTAAGCCAGTTTTCTATGTTGGCGGCGGTGTCATTAAGGCTGAAGCAAATCGCGAATTGCTAGAGATTGCTAATTTACTTGGCGCGCCAGTTGTCACAACCCTGATGGCGCGCGGTGCTTTCCCAGATAGTCACCCACTTCATTTAGGTATGCCTGGCATGCACGGCACAGTGGCCGCAGTTACTGCGCTACAAAAGGCGGATCTACTAATCACGCTAGGTGCCCGTTTTGACGATCGCGTGACTGGCAAGCTTTCAACTTTTGCAACAAATGCCAAAGTAATTCATTGTGATGTTGATCCAGCTGAAATCCATAAGAATCGCTTTGCTGATGTACCTGTTATTGGCGATGTTAAGCACACGCTACAAGCACTTATTCCAGCGCTTAAGGCAGCACTTGCTAAGAACAAACCAGATTTAACTGCTTGGTTACGTCAAATGAATTCGCTTAAGAGCACATATCCACTTGGTTACGGCCAGCCATCTGACGGTTCGCTCTCACCACAATATGTAATCGAGCGCTTAGGAAAAATTTCTGGACCTGACACCATCTTTACTTCAGGTGTTGGTCAGCATCAGATGTGGGCAGCGCAATTTATCTCTTATGAAAATCCACGCACTTGGCTTAACTCTGGTGGCTTAGGCACAATGGGTTACGCGGTTCCAGCTGCAATGGGAGCCAAAGTTGGTGCACCAGATGCAACGGTATGGGCAATCGATGGCGATGGTTGTTTCCAGATGACTAATCAAGAGCTAGTAACTTGTGCGCTAAATAATATTCCAGTGAAGATCGCAATTATTAATAATGAAAGCCTAGGCATGGTTCGCCAATGGCAAACCTTGTTCTATGAAGGTCGTTATTCAAATACCAGTCTTGATTCAAAGCGCGTGCCAAATTTCCCAATGTTGGCTGAGGCAATGGGTTGCGTTGGTTTAAGTTGCGAGCGCCCAGAAGATGTTGACGCCACAATTGAAAAAGCAATGAGCATTAACGATCAACCAGTGGTGGTTGATTTCCGAGTTCACCGCGATGCAATGGTGTGGCCAATGGTTGCAGCCGGAACCTCAAATGATGACATTATGATCGCGCGCGAAACTGCGCCTGACTGGGATTCACAGGAGTTATAAAAATGGCCCAACATACCCTCGAAGTTTTAGTTGAAAACTCACCTGGCGTTCTTGCTCGCGTGGCCGGTCTATTTTCGCGCCGTGCCTACAACATCGAACGCCTAACTGTTGGACCAACAGCCAACCCAGAAGTTTCCCAGATGGATATCGTCGTTAGCGTTGAGGGCCACGCCCTCGAGCAAGTTATCGCACAGCTCGATAAGTTGATTAACGTCATAGCAATCAAGGAAATCAAGCCTGACGCGGCCCCTGAGGTCCACGATACTCAACCTGATTATCAGAATTAAACCGACCAAAAACTATCCAGTAACCAACAAATAACCAAGAGAAAATAAGGAGCAACACCAAATGGCAACTATGTATCATGAAGAAGATGCCGATCTTTCGATTATTCAAGGACGCAAAGTTGCGATCATTGGTTACGGTTCACAAGGACACGCACACGCGCTTAACTTGCGCGATAGCGGTGTCGATGTTCGCGTTGGTCTAAAGGATGGTTCACCATCTCGCGCAAAGGCTGAACAAGAAGGCTTGCGCGTAACTAGCGTTGCCGAGGCAGTTAAAGAAGCAACGGTCATCATGATTTTGGCACCTGATCACTTACAGCGACACATCTACACCGATTCAATCTTGCCTAACCTTAAAGATGGCGATGCGTTGTTCTTTGGTCATGGTTTTAATATTCGTTTTGGTTACATTAAGCCATCAGCATCAGTTGATGTTTGTATGGTTGCGCCAAAGGGCCCAGGTCACCTCGTACGTCGTGAGTTCGCAGCTGGTCGTGGCGTTCCAGTAATCGTGGCAGTTGAGCAAGATTCAACTGGCAACGCTTGGCCGCTAACACTTTCATATGCCAAGGCGATCGGTGGACTTCGTGCTGGTGGCATCTTGACAACATTTACTGAAGAAACCGAAACAGATCTATTCGGTGAGCAATCAGTTCTTTGTGGTGGCGCCTCGCAACTAGTTATGTATGGTTTTGAAGTACTTACTGAAGCTGGTTACCAACCAGAAGTTGCCTACTTCGAATGTCTACACGAGCTAAAGCTAATCGTTGACTTGATGTACGAAGGTGGAATTGCAAAGCAGCGCTGGTCAGTTTCTGACACTGCTGAATTCGGTGATTATGTTTCAGGCCCACGCGTTATTGATCCAAGTGTTAAGGCAAACATGCAGGCAGTTCTCGCTGATATCCAGAGTGGTGCTTTTGCTAAGCGCTTTATTGATGATCAAGAAGCCGGCGCCCCTGAATTTAAGGCGCTTCGCGCTAAGGGCGAGACCCACCCAATCGAGGCTGTTGGCCGCGAACTGCGCAAGATGTTTAGCTGGATGAAGCAATCTGGCAACGATGATTACAAAGAAGGAAGCGCATCACGTGGCTAAACCTGTTGTTTTAATCGCTGAAGAATTAAGCCCTGCAACACTTGAAGCGCTTGGCCCGGATTTTGAAGTTCGTCATTGTGACGGCGCAAACCGAGCCGAACTGCTTTCGGCACTTGCTGCTGGGGTAGATGCAGTCTTGATTCGCTCTGCAACCAAAATGGATGCCGAAGCAATTGCCGCTGCAAAAGGTTTAAAAGTTATTGCTCGCGCAGGTGTTGGCTTAGATAACGTAGACATTCCAGCATCTACTGCTGCCGGTGTCATGGTTGTTAACGCTCCAACTTCAAATATCGTTTCAGCTGCCGAACTAGCGATTACGCTAATTTTGGCATCTGCTCGTTTTGTTTCACCTGCACACGCAGCACTTCGCAATGGTAAGTGGGCACGTTCTAAGTACACCGGTGCTGAGTTATTTGAAAAAACTCTCGGCATCGTTGGCTTTGGTCGCATTGGTCAACTAGTAGCTCACCGCATGCAGGCTTTTGGCATGAACGTGGTTGCTTATGATCCATATTTGCAGCCAGCTCGTGCCGCCCAACTTGGCGTAACGCTTATGGAACTCGATGATCTATTGGCAGCTAGTGATTTCATCACTATCCACTTACCAAAGACTAAAGAGACCGCCAACTTAATCGGTGTTGAAGCGCTTAAGAAAGTTAAGCCATCAGTTCGCATCATCAATGCGGCTCGTGGTGGCGTTCTAGATGAGGCTGCGCTATTTGATGCAATTACTGAAGGTCGCGTTGCTGGTGCCGGTCTTGATGTTTTCGCAACTGAGCCTTGTACTGATTCACCACTATTTACCCTTGATCAAGTAGTTGCCACGCCTCACTTAGGCGCATCAACTGATGAAGCTCAAGAGCGTGCTGGTATCGCAGTAGCTGTTTCAGTGCGTAAAGCACTAGCCGGCGAACTAGTTCCTGATGCGGTAAACGTAAAGGGTGGCGCTATTCACGAAGATATACGTCCATCTTTGCCATTAGTTGAGAAGATGGCACAGATCGCAACCGGTATTGCTGGCGAACTTCCAGTAAGCATGGAAATCAACGTGCGCGGAGATATCTCTGGCCACGACTCATCAGTCTTAGCAATAAGCGCGCTTAAGGGTGCACTAACTGCAATTGGTTCTGAAGATGTTACTTATGTAAACGCACCTGGCATCGCTGCCGAGCGCGGAGTTACTTCATCAGTTACAACAGATGCCGAAAGCCCTGAGTACCGCAGCATGATTTCGCTGCACTGTTCATTAGCTAACGGTAAATCACTAAAGGTCGATGGAACTTTGATGGGTATTCGCAAAGTTGAAAAGATCATCGCAGTTGATCAATTTGATCTAGACCTACCACCAACTGATAATTTGTTATTCCTTCGCTACTCAGATCGCCCAGGCATCGTTGGCGCAGTTGGAAATATTCTCGGCACCGCAAAAATCAATATCGCCGGTATGCAGGTTTCCCGCGATTCAGCTGGGGGAGAAGCTTTAATGGCAATCACCGTTGATTCACCAGTAAGTGATGAGCTAATTGCAGCCGTTGCCAAAGAAACTGGTGCCGGCTCAGTTCGATCCGTGACTTTGGTGAACTAATGGCGAACTTTAATTTAGCGGTCATCGCTGGCGATGGCATTGGTCCGGAAGTAGTTGCCCAAGGCTTACGAGTTCTAGATTGCGTTGCCGCTAAACATGGCGCAACCTTTACTAAAACTTCTTACGATCTGGGTGCTGCTTACTGGCATCGCACAGGTGAAGTCTTGCCTGATGCAACTTTGGCCGAGCTGGCAAAGTCCGATGTAATTTTGCTTGGCGCAGTTGGCGACCCAACTGTTCCAAGTGGAGTTCTAGAGCGTGGACTTCTGCTAAAACTTCGTTTTGCTTTTGATCACTACATTAATTTGCGCCCCGCTAAGTTGATGCCAGGAGTAACTGGCCCACTTGCGACTAAAGCGCCGATCGATTTCATTGTGGTTCGCGAAGGCACCGAAGGCCCATATGTTGGCGCTGGCGGTGTACTTGCTGAAGGCACTGAAAACGAGATTGCGACCGAAGAATCACTAAATACTCGTCGTGGCGCTGAGCGCGTTATCCGTGATGCATTTGCTCGCGCAAGTAAGCGCGACCGCAAGAAGTTAGCGCTGATCCATAAGAACAATGTGCTTACTCGTGCCGGCGGTCTATGGACCCGTACTTTCAACGAAGTTGCTAAAGAGTTTCCAGAAATCACAACTGAGTATCTGCACGTAGATGCAGCATCAATGTTCTTTGTTACTAACCCAGAACGCTTCGATGTTGTAGTAACAGATAATCTTTTTGGTGACATCTTGACTGACATCGCCGCTGCTATCTGTGGCGGAATTGGATTAGCTGCCTCAGGCAATATCAACCCAACTGGCAAGTTCCCATCAATGTTCGAACCCGTACATGGTTCAGCTCCTGATATTGCTGGTAAGAATTTAGCTGACCCAACTGCCACAGTTATGTCAGTTGCGATGTTGCTCGATCACATGGGCCTAGCTGATGCTGCCCGTGAAGTTGAAAAAGCTGTTGCTCAAGATTTGTTAAATCGTGGCGAAAAGAAACGTTCTACAACTGAAGTTGGCGATGCGCTCCTTGCATTGCTAAACGCTTAGGCCAAGAAGGGAAATCGCAATGAAGTACCGTCTTTCAACAACTGCTGTATCTGAAACAGATCGTGCCGAAAAGATTGCGAACCCCGGTTTTGGTAAGTACTACACCGATCACATGGTTATCTGTGAGTGGAATGAAGCAACTGGTTGGGCTGAGCCCGAGCTAATTCCATATGGCCCACTTTCGCTAGATCCAGCAACTGCCGTGTTTCATTACGGCCAAGAGATATTCGAAGGCATGAAGGCTTATCGCCAACCCGATGGCGGCATTTCACTCTTTCGCCCAGATGCCAACGCAATTCGTTTCGCTCGCAGCGCTAATCGTTTAGCTCTGCCCGAAATGCCAATCGAGCTATTCATTGAAACCGTTGAAGAGCTAGTAAAGACTGATGCTGGCTGGGTTCCGGGCAAGATCGGCGAAGCCCTTTATCTACGCCCATTTATGATCGCAACTGAAGTTGGCTTAGGCGTGCGCCCATCAAACAAGGCAACCTATTTACTAATTGCCACTCCAGTTGGTGCTTATTTTGATCCTTCAAAGTCAGTCAGCGTCTGGATCTCAACTGAATATGTTCGCGCAGCTCAAGGCGGAACCGGTGAAGCTAAGTGCGGTGGCAACTACGCCGCATCTCTCGTTGCTCAAAAAGCTGCCGCTGCTCAAGGTTGCGACCAAGTGGTCTGGATCGATGCCCAAGAACGTAAATGGGTTGAAGAAATGGGCGGCATGAATCTTTACTTCGTAAGAGGTAAAGGCGCTGATGCAACTGTCGTAACGCCAAAATTAACTGGCACTTTATTGCCGGGCATTACTCGTGACTCGATTCTTAGTGTTGCCAAAGACCTGGGGTATAAAACTTTGGAAGAAATGATCAGCATCGATGATTGGCGCGATGGCGTTGCTAGTGGCGAGATCACCGAAATCTTTGCTTGTGGAACCGCGGCTGTTGTTTCACCAGTTGGTCAAGCAAAGAGCACCATGGGAACTTGGGTAACTGGCGATGGTCAACCAGGTGTAATCACAATGCAGATTCGTAATACGTTACTTGGAATTCAACACGGCACAATCGCAGATACCCATAACTGGATTCATAAGGTTTTGTAAGTAGCAACTATGACAATCAACGACGCTTTTCACATCTACGACACCACTTTGCGCGATGGCGCACAGCAAGAAGGTTTGAACCTTTCGGTGCACGATAAGTTGGCGATCGCTCGTCACTTAGATGATTTAGGTGTTGGTTTTATCGAAGGCGGATGGCCAGGGGCAAATCCAAAAGATACTGAATTCTTTGCGCGCGCTAAGAAAGAGTTGCAACTAAAGAACGCCACATTCGTAGCTTTCGGTGCTACTCGTCGCCCTAATGTAAAAGCAGCTGATGACGCCCTATTAGGTGCACTGCGCGATAGCGGGGCACCGGCAGTTACCTTGGTAGCTAAGTCTTACGATCGCCACGTTGATTTAGCGCTTAAGACCACGCTTGATGAGAACCTCGAAATGATTCGCGATTCAATTAAGCATCTTCGTGCCGAAGGTCAGCGCGTATTTCTTGATGCTGAACACTTCTTTGATGGTTATCGCTCAAATCGTGCCTACGCGCTTGAAGTTGTTCGCGTCGCCGCCGAATCTGGTGCTGATGTAATCGCCCTTTGCGATACTAACGGCGGCATGTTGCCAGATGAATTGTCACAAGTTGTACACGATGTGCTGCAGGCAAGTAGTGCTCGCCTTGGAATCCATTGCCACAATGACACCGGTTGCGCTGTTGCTAATTCAATGGCTGCTGTCGCTGCTGGCGCAACTCACGTTCAAGGCACTTTAAATGGTTATGGCGAGCGCACCGGTAATGCCGATCTAGTCACGATCATTGCGAACTTAGAACTTAAGAAAGAAAAATTGGTACTTCCAGCAAATGCGCTGCGCGAATCATTCCGCATTTCACATGCCATTGCCGAAATTACTAATATCAATCCAAGTGCTCGGCAACCTTACGTTGGCATTTCTGCATTTGCGCACAAGGCAGGCCTACATGCCAGCGCAATTAAGATTGATCCTTCGCTTTACCAACATGAAGATCCTGAATCTGTCGGAAACGATATGCGCATGTTGGTCTCTGATATGGCTGGTCGTGCTTCAATCGAAATGAAATCAATTGAACTAGGTGTAGACCTTGGGGGAGATCGCGAACTAGTTGGTCGCATTGTTGATCGCGTTAAAGAGATGGAATCACGTGGCTTCACTTTCGAAGCTGCCGATGCCTCATTCGAACTTTTACTTCATGAAGAAATCAATGGTTCACGCGCATCATTCTTTACTATTGATCATTGGCTTACTTCAGTTGAGCGCAATGAAGATGGCAGCATCATCACTAAGGCCGAAGTAACTGTGACAGCACAAGGCAAGCAAATCATCTGCTCTGGTGCCGGAAATGGCCCAGTTAACGCTTTTGATAACGCCCTTCGAAGTGGCCTACAACAGCTTTATCCTGAATTAGCGGTACTTGAATTAACCGATTACAAAGTTCGAATTCTTGAAGGTCGCTTAGGAACTGGCGCAGTTACTCGTGTATTAGTTGAAACTAGCGATGGCAAAGGTGAGTGGAACACTGTTGGTGTTCACGAAAACGTTATTGCTGCCTCTGCCATGGCACTTGAAGATGCCGTTACCTATGGCTTACTAAGGCAGGGTCGCAAACCCGAGTAACCTTGGCTCTTATGAGCGCTGATTTTCAATCATTAGTAAATGATTTTCAGCGCCATTTAGAATCCGAACGAAATCTTTCAGTTCACACAGTTCGTGCCTACGTTGGTGATCTGCAATCTCTAATTAATCACCTGGAAACCATGGGCAAGAGCGATATCGCCACTCTGGACATGGCGCAGATTCGATCTTGGCTGGCTAATCAACAAGTAAAAGGTGGAGCGCGCACAACTATGTCGCGCCGGGCAGTTTCGATTCGACTTTTTACTAAGTGGGCGTTTAAGCACAATTACTTGAGCAGTGATGTCGGTGCGAACTTAGCAACACCAAAAGCGCATCGCACCTTGCCTGAAGTTTTAGATGCGGCAAGTACTAGCATTGCGATGGATGCACTAGCTGCGCGCGTCGATGAAGGTGAAGGCCCGTTAGCACTTCGAGATCGCGCGATGGTCGAAGTTCTATATGCAAGCGGTGCGCGCGTGGCCGAACTATGCGGATTAGATTTACAAGATATTGATTACGAACGTCAAACAATTCGAGTGTTCGGCAAGGGTAGTAAAGAGCGCACAATTCCGATTGGTAATCCGGCAATGCGCGCACTTAAAGCTTGGCTGGCCGATGGTCGCCCACTACTAATGAAAGAGCAATCCGAGAAGTGTGTTTTTATCGGTGCTCGTGGAAAAAGAATTGATCAACGAGCCGTGCGCACCGTGGTTTATAACGCGCTATCGGCGCTTGAGGGTTTTGAACGAATGGGGCCGCATGCTTTGCGCCATTCGGCAGCAACGCACTTGCTTGAAGGTGGTGCTGATCTGCGCACAGTTCAGGAGATACTTGGGCATGCCTCGCTTGCGACAACTCAGATCTATACGCATGTTTCAACTGAGCGTTTACAAGCCGCTTTCAAACAAGCACATCCCAGGGCGTAGTCAATGAAGATTGAGCTAACTCGGGCATTTGCCGAACTAGAAGAGCACATTAAAGCGCCTAATTTTGTGCGCGCAGTTTTATCTGGCCGTCGCCGTAATTTAACGCCATCGGCTGAACGCATTGATATCAAGCCGGTTCTGATTAAAGGCGAAGAGAAGTTACAGATTCAATCCACGGATGGCCGTCAAGTTACGACCAAAAATTTAAGTGCTAATGAACTAGATTTCGCCGACTTTCTTGGTCAAGGCTTTGCCAACTTGTTAGCCGAGAGCACGAGTGAGAGTTACTCAGTTCGCATCAGCAAAAAAGATGAAGCGCTGGTAACAATTGGCCGAGTAAAGCTAGAGCGCGATTTAACCCATGACCGCCAGAAGCAGCGGTTGTTGCCCGAGGATAATCGGATCTTTGCCTTGCTTGGGATGCACGATGGATACAAACGAATCAAGCCATCGAAAATGGCTAAGTATCGCCAAGTTGAAGAATTCTTACGATTATTGAAACCAACGCTAGATAATGAAGTTGGCGCGCAATC
Source organism: Candidatus Planktophila sp. (assembly GCA_044351155.1). Lineage (GTDB taxonomy): Bacteria > Actinomycetota > Actinomycetes > Nanopelagicales > Nanopelagicaceae > Planktophila. Next base: position 875 of record JBILGH010000008.1, on the reverse strand, counting down.
AGAAATCTCAATTGTCGATCTAGGTTGTGGTCATGCCTACTTAACTTTTGCCGTGCAGGAATATTTAAATAGCGCTACTCAAAAAGTGAAAATCTTAGGTGTTGACGAACGCGAAGAATCAAAGCGACATAATGATCAGATCGCAAACTCATTAGGCGCAGACGCCCAGTTCCTAGTTGCCAAAATTGCCGATACGCCGGCGCAATCAGTTGATATTGCAATTGCTCTGCATGCTTGTGACACGGCAACCGATGATTCGATTGCCTGGGCGGTTAAGAATTCAGCCAAAGTGATTATGTTGGCGCCATGTTGTCATCATGATTTACAAGCGCAGGTTGACTTAGTCCCTGAACCTTGGTCGCTGCTAACTCGTCATGGCGTAGTGAGTGAACGGTTAATTGATTTGATGACTGATTCGCTGCGTGCTCAGATTCTTAAACTTCTGGGTTATCGCGTTGATATCGTCGAATTCATTGGGGGAGAACACACCCCTCGAAACATCATGATTCGTGCGGTGAAAACGGGGGTCAAAGTTGATCCAGATGAGGTCGATCGCTATCAGGCCATGTTGGCTGATTGGAAGATCGCCCCGCATCTGGCTGAACTGCTCAAAAGCGAACTTTCCGCCCGTATATAAGAGGTACAAAGCACTCGTCACGCTCAGGTAGGATTTGCCTCGCACCAACTACCCAGTTGGTGACATCTCAGCACTCACCGATTTCGATCGGCATAGTCATCTCGGTCCAAGAAATTGGTCGATGAATTCGAGTGCGACGGGTGAATCAAATTGATTCACCATAAACCGAGTCAGGTTTATTCGTTGCCGCGTGCGCGAAAAACCGAAGAAGGAGCGTGCCGTCATGGCCGTAGTAACA
>JBILGH010000007.1:0-58018 GCA_044351155.1 Candidatus Planktophila sp. | reverse complement strand
GAGCTGCCTTTGCCTTGTCTGCAGTTTCCTTGTTTGCCTTCTCTAGAAGTACAGCAGGAGTTGCATCAACTAGGTCCTTTGCTTCCTTCAAGCCAAGGCTTGAATTCAGTCCGCGAACTTCCTTGATAACTGCGATCTTCTGTGAGCCAGCATTTTCAAGAATAACTGTGAACTCATCTTGACCAGCATCTGCTGCGCCGCCAGCGGCTGCGCCACCTGCTGCTGCAACTGCTACTGGAGCTGCTGCTGTTACATCGAATTCCTTCTCGAAAGACTTTACGAACTCTGAAAGTTCAACCAAAGTCATTTCCTTGAACTGACCCAATAGGTCTTCAGTGTTTAGCTTTGCCATTTTATTTGATTCCTTTTCTTATTCCGCTGGAGTTTCTGCTGCATCTGTTGCTTCTGCAGCAACTTCAGCGACAACTTCTGGTGTTTCTGTTTCTTGAACAGTTTCAGTTACTGCGACAACTTCTTCAGTCACAGCCGGAGCTGGAACCTCTGCCTCAGCATTATTTGATGATGGTTCGGACACAACTGGTGCACCACTTTCCATCTTGGCGCGAAGTGCATCGAAGGTTGCAGCGGCCTTAGCCATTGAAGCCTTCATAGCACCAGCCAACTTAGCCAATAGAACTTCGCGTGATTCGAGGTTAGCTAGTTCCATAAGTTCTGCTGGAGTAACTGACTTACCTTCGTAAATTCCACCCTTAATAATTAGGAATGGATTTTCCTTCTGGAAATCGCGCAAGCTCTTAGCTGCATTGATTGGATCGCCCTTGATGAATGCGACTGCAGATGGACCAACAAGTAGATCATCAGAGATGTCTACGCCAGCATCTTTTGCAGCAATCTTGGTAAGGGTGTTCTTCACTACTGAGTATTTTGTATCTGCGCCGAGTGCACGACGAAGTTGCTTCATCGCTGTCACGGTTAAACCGCGATACTCGGTTAGCACAGTTGCTTGTGCGGTACGGAAATCTTCCGTTAGCTCAGCAACTGCTGCTGCTTTATCTGGGCGAGCCATAAGGTTCACCTTTCCTGTTTCATTGGCGACCTAGGGGCAATAAAAAAATCCGTAACGCGTAGACGCGCACGGATTTACGTGAACACCTATGCGGGTATGAGATTTCCTCATTTATTAGATCTACCTTGCGGAAGATCTAGACCTGCGGTCTTTGGTTATGGCGTAAGGCTAGAGGTGGGTAGGGCCCAGGGTCAAATTACGCTTGTTTTGGCGCTCGTCTCACCAAAATCGTGGAGGCCATAATTGAAAGGACGACTGCCATTAACAAGCCCGTGTATTGATAGACCGAAATGACTTTCTCGGCGTAAGCCAAACTGCCTAACACGAAGGAGAATTCCCCAATCTGGCTGACACCAATACCAAGTCTTATTGGCTTTACCTTCAGGCGGCTGATTCGAGCCAATCCCATGGTTGGCAGAGTTTTTAACAAGATCATCAAACCAAGAATTAAAAGCGCAAATCTCCAAGAGTTTGTGAATAGTGATGGCTGGATAAGTGTGCCAATTACCACAAAGAAAAGAACAGCAAATAAATCTCTGAAAGGCAAAATTGCTTTTCTGACTTCTTCGCTATCACGACTGTTATTGATTGCAAGACCCGCGACAAATCCTGCGAGGGCCATTGGAATATCAAAGACAACTGTTCCTAATGATGCTAAAACTAATCCAAAAGCAACTGAATAAATTAAAAAGAAGTCTTTATCCCAACGTACTGCTCGCAAAACAATTGGCAGAATTCTAGAGGCCACAAATGCTACTGCGCCGAAAAGTACCAAGCCACCAACTGCAACGAAAACAGATGAGTTGCTGCTTCCGAACAAAGTCAGAATGATCGCAGCCGCAGCAACGCCAACAATGTCTTGTATCAGAGACCAACCTAGTAAAGCCTCTTCGGTCTGGGTATCTGTCACTCTACGAGGACTTCTGGTGATGTTCACAATCACAACACTCGATGACATTGCAATTGAAAGTGAGAGTAAAAGAGCGCCATAGATTGGGATGCCTAACCAAAGAAAGATAGGTGTTCCAACAACCATTCCAATTACCATTTGTGTTGGGACGCCCCATAGAAGTGCGCGATACTCGCGGCTGATTCGCTTTAGATCTAACTCGATTCCCACCTCAAATAGAAGGAGAACAACGCCAATATCTGCCAGTAAGGCAAGTTGATTGTTTTCCGCAACAAAACCTGGAGTGAAAGGCGAAACGATGAGGCCTGTAACCAAATATCCGATTACAGAAGGCAAACCTAATTTGCGTGCCACGAACCCCATGGTTGCCGCAGCGGTCAATACAACACCAACATTTAATACAAGTGGTGCGGTTTCAACGATTGAGGCCATATCAAAATCTTAAGGCATAATGCTTAAAGGTGTCGGAGAATAAAAAAAAACCGGTAACCAGCAGGTTTCCCTACCGATTACCGGTTTTTATTTAGAATAATTAGTTAGCGGAAGGTTCGCGAACTAGGTTTGGATCTACTGCGATTCCAGGTCCCATTGTTGTTGAAACAACTGCCTTTTGAATGTAGCGACCCTTTGATGAGTTTGGCTTTGCGCGAAGAACTTCATCAAGTGCTGCTGCGTAGTTCTCAGCCAGTTGTTCAGCTGTAAAGCCAGTCTTGCCAATTAGGAAGTGCAGGTTTGAGTTCTTATCAACACGGAACTCAATCTTTCCGCCCTTAATATCAGAAACAGCCTTAGCAACATCTGTTGTTACGGTGCCAGTCTTTGGGTTTGGCATCAGACCGCGAGGTCCAAGCACCTTACCTAAACGACCGACTTTACCCATTAGATCTGGGGTTGAAACTACAGCGTCATAATCAAGACGACCCTTTGAAACTTCTTCGATTAGTTCGTCGCCACCAACGATGTCGGCACCTGCAGCACGTGCTGCATCAGCCTTGTCACCGTTTGCGAAAACAAGAACGCGGGCAGTCTTACCGGTTCCATGTGGCAAGTTAACAGTTGAGCGAATTGCTTGATCGGCTTTCTTTGGATCTACGCCGAGAACAAGTGCTACTTCAACTGAGGCGTTAAATGAAACAGTTGATGTTTCTTTCGCCAAGGTAACTGCTTGAAGCGGGGTGTAAAGGTGATCTTTCTTTACCTTCGCCGCAGCTTCAATGTATTTCTTTGAGCGCTTCATTTCTGACCTTCATTTCTTGAACTCTTTCGAATTCATTCGGTTTGTGGTTAACGAACCAGCGCGGTTCTCCCACTACTTAATTCGGTTGAATTAAGAATTCTTTTTATTTTATTTAGCCGTTAGTTGTAATTCCCATTGAACGAGCAGTGCCAGCGATGATCTTGCTAGCTGCATCAATGTCATTTGCATTTAGATCTTCCATCTTGACTTTTGCAATTTCTTGAACCTGAGCCATGGTGATGTTGGCAACCTTGGTCTTGTGAGGAATCGCTGAACCCTTTTCAACGCCAGCAGCCTTCAAGATCAAACGTGATGCAGGAGGTGTCTTGGTGATGAATGTGAATGAGCGATCTTCGTAAACGCTGATCTCGACCGGAATGATCTGACCTTTTTGAGATTCAGTTGCAGCGTTGTATGCCTTAACGAACTCCATGATGTTTACGCCATGCTGACCGAGAGCTGGACCCACTGGTGGAGCAGGTGTTGCTGCGCCAGCCTGGATCTGCAACTTAATTAGCGCAGTGATCTTCTTCTTTGGGGCCATTTTGCTTTTTCCTTTTCTCGGTTCTTTTTAAATTCTTTTGAGTTCTTAGAGCTTCTGTACTTGGTTAAATGAAAGTTCGACAGGAGTTTCGCGGCCGAAGATTGAAACCAAAACCTTGAGCTTTGCCTGCTCTGGCATGATCTCGGAAATCGAGGCTGGAAGCGTTGCGAATGGGCCATCCATAACAGTTACGGACTCGCCTACTTCGAAATCAATTACTCGAATATCTGGCTTATCTGACTTCTTCACTGGGCGTGGAGCCAGAATCTTTTCAACTTCATCCATGCTTAATGGGCTTGGATTATGAGCGTTACCAACGAAGCCAGTAACACCTGGAGTGTTACGAACTACTGACCAAGATTCATCAGTTAGTTCGAGGCGCACAAGAACGTAGCCTGGATAAATGTTGCGCTTAACCATCTTGCGCTGACCATTTTTGATTTCCATAACTTCTTCTTCAGGAACTTCAATCTGGTAAATATAATCTTCCATATTCAATGAAATAATACGGTTGGCAAGGTTGCCCTTTACCTTCTTCTCGTAACCGGCATATGAATGAACCACATACCAGTCACCGATTGCACTACGAAGAGTGCGGCGGAATTCCGCGTTTGGATCATTTTCATCGGTTTCGATTGGACCATCAATTGGGTCTTCATCTGAATCAACTGATGAATCAATAGTAGAAGTAGCTTCCTCTTGTACAACTTCTACGATTTCTTCAACGGCAGATTCGACGGCAACGTCTGCAGCGTTAGCCGCAAGTGCTGCTTCGAAAGCGTCTGGAGTTTCTTCAAGTGTCATCTATTTTTACCTTTTACCCGAAGATCCAGAAAACGATCTTGGTAAGTACCAAGTCGAGCAGCGATACCACTGCGATTACGAATGTTACGAAAACTAATACAACGGCTGTGTATGTGGTCAACTGTTTACGAGTTGGCCAAACAACTTTGGTTAGTTCGGAAACGATTTGGCGATAGAACAGGCCAATGCGCGCGAAGATTCCGAGTTTCTCGGTTTCTTTGACTTCTTCAGTCATATTCGCATTCCTAACTAACTAATGTTCCTGCGTGCGACTTTCGCAAACAGGGTTCGAACTTTGCAGGGCAGGAGGGACTCGAACCCCCAACCGGCCGCTTTGGAGACGGCAACTCTAGCCAATTGAGCTACTGCCCTTCGCGCGGGCATGGCGAAACCATACGATTTACCAAATCCCTCGTGAGCGTCGAATTGTAGGGGTTCAAGGGGGCTTAGGTCTAACTGGCTATTTCTGAGCAAAAACCTAGATCGCAGCACCCTCATGAATACGGCAGACTTAGGCCATGACCAGAATCTCCGCACGAATTGCCGCAATCGCAGAATCTGCGACCTTAGCTGTAGATGCCAAGGCGAAAGCGCTTAAAGCTGCTGGCCGCCCAGTTATTGGCTTTGGTGCGGGTGAGCCTGATTTTCCAACACCTGATTACATCGTCGAGGCAGCAGCGGCTGCAACCAAGGTTGCGGCAAATCATCGCTACTCACCAACTCCGGGTTTGCCTGAACTGCGTGATGCGATCGTGGCAAAAACTAAGCGTGATTCAAATTATGAAATTACCGCTGATCAAGTTTTGGTAACTAACGGTGGAAAGCAAGCCGTTTACCAAGCATTTGCCACAATTGTCGAAAATGGCGATGAAGTTTTATTGCCATCGCCATATTGGACTACTTATCCAGAATGTATTCAATTAGCTGGCGGAAAAGCAGTCGAAGTTTTTGCTGATGAGACTCAAAATTATTTAGTAACTGTTGAACAACTCGAAGCTGCTCGCACTCCAAAGACAAAGGCGTTGCTATTTTGTTCACCAAGTAACCCAACTGGTTCGGTTTATTCGGCTGAGCAAGTTAAAGCAATAGGTGAGTGGGCGCTTAAAAATAATATCTGGATTATTGCTGATGAGATTTACGAGCACTTGCTCTACGACGGCGCAACTGCGCCAAGCATGCCAGTAGTAGTTCCGGGCTTAGCTGACACCACAATTATTATCAATGGAGTTGCTAAGACTTACGCCATGACTGGTTGGCGGGTAGGTTGGATGATCGGGCCTAAAGATGTAATCAAGGCTGCGACAAACTTACAATCACACTTAACCAGCAATGTGTCTAACGTTTCACAGCGTGCTGCGATCGCTGCCGTAACTGGTGATCTTGCGGCAGTCCACAAGATGGGCGAAGCATTTAACCGTCGTCGTAAATTAATTGTCTCGCTGCTTAATGAAATTCCTGGTTTCTCTTGCCCAACCCCAACTGGTGCTTTCTATGTTTATCCATCAGTTAAAGGCGTGCTCGGCAAAACTATTCGTGGCAAAACCCCAACTACTTCAGCTGAATTAGCAACGTTGATTCTCGAAGAAGTTGAAGTTGCTGCGGTGCCAGGTGAGGCTTTCGGTCCATCAGGTTATTTACGCTTCTCTTATGCGCTTAGCGATGAAGATATCGTTGAAGGCATTGGGCGAATCAAGAAATTGGTTGAAGAAGCTAACTAACTACCAAGTAATTCCAACCAGATTTACCTCTGGTTGTAGCTCAATTCCAAACTTCGCTTTAACTGCAGCACTGGCAATCTTTGCTAACTCAGTGATTTCCGAAGCTGTTGCGTTTCCAGAATTTGTTAGCGCCAATACATGTTTAGTCGAAACTTTAGCGCCACCATGTGACTGACCTTTTTCAATTCCAGATTGTTGAATTAACCAGGCCGCCGAGATTTTTACTTGGCCGTCGTTTGCTGGCCAACGTGGTGCATCAGTCGGTAATTGATCTGCTATCGCTTGACTAACAATTGGGTTTGTAAAGAACGACCCGGCTGACCAAGAATCTTTATCAGTTGGTGAGAGCAGCATTCCCTTTGCACTGCGAAGTTCTAAAACAGTCTCGCGCACCTTTCTTACTGGTGCTCGCTCACCCGTTTCGATACCTAATTTTGTGGCAAGTTCAGCGTAAGTGATTGGTTCTGATATTTCACCAATGCGAAGTTGGAAAGCCACATCTAGAACTACGTAACGGCCAGGTTCAGTTTTAAAGATCGAATTGCGATAACTGAAATTACATTCGCTATTAGTAAAAGTTTTTAGCGCTTTGCTCTGGCGATCATAGGTGCGCACGCGAGTAATAAATTCACCAACTTCGTGGCCATAAGCACCAATATTTTGAATAGGAGCGGCACCAACTGTGCCCGGGATACCGCTTAGCGTTTCCATGCCGGCAAAGCCGCGTTCAATAGTTGAAGCAACAAAGTCATCCCAGTTTTCGCCCGCCCCAATAATTAGCGTGGCGCCGCTACAAGCATCGATCTCTTCTTTTACTTGGTTATTACTGATGTGAATAACGGTGCCAGCAAAACCAGAATCACTAATTAACATATTGGTGCCACCACCAAGAATTAAAACTGGTGAATCGCCGGCTGCTTCTAAAGCGGCGATAATTTCGGCTTCACTTGCGACTTCAATAAATTCACGCGCTGGGCCGCCAACGTGCAAGCTTGTGAAATCGGATAGATCGGCCATGGCTAAAGGTTAGCGACGAGGGCTCAAGATTGCCTCTTTGCCGCGGAAGCGTTCGAGGATTCGATCGTAATTCTTCTTAGATTGAACTTCGCGATAAGTCTCTTCGGCATCGTGATAACCATGATGGCGACCTTGTTCAAGAGGTAGATGCATCTGCAGTAACCGACCAGTGCCATGGCGTAATTTTAACGAGAATTCAATATCGGCATTGCGATAATAAATTGCACGCGCATTGAAACCGCCAACTTCAAGAGCTGCTACTCGATCTACCGCCATGAAGTAACTAAAGAGCACATCGACTTCGCCATCGCCTTTATCTTCAGTACTGCGCCAATCATCAGCTAAATTAACTAAGCCGCCTTTCCAGCCAACGGCCACATATTCATGCTTATTTAATTCTGCGAGAACCGGCGAAATTGCATCACCAGTAAAAGTTGTGGAAGGGTCCATCACGATTACATATTTAGATTCAACAATCTTCATAAGCGCATTGACTGCTTCGCCCCAACCAGTCTCGGCAATCTCGACCAGAGATGTGCGTTGATCGATTACATCGACTAACTCGCCAACTGGCCCAATCGAAAGAATCGCAATATTGCAGTCACTATTTGCTTTAATCGAATTTATGCAGGTAATTGCATCGGCAATAAATCCTTCGATTACTAAAAGTGCAGTTATTTCGTGAGCAGGCAGATTAAAAGGCTTTAAATCGCGCAACTTCGCAATGACCGGGAAACGGGCTTTTTCAGTTAGTTCAAAGCCGCCAGCAACATCGGCAACTTCATATCCGGCGGCAAATATTTGGTCACGCAGCGAATCGGCAAGGGCGAAATCTTTATTAGCTCGAGCCGCTTGACGCGCCTCTGCGAGTTTAAATACTGAATCAGGAGCACTCACTTTTTAACTAGCGCCTTTGCCATTCCTAATACTTTTACGCCATCGACGGTGGCAGTTAACTCAAGTCGGTATAAACCGTTCTCTTCGGTGGCCACGCCATTTACAACTAACTCGACAACGGTATTAGCGGGCACAACTACTGGTTTAGTAAAACGAGCTGAATACTCTTTTACGTTGCTTGAACCGCCAGCCCAGTCGCTGACAAATTGGCCAACTAAGCCCATGGTTAACATGCCGTGCGCAATGACGTCAGGTAAACCGACTGACTTAGCAAATGTTTCGTCTTGATGAATTGGATTTTGATCGCCACTGGCATCAGCATAACGCTTAAGCAGTTCGCGATCGATTTTGAAAATACGTTCCTTCATCATGCTCGCACCACAATCGTGCACCAGTTTGTACAAACTATTTCATCGCCATTGCGTAAATCTGACTTTATGTTAATGAATTCATTGCCAGCTGCTACTCGATAACTTTCAATTGTGGCATCACAAGTTAGAACATCGCCAGCAACAATTGGTCGGTGAATTTCAAATTTCTGATCGCCATGAACTACCCGCTGCCAATTAATGCCAAGTTCAGGAGCGGTGAGAATTTCTTGTAATTGATCGAGCGAAGTTCGAATTGAGAAAGTTGGGGTCGCGACAGAAAAATCAGTTTCGCCAAAGACGGTAGCAAAATTTGTGATTTCAGATTGCGAAATAGTTGTTGAATTTGCACCCTGGTAGGTGCGCCCGACCGAATCGGGGCTGATCATTAGCGAGTTTCGCGGTGAAGAGTTGAAGACTTGCAACGTGGACAGAACTTCTTAAGTTCCATGCGGTCTGGATCGTTGCGGCGGTTCTTCTTTGTAATGTAGTTACGCTCTTTGCAATCTACGCATGCCATGGTGATCTTTGGACGAACGTCCGCGCTCTTACTTGCCATGGTGATGCTCCTTCATAGATGTACTTCGTTAGTAATTGAGAGGGCTAGGTTACCTGAGCCTGCTCAATGCGCGAAATTCACGCTTGTTTTCTAGATGTAAAATGGTCGAACTAGTAGCGGGAGCGGGATTTGAACCCACGACACAGCGATTATGAGCCGCTTGCTCTACCAAGCTGAGCTATCCCGCCAGGGATATGTGAACGGTAAAACACTTTCGAGCCCCCCACCGGAATCGAACCGGTGACCTTTTCCTTACCATGGAAACGCTCTACCGACTGAGCTAGGGGGGCGTTGATCAGTCCCTGAGCGTACAGGCTCAAACGGTAAATCGAAAAATGGTGCCTTACACCTTACTTATACAGACTTACAGAGCAGGATCTAGCGCAATCTTACCCGTTGTTTGGCGAGCAAGCATTGCCCGATGAGCATCGGCAGCTTTAGAAAGCGGGAAGGTCGCACCGATTACTGGGTGCAGTTTTCCGACAATAACTAGTTGGAATAGTTCATTGATTACATCATTCATCATCTCTTTTTTGCCAAAGCAATGTGAAAGCCAGAAACCAGTAATCGTTTTGCTACTACCCATTAACACTGCTGGATTAATTGATGACGGTGGCGTACGTGAAGCCATGCCGTATGTGATCAATCGACCAAATGGCGCTAAGACGGCCAAGCTGGCGTCAAAAGTTTTACCGCCTACCATTTCAAGAATCAAATCAACTGGCTTGCCATCATTTGCTTCCAACATGGCGGCCGCTAAATCTTCAACGTTGGCATCGATTGTTACATCAGCACCAAGTTTTTTAGCGAGTGCAGCTTTCTCTGAAGTTGACGTTACGGCAATAACTTTTGCGCCCCACAGTTTGGCTAACTGAACTGCAATCGTGCCAACACCACCGGCAGCTGCATGAACCACAACTGTTTCGCCAGGTTTGATATGACCAACAGTTTTTAAAATATGCCACGCAGTACTGCCTTGTACCAACATGCAGAGTGCCTGCTGGTCTGAGACGCCAGTTGGCACTTCAATCATGGCGCGTGGATGCACGGCTACTAATTGCGCGTATCCCCCGGCACCAGATGGTGCTAATACTCGACGACCATCGGCAGTTGTGCCTACAACTTCAATGCCCGGAATCAATGGCAACTCTTGTTTTGAAAGATAACTATTTTCAGTTTGATGAGTATCGGCGTAGTTAATTCCGATCGCGGTAACAGTAATTAACTCTTCGCTGCCCTTAACAATAGGATCGGCTAAATCGAGATATTCCATAACCTCTGGGCCACCGAATTTTGTAATCTGTATCGCTTTCATTTAATTACTCCCCTACCGCAGCATTGAGTTCAGCAACAATAATCTTATTCATTTGAAGCATGGCATCCATTGCGGCTTTCGCCTTTACTGGATCTGGGTTTGATAGAACTTCGCCCAGCCGTTTTGGCACGATCTGCCATGACAACCCCCACTTATCTTTTAGCCAGCCACAGCGACTTTCTTCGCCCCCATCAGCAGTTAACGCATTCCAGTACTTATCTACTTCAGCTTGATCGGCGCACTCGACAAAGAGTGAAACCGCTGGCGTAAATTCAAAGTGTGCTCCGCCATTTAAAGCAAAAAATTCGCGCCCGGCCACAGTAAAAGCCAAAGAGAAAACATCGCCACTAACTGGGCTGCGATTTACGTTTTTAATCTCAGAGTTTGGAATCAGCGCTGTATAAAACTCGGCCGCTGGAAGAGCATCTTTGTCGAACCATAGAAAAGGCGTTACTGAAGTCATGCGCTGAGCCTAACCCAGTCGCAACCAGGCTGCGACTGCCTGCCATTCGCAACTAGACATCGCCGCGGGGCGCTCATTACGCTTCGGCACAGATTCGCAACGTAATTCAATCCCACGAAATGGAGCTAACGTGAAGAAGAAGACCAGTTTATTTCTAGCACTTATAGTTGCGAGCGCTCTCGCAATTACTGGGTGTGGATCAAATTCAGAAACCACAGATAGTGCGACTTCAGCATCATGCGCAAAGGCAGATCTAGCAACAGTTGCATCTGGCAAGTTAACAATTGCAACAGGTGAGCCTGCTTACTATCCATGGATTCTTGATGACAAGCCAGAAACCGGAACTGGTTTCGAAGGCGCAGTCGCATACGCAGTTGCTAAGCAACTTGGTTTTAGTAATGACGAAGTAACTTGGGTTCGCACCACCTTTGATGGCGCAATCGCACCAGGTGAAAAGAACTTTGACTTTAACTTGCAGCAATTCTCGATCACTGATGATCGTAAAAAAGTTGTTGACTTCTCATCTCCTTACTACACCGCACCACAAGCAATCGTTTCTTACCAAGGCAGCAAGATCGAAGGAAAGACATCAATCGCTGACCTAAAGAATGCAAAGCTTGGTGCTGCTGTTGGAACAACTTCACTTGATGCAATTGAAAATCAGATCGGTGGTAAGGCTCAGGTGTTTAATGACAATGCTGCTGGTGTTTCAGCTCTAAAGAATGGCCAGATTGATGGCTTGGTAGTAGATCTACCAACCGCGTTCTACCTATCAGGTGTTGAAATTGATAAGGGCATCATTGTTGGTCAGCTTCCTTCAACTGGATCTGGCGATCAATTCGGTCTCTTGCTAGCAAAAGACAGCGCATTGACTGCTTGCGTAAGTGCAGCAGTTGACGCAATTACGGCTGACGGAACCCTCGCTGCGATTACTGAAAAGTGGCTCGCAACTGAGACAGGCTCAGCAGTTCTAAAGCCGTAAGTTCAGTTGATTTACGAGTAGTTTGGCGACCATGTTGAACGGTCCAGACCAGCAAGCATGGTCGCCAAGCTCTCGTGAACTTGAGCGTCGGAAAGCGCGACGCCAGATTTCTCGGAAACAATTCACGATTGCCGGCATTTCTAGTGTTTTAGTCCTAGGCGCTTTGTATACCTTGATAACTACCTCCCCTGGTTGGCAAGTTGTAAAAGAAACTTTCTTTGATCTTGATTATGGTCGCGAAGTTCTGCCTACAGTTTTGCGTGGCTTGGTTGTCAATATTCAGCTCTCATTTATTGGCGGCTTCTTCATCGCAGTTATCGCACTTTCATTAGCACTAATTCGCACGACTAAATCAGCTGCCTTAACACCCTTTAGATTCTTAGCAACTGCATACGTTGACATCTTCCGAGGCGCTCCACTCTTACTAATTATTTTGTTAGTGGGTTTCGGAGTTCCGGCTCTACGTGTAGCTGGATTAACTAGCAACGTCATTGTGTTAGGAACTGTGGCAGTTGTTCTAACTTATTCAGCCTACGTTGCTGAGGTAATTCGCTCGGGCATTATGTCGATTCACCCTAGCCAGAGAGCTGCAGCCAGATCATTGGGGCTAACTTCTGGGCAAACGATGCGCTTTGTAGTTCTGCCACAAGCAATCAAACGAGTTATTCCACCACTTCTAAATGATTTTGTTTCGCTTTTAAAAGATACCGGTTTAGTTTCTATTCTGGGTGTAACCGATGCAGTCAGAGCTGCTCAGATTAATGCGAGCCGTACCTTTAACTACACCCCTTATGTGGTCTCGGCCATCTTGTTCTTGTTAATCACTATCCCCCTGACTAGATATATCGATCGGGTAATTCGCCGTAGTAGCGCTAAGCAGAATTCTGAAGGTGCGATCTAATGAGCAATGTTTTGGAGCTGGTTAATGTTCGTAAATCTTTCGATAATGACCTTGTTTTAAATGATCTATCCCTAACTGTTAAAGAACACACTGCTACCGTTCTAATTGGTGCTTCTGGCTCAGGTAAATCAACACTTCTGCGCTGCATTAATTTGTTAGAAACGATTGATGATGGCCAAATTTTTCTTGATGGCCAAGAAATTTCAGATCCGTTAATAAGCGTTGATGAAGTAAGACGCAAACTTGGCATGGTCTTTCAATCCTTTAACTTATTTCCACACAAAACTGTGCTTGAAAACATCACACTGTCGCCAATAAAAGTTCACGGTATTGCCCCAGATCAATCTCGTGACCAAGCGATGGTGCTACTAAAGCGCTTTGATTTAGCCGACAAAGCCGACCAGTACCCCGATCGCTTAAGTGGTGGCCAACAGCAACGCGTGGCAATAATCCGATCTCTTGCGGTTAACCCACGCGTTTTGTTACTCGATGAAATTACTTCTGCGCTAGACCCAGTTCTAGTAAATGAAGTCTTAAGTATTGTCCGCGATTTAAAGCACGATGGCATGACTATGGTTCTAGCCACCCACGAAATGGGCTTTGCTACCCAGGTGGCAGATGAAGTTTGCTTCTTAGAATCAGGTTTGATTCTCGAACGTGGCAGCCCTGAACAAGTATTAAAAAACCCGCAGAATGCGAAGACTAAAGATTTCTTAAAACGAGTCCACGAGGCAGGTCGGCTTTAAAGCCTTTAGATAGCTCTAGTTAGTACAGGCACAACGATCTTCAAGTGCGACACCGAATAGTGCTTCTTCAATATGCTCTCCGCAACCAGACCAGGTTGGTTTGTCGCAGTTGTCACAAATAACTTTGTTACACATTTTACTGACCTTTCGTTTCGCTCCTATTTGGAACTCTAACTGACCACACACCAAGAATCAGAACTGGAGCTGCTGCAAATAAGCAGAGCCAGCCGTAGCCCAAAGTTCCGATGATTACGCCCGCCATTGCACCACCACCGGCACCCATTAGATTCATTAACAAATCACTGGCCCCTTGAGACGATGGTCGAAGTTCAGTTTGTACCGATTCCGATAAAAGTGCCGAGCCGGCAATTAGAGTGCAAGACCAGCCGAGGCCGAGCAAAAAAAGGCCAAATCCAAGTTGAATGGAACTATGTGGATCTGCCAGCCCCGAGATCAAGCACGATGCCAACAAAACAATTACACCCAGCTGAATTACCCAACGACGTCCCATTCGATCACTCAAAATGCCAACAATCGGTGAAAAGGCATACATGCCAACAATGTGAATACTAATTACTAGACCAATCACGGTAAGAGTCACATCAACATGCGCCATATGAACAGGAGTCATAACCATTATCGAGACCATTGAAATGTGCCCAATTGCGATTGCCGCAATTGCAAATAGCGCGGTTGGATTTTGCTTAATCAACTTTAAAGTTTTACGAGCCGAAAGCAATTCATGCTTCTCTTCTGTCTTGGGACGCAAATTAGCTGCAGTTAAATATGGGTCTGGTTTTAGAAGCAACCAAATTACTAGCGCTCCCATACCTAAAGTGACGAGTGCCAAAATATATGGACCAACTAATTTTGGTAGCCCAAGAGATTCAGCGAGAGCACCTGATGGCCCCATTAAATTCGGCCCAGTTACCGCGCCAACTGTCGAACCCCAGACAACGTAGGAAAGTTGGCGAGATCTATTTGAATCATCTGCTAAATCAGTTGCTGCAAACCGAGCTTGGTAACCAGATGCTGAGGCAGCTCCAACTAAGAAAGTTCCAAAGAGCATTGCGATTAAAATTCGTTGCGAGCCACCAAAAATAGCGAAGGCCGCACCAATCAAGCCAACGGTATATCCAACTGAAAGTCCTAATCGACGGCCACCACGTTGGGTTAATCTAGAAAGCGGAATTGCCATCGCGGCAGCACCAAGTACAGCAGTAGCGCCGGCAAGGCCAGCTAGCGTTTCCGAATTTGAAATCGAAGAAACCAACAATGAGCCAGCTGCCACTGTGCCCGCAACGCCTACCCCGCTAAGAATCTGGGTAGTTGCCAAGACTTTAATTGTCCGTTTTTGGATATCTTGAGTGGCTTGTGACTTCATTTAGTCAGCCTACTCAGCGTGCTTATCTCTTGCCAGTATTTGAGCATGCGCTTACCCTTACGTATTGCGAAAAGGGGTGGGGAAATGAAATACAAGTCAGTTAAAGGTTTGCTTAAAGGCGATGAATCGCTGATCCCAGTCACCTTTATCGACAAGCTAGAAGACATTCTGCATGGCTTTCTTGGCATTCTTCTATTCGTTATTTCAATCCTGGCTGCGGGCTATAGCCTGCAGCGTTTAATTGAGACTCGACCATTTTTCCCAATCGGAATGATTCAAGCTATTAATGACATTCTCTTTGTAGTAATCATTCTCGAGATCATGCGCACCGTTATCGTGCGCTTTACTGATGGAATTTTCCAACTAGATAACTTCTTGATTATTGGTGTTATTGCTGCGGTTCGGCACATCCTTACAGTTGGCGCATCTCTGACAATGGAAAAAGAGAAGACAACTGAGTATTTCAATCGCGCGCTCATCGAAATGGGCGTAAACACCGGAATTGTTTTAGCGCTGGTGTTTGCGTTGTTCCTATCGCGCGCAGCACGTAAATCGAGTGCTGCTAAGTAAAGTTCAGAACCTGAGCATTGGCTGGTAAGAGGATTTACCCCCTAGCCTCCTGACCTTGCCGTCTGCAACAGATATCTAGCCTGTTGCAGAAAAAGGCTGCCAAAACGTCACTATTTTGTTACCGAAAAATAGCCAATTTCTCTTGCATTGGGTTTCCCCCGTCCTTACTATTTGAACGTTCAAATAACGGTTAACTAAGGAGAAAAATGAAAAAAGTCTCAATCGGAGCAGGGCTTCTGGCACTTGCTTTGGCTATCTCAGTTGCCCCATCTTCAGTAGCTGCTGATGCGGTAACAACTATCTCCGTTTCAACTTGGGGATCATCACCATCTGAAACTTCGGCCCTAAAAGATGCCGTTGCAACTTTCGAATCTCGAAATCCAACCATTAAAGTAGATTTAATTGTAGATAACGACCACGGTGCACAAATGGCAGCCCGCTTTGCTTCAAAGACACCTAATGATGTTTTCTACTTAGATGCTGGTATCGCGCAAGATTGGGCAGCTCAGGGAGTTCTTCTTGATTTGATGCCTGCAATCACTGCGGCCAAATTCAATCTTTCAAAATTTAATGCTAGTTACCTAAAGCCTTTCCAGAGTGGCACAAAGCTATTTGGTCTTCCTAAGGATGCTAACCCACTAGTTCTAGAAGGTAACAAGGACCTAATGGCAGTTGCCGGAATTACATCTCTTCCAAAGACGACGGCAGAGTTTGCTTCCCATGCCAAGAAACTTATGGCTAAAGACATTACGCCAATGTGTGTTGATGCTGACATCAATCGCCTAGGTGCATATTTCGTTGCTTTCGGTGGCGGATTAGCCTCTTCTACAAACAAGTCACTGCTTTCTTCAGCTACGTCAAAGGCTGGCCTTGAGTGGGCGATGAAAAACTACAAGAGTGGTGCTTTCAAGACTCCGGCACAACTTTCAGCTGGCTGGGCTGGCGAAGCATTTGGTAAAGGAAAGTGTGCTTACACAATGGAAGGCGCATGGCTAGATCCATACCTTAAGGATTCATTCCCAGATGTTTACGACGCCATGATTAAGGGTCCACTACCTAAAGCTAAGCAGGCTGGATCACTCGCATTCACTGCTGCTTACGCAATTGGTAAAGACTCACCAAATCCAAAAGAAGCTTGGACATTTATTGAATACATGACAGGTGCCCGTGGCATGACTGTATGGACTTCATTCGGTGTAGCCATTCCTTCACGTACAGATGTGGCAACGCCACTTGGATACGAAGTAAATGGATCTGTTGCAAAGCTTGCAACAACAATTACAACTCCTGCCTTTAAGGGCTGGGGCGATGTAGTTGGAGCGTTCAACAACGAAGCAAAGAAGCAGATTCAAGATAAGAAATTCGACCCTAAGAAGGCAGCTGCGGCAATAATTGCAGCCGCAGAGGCTGCGTGGCCTAAGGGATAGTCAGGGACAGTTAATGAATTAGGGGTAAGTGGTTTGAAGTCACTTACCCCTAATTCTCTGACTCAATGCTTTAAATTGATGAAAACGGGATGAAGAGTTGGCCTGTCACTTACTATTCAGGCCAACTCTTACTCTATTTATAGAAGTGTCTACAAATAATTGCTCAAGGGGGTGAATCCATGCAGTCTTCGCGAAAGTTCTCTTACCGCCTAAGTCGTAAGAAATCAGAAATTTTGGTTGGCTATGGTTTTATCTCAATTCCAATGGCTCTATTCCTCTTCCTAAGTGTTGGCATCTTTTTCTATGCAATCTACATATCAACTTATGACTGGGGGCTGATTGGTCCTACTGAGAACGTTGGTTTTGATAACTATCGACGGGCACTTTCCGACCCAATTTTCCTCAAAGCAATAAGAAATTCACTTAAATACGCACTCCTGGTTGTACCTATTCAAAGCGCATTAGGGCTTTTTCTGGCTCTCCTCGTGAATTCTAAAATCAAAGGAAGTAAGTTCTTTAGATCTGCTTTTTACTTCCCATCAATTGCAAGTAGCGCTGCCATCACGACGCTATTTATTTTTCTAATGGCACCTGATGGAGTGTTTAATGGAATGCTTAAGTTTTTTGGAGTAGATGTCAGCAATCTATTTAATCAAGGAGCGTGGTTATCTGACTCTCGAACTGCTCTTTATTCAATCATTGGACTTAACGCTTGGACTACCAGCGGAACCATGATGCTCTTCTATTTGGCCAACCTACAAACCGTCGACTCACAATATTGCGAAGCTGCAATTACAGACGGTGCGTCACGTCGACAGGTGTTTTGGTATATAACTATGCCACTACTAAAGCCAGCTCACTTCTTCGTTGTCACAACAGGAATGATCGGAGCGCTTCAGCTTTACGATCAGGCCATTCTCGCGGGTGGTGCAGATGGTAGCCCGGATTACTCTTTAATGACAATGGTTTTATACATTTATAACGCTTGCTTTAGAAAGTTTGAATTCGGGTATGCGAGCGCAATTGGCGTAATCCTTTTTGTCATTATTTTTAGCTTAACAATCTTGCAAAAGTTCATCTTTGGTTCTTCGGCTTGGCGAGGTGAGAACTAATGACAAAAGTCAGAAAATACATGTTCTATTCGATGCTAGTTTTCTATTCAGTAATAACCGTGGTTCCATTTATTTGGTCCTTTAGTACATCGGTCAAACCATCGGATGAGGTGTACCAAAGCAATCTGATTCCAGAAAATCCAACGGTAGAAGCTTACGCAACTGTATTTGGAAAAATTCAGCCTAACTTTCAAACCCTCTTTGCCAATTCTCTCTTTATCGCATGTGTTGTAGTTGTACTTCACCTAGTTTTCGCTGCGCTAGCCGGATACGCCTTTGCGCGGCTGCACTTTCCTGGCCGAGATGCTCTCTTCTTTGTTGTTCTGGGCTGCATGATGGTTCCAGATCAATTGCGGCTCGTTCCTATGTATCAATTGCTCGTAAAGATGGAGCTCATTAATACCGGACCAACTAATTATTTAGCTATCTTCTTGGTAAAAGCTATTAGCGCAGCTGATGTATTTCTAATGCGGCAATACTTCCTAACAATTCCTAAAGAGTTAGAAGACGCAGCGAAGATAGATGGAGCTGGGCCATTCCAACTATTTTCGAAAATTATGTTGCCTAACGCAGCACCAGTTCTGGCCACAATTGCAATTATGACTTTCCAGGGAACTTGGAACGATTTATTCTGGCCATCAATCGTGCTGCAAAGCCCTAATCACTGGACTTTGCCATTTGGAATCCTGCAATTCAAAGGCCAATTCTCAACTGATTGGCCGCCGATTATGGCTTTGGTGGTGCTCTCTACAATCCCAATTCTTGCTCTATACACATTCGGGCAGAGATACATAATTAATGTTCAACTTTCCTCATCGGTTAAAGGATGATCACATTGATGAGAGAACGTGCAGAAAACAACTTGATCCGCAGGGTTTTACTTCATACTTGGGATCTAAATGTTAAATCGATTCCAGCTGCTTTCTTCTGGAGTATCTGTCTAATCTTTTTAATTCAAAGTAGTAATCTTTACTTCCAAAGCATCGCAGTCGCCCTGAGTTCACTAAATTCTATGCTAGCCGCGCACATAGCCCAGAAACCAAGTAAAAAGAGAGGTATACAGAGCTACTTAACGAACTCAGTTTTCAAGAAAGTATTGCTTCTGAATTTCTTTACTGGAATGCTTTTTTGTATCTCCTTGAACAATTTAACCCAAAACCAAAGCGATTCAGCACAACTAGATTTAGTTTATCGCAGCATATCCCTTACCTTATTTCTTTTTTGGATAATTGAGATGGTCATTTTTAACACCATATGCATCATGAGCATCAGCGAAGGTAAAGATAGTTCTGTTACTGCCTATTTCTTTACCTACTTAAAGCAAAGTAAAATTCAAAGCTTGGCAGCTATTCTCATCCTAATTGCCCTCTCACCACTAATCTTTGTTTTTTGTTTTGTTGGATTAACTTTGGCACAAGGAATTATAACTATCACTGGTTATGAGCTTTTTGATGAAACTAATGGAGATAGTTAAGAGATATGAAATCATTAAAAGCAGGCGAAGAAACTACTAACTTTTCGATTATTCTCGAAGACGGAGATCCGGCCCTTGACCCAGCAAACCGACCTCAGATAGATAAAGCTATTGAAATGATTACTGGGTATTCAAATGGCTACCAAGTGCCATTTGCAGCTATTCCCCTACTCGAGCATCAAGATATTCCAGAACAGAACTTGTATAAGTGTTTATTCGGCCGAGATTCTTTACTGATTTCTGATCTACTCCATGGTGCACGACCAGATCTACGCCTAAATGTCCTTTGCGCATTAGCTTCATTCCAAGGAAAAGTGTTGGATCCAACTAGCGAAGAGGAGCCTGGCCGTATCCCCCATGAAGTTCGTGAGAGCGATGATCCTGTTGCGATTAAATTGACTGAGCAAGGTGGCTGGAAATTTCCATACTACGGCTCAGTTGATGCGACACTTATTTGGATGCGTCTCTTGCATACTGAGGCACTGGTTAGGCCAGAGATCCTAGATATTGAGGTTTCCGGAATATCACTGTGGCAGCGCTCTCTGGCAGCAACAGAATGGATCTTGAATCGACTAGATAGCCAATCAGGGCTTATCGAATCTAATCGTGCTAATCCGCGAGGTATTGAGAATCAAGTTTGGAAAGATTCCGGCGATTCCTACATGCACTTAGATGGAACTTTGGCCCGCGGAGATTCAACAGCATCGGTTGAAACTGTAGGTGAAACTTACGACGCACTCCTAGCCGCAATATTCATTCAAGGTACTCGTCCCAGCCCAAATTGGCCGTTATCAGTTGCCGAATTAGAGAGAGTTGCTGGGTC
Organism: Candidatus Planktophila sp.; assembly: GCA_044351155.1. Lineage (GTDB taxonomy): Bacteria > Actinomycetota > Actinomycetes > Nanopelagicales > Nanopelagicaceae > Planktophila. The sequence continues at coordinate 37,740 of JBILGH010000007.1, read as the reverse complement.
GCTTCAAATCTCGTTGATTGAAAAATTCTGGCTAGGAGATAACTTTTCTTTAGCGCTCGAGCGAGATGGATCTGGCAAATCTATTCAGATGAAATCAATCGCCAGCAATCAGGGCCGTTTGTTGGACTCGAAGATTATTTCCGGTCAAGATTTCACAAAGTATCGTGAAGCAATAGCTAGTGCCGTAACTGACTCAACTTTGCTGGGTGAGAGTGGCTTGCGCACGCTCTCCACTAGCCATATCTCATACCGTCCTGGTGGGTATCACACAGGCTCAGCGTGGCCATTTGATGGTGCTCTCGTGGCACGAGGATTGCTTAAACAGGGATTTAATAATGAATCTGAGCTAATCCAAAATAAGACCCGGCTAGCGATCGAATCATCCGGTGGATATCCAGAATTCTTCAGAGGTGATTGGCCAGTTGGAGATTTAATAAACACATATGTCCACGATGTTAAGTCATTCGATACCACAAAAAATACTGAGCGATTTAATCGAGTTGCCCAGCCGCCACAAATTATTCAAGGCTGGACTGTTGCTGCATATTCTTGGTTAATCAAACAGGTAACATAACGTTCATGTCTGGCATTCTTAAATTAGGTTCGGCAATATGAAAGATAGAAAGTTGCCCTCAATCATCTCAGTTGCCAAAGAAGCAGGTGTTTCGCTGCAAACGGTTTCAAATGTGCTTAACTTTCCTGAGCGAGTTAAGCCTGAAACAACTGAACGAGTAATGCAAGCAATCAATAAGCTTAACTACACCCCTAATCTTTCTGCTCGAAGATTGCGTTCTAAAAAAGCGGCCTCCATTGCCGTCAGAGTTGATTCAAATGCATCCGTGGGCTCAAGTTCAGAAGGTCTCTATACGGGTTATATCCAAGATGAATTCGTATATGAGATTGTGAAGGCTGCCGAAGTCAGAGATGTAAAAGTCATAACTTATACCTGTGATCCTGACGAAGATGAAGTAAAGAAACTCAAAAAACTTGTCGACTCAAGAGATGTTGATGGCTTTCTACTGACGTCAACAGTTGAAGATGACCCTAGATTGAAATATCTAATTCAAACAAATGTTCCTTTCTTAAGCTTTGGTCGGCCCTGGGCAAGCTCTGACGAGTTTGCAAGTTCTTATCCTTGGATTGACACAGATGGTGCTAGTGGCACAGCTGATGCAACGAAATTGTTCTGGGATCGTGGATACCGAAATATTGGCTTTATTGGATGGAAAACTTTCTCGGTTCAGCCAACAAACCCCCGAAGCGTGGGTGATGATCGTTTCTTAGGATGGTCTAAGTCTCTAATAGAACTTTTAAATCTCAAGAGCAAGAAAATCAGCACTAATTTCTTTGAATTAGGTGGTGAATCAATTTTAAGTGCTCGCGACTCTGCAAGAAAACTAATTGCTAAATTTCCAGAGATGGACGCGCTCGTATGCGCAAGTGATACTTTGGCACTTGGTGCACAACTTGAATACCGAGGACTTAAAAAAATTATTCCAATCTCTGGTTTTGATAATAGCCCTACCTCAAAAGTCTTTAACTTCACTTCGCTTGATCAGAACATTCCAGAAATTGCAGCTCATGCGCTGGTAGTTCTTATGGGCGAGAGTGGAAATACTGTTGCAAAAGTTAACAACCCGAAAAAGTCAGAACAAGCTAATCTGATTTTCAAACCTAAGTTGATTTCTCGTTTATAGAGAGTATTACTTGGCTCTTCTATCCGCTTGTGGCAGTTGCTAAAGCCGTCGTAAGTGCCTAGAACTGGTCTTAAGCAGTAAATCTGGTGGCGGGTGAAGGATTTGAACCTTCGAAGGCAGAGCCGGGGGATTTACAGTCCCCTCCCATTGGCCGCTCGGGCAACCCGCCAAGGTCGAACAAGTACTGCGGCAAATTATGGATACTACGAGGGGAAAGGATACCTTAGGCAAGTAGGCTCAATTACCGCCTGAATTCCGCTTCGAAAGGGCTCATAACAATGGCTGATGCAAGTTTCGACATAACCTCAAAGATCGACCGCATGGAACTCGATAACGCAATTAACCAGGCGATCCGTGAGATTGATACCCGCTTTGACTTCAAGAACACTGGTTCAAAGATTGAACTTGAGGGCGAGAAGATTTCTATCGAAGCCGATACCGAAGAGCGCGCAAAGGCTGTTCTAGATGTAGTTAAAGACAAGATGATTAAGCGTGGCGTATCGCTAAAGCATTTAGATCCCGCTCCTCCACAACTTAGCGGCAAGATTTACAAGATTGCTTGCCCACTTAAAGAAGGCATTTCTACTGAGAATGCAAAGAAGATTGCCAAGTTGATTCGCGATGAAGGTCCTAAGTCAGTTAAGACTCAGATTCAAGGTGATGAACTTCGTGCTACTTCAAAGAGTCGCGATGATCTGCAGGAAACAATGGAGCTTGTTAAAAATGGTGGCTTTGAGTTTGCAGTTCAATTTACGAATTTCCGCTAATTGAAATATAACAAGATCGGCCTAGTCTTCGGAGTATCAGCTTACGTACTTTGGGGTTTGTTCCCACTGTATTGGCCGCTCCTTGAGCCGGCAAGTGCCTTTGAGATAGTTGGACACCGGGCGGTTTGGTCTTTAGTATTTTGTGTGATCGCACTTGCTTTAACTAAAGCGATCAAACCTGCGGTAGCAACCATGCGCCGACCAAAAGTGTTTTTAAAACTTTTGGTAGCAACTGCACTCATCTCAGTTAACTGGATTGTTTACATCTGGGCGACCAATAATGGTCACGTAGTTGAAGCGTCTCTTGGTTACTACATCAACCCAATCATTATGATCGCAATTGGTGTCATCTTGCTAAAAGAAAAGATGCGCAAGCTTCAGTGGGTCTCAGTTTCAATTGCTGCCTTTGGAGTTTTAGTTTTAACGATTGATTACGGTCGCTTGCCTTGGATCGCACTCGCTTTGGCGCTGTCATGGGGAACTTATGGTTTTATTAAAAAGCAATTGGGTCTTGGCGCGCTCGAAGGTCTAGGCATCGAAACAGCTATATCAGCCCCGTTTTACTTGGCTTACCTCGCCTGGATTGGATCGCAAGGTAATGGTCATTTCACCGCCAGCCCTGGATTAACTCTGCTGCTAATTGGCTCTGGCGTAGTAACTGCCATACCGCTATTGCTTTTCAATGGCGCTGGCAATCGATTGCCTTACACAATAATTGGGTTGTTGCAGTTCATTACGCCAACTCTGCAGTTCTCTATAGGAGTTTGGGTGCGTCACGAAGAAATGTCACAGGCGCGGTGGGCAGGCTTTTTGATTATCTGGACTGCTTTGGTTGTGCTTGGCACCGATCTAGTTAGATCAAGCCGTGCGGTCGACAACCGCGTCGCATAGCGAAAATAGCGCACCTGTTGCATCATTGACGGGCAATGGGCCGAGTGCGGCGCGAGCATCACGAGCAACTTGCATCAACTGTAAACGTGATTGATCTAGCGCTTTATGGTTGCGCAATTCTTTTAGTACTTGCGCGACAACTTTCTTATCGGCAATTGGCTTAGAAAGCAGCTTCTGTAAATCACGATCTGCCTTATCGGTTGATTTCATAACATTTAGAGTTACTAGTGTTGGTACACCTTCGAGTAAATCAGTACCAGGTGTTTTACCTGACTCTTTGGAATCACTAGTAATATCAATAACGTCATCAGCTAACTGGAAAGCAACGCCTATTTTTTCGCCAAAGCTAGTAACGGTCTCAATCACTTCATTTGAAGCGCCAGAGGTCATTGCTCCAAATCGGGCAGAGGTGGCAATCAAAGAACCAGTCTTATCAGCGACCACCTGTAGATAATGCGCTAATGGATCTTCACCTTTTTGTGGTCCCTGGGTTTCCATAATTTGACCAATGACCAAGCGCTCAAATGTGCGAGACTGTAAACGAACTGCTTCTGGGCCTAAATCAGCTAAGAGATCAGATGCTTTAGCGAATAGGTAATCACCGGTAAGAATTGCGATGGTATTTCCCCAGCGATTATTAGCGCTTTCAACTCCGCGCCGAAGTGGGGCTTCGTCCATAACATCATCGTGATAAAGCGTTGCCAAGTGGGTTAATTCGCAAACAACGGCGGCTTCAAGAATTCCGCGCTTATGCGGATCACCAAAATGTGAAGTTATCAGCGTTAAAAGTGGCCGCAAACGTTTGCCGCCAGCTGTCACTAGGTGACGACTGGTCTCAACTACGAGCGGATAGTTTCCTTCAATCTGACTTCGTAATAGATCTTCTACTTCAATCATGCCAGCAGAAAGAGCAACCTCAAGTTCATTTGAGAGATTCGGAATCCCGAGAGTGACCATTAGCGAATAAAGATTGCGAGTGGCTTAATGAAATCAAGAAGAGGTGCCGGGAAGACGCCCAAGGCCACTGTGATGACTAATGAGATGAAGATAGTTAGTCGGGTGAGGATTGATGGAATAACTACGCTGGTGCCGTCTTCGGTTGCATCAGTGAAGAACATCAGAACGATTACTCGAATGTAGAAGAAGGCAGCGATTGCACTTGAAAGCACGCCGACGATAACTACTGCTGTCGCGCCGTTTTCATATGCAGCTGAGAAGATCGCAAACTTTCCGATAAATCCTGAAGTTAATGGAATTCCGGCGAAAGCAAGTAAGAAGAAGGCGAAAGCTGATGCCACCCAAGGTGAGCGCTTTCCGAGGCCAGCCCAACGATTTAAATCGCTGACTTCACCACTTGAGTCGCGCACCAAAGTTACGATTCCGAAAGCGCCAACTGTTGCAACACCATAAGCGAATAAATAATAGATTGAAGCTTCGAGACCAGCTCTGTTTAGTGCAATAACACCGGTTAGTAAGAAACCAGCATGAGCGATTGAAGAATAAGCCAACATACGCTTTACGTCGCGTTGTGAAATTGCTACTAGTGAGCCAAAGATCATGGTGATAATTGCAATAACCATAAAGAATGGTCGCCATTGCCACTGCGCTTCACCTAAGACAGAATAAAACAGACGCAACATCGCACCGAATGCGGCGATCTTGGTTGCGGCTGCCATGAATCCAGTTATTGGAGTTGGCGCACCTTGGTAAACATCTGGTGACCAAGCATGGAAAGGCACTGCGCCAACTTTAAAGAGTAGGCCAATCGACACAAAAGCTATGCCTAGCAAGAGAATTACATCATTTCCGGTGCCACCAACTACGGCTGCGTGAATTCCGGCAAAGCTCACAGTGCCGGCATAGCCATATAGATAAGCCGCGCCAAAGAGGAAGAAAGCAGAGGAGAAAGCACCTAGCAAGAAGTACTTAAGGGCTGCTTCTTGTGAAGCTAAGCGACGATGGCGCGATAAGCCAGCCATCAAATAAAGTGGCAATGAAAGAACTTCAAGCGCTACAAACAGAGTGATTAAGTCACTAGCAACCGGAAAGAGCAACATGCCTGAAACGGCAAATAAAGTAAGTGGATAAATCTCAGTTAAGACAGTGCCGCTTTGGGTTGCCTGACGCTCTTCATCTGAACCTGGTAGCGCTGATGCGCTAGAAACAAAGTTATCTTGATCGGCGATTAAGAAAATCGAAATAATAGCAATTATTAAGATTGCGCCTTGAAACAATAAGCCAGGGCCGTCAATAACAACTGTACCCATCGCAGCTGTGGTCGAAGTTAATTCGCGTATACGAATAACTTGAATTAAAGCTAGAGCTAGAGCGGCAAGTGCGACGCTTAATTGCACAACTGGTCGACGTTTTTTACCCACAAAAGCTTCGACCAAGACGCCAATAAGTGCGCCAGCCAAAATAATTAAAATTGGCGCTAGCAGTGAGTACTCAAGTGTTGGTGAGTTAAAGACCATGTTATTTACCCTCAACTGTCGGTACTGGATCGGTGAAACCTAATTGTGAATTGACATGAACAGCTGCCGGATTAATCACGTTAAGCAACGGCGCTGGATAGAAACCAAGTGCGATGATTGCAGCCAGTACTGGCGCAATTGCGATCTTTTCACGTAGATTCAAATCAGTTAAGTTCTCATTGCCGGGTGTAGTTGGGCCATGAAGCGCTCGCTGTACCGGAATCAAGATGTAGAGCGCAGCCAAGATGATGCCAACTGTCGCAATGATCGCAGCTACCGGATAACGCGTATAAGTGCCTACTAGTACTAGGAATTCGCTCACGAAACTAGATAGGCCAGGTAGCGCCAAGCTAGACATGCCAGCTAAGAAGAAGCACCAAGCCATGACTGGAGTTATGCGCTGTAACCCGCCGAAATCAGAGATTGTCGATGAGCCGCGACGAGCAATCATCCAGCCACCGACAATAAATAGTGCGGCGGTAGAGAAACCGTGATTAAACATATACAGCGTTGCACCTGATTGACTCTGCGAGGTCATCGCAAAGATTCCCATCGTGATGAAACCGAAGTGCGAGATCGAGGTAAATGCGATTAAACGCTTTAGATCTTTTTGACCAATGGCCAAGATTGCACCATAAATAATTGAGATGACAGCCAGCACAATAATTACTGGCGTAAAAGTCTTGCTTGCTTCTGGGAAAAGCGTTAGGCAGTAACGAATCATTCCGAAGGTGCCAACTTTATCGAGAACGCCAAGCAACAGCACTGAAGTACCAGGCGTTGCAGATGAAGCTGCATCTGGCAACCAAGTATGGAATGGCCATAGTGGTGCCTTGATTGCAAATGCGATAAAGAATCCCAGGAATAGGAAGTTCTGCGTTGTTGAACTCATCTCAAGATTTGCTAGTTTGGCTAGATCAAAAGTATGACCGCCCTGATCGCCAGACATTACATAGAGAGCGATGATTGATGCGAGCATCAATAGACCACCAAATAAGCTGTATAGCAAGAACTTAACCGCAGCTGCTGATCGCTCGCCAGTGCCGTAGCCCCCGATTAGGAAATAAACCGGTACTAACATCGCTTCGAAAATAACATAGAAGAGGAATACATCAGTGGCGCTAAACACGCCAATCATCATGGTCTCTAGAACCAGAATCAGAATGTAGAAAGTCTTAACACTCCAGCGGCCACCTTGAGCTTCATTCCAGCCCGCCAAGATCACAATCGGCGCCAAAATAACTGACATTAAAATCAGTACAAGGGCAATTCCATCAATACCTACAGCGTAATTAATGCCAAATGAAGGAATCCAGCTGCGGACCTCAACGAACTGTAAATCAGTGTTATCGCGCTGGAATTGAACGGCCATCGCAATTGCCGAAGCTGCAGTTACTAAAGTAGTTCCGAAAGCGAATTGCTTGGCTCGTAGTTCAGCGCTCTTAGGGAAAGTTGCTAATAGAACCGCGCCAATTAGCGGAAGCAACGCTGTTAGTGAAATCCAATTGATGGTCATTGTGTAATCACCCAGATTCCAAGCACGATAGCGGCGGCGCCAACCAAAATCAGTGCCGAATAACTGCGAACATATCCAGTTTGAGTCTTTCGTAGCCCGTAACCAGAACCAATTGCCATTGCTCCGACTCCACGCACTGCCCCATCGATAACTTTCTCATCGACTGTAACCAAGGTGCTTGTAAGTGCTTGGCCAGAACGCATAAAGATCGCTTCGTTAGCCGCATCTTGTAGCAAGTCTTGACGAACGATTCGAGTAAATGGCGAAACATTTTCTGGTGCCACATTTTCAACTGGGCGACGCACATACATCATGACCGCAATTGAAACGCCAATCAAAACCATAGTTAGCGCAAGACCGGAAACTACGATTGGTGGGAGCAGATAAGTGTGTTCGCCGTGTTCATGCGCTGCCACAACTGGTTCTAACCAATGAACTAAAGCATCACCACGAGTGAACAGGTAGCCAGATACAACTGAACCAATTGCCAAAACTGCCATTGGTAGCCACATTAAAATTGGCGATTCATGTGGATGCGCATCGTCATCCCAACGCTTTGTACCGGTGAAAGTAAGAATCATTACGCGAGTCATATAGAAAGCGGTAAGTCCGGCGCCGAAGAGCGTGATCGAGCCAAGGAGAATTCCCTTTACTCCGCCAGCATTTAGCGCCGTTTCAATAATCATGTCCTTGGAATAGAAACCCGCAAATGGTGGGACACCAATAATCGCTAAGTAGCCAAGACCAAATGTAATAAAGGTAATCGGCATGAACTTACGCAAAGCGCCATATTTACGCATATTTACTTCATCATTCATGCCATGCATAACTGAACCAGCACCAAGGAACATGCCAGCCTTGAAGAATCCGTGAGTTAACAAGTGCATGATCGCGAAGGCATAACCAGCTGGGCCGAGGCCAGCAGCCAAAGTCATGTATCCGATCTGCGACATGGTTGAAGCTGCAAGCGCTTTCTTGATGTCATCTTTGGCAGTACCGATAACGGCACCGAATAACAATGTAATTGCGCCAACGATTACAACTAATAGTTGAGCAGTCGGGGCTGCATCGAAAATAAAGTTTGAGCGAGTAATCAAATAGACGCCAGCTGTAACCATGGTTGCTGCGTGGATAAGAGCAGATACCGGAGTTGGGCCTGCCATTGCGTCGCCTAACCATGCCTGCAGCGGGAACTGCGCAGATTTACCTGCCGCTGCAATCAGCAACATAATGCCAATTGCAGTCAAAGTTGTAGTTGATGCTTTCGGTGCTGCTTCTTCGATGCCAGCGAATGAAACTGTGCCCATCGAGGCAAAGGCGATCATGATCGCAAGTGAAAGACCCAAGTCACCAACGCGGTTCATTACAAAAGCTTTCTTCGCAGCAGTTGCGTAAGTTGGTTTTTGATTCCAGAAACCAATCAAAAGATAGGAAGCTAAACCAACGCCTTCCCAACCTACGTAAAGATTCAAGTAGGAGTCGCCAAGTACTAGCAGCAACATTGAAGCAATAAAGAGGTTTAGGTAGGCAAAAAAGCGGCGGCGATCTAAATCGTGTGACATATATGAGATTGAATAAATATGGATCAAAGTGCCTACGCCAGTAATTAGTAGAACGAAACAGATTGAAAGTTGATCAAGTAAGAGTGAAGCATCAACGTTAAATGAGCCAACGTTGATCCAAGTGAATAACTTCTGAGTCATCGCGCGTTCTTCGGCTGGTTGGGCCAACATCTGTGTGAAGAGATAAGTGCCGACGCCAAATGAGCTAGCTGAGGCCAAAGTGCCTAGCAAATGGCCCCATTTATTGGCTTTGCGGCCAGCGAGCAACAACAAGGCAGAGCTAAACAAAGGAATTGCGATCAGATAAACGATTAAGTTTGAAGTCATGGGCGTTATCGCTTCAACAGGTTGGCATCATCAACTGATGCTGATCGACGGGAACGGTAGATAGTCACAATAATCGCAAGGCCAACTACAACTTCGCAAGCCGCCACAACCATGGTGAAGAAGGCTACGACTTGACCATCTAAATTGCCGTTGATGCGAGAAAAAGTTACAAAAGATAAATTGGCGGCATTAAGCATCAACTCAATGCACATAAAAACGACAATCGCGTTACGCCGAATAACTACACCCACCGCACCAATTGTGAAAAGTAGAGCCGACAGATATAAATAATTAGCGGGATTCATTACTTGTCCTCCGCAGCATTGTCATTCTTATCTAACTGATACTGCGATGAATCCAACATGTCGCCACGTGCTTTCAAAGTTGCTGAAATTGAAGTTGGCGCTGGAGTTCCATCTGGCAATAAAGCTGGCACATCGACGGCATTGTGTAATGCGAATACACCTGGGCCAGGCAAGCCAGCAGCAGCAGCCAATGAACCAGAACGGAAACGAGCTTGTGACTGTTCGCGTTGGGTAACGCGCTTTACGGTTCGTTCGTGATGCGCCAAAACCATGGCACCGACAGCTGCGGTAATAAGAAGAGCCGAGATAACTTCGAACGGCCAGACATAGTCGCGGAAAATTAGAAGAGCGATACCTTGAACATTTCCATCTTCATTAGCACCAGCTAGACCAACTGCTGGGCGACCTAAAGTGGCGCGACCTAAAAGTGAAATTAGTAGTCCACCAAAGCCAACGGATGCGGTGATTGCGATCCAGCGCAGACCCTTGATGGTTTCAGTTAGCGATTCAGAAGAGTCAACTCCAACTAGCATAAGAATAAAGAGGAAAAGCATCATTACGGCACCGGTATAAACAACGATCTGCACAATGCCTAGGAAAGCAGCGTCTTGGGCTATGTAGAAGATGGCCAATGTGACCATTACCCAAGCTAACAAAATTGCTGAGTGCACCGCTTTTTTAACCGTCAACATGCCAATTGCGGCAACAACGGCCAATGGTGCCAAAATGTAGAAGAGCACTGCTTCGGGTTGAGCAGTTTGACCTAAATCAAGTGCGTAGTTAATCAATTGCTGACCTCCTGTGACGGATGTGAACTCTTGATCTCGTTCTTGTAGTAATTCGTGTCAGTCGTGTTTGGATACATTGGGTGCGGTGGCATCAACATTCCGGCGCGAAGTGGTGCCAATAAATCATCTTTTTCAAAAATTAACTTTGCGCGGGTTTCATCAGCTAACTCGTACTCATTAGTCATAGTTAGTGCACGAGTTGGACATGCTTCGATGCAGAGACCACAGAAAATACAGCGCAAGTAATTGATCTGATAAACCCGCCCATAGCGCTCTCCTGGAGACATGCGATGTTCATCAGTGTTAGCTGCGCCTTCAACATAAATCGCATCAGCTGGGCACGCCCAAGCACAAAGTTCGCAACCGATGCACTTCTCTAAACCATCGTCATAACGGTTTAGTTGATGGCGGCCATGGAAACGTTCTGCAGTTGGTTCCTTAACTTCTGGATAGTTAACTGTGTTTACTTTCTTAAACATCGTTGCGAAAGTAACCCAGAAACCTTGCATCTGACTGAATAAGTTTTTTGGACCATTCTGCTCAATCAGCGCAAATTCAATATCGTTAACGGAGATCTCTTTTTCATTCATCGGTTCAATTTGCTCAGACATTACTGATCTCCTCTCTTTCCGGTTGAAACATTGATCGTCGATACCTTGATTGGCAGTTGTGGAACTGCGAATTCTGGTTCAGATACTTCGGCAACTGGTGCGTTCTTCTTCTTATTCTTGGCGTTTTCGAAACCGAAATTAACCAACATAACCAGTAGAACAACCCCGCTAGCGAAGGCCACAGTGGCTGTTCTTGGAGCACCATTTAGCGATAGAACGCGCAATGTAGCCACAATCATGATCCAGGCCAACGAAACTGGAATTAAGACTTTCCAGCCAAATTGCATGAATTGGTCGTAACGCATACGTGGCAAAGTGCCGCGCAACCAGACGAAAACAAAGAAGAAGAGAATTACTTTGGCGAAGAACCAAACCATCGTGAACCAGCCGCCCAGCCACGCTTCTGTGAAACCAAGACCTGGAGGGGCTTTGTAGCCACCCAGGAACAAGGTAGTAGCAAGTGCTGAAACTGCAATGATGTTTACATATTCAGCCAAGAAGAAGAGTGCGAACTTAAGTGATGAATACTCAGTGTGGAATCCACCAACTAATTCACCTTCAGCTTCAGCTAAGTCAAATGGCGCACGGTTTGTTTCGCCCACCATTGAGATTGCGTAGATAACAAATGATGGGAATAGAACAACTGCGTACCACCACTGTTGCTGCGCTGCGACAATCTCTGAAGTAGACATTGATCCGGCATAGATAAATACCGCAACTAGTGAAAGACCCATCGCAATTTCGTATGAAATAACTTGAGCACTTGAACGAAGTCCACCAAGTAGCGGATACGTAGAACCAGAAGACCAGCCCGCCAACACGATGCCATAAACACCAATTGAGGCGATCGCCAAAACGTAGAGAACACCTACCGGAATATCAGTCAACTGCATTGCAGTTTCTTTTCCAAACAAGGTAACTGGGCCAGAGAAAGGAATTACGGCAAATGACATAAAGCAAGTAGTTACGCTGATAATTGGCGCAACGATAAAAACAATTTTATCTGCAGCAGCCGGAATTAAATCTTCCTTAAGGGCTAACTTAACGCCATCAGCTAAAGATTGAATTAAACCAAATGGACCAACGCGGTTAGGTCCAAGGCGCTGTTGCATACGAGCAACCAGACGTCGTTCGCCCCATACTGACATGAGGGTCAGCAAGACGCACAAAGCAAAGACTAATAGGGCTTTTACGCCAATTAGCCAGCCTGGATCATTTGCGATTAATTGAGCATTTGTCATGCTTTCACCACCGTTACTACTGAATTATGCGCGACCCCTAAATTGGCAAGCAGTTGCGAACCGGCAGAATTGCGCGGCGCCCATACTGCATCGTCATGAATATTTTCAACTAGGGCTGGCAACATTACCCAGCCGCTGCCATTTGAGATTCTTAACAAATCGCCATCAACTACGCCAAGAGCTGCTGCGCGCTTTGGTGAAATAACTGCAACTGTTCGACGAGCCGTACCAGCTAAGTTTTCTTCACCCTTTTGCAGAGTTCCGAGATCTAGTAAGCGACGCCAAGAAGTAAGAACAGCTTGGTCGCCAGATACCGAATGCGCAGTTGTTGTTGAAACATTTGGTGTCGCAACTAGTGCGCCATCCCAGTTTCCAATAGTTGCGATTTCTTTTGCGGCGTTAGCAACTGTGCCAAGTGAAATGGAATGACCCAACTCATCAGCAATCATTGAAAGAATTCGCAAGTCACTGCGGTTTAGTGAATCAACGGCGGTCTCAAACTCGCGAGCACGACCTTCCCAGTTAAGGAATGATCCGCTCTTTTCAGTAATTGCGGCAACTGGCAAGATCACATCGGCGTACTTAGTTACTTCGCTATTGGCGATTTCTAGCGAAACCACAAATGCTTTCTCAAGTGCTGCAACAGTTGCGGCCGGATTAGGGCCATCAAGTGGATCAACGCCACCAATCAAAAGAGCTGAAATTTTTCCGCCATTAACATCAACGATGATTTGATCTGCGCTACGGCCAATCTCACTTGGCAATGAATCAACGTTCCAGAGTGATGCGATATCAACTCGGGCAGCGGCATCAGATACTGGGCGACCACCAGGCAATAAATTGCCAATGGCGCCAGCAGCTAAAGCGCCGCGTTCGCCAGCACGACGCGGAATCCAAGCCAACTTTGCGCCAGTGCGATCAGCTAAGGCCGCTGTTGCGCTTAATAAACCAGCACTTTCGGCAGCGCGTTCGCCGACCAAAATTACTGACTTATTGGTGAGCTCTTGAGTAGCAACTGCAGCCGCTTCTTGGCCAGGTTGTACGCAGATGAAGTTAGCGCTTAGCTTTTCAACGGCAATCGATTCTTTGCTGCCAATTGAAGTTACTTTCAGCGCGCGCTTCTTGAATTGCTTATTGATACGTAGGAAAACAATTGGTGATTCCTCTTCGGGCTCAAAACCAACTAGAAGAACGTGATCAGCTTTATCAATGTCGCGATAAGTTGTTGAGTTGTTAACAACGCGGGCTGCCAAGAATTCACGTTCTTCATCGGATGAAGTACGTGAGCGGAAATCAATGTCGTTGGTGCCAAGTGCTACACGAGCAAACTTGCTGTAACCGTACGCATCTTCATAAGTTGCGCGGCCACCAACTAGAACTGCGGCTCCACGACTCAAACCGGCGGCGGCAGCAGAAATTGCTTCGGGCCAGGATGCAGTAACTAGTTCGCCATTTTCATTACGAACTTGTGGCACAGTTAAACGATCTGTTGCAGTTACATATTTAAATGCCCAGCGACCCTTGTCGCAGTTCCACTCTTCGTTAACTTCAGCATCATCGCCAGCTAAACGACGAAGTGTCTTTCCACGGCGAACATCGGTACGAAGATCGCAACCTGATGCACAATGTTCGCAAGCAGATGGCGTTGAAACTAAATCAAAGGGACGAGCACGGAATCGATATGAAGTTCCGGTGAGTGCACCTACTGGGCAAATTTGAACGGTGTTGCCAGAAAAATAAGATTTAAATGGATCTTCTTCATAGATGCCTACTTGTTGTAACGCTCCACGTTCATTCAAAGTAATAAATGGATCGCTGGCGATTTGATCTGAGAAACGAGTACAACGAGCACAGAGAACGCAACGCTCGCGATCAAGCAGAACTGAAGATGAAATCGCAACTGGCTTCTCAAAGGTGCGCTTTACACCATCTAGGCGCATCTCAGGATTTCCGTTGCTCATTGCTTGGTTCTGCAACGGGCATTCGCCACCCTTATCGCAGACTGGGCAATCAAGTGGGTGGTTAGCTAGCAATAGTTCCATGACACCTTTTTGCGCTTTGTCGGCAACTGGTGAAGTTAATTGAGTTTTAACAATCATGCCTGGTTCAACTGGAATTGTGCATGATGCTTGTGGCTTTGGAAATGCGCGGCCATTAATTTCGATATCAACTAAGCATTGGCGACAAGCACCAACTGGATCAAGCAATGGGTGATCGCAAAAACGTGGAATCTGAATGCCCAGTTTTTCAGCGGCGCGGATTACTAGAGTGCCTTTAGGAACCGTTACTTCAAAGCCATCAATAACTAGCGTGATTTGTTCAATGATTACATCGGTATCTGGAGTCACTATGCATCAGCTCCTTCAAATAGCGTGCTGGCAATTGGATCAAATGGACATGAGCCATTAGTTACATGTGCGATGTACTCGTCGCGGAAATATTTAATTGAAGAAGTAATCGGGCTAGTTGCGCCATCGCCAAGTGCGCAGAAAGAACGCCCCATGATGTTGTCGCAGAGATCTAACAACTTCGCTAGATCTGCTTCAGAGCCCTTACCGTCTTCAAGATCGCGTAGAATTTGTACTAACCACCAAGTGCCTTCGCGACATGGTGTGCACTTTCCGCAAGACTCATGCCTATAGAACTCAGTCCAGCGCAATACAGCGCGAACTACGCAAGTAGTTTCATCGAAAATTTGAAGTGCTTTAGTGCCGAGCATTGAACCAGCGCCAGCTACGCCTTCGTAATCAAGTGGCACATCTAAATGTTCGTCAGTAAATAGCGGCGTTGATGATCCACCAGGTGTCCAGAACTTTAATTTGTGGCCTTTGCGCATTCCGCCAGATAGTTCAAGAATCTCGCGCAGCGTGATGCCAAGTGGAGCTTCAAATTGTCCTGGGTTTACTACGTGGCCAGAGAGTGAATAAAGCGTGGTTCCTTTGCTTTTTTCAGTACCCATTGATTGATACCACTCAGCGCCATTAGCAACAATTGCTGGAACTGATGCGATTGATTCGACGTTATTTACAACAGTTGGGCGCGCATACAAACCAGCAATTGCTGGGAAAGGTGGGCGTAAACGTGGTTGACCACGGAAACCTTCAAGTGAATCAAGCAAAGCAGTTTCTTCGCCACAAATATATGCACCTGCGCCAACGTGTAGAACCAACTCGACGCCATTACCTAAGTAACCAGCTGCGTAAGCATCTTCAATTGCTTGGTTCATTCGGCGAACCACATGAGTTACTTCGCCACGAATATAAATAAAAGCGTGCTTTGCGCGGATTGCGTGGGCCGCAATTATGCAACCTTCAATAAGTACGTGTGGGTTAGCCATTAATAGCGGCGTATCTTTACAAGTTCCTGGTTCTGATTCGTCCGCATTTACAACTAGGTAGTGATCTTTGTTATCGCCTTGTGGAATAAAGCCCCACTTCATGCCGGTAGGAAAACCAGCACCACCGCGACCACGTAAACCAGAATCTTTTACAAGTTGAATTACGGCATCCGGATCCATTGCAAGTGCTTTCGCGGCTGCGGCATACCCACCATGGCGTTTATAAGCTGCAATGGTAAAGGAGTCTTTTTCATCCCAATGTGCCGAAAGTACTGGCGCAAGTTTTGTCATTACTTACCTTCCTTGCTTAGCTTTAAGCCGAGCAACGTTGGCTCACCAGCTTGAACACCTTCATTTGCAAGTCCATCATTTACGCCAGCTAAAACTGCCGATGCTTCTTTCCAGGTTACTAATTTGTTTGGACCGCGAGTTGGTGGCTTCGGATTTCCGGTACGCATTGAATCAACTAAATCTTTTGAAGACTGCACAGTTTGGTTATCGTAAAATTCCCAGTTGGCCATAACTACAGGTGCATAATCACAAGCCGCATTACATTCAATGTGCTCGAGCGAAACTTTGCCATCGGCTGTAACGCCATCGTTTTCGATGCCTAAATGCTCTTTCAAGCCCGCGAAAATAGCGTCTCCGCCCATCACCGCACAGAGTGTGTTGGTGCAAACTCCTACGTGGTACTCGCCCACTGGCTGATTCTTATATTGTGTATAGAAAGTTGAAACCGCAGTTACTTCGGCATTTTCTAACTCTAATAACTCGGAAATAATTTCGATGCCTTCATTATTTATATAGCCAGTAATAGATTGGCTGTAATGAAGCAAAGGCATGATCGCTGAACGCTTACGTGGGTAGCGCGCAATAATGGCTTCCATAACGGCTAACTGATCATCGGTATATGCCATTAGCGATCAACTCCACCCATTACCGGATCAATCGATGCTACTGCGCCGATAATGTCGGCAACCATGCTGCCTTCGCACATCGCAGAAGTTGATTGAAGATTATTAAAAGATGGTTCGCGGAAGTGAACTCGGTATGGACGAGTGCCACCATCGGAAACTAAGTGCACACCAAGTTCGCCACGCGGTGATTCGATTGCTACATAAACTTGGCCAGCTGGAACTTGGAAACCTTCGGTTACTAACTTGAAGTGGTGGATCAAAGCTTCCATTGATTCGCCCATAATTTCGCGAATGTGATCAAGTGAGTTACCCATTCCATCATTGCCTACTGCAAGTTGTGATGGCCAAGCAATTTTCTTATCGGAAACCATTACTGGCTGGCCTTCAGATTTTTCTAACTTGTCACAAGCTTGTTCAATGATGCGAAGTGATTGTTCAAGTTCAGCAATGCGAATCAAGAAACGACCATAAACATCGCAAGTATCAGCAGTTACAACATCGAAGTCGTATTGCTCATAACCACAATAAGGTGCCATTTTGCGAAGATCCCATGGCAAACCAGTTGAACGAAGAACTGGCCCGGTAATACCAAGAGTTGTCGCACCAGCTAGATCTAAGTAACCAATACCTTCGGTGCGCTTCATCCAGATTGAGTTACCAACTAGAAGTTTTTCGTTGTCTTTAAAGTTTTTGCGAAGTTCAGCAACGGTCTCGCGAATCTTGGCAACAGCACCCTTAGGTAGATCCTGCGCTACGCCACCTGGGCGCACATAGGCCATATTCATGCGTAAACCTGAAACTAATTCGAAGATATCTAGCACTCGTTCGCGCTCGCGGAAGCAGAAAATCATTGGTGAAAGAGCGCCAAGTTCGAGGGCACCAGTGCCGAGGGCAACCATGTGAGATGAGATGCGATTGAATTCCATCATCATGACGCGAATTTGGTTTGCGCGCTCTGGGGCTTCGATACCTAGAAGTTTTTCAACGCCTAAACAGTAGGCAGTTTCATTGAAAATTGGTGACAAATAATCCATACGAGTTACGAAAGTGACGCCTTGAGTCCAGCTGCGATATTCGGTGTTCTTTTCAATACCGGTGTGTAGGTATCCGATTCCACAACGAACTTCAGTAACAGTTTCGCCTTCAAGTTCTAGAACTAAACGAAGTACGCCGTGAGTAGATGGGTGTTGCGGACCCATGTTTACAACGACGCGCTCTTCCTTGGCTTGACCAATTTCAGTGACTAATGAATCCCAGTCACCACCAGTAACTGAGAAAACAGTTCCTTCGGTAGTTTCGCGAGAGGATGCGTACGGATCTACGTATGTGCTCACTTGTATGACCTACGTTCATTAGGTGGCGGTGTTGTTGCACCTTTGTACTCAACTGGAATTCCACCGAGTGCATAATCTTTACGCTGTGGGTGTCCTTGCCAATCATCTGGCATCAAGATGCGAGTTAAACCTGGGTGACCATCGAAAATAATTCCGAACATGTCAAAAGTTTCGCGTTCGTTCCAGTTATTGCCAGCCCAAACTTCGACAAGTGAAGGAATGTGTGGATCTGAATCAGCAACGCTAACTTCGAGTCGAATGCGCTGATTGTTTGTCATTGAAAGCAATGGATAAACAGCGTGAAGTTCGCGATTGGTATCAGCTGGGTAATGAACTCCGCTAACACCTAAACAATTTTCAAACTTAAGGCGATCGCGCAAAATAAGTGCTACTTCAACTAAACGTTCGCGTTTGATGTGAAGTGTTAGTTCGCCACGGTCAACAACTATGCGCTCAATTGCATCAGCAAAGTCAGGGTAAGCACGCTCTAGATCATCAGTTACTTGATCAAAATAGCCACCAAATGGGCGCTCAGTTGAACCTGGGGAAACTTGGTTACGGACTAATCCGCCATAACCTGAAGTATCTCCGGTTCCGTGAATACCAAAAGAACCGCGCTCGTCATTACTCATTACGCTAGCAACCCCTTCATTTGATGGGTTGGAAGAGCGGCAAGAGCTGCGGCTTCAACATTTTTGATTACTAGTTCGCGGTTTGGACCAAGTTTTTCAACATAAATTTGATCGTGCAGTTTAAGAATTGCATCCATCAACATTTCTGGGCGTGGTGGGCAGCCAGGTAAATAAATGTCAACTGGTACTACGTGATCAACGCCTTGCACAATCGCATAGTTGTTAAACATTCCGCCCGAAGATGCACACGCACCCATTGCGATAACCCACTTTGGTGCTGCCATTTGATCGTAAATCTGGCGAAGAACTGGTGCCATCTTGTTTGAAACTCGACCAGCAACGATCATTAAATCTGCTTGACGTGGGGATGCGCGGAAAACTTCCATTCCGAAACGAGCTAAATCGTAACGACCTGCACCTGCTGCCATCATTTCAATTGCACAACAAGCCAAACCAAATGTTGCTGGCCAGAGTGAGTTCTTGCGCATGTAGCCAGCAAGTTTTTCAACTGAAGTTAATAAAAACCCACTAGGTAATTTCTCTTCTAGACCCATTTTAGATTAATCCCATTCCAATCCACCACGGCGCCAGACATAGGCAAAAGCCACAGAAACAGTTGCGATAAAGATTCCCATTTCAGCTAAACCAAAGACGCCGAGTTGATCGAAACTCACTGCCCACGGATAAAGGAAAACAATTTCAATATCAAAAATAATAAAGAGCATCGCAGTTAAGAAATATTTGACTGGAAAACGTCCACCTTCGGCGGCTTGTGGCGAAGGTTCGATTCCGCACTCGTAAGCATCGGCTTTGGCTCGGTTATAGCGAGCTGGGCCGGTAACTAAAGAGATGCCGACTGAGAAGATGGCGAATCCGAGGCCAATAGCCCCAATTACGAGAATTGGGATATACGGATTACTTGTTCCAGTCACGTGCCTAATCCTATTCTCGGGTTATCGATGGTCATGACCGCTATGGCGCAACAGCGCTGTGAACTGCGACAACCCCACCAGTTAAGTTTTGCCAACCAACTTGTCGCCAACCAGCCTTTTCAATATGTCCGGCCAGAGCCACTTGATTAGGCCAAGCTCTGATTGATTCGGCCAGATAAACATATGCGTCTGGGTTCGAGGAAGTTTTCCGAGCAATAAAGGGCAGGGCACGCATCAGATAATTCGTATAAATGGTACGAAACGGGCGCCAAACTGGTGAACTGAATTCGCAGATCACGATGCGTCCTCCGCTCTTAGTAACACGGAGCATCTCACGCAGGGCTAGGTCGAAATCATTGGTATTACGCAGGCCAAAAGAGATGGTTACTAGGTCAAATTCGCCATCTTTGAAGGGCAGATTTAAGGCATCGGCGTTAGTAAATGGCAGGTGCGGACGAGCTTTGCGGCCAGCTGCCAACATTCCTTCGGAAAAATCAGCTGGAATCACATCGGCCCCAGCCGCTGCTAAAGGTTCAGAGGATGAACCAGTTCCGGCGGCCAAATCAAGAATTTTCATGCCGGCCTTTGGTGCAATAATCGCCGTAGTTGAGCGGCGCCAAGCCTTAGTGCGACCCAAACTAAGTAGGTCATTAACCAGGTCATAGCGTTTGGCAACGCCGTCGAACATCGCCGCTACTTCATCGGGATCTTTATTGAGATTAGCGCGCGACATAGGTGCATTCTCTCTGAAGGTAGGCTCGGCTACAACTTAAAGCGCGAGTTGCCTTAGTTTTTTACGCCAGGAAAGGAGGTAGCGATGATCTCGATCAATACCGTCCGGCTGGGTGAGCACTTACCCCTTTTAGATCTGCTGCCAACTGATGCCCCGATTGCTTGGGTACGCGGTGGCGATGGCTTGGTTGGTTGGGGCGTTCATGCCAGCTCCACAGTCAGTGGTCCAAATAGATTTAATGATGCTCGCACTTGGTGGCATCAACAATTAGAGAAATTTTCAGTAGCCGATGCAGTGCACGTAAGCGGTACTGGTCCAGTTCTATTCTCCTCTTTTTCTTTTTCGGAATCCGAAGAGTCGGTACTAATAATTCCAAAAGTAATTGTTGGTCAGCGAAATGGAAAATCTTGGTTGACCTGGATCGGCGATATTGCGCAACCTATTTTGCCTACGGTGAAAACTCTTTCTAATTCAGCTAACTTGATTTGGCAGGATGAACCAATTAGTAAAAGTGATTGGGAAGACCAAGTAACTAAGTTGGTTCGCGAAATCCAGAGCGGCAATGTAGATAAAGTTGTTTTGGCGCGCGATCAAAGCGCAAAAGCCGATAGTGACATTGATGCCAGAAATGTGTTGCGAAACTTAGCAAGTGAATATCCATCTACTTGGAATTTCGCAATCGAGGGCTTAGTTGGCGCGACTCCTGAACTATTACTGCGCTTGAATAAAGGAATGGTTACATCGCGTGTTTTAGCTGGCACGATTAGCAAGACTGGCGACGATGAACGCGATCTTGCGTTAGCTGGGTCGTTGGCTCGCTCTTCGAAAGATCTAGAAGAACATAATTACGCAGTGCGCTCAGTTGCTGATGCGCTCGAACCATTCTGCTCATCAACTAACGTTCCCGAATCACCATTTGTTCTGCACTTAACTAATGTCATGCATTTAGCTACCGATGTAACTGGTGCTTTGGTTGAAACAACTAAGCAAGTTGATAGCTTCTCGCTACTTGAGAAATTACATCCATCTGCTGCTGTCTGCGGTACCCCAACTCAGAAAGCGCTTGAGTTGATTACCGCTAATGAGGGTATAAATCGTGGTCGATATGCCGGCCCAGTGGGTTGGATAGATGCTTCAGGTGATGGCGAGTTAGGTATTGCGCTGCGTTGCGGTCAAATATCAGGGCGTGAGATTCGAATTTTTGCTGGTTGCGGAATCGTAAATGGCTCATTGCCCGCAAAAGAGTTAGCTGAAAGCGAAGCTAAATTTGCGCCAATGCGCAGTGCGCTAAATTGATTCTAATTTAGCAACTAAAGCTTTTAGTTGTGCTGCGTTATTCTCGCGGCTAGGCATCTGGCAAACTAAAACGCAAATTCCGGAAATCGGCTTTGCTAACTCGCTCTTTAATTCAGTAAATGACGAAATTGTTTTTGATTTGATGCCTAGACCTTCTGAAATTTTTGCTAGATCTAAACCATGCGGAGTTCCGAAAACAGTTTCAAATCCAGCCACATTAGCTTGTGGCAGCGTCGAGAAGATTCCACCACCATCATTATTAATCGCGATAATGCGTAAGTTGGCTGAAGTAGCGCCGATTAAACCGGTTAAGTCATGCAAGAAAGCTAAGTCGCCAATAACTGCCGTTGCACTTTGGCGAGCAGTCGCGATGCCTAGGGCAGTTGAAATATTTCCATCGATGCCAGCTAAGCCACGATTGGCAAAAGTTTCAATTCCGGTTCGTGGGCTAGCGAAGCTTTCTAAGTCGCGAATAGGTCTTGAAGAAGCAATGAACACTGCACCAGTTAATTGGCTGCCCAACTCGCGCGCCAAAGCGCTTTCAGACCAATTAGAAATTTCAGAAACTAATTTTGCTGTGCGCTGACTTAACTTGGTCCATTGTTCGTGCCATTCCAAATCAGCTAGCTTAGAAACCACTATCGGGGCTGCGATAAAACGCTGATCAGCAACTCGGTAGGTATCTACCGTTTCCATACGCGGATCAATCACAATCTGCCACTTTGCCGAGTTAATAAGCGCATTTATTGAGCGAGAGAGAGTGGTGCGACCAATGATTACGGCAGTTTCAGGGCTTAAGTTCTTGCGGATTGCCGGGGCTGCTAAAAAGAGCGCTGCATGCGATATCGCATCAGGAAAAGAGAGTGGGTCTTCGGCGATCACTGGCCAATTTAGATCAGCTGCGATTTGAGTAACTTCAGAGACAGTTAAGCCGCCACGATCATGCCCAATTACTAGAACACCACGCGCCGTATTTACTTTCAAAGTTCCAGCTGGCTTGCCCGCTGGCTTAACTTTTGGAGCAACTTTGATCTCATTCAACCAAGTGCTGTCCTCATCAGGAAGTAATGGTTCTTCAAATTGTAAATTCAAATGAACTGGGCCTCGGTGCAGCGAATCAAGTGGCAGCTCAAGCGGGAATACTCCCCCAGATATATCAGCAAAGTAACGTACGGCGCTGCCAAAGATTCGAGCTTGCTCAGTTGTTTGATTAGCACCTGTGCGACGCAAATTTGCTGGGCGATCTGCAGTAAGAACTAACAGTGGCACATTGCTGTGATGTGCTTCTAGAACTGCGGGATGATAATTAGCGACTGCTGTACCGCTGGTACAAACAATTGGAACCGGTCTGCCGCTGGCTTTAGCTAAACCCAAAGCAAAATACGCAGCTGATCTTTCATCAATTCGAATATGTAACTTAAGCAGGGCTTTTTCAGCTGCGGCATACATGGCCAGCGATAGCGGTGCATTACGTGATCCGGGTGAAATAACTGCATCAGTTATGCCAGCTTCAATTAATTGGCGAACTATGACTCGAGCTAGCGATGTTGAGGTATTCACCAAGACCAGCCTCTCGCTTCAATTTCGCTCTCAGCACCAGCATAAAAGGCGCGCTTTGTGCGCTCTTTCCACCAAGTCAACCGTTCGACTGGAACAGCATACTTCGCTAACAAATCGGCGTCTGGCGAAATTGATCGAACTGCCAGTTCGCCGTTTTCCAGCGGCATATCTGCCACATCTGCGCTCAATAACTGACTAGTTGCTAACCCACATGCGTAGTCAAGTGAGGGCAATGAAGCGGCAAGTTGTAAACCATAACCAATTCCGACTGCGCTATCTAAGGCACTTGAAACCACCATCGGCAAATTGTGGTGTGCGCCAATCTCGCGAGCTCGAGTAACGCCACCAAGTGGCGCAACTTTTAACATCAAAACATCTACTGCGCCCTGTAGGTCAATGACAAATGGATCTTTTGCTTTACGAATTACTTCATCGCCGGTTATTTTGAAATCAATCACTAGTTTTTCTTTCAATTGACGAAGTTCTGTAAGTGTTGCGCAAGGTTGTTCAATGTATTCCAGCGGCCCAACTTCTTCATATATTTCATAAAGATTTATTAGGGCTTGATCAACACTCCAGGCACCATTTACATCAAGTCTAAGTTTGGCTTTAGGTAGAAGTGCTCGAACTCGAGCAATTCGCACAATATCTTCACCTAGATTTTCGCCAACTTTAATTTTCACTGTGTCGCAACCAGTGAATGACTGCAGCAAATCTTCAATCTCTTTCGCACTATTTAAGGCTGGCAGGGTGGCATTGACTTTAATAGAGCCGCGATAAGCCATAGGAGCTGGGTTCGTTGCTGCATCTATTGCACTCAATAACCAATTCGAGCTTTCGGCATCGTCATATTCCAGAAATGGCGCAAATTCACCCCAGCCAGCCGGGCCTTCAAATAAAGCAACTTCGCGCTCAGTGATGCCGCGAAATCTACTTTTTAACGGCAGCGCAACTACCTGCATGGAAGCAAGCAATTGATCAATCATGTTGCTAGTTATGGGCGCTTTGGGAATTTACCGAAATCAGGAGCGCGCTTTTCTTTATATGCATCACGCCCTTCTTGACCTTCTTCGGTCATATAGAACAACAAAGTGGCATCTCCGGCTAATTGTTGTATGCCAGCTAATCCATCGTCAGCCGCATTCATGCTCGCTTTAAGTAGTCGAAGTGCCATTGGCGAATTGCGTAACATTTCGCGACACCAAGAAACTGTTTCGGCTTCCAATTCAGCTAGCGGAACAACTGTGTTAATGAGTCCCATCTGCAGCGCTTCTTGCGCATCATAATGACGAGTTAAAAACCAAATTTCACGTGCCTTCTTCTGGCCCACATTTGCTGCCAATAATCCGGAACCGTATCCGCCATCAAAAGAACCAACCATTGGCCCAGTCTGACCAAAGAGTGCGTTATCGGCGGCAATCGTTAAGTCACAGACCACATGGAGAACGTGTCCGCCGCCTATTGCCCAACCTGCGACCATAGCAACGACAGGTTTTGGAGTTCGACGAATTTGTACTTGTAGATCTAATACGTTGAGTCGGCCAATTCCTTGTTTAGCAAGATCATCATCGCCAAGGTAGCCATCGTCACCGCGAACACTGATATCGCCACCTGAACAGAAAGCTTGAGTTCCTTCGCCAGTAAAGATAATTACACCGACTTGTGAGTTGTCACGCGCCAAATCAAAAGCGCTTTTTAGTTCGGCCAACGTCTGAGGGCGAAATGCGTTGCGAACTTCTGGTCGATTAATTGTTATCTTCGCGATGCCATCGCCAACTTCATACTTAATGTCTTTGAAGTTTTCGCCACCTGGAGCGGTTGTCCACTTCGGAATCTCGCGACTTCCAAAATCTCGCTTAATTGGCTTACTCATTTTTCCTCCAGGAAGTGAAAGCTTGGTCTAGGAGCGATAGCCTACGGGCGATATGGATAACAAGTCACAACGAAAAGTGAGCCCAATAGACGGGGCGTGGTCAACCACACAGATCATGGCCCACCTTGCCAAGGCTTTGGTTTCTGATGGTCCGGCCCTTGGTTTTGGCGCTATTACCAGTACTGAGGTTGAGTCAAAGACTGCGGTGCTAGTTACTTCGACGGGCAGCACGGGTGCTAACAAAGAGATCGCGTTAACCGCAAGCGCGGTATTGGCTTCGGCAAAAGCTGCCAATAAATATTTAGGTGCGCACTTTGGTGAAACTTGGTCGCTTCTGTTGCCGCTTACGCATATTGCGGCCATCAATGTTTTAGTTCGCAGTTTAGAACTTGGAACTATTCCGGTTGATTTAGTTGGACATAGTGGAGAATTTCCTAAAGTTGATTACACCGCAATTGTGCCAACCCAACTTTATAACGCACTAAATGGTGATGAACGTTTACTAAAGCATCTACAAAGCGCTAAGGCAGTTCTAGTTGGTGGCGCTGCGCTAACTGCTGAGCTTGAGGCTCAAGCAACCTCTGCCGGAATTAGTGTTGTAACAACTTATGGCATGTCTGAAACTTCGGGTGGCTGTGTTTATAACGGTGAACCACTTGAAGGCATTCAAGTAGCAATCACTGACTCAGGATTTATTAAAGTATCCGGACCAGTTCTGGCAAGCGATTTAGAATTAGATGCACAAAGTTATTTTATAACCAATGATCGTGGTCAATTAACAGAAGGCCGTTTGATAGTTCTGGGTCGCGGCGATGATGTAATTATTTCTGGCGGCGAAAACATCTCGCTCTCCGAAATCGAAGGCGCTATATCGCAGAGTTTTGCTGATTTTGAATTTGCGGCTTTTGCAGTTTCTAGCGATAAGTGGGGACAAGAACTTCATATTGCGACAGTTAACGCACCTGCTGAATTTTCAGCGCGTGTTGAAGGCATCTTGGTGGAAAAATTTGGCAACGCAGCTAAACCTAAGGGTTTCCATCAATTAACTGCGCTACCTTTAATCGGTATTGGAAAAGTTGATCGACGCGCACTTGCGCAATTAGCCACGAAAACGGAGCACTGATTTTGAATAAATGGGTCGCGGGTGCTCGTCCGCGCACACTTCCAGCCGCAATTGCACCAGTGTTAGTGGCGACTTCATTGGCGGGCAGTGATGCTGACTTCGCAAGGGCTGGTTTGGCACTAATTGTCAGTTTGGGGCTACAAATTGGCGTTAATTACGCAAACGATTACTCCGATGGAATTAAAGGAACTGACGATAATCGAGTTGGCCCCACCCGATTAGTGGCTTCAGGTTTAGCGAGTGCGAATTCAGTCAAGCAAGCTGCCTTCATCTCTTTTGCCGTTGCTGCCGCAGTTGGCTTAGTACTCGCGATCTCGACTTCACTTTGGTTAGTTGCAGTCGGTGCGGCTGCAATTTTTGCCGCCTGGACGTATACCGGAAGTAAAAGGCCTTACGGCTATCTCGGCTTAGGCGAAATTTCAGTATTTTTATTCTTCGGCTTAGTCGCCACCATGGGTTCTTACTACGTTCAAACTCAGGAAATAACTTGGCAGAGCTTTATAGTTGCGATTCCGATGGGTTGTCTTGCCTGTGCAATTCTGGCCATTAATAATCTGCGCGATCGAGCTCAAGATGAGTTGGTTGGCAAACGCACTTTGGCAGTTCGATTAGGCGACTCTGGTGCACGTAAGTTATTTATTGGACTTCTTTTGATTGCACATTTGGTAGCTATTACGGTTCCTTCGGAAAACACCCTGCTGACGTTAATTCTTCTGCCACAAACATTTATTATCGCCAAAAAGGTCCACGCAGGCGCTACCGGGGCCGCCTTAATTCCATTACTTGGCAAGACCGGGCAGCTGCAACTCTGGTTTGCTGTGGTTTTATCACTTGCTTTGGTATTGAATTAAGAAATCGCTAAACTAATCCCATGAGAGTTTTAGTCATTGTTCTAACGATCGCGATCCAGCTCTATGGATTAATCGATTGTGCGCAACGTGAAGATAGCGAAGTTCGTTCGCTGCCACGTTGGGCCTGGATATTGATTATCATTTTAGGACCGCTCGCAATTGGAGCTGTTGCTTACTTAGTTGCCGGTCGACCAAAGCGTCCTGGTAAAGGTGGCAAGAAACCAAAGCGCACTATCGCACCCGATGACGACCCAGATTTCTTGCGTGGACTCTAGAGCGAAGCAAACGCCTCATCTAAAACGCTCATCGCATCAAGTAGTAGTTCATCTGAGATAACAATTGGCGGCAAGAAACGAATCACATTTGAATAAGTGCCGGCTGAAAGTAGCAAGACACCTTTCTTAGCGCAGAAGTTAATAACTTTGGTCATCGCCTCTGAGTTTGGATCAAGTGAACCAGGCATAACTAATTCGATAGCTTGCATCGCGCCACGGCCACGAACTTCGGCGATGATTGGATATTTAGCAGCAAGCGCGCGTAGTGAAGATCCCAATAGCTCGCCAACTTCGCGAGCACGTTGAATTAAGCCATCTTCTTCAATTGTTTCAAAGACACCAAGAGAAGCAGCACAAGCAACTGGGTTTCCACCGTAAGTTCCACCAAGTCCACTAACGTGTATAGCATCCATAATTTCTGCGCGACCAGTAACAGCAGCAAGCGGCATGCCACCAGCAATACCTTTTGCGGTAATGATCATGTCTGGAACTACATTCTCATTTTCAACTGCAAACATATTTCCAGTGCGTGCGAAGCCAGTTTGAACTTCATCAGCGATAAAGATAATTCCATTTTCAGCACAGTACTTTGATAATCCAGGCAAGAAACCCTTAGGCGGAACGATAAAACCGCCTTCACCTTGAATAGGTTCGATCATGATTGCCGCTACATTTTTAGCACCAATCTCTTTTTCGATCTTATGCTCAACCTCTTCTAGCGCATCTTTCGTGATGGTCGCCTTGTCGCCTAACCAACGAAGTTCGTATGGCATAGGCATGCGATAAATTTCGCCAGCAAAAGGACCAAATCCATCCTTGTAAGGCATGTTCTTGGCAGTTAACGCCATCGTTAAATTAGTACGTCCGTGATAAGCATGTTCAAAAACTACAATTGCTTGACGCTTAGTTGCATGACGCGCAATCTTTACCGCGTTCTCGACTGCTTCGGCACCTGAGTTAACTAATACTGATTTCTTCTTGTGAGTACCTGGAGTATGTGCATTTAATTTTGCACACACATCGATATATCCCTGGTAAGGAGCTACTGTAAAACAGGTATGAGAAAAAGCTTGTACTTGTTCGATTACGCGATCAACTACGCGCTGTGCACTATTTCCAACATTGTTTACGCCGATGCCTGCAGCCATGTCAATAATCTGATTGCCATCTAGGTCAACCAGAATTGCGCCACCAGTACTTGCAATTACTGCGGGGTATGCAATTCCCAATCCGCCAGATACTTCTTCACTGCGTCGCTGAATTTCCGCCTTAGATTTTGGTCCAGGAATCTCTGTAACCAAGAGGCGTTGCTGAGGAACTGAAGTAACTACGGTCATGAGTAAAGTCTAAGGCCATATTTCTCCTCAGGGCGCCTAGAAGTTAGGCTTGCGGCTATGACCTACCTCAAAGCGCTGCGTGAAGATGCTCCGCTCTTAGATGCTTACTTAAGCTACTTCGAGGTAACTCGCACACCATTCACAATTCCGGGCCATAAGCAACGTGCGAGCAAACTCGATTTAGGTTTAGGCGCGGTAGTTGATGGAGATACACCTCTCTATGGTGGCTTAGATGAAATAAAATTAACGAACCAAACCTTAAAAAGTGCTGAATCACTGGCAGCAAAATTATGGGGTGGCGATTACGCGCGCTTTTCAACTGGCGGTTCAACTCACGTTAACCAAGCCGTCATCTTGTCACTAGGAAAACCTGGTGACAAAATTGCAGTTGCGCGCACTGCGCACCGCTCAGTTTTAAGTGCATTAGTTTTAGCTGGGCTCGAACCAATCTGGTTAGCACCAGAAATTGATCTAGCAACCGGGGTACCGACCGGAATTGCACTCTCTGAACTTGAGCGAGTGCTTCCACAGAAACCAATAGCTTTACTACTGACTGAACCTGGATATCTGGGAACTATCTCGCAACTACCTGCGTTAATCAGCAAAGCCCATGAGCATAAAATCCCCGTCGTAATTGATGCGGCTTGGGGAGCTCACTTTGGTTTCCAAAATGATTTACCTAAACATGTATTACAACTTGGCGCAGATGCGTTAATCACTAGCACTCATAAAGCGCTTCCTGGATTTAGTGCCTCAGCGCTCTTAGTCGCTCGGGGTGAATACCTGAATTTAGATCGCTTAGAGCAAAGTTTTGAAACAACTCACACAACTTCACCAGCCGGCGCACCGCTGGCTTCAATCGATGGTTGTCGCGCGCTGCTGCAGAATCGTGGCGAAGAATTATTGGGTCAATTAATTGAAAACGTGACGAAGTTTAAGGCAGATATTGCTGCTAATTTCGACCGCCCCATCTTCCTATCTCCTAGTGATTTTGCTACTGGACGCTTTGATCCAGTCAAGATTGTGCTCAGAGCTAATCAACTAGGAACTTCTGGTGTGGATATTGAAAATGAATTACTTGAAGCAAATATCCGAGTTGAAATGGCTGATCGCGACACTGTGGTTTTCTTGGCTACCTTGGCTGATGATTCCGAAAGTTTTGCCGAGCTGAGTAAATCACTGCTCCCAATTCTGAAGAAACTAGTTGGCGCACCGCGCGATTCAGCGACAGCTCTAAGTTGGTCAGTTGTTCCGCAGATAGGTCTTTCAATGCGCGATGCCTACTTCGCAGACACTGAAATGATCGCTGCTCAAAGCGCCGAAGGTCGAATCTCGGCAGATTTAATTGCGCCTTATCCGCCAGGTGTCGCAGTTGTTGCACCCGGTGAAGTATTAACTAAAGAGATTTTAACTGGCTTGGCTGTAAATAAATTAGCTGGCGTACGAATTGCTTACGCCACTGATCCAACGCTGCAGAGTTATCGAGTAGTTAAATCAAATTAACTGACTTCAAAAGCAAGTGATAAAAAGTCATATCAGCCCAAGAAAACCAAGGTCTAGTGAAAATACTCGGATCATCTTTCCCAACTGATTCATGCATCTGATTAGTTCCAGCATGACTCAATTCCAAATACTGCAGACAGCTTTCAATCTCTGCTGCTGAAGTGCTGGTAATTCCCTGCATCGCTATTCCAAGTGGCCACACCTGATTTTCGGGAGTGTGCTGCGAACCAAGTCCGGTAAGAACTTGCCCACGATAGAAATAAGGGTTCTTATCACTTAGCACAAAATCACGAGTAGCTAGATAAATTGGATCAGATTCACCACAAACTCCTAAATACGGAAGTGATAGCAGGCTGGGAATATTCGCATCATCCTGCAGTAAATAATTTCCTAGACCATCACATTCGTAAACGAATACCTGCTTACCCTCAAACTCCACTATCCCAAATTTTTCTATACCTGACTTAATTTCCTGGCTTAGCTTTAGCGCTCGCTCTTTACTCGCTTGATCTGGAAGCACTTCATTCGGAAGCCCCGCTAATTGCTCTAACACTTTTGCCATATGCGCATTTGCTGGAATCAAATAGCCATACTTACAAGCATCATCACTTGGTCTAAATCCACTCCAGACCATGCCCGTATAGGCAACTGGTGCGCCATATCCATCATGACTTAAGTAGTCAAAATCTCTGACCCCTTCACGTTTAAATCTATATGTCATCGGATCATGGGTCTGTTCACGTTCTAACAAATCTAAAATTACTACTATCGCTTGGTTAAATCTTTCGGTGAAGTGGTTAGTAAAGCCACTTTCAAAATAGAGCCTAATTGCCAGGTCTAAGACAGCTGCCAATGAATCTAATTCAAACTTGCGTTCAAAGACCCAAGGGCTCTGATCCGCAAAGTCTTTATGCCAACAATTTCCATCTGGGTTCGAATTAAATGCGTTGGCATAAGGATCTGTGAGGACATATTCGATTTGGCGCTTTGAAACATCAGCAATTAGTTGTGCGACTTCTAGATCATGCGATGCAGCAAGCAGGGGTCTTACTTGCCAAGTTGAGTCCCGTAACCACATAGCTGGGATATCTCCAGTGATAACAAAGATCGATCCATCTTCAGCTCTGGTTAAGGTGCTGGAGAAAAGGCGTTGAATTGCGCCTCGTGCTAATTGGAATCTAGCCGCAGAGACCTCGCCTTCGAGAATTTGAAGCGATTTTGTTATCGCAATAGGTACTTGCAGTCCTGTTACATGCACAATCCAATGGTAGTTTATTTAAATGAGTGAAGTAATTGGGCATGCCAATGTCCGTTCAGCAGCAAGAGACACTGAAAATTACTCTTCGGATCTACAAGGTGATCGAGATGTGCGGACCTACCGTCAGATCCCACTTGA
The DNA here is from genome assembly GCA_044351155.1 of Candidatus Planktophila sp. GTDB lineage: Bacteria > Actinomycetota > Actinomycetes > Nanopelagicales > Nanopelagicaceae > Planktophila. The sequence continues at coordinate 6,462 of JBILGH010000007.1, read as the reverse complement.
AGTTGACCCGCCAAGACACCATTTATTCCGCACAGCTTTAAGCCCGCTTTTCGTGAAACCTAGAATCGAAAGCATGATTCCAGAATTTGAAGCGATTGCTAATGAGTTGATTGCCAAGTTCGTTAAAAATGGTGGCGGAGACTTCGTCGCTGAAGTTGCCCTCCCAATGGTTGGGCACTGTTTAGGCGTTATATACAACCGCCCGCAAGATGTTTCAGAATGGCTCTCTTGGGGCTCTGATGTCTGGATAACTACGCCAACTGGTCGAAGTGGTGAGCATTTAGATCGATATTTGAAATCAGTCTTTGATGAAGCCGAGAATTCAAGCGAAGACAATGCCTGGACATTTATTTCTCAGATAAAGCTAGAGGGAGGACCAATATCTCGAACCGAGATGTATGGAATAGCGAATGTACTTTTGGCCGGTGGCCGTGACACAGTTGTTAAATTAATGACGGGGATGATTTGGCACTTAGCAAATGCGACCCAAGACCGTGAATTCTTAAAAACTAATCCAGATAAGTTAAGCAAAGCTATCCATGAGGTATTGAGATACTTATCTCCGCTGCCTCGAATGGAACGTGTTCCAGCTGCCGTTCGCGCGCTGCCCGAAGAATTGCGTGATCCTAAAGATTATGACCATTTAAGTTTTGTCTCTGGTAACTTTGATGAATCAGTTTTCAGCGAACCAGATAAAATTGATATTCATCGAGAGCGAAATCCACATTTATCTTTCGGCTTTGGCCCACACACTTGTATTGGAAATCATGTTGCCGAAGTGGAGACTGCAGCACTTGTATCAACTTTCTTGGGCGAAGTTAACAACTGGGAGATTTTGCCAGCGTCAGAGATTTCCTTTGACAGTATCGGAAAGTTTCAATACCCCGGTCGTTTTCACTCTCTCTTAGTTAAATGTGACTAGCTATTAAAGGCCAGAGTAAGTGTGTTTGCCGGTTCCCCATACATTTACGTAAACGTAATTGAATAAAAATGTTGATCCGGCAAGTAAACAGAGCCAAGCAGCTCGGCGTCCACGCCAACCCACAGTTACGCGCGCATGAAGATATGCGGCGTAGGCAACCCAAGTAATGAATGCCCAAGTTTCTTTTGGATCCCAGCCCCAATAACGACCCCAAGAACTTTCGGCCCAGATCGCTCCTGCGATAACTGAAAATGTCCAAAGCGGAAATACAAATGCCACTAAGCGATATGAAAGTTGATCAAGAACGTCTAGTGCTGGAAGGCGTTGCGCCCAAGGCTTACGTACTCCATTGCTCTCCATATTATCTAGGTAAAGGTAGGCCGCCGAAATAACATTAGCGAGAAGAAATACCCCGCCCGAAATGATCGCAGTTGAAACGTGAATTACCAGCCAAGTTGATTTCAGCGCTGGAACCAATGGCGCACTTGGGACGTAAAGCAAGGTGATTGCGGTACCCAAAGTCAAAAGGGCCGAGATTGAAACTAATACACCTAACCAACGCAGATCATATTTGCGCAAAGCCACAAGGTAAGCACCCGTGAATGCAAGAGCACCTGTTATCGAGAATTCATACATGTTGCCCCACGGAACCCGACTCGCTGAAAGTCCACGAGTAACTACGCCAACTAGCAGAAAAATAAAACCAAGAATCATCATGGCAGTGGCGATTCGCATTGCCTTCTGACTGCGCGAGCTATCAAAAGTTTTGGTAACTAAGTTTCCTTTTGTTTCATCGGCTGCGATTGGAGTGCGTACCGCCCATGCAGTTTCAAAGGCGTGACCAAAAAAAGCGAGAGTAAATAGAGCCATCGCTGAATAGATTGCGTAATTTGATAGATACGCCCAATCTTGTGCTGACATTTACTTCCCTCTCAACTTCGCTACAAATTCTGACATCTCAATATCTAATCCCGGTGCACCATTCTTTGCTAGCCCAGCAACTTGAACTTCTCCTTCAGCGACCCGAATCCAGATTCGTCGGCGCTTAGTAAAGAGTGAAGCCAGTAATCCAAGGATCGCAACTATGCCACCGATCAAAGAATAACTCTTACCGGGATCACTAACTATTTGTAGGTTTACCCAAGGCACCACATCTTCAAAAGTAATACTGCCCTCGCTAAATTTCAGGAACTCCCCAGGTTTTAACGAGTCGAGTGCAATCTGTTTCATTTTTGAGGTATCAATACGGTAAACCGATTGTGGAACTCCGCTATCTAAACCTAAGTCACCTTGCCAAATAGAGAAGAGTAATTTGGGGTCTAATAGCTCAGGAAAGACTGAAATTGCGCTCTTATCTGAGTTCTGGGCGTAAGTCGGAACAAACGATGAAACAAAACCTAGTTGAGGGTCGCCATCAGGAACTTTGATTGCACCAATAGATCTTAGATTGCCATCTTGCGGCAAGAATGGCACTGGGCCTTGAAAAGTTACATTACCTGCTTTGTCTCGAACGGTAACTATTGGTGAATAACCATTAGCTTGTAGATAAACGCGCGTGCTTCCAAAAGTGAGCGGACTATTTACTTTTACCACTTGCTCTTTGGGAGTCGCACCTGGCTCGGCAACCGTCGTTACATAAAGCGTGTAATCCTCAGGAGCACTCGTCAAAGTATTGTATTTGGCAACGAAGTTATTCACTTTGATAGTAAAGGGTGGCAGTGAATTTTCGCTGGTGATCTGACCAAAACTAATTGTGTCGTAAGAAGTCGCACTATTAACAAAGCGTTCACCTTGAGTCAGAATTGCACTACCTCGGACTCCAAATAAGCCACCGATTAAAACTCCGATTAAAATCAAGATTAATGAAATATGGAATAAGAGATTTCCAGTCTCGCGTAAGTAACCTTTTTCCGCTGAAACACTTTCTTCACTTTCCAGAACTCGAAACCGATTCGCCTTAAACCAATTCTTGGCAATTTCTAACTCATTGCCAGTAGCTGGCCAAGATTGGAAATGTTCCATGCGGGCTAAATTTTTAGGAGTCTTCGGAGGAAGTGCTCGGGATGCTTTTAAGTGTTCAAATGATCTCGGCAATACGCAACCGATTAGTGAGATGAAAAGCAAAATATAAATCGCACTGAACCAGGGTGAAGAATAAACATCAAATAGCGAAAGTCTTTCAAACCAGATAGCAAGAGTTCCGTGCTTCTCAAAATAGTCAGAAACCGCCATTGGGTTCTGGGCATTTTGTGGGATCAATGAGCCAGGGATCGCGGCCAAAGCAAGCAATAGCAGGAGAACCAGGGCTGTACGCATGCTGGTCAGCTGGCGCCAGAAGTGTCTAACTAGCCCAATCGCACCAATTTCCGGAATCTGGATTTCATTACTCATTAGATCACCGGCACAAAATCTGAAATTACTGATCGCAGTGAAATCATTAATTCACTCCAGAGCCCTAACAGCTGAAGGGTTCCAATAATGATTAGGAATACGCCACCAATTAGCGAGATTAGATTTCCTTTACGGACTAATAATTTGCGAAGTTTCTCGGATCGATCCAAGAATAATCCGGAAAGAATAAATGGCAGGCCCAACCCGATGCAGTAGCTAATTGATAAGAGTGCGCCTCGAAGAGCTGAACTTTCTTGGAAAGCTAAGGTTTGAACGGCAGCTAGAGCTGGTCCAATACATGGGGTCCAGCCAACTCCAAATGCAAAGCCAAGCAATGGTGCGCCGATCAAACCACCGAAAGCTGAACCCTTCAGATGCAGAGTTGGCATCAGCGGGAATTTTCCGAAGAAAATAACGCCCATCAAAATGGTTACGACCCCAAGAATTTGAGTTATTCCAGTTTCATACTGAGTGATGCGAGAACCAACAGTGCCGAATAGAGCACCATAGAGAACAAATGGAGTTGAAAAACCTAAAACAAATAGCGAGGAACCCAATAAGATTCGCCCTCGTTTTGAACTAAAGCCCGCCGCGTAAGAAATGTATCCAGGTACCAAAGGCAGAACACAAGGCGATAAGAATGAAAGCAAACCAGCAAGTGCTGCTACTGGGAGTGCGACAATCAAATATCCGGAAAAAATCTGCTCGACCACAAAGTTTCTCATTCGGCGCTTAACCGTTCAATCAAGTTACTTAACCCGCCGATTGTGGCTGGTCCGGAAATGCGAGCTGCGACCCGTCCTTGCTTATCTAAAACCACAGTTGTGGGAATTGCATTTGCTGGAAGTGTGTTGCGAAAGCCGAGCAGCAGTGAATCGTCAATGAAATTAGGGTATGGAACCGCTAATTGGCGAGAAAACACTTCGGCATTTGCCAAGTTGTCTCGCGTCAGAATCCCCATGAACTGCACGTCTGAGTATTTCTTGGAGAGCGCAATAAATGCGGGAATCTCAGCTCGGCAAGGTGAGCACCATGATGCCCAGATATTTACGACAGCAATTTTCTTCTCGGTAAAATCAAACTTGGCTCCGTACAAAGTGTCGCCACTAAGTTTTGGTGCCAGTTGGCGATCAGCAGGTGAAATAAAAGTTACCGCGCCATTTCCGGAAATGTAACTCTCTTGCGCGGTTGAACTGCCGCCGTTTCCGCAGCTAGCTAGAAGAAGAGCACTAACTGCTATAAGAATTAATCGGCGTGAGTTACGAATCATTTTTTCGGTGGCAACAAGTGTTTCGCTGGTTCAGAGTAAGAGAGACCTGAAATCAAACCTTCATCATCAAAATGAACGCTAGTTACGGAGGCTAATGAACACTCACGTTTGCGGGGATCATGAAGCAAGCGACGTTTCTCAATTGCACTTCGTAAAATCCAAATTGGCAGTTGATGCGAAACACAGATTGCATCTCTTCCATTTGCTGCTTTATTGGCAGCAAATACAGCAGCTAACATTCGGGAGATCTGCTCTTCGTATGGTTCACCCCACGATGGTTTCCAAGGGTTATACAAATGACGCCATGCTGAAGGGTGCTTAAGAACGCCGTCACCAATTCCAAATGGCTTACCTTCAAAAATATTTGCCGCTTCAATCAATCGGTCATCGGTTGTTATTGAAATATTGTGTGCGGCAGCAATCGGTGCCGCAGTCTCTTGCGCTCTCTGTAAGGGTGAAACATGAAGTGCGCCAAGATCAATTGCTTTAGACCATTCGCCTAACGTGCTCGCCATAGATTGACCACGCTCTGATAAGCGCCAACCTGGTTGTCGGCCGTAGAGAATTTTCAGCGGGTTCTCAACCTCACCATGGCGAATAACGTGGACAGTAGAAGTCATGCGCTAAGCATAAAGCGTCGGATTTACACTTCTCTCGCTAAGGTAGTGACATGGCACTCACCCAAAAGCGAGCGGCCTTTTTCGATGTAGATAACACCTTGATCCATGGATCATCGCTCTACTTTCTCGGAAGAGGCATGTATCAGCGCGGTTTCTTTACCAAAGCTGACATTTCGCGCTTTGTCTTAGCCAACCTGAGATTTCGCTTAACCGGTAAAGAAAATAAAGAAGAGATAATTAAATTTCAAAATGCCGCAACTGATTTTATTGGTGGCCATGACGTTGCTGAAATTGAAGCAATTGGTCAAGAGATTTATGATGAGTTCGTATCGCCAGCGTTGTGGCAAGGCACCATTGATATTGCCGGTTCTCATTTAGCAAATGGTGAAGAAGTTTGGCTAGTAACTGCAGCGCCAGAAGACATGGCAATTCTGATCGCAAATCGTTTAGGTTTCACTGGCGCACTCGGGAGTAAAGCCACTATTAAAGATGGAAAGTACACCGGAACTTTAGAGGGCAACTTATTACACGGTGCTGAAAAAGCCGTGGCGATAACGCAGTTGGCAAAAGAGCGAAATTTCGACCTATCGCAGTGTTACTCATATTCAGATAGTCATAATGATTTGCCGTTACTTAGGGCAGTTGGAAAACCAAATGCAATTAACCCTGATGCAATTCTGCAATTGCGAGCCATGAGTGAAGGTTGGCCAATTCATGAATTTCGTCGGGGCCGCAAGTTCAGCCAAATCTTCGGGCCGCTGGTTAGCCGTTTGGCTGCTGGTCTAACCTGGTTGCGTCCTCGTAAATCTCGCTAGGCGAGAACTCAAATAGGCGGATCAACCTTCCTTCCACTAATGTAGGACGGTTATGGAAATTCGCTCATTTACTGACTATCTGCGCTCGCTTGACGATGCCGGTTTATCTGAGCTTTTCGCTGCTCGCCCTGATTTAGTTTCACCAGTGCCGCCAGATTTGGCATCTCTCGCAGTTCGAGCATCGTCTTCACACAGCATTGCGCGCGCCGTTGATTCGCTAACTGAATTTGAATTTCAAATTCTTGAAGCTTGTGTGGCGCTAGATGAAGAATTCACGCTTAAAAATGTGGTCTCAATTACCCATAAGGATGCTGCTCTCGCAGTTGCGCGACTAATAACTTTTGGCTTGCTCTACCCTACTGATAAAGGTTTGCGTTTACCGACCTCGGTTAGCCAACTTCTTATTAACGAACCTGCCGGACTCGGACCTGCTTCGCTGGCTAA
>JBILGH010000019.1:0-23923 GCA_044351155.1 Candidatus Planktophila sp. | reverse complement strand
TTGTATCATGAACTCTTCACTTCGAGATGTGTTTTGAATTGGATTTGAAACACCTGCGTAAAGATCAAGCTTGGGCCTGGTGGTTGGCGAAGCGTTGGGTTTGGTAACTACCTTGACTCCTTTATTCCAAACCAACTTATGGCCTGACTTAATACATGTATAAGTTTTATTCTGATAAACAACTTTTTGGTTCAAAACTTTGCAGGTAGATCCAGGGGTAATCTTCTGGGCAGAAACAGCAGATACTGGAATCAGGGCAACAGCGAGGGAAATTAGAACTCCCTTGGCAAGACTCCTCTTAATTCGCATTCCAAAAGTGTAATGGGAGAATCAAGTCTTATGGGGGTTCGAGTCCCTCACAACCCACTTATGTAGGTAAATCCGAGTTCTATGTCCAAACCTTGGATGTGGTTCAAACCCTTGAATAGTGGATATATCTGCCAAACCTTTATATTCGGTATTTGATCTCTTGACTCCTTTATTCATAAGGAGAAGATGATGTTAGTTAGTGAATATGCAACGGAAGTTCAGTGAACTAATGCGGGTATGCGTTTCTAATCCCATCCACGCTTCTTCATTTCTTGATCAACTTCGTTGTAGAAAGTCTCAATGTCTTGACCTGTAACTTTGAGAAAGATTTTCGGAAAGTCTTCCGTTCCGACTGTTTTAGGTGTGCGATAGAGAGCAAAAAATGACTCAACACCATATTTTTCAATTATTAGATCGATAGCAACTTGGCCCTTCGAGTAAGCACATACCCAACCTTTCTCTGGATAAGGGATGTTAATAATCATTTCCCTTATATTCACACCAACGCAAATACGCCTAAATTCATGTTGAGGTGTAAACCACTCAGTCAAGAATTTATCTGGGCTCACTTTTTGATTATTTTGCGTCCAATAGGCATAGCGAGCAATGGCATGAGCCCCACCTTCAATAAACCACTTTGGGTATCCAGATAATCCGCCTGGCATGACTTGATTTTGCCATTGGTGAAATGCTTCGTGAATCAATCCATTCTGGGTTTCGATCGAAGAAGCAGGATCCTCACGGTCTGCATTTGGTCTCGTTATAATAAATTTTTTTCCACAGTCAGCGAGAATTGCGTAACCACCCAATGGCAGGCGATGACCTGGGGCAAACACGCATCCCTGACGTTTAAATTCATCGTTCATCCAATTTTCGGTGTCTGCGTAAATTAAAACCAATGGATTAGTGATTTGCGCACCTATGCCTGCTAACCACTTAAGATGCTTTCTAAATTCTTCAATCAAAAATTTGTTCTTCGAACTCAAGTTTGGATTTTCAATAACAAGAGTGAAGGGGATCTCCCGTTCTAATTCAGACTTATATGCCGCAGAAAGTTGGTTCTCAAGAACAGACTTAACTCGGGGTGTTGCCGTTGATGTTGGTGTGGGAGTTGGTGTGGGAGTTGGTGTGGGAGTTGGTGTGGGAGTTGGTGTGGGAGTTGGTGTGGGAGTTGGTGTGGGAGTTGGTGTGGGAGTTGGTGTTGGCTTCTTTACAGTAATTCCCTTATTCCAAACGAACTTCTTGCCAGATTTAATGCAGGTGTAAGTTTTATTCTGATAAACAACCTTCTGGTTCAAAACTTTGCAGGTACTACCAGGGGTAATTCTCTGGGCAGAAATTGCAGACACAGGAATCAGAGTTAAGCCCAGAGCAATTAACAATCCCTTAGTGAGACTCCCCCTGATTCGCATTCCAAAAGGGTAATGGGAGAATCAAGTCTTATGGGGGTTCGTGCGCTCAATTCTGGGGTCGGGGGTTCGTGCGCTCAATTCTGGGGTCGGGGGTTCGAGTCCCTCACAACCCACTTACGTAAGGTAGGTCGAGATCGTTAATCATTGGCTCTAATTGTGAATCTTAAAATGTTCTTCTCCCCAAGTCGTGAGTACTCCCAGTTGGTAGCCAATTCAGTGAACAACTTGGTACCCAAACCGGGTGCATTTTCTTTCATTCCGGAGCCATCTGATTGGATTTCTATAAGTAGATCCACACCTAAACGGGAGCCGCTTACCGAGATCTTGCTTGCTTTGGCATGACGTATTGCGTTTGAAACACCTTCATCAATTAGAACGATGACATTGTTTTGCGTTGAAGTTTCTAAATCATCAAGCCAATCCAGATTAATGCTCACGTTCGCAATTCCTCGCCAACCCGACGATATTTTTTCTAATCTAACTTGCGGAGACGAGACTCTGGATTGAGAAGTTTGAGCATGATCTTGGCTAAGAATATCCACTGCGTTTCTCAAAGCATGGCGAGCCAAATCAGTATCCCCCGTTTTTGAGGCTCGTTCTAGAAGCAAGCTTGAGGCAATCAAGCCAGCCTGTAATTCTCCGTGTAGATATCGCGCTAGATCAACATCGCCTGCCGCAGCCAGGTCATGATTTGAAAAAGGTGACAATTCTTTGCCTTGAATAATGCGTTCAAAGTCTGCCAGTACTATCGACCTTTGACGACCTAACAATCTATAAAGATTAAATCCCAGAAGAAACAGAATATGGCAAGAGGATAGGAAAAGTTGATAGAAAATTACTGTTGCGATGCTATCTGTCCAGAATAAATTAGCCGGGAGAATTAACAGAATAGTGATCAACGGGAGTATAAAACTAAGACCAAGTATCGCAATATTTGTTGTTTTTCGATCAAGGACTCCTAGCTTGAAGAACGTTTCGCATATGAGAAAAATAGAAATATTCAAGAATGTTGCTAGAAGTGCTTCTATGACTGCGAATTTCAATCCTTGGGAACCATTAAGCCCGATAAGTATGTATGGACTAAAAAACAAAGCAGCTGAGATGACCTTCAACTTTTGTTCTAGTAGAGAAATTCTTATTAAGGTCGACGTCGAAAGCTTAGGCGCAGATAAAGTGAAGCCATTCCACAATTTGGTACTAGCAGGCCGTAATTCTCGGTTAATTAGATCTTGAATCTTGTTTTTTTGCTTTGAGTAATTAACTTGTGTTGTTGGCAGATCTAAGGCTTTCTCGATTTCGCTTGCTAATTCTGAGGTAGCAGACTGAATATCTCTGATCGACTCTCCTGCAGGGTTTCCATTCAAGCCCTGGTTATGGCTTCCTTTAGCTGTTTGCTCATCACGAATATGACGCAGGAAAATAGCCTGGAACTCTCGTTGATACTGACGTCGTGATTCTACGAAGACCGCAATTCCGATAAACCAGAGAGGCAACGAAATTGCAGAATTAAATACCTTATATAAGGCAGAAACTTTAGGTTCTAAATCTAGAATTTCAATGCCTACATCGATTGCTACGCCGCGGACAGCGCCTAACATGATCAGAGCAAACAGATCAACCTTCCAGCTATTCACTTTTTTGGTGAAAAAGAGAGCTATCGCGAATACTGGTGCTATTGATCCATGTGCGATAAACGAAAGTATCGCCCAGTTAAAGAAATCATTTGAACCAGTGCTCGCATGATCGCTAGATAACAACAAGACAACTAGATCAACTGGAATTGTTAAAAAGTAGAGCCGCCACGAAAGCCAAGGCGTTCGCTTCACCTAAATACCTTGTCCTTTATTTTCGAAATATGCCCTAACTATCTGTACTCGCAAATTAGAGTCAGCAGATTTAGGAATACTAAGGTTCTTTGAAATTCTACTTATTGATTTATCAATAGCTTGTTCTGTAACGCCTCGAGTTCGAGCTATTTCTGCAGTACTTAAACCAGCAGCGATATCCTTCAGGATTTCGATTTGAACTGAAGACAACGAACTCAAAGGTCCACTGCGTATCCATGGCATAGAACGTTTAGCTAGCGGCTTAACTATTGCTAAAGAGATTTGTACTGCAATTTTGGCTGTCGAATTTACTTCAAGTTTATTTAGGAAAATGGAGCCTTCAGGCAGATTAGGAATATTGGAATTAATTAACCGCGGATCTTTATAGGTGGTAAGGAAGACGATCCCAATTTTGGGATTCTTTTCACGCAAAACAATCGCGACATCGATACCAGATGCTCCAACACCAAGATCAAGGTCTAACAAAGCCACTTGTGGATCATGAATTCGCTGAGCCTCAATGGCATCGAAAGCGGTACCCACCCGGGCCCGAACATCAAAGCCGTGTAGGGCCAACGCATCGCCTAAAGTTGCTCGCGTGAATGGGTCATCTTCGACCAGAATCAAGCGAGCATTTTTCACCTGACAATGATGACAGCAATCAGTCGCCCAGATAAGACTTTGCTGAAAGTAGCAGCAGAAAGGGTTGGAAATCCCAACCCTACTTGGTTGTTTATCCCAACCCTAAACGGGTAAACCAACATGGATGCCCCGAACATTGAACCCAATAAGCATCGCATTTATTGAGGAGAGCGAAGAGCCAGTGAAGAAATTAGCTCAGCTGCTTATTTACGGGTTTGTGATTTCCATCTTGGTATCACCTTCACCTGTAATTGCGTCTACGCCTTCAAAACAAAAGACGCTAACCATCTGCACCAACTTGAAAACTGGATTTCAGCTGGTATCTAAAACCGGAAAATGCGATACGCGAATCTATGAAGCTAGAACTTGGTTCCGAAAAGGTTCAGCACCATCTGGCACGCCCGGATCTAAATTATTGAATTTGCAGACTTGTGTTAACAAAAGCTCTAAATTACAAACTATTCGCACGCGAGCAGCTTGTAATTCAAAAACTCAAACGACCGCAAGTTGGCAAAGACCTTTAGGACCACCTGCATCACCATCGATTAGATCTGTTGTGGTTGGGAAATCTGGAACTGCAACGCTAAACATCACAGCACCAAAGTCAGATGGTGGTGCTCGCATTACCTCCTACATCGTTACTTCGTTTCCGGATCAAGTGAAGGCAACATTTAAACCTAATCAAATAAGAGCCGCAAAAATTTCAGGGCTAACGCCAGGCCGCACTTACTCATTTTCAGTAGTTGCGATTAACAGCACAGGTCAATCAACGGCATCTGTGGACCCTAAGTCAGCGGCTTCACCAACTCCAGTGCCAACGCCGACGGTTTCACCAGTACCAACGATTTCGCCAGTGCCGACGCCGACGGTTTCGCCAGTGCCGACGCCGACGGTTTCACCAGTACCAACGGTTTCACCAGTACCAACGGTTTCACCAGGACCAACGGTTTCACCAGTACCAACGGTTTCACCAGTACCAACGGTTTCACCAGTTCCGGTGCCAACGTCAACGGTTTCGCCAGTACCAACACCAACTCCTACGGTTTCACCAACACCAACGCCAACTCCTACGGTTTCACCGACCCCGACGGTTTCACCAACACCAACGCCAACTCCTACGGCTTCACCGACCCCGACGGTTTCACCGACACCAACGCCTTCGCCAACGCCGACTGATACCAGGATTTCAGCCCCAGCAATCGCAGGTGTTTCAGCACCAGTTAACGGAGCAACTCCCGTAACGACAACAACTGCTGGTACTGGATATACCGGAACTGTTTCTTGGTCAGGATCTCCTTCTACTTTTGCTGCAGGAACTATCTACACAGCAACAATCACTCTTACTCCGTCATCTGGTTACACATTAACCGGAGTAAGCGCTGATTTCTTCACTATTGACGGCGCAACTTCTGTTAGTAACTCTGCTAACTCTGGCGTGATCACAGCAGTCTTTCCTGCGGCTCCTAGAACGATTTCAGCTTCATCTATCTCTGTCCGCAGACCCATCACAGGCGAAACGCCAGCAAGTGCAATAGTTCCCGGACCTGGATACACCGGAACTGTTTCTTGGTCAGGATCTCCAACTACTTTTGCCGCTGGAACGATCTACACAGCAACAATCACTATTACTCCTTCCTCTGGTTATACCCTCACAGGGGTAAGTGCAAACTCATTTAGAGTTCCAGGTGCATCTGTAAGTCACCTGGCAAACTCAGGCGTCATAACTGCGGTCTTTCCTGCAACTGATGCAACTATTTCAGTAGCTGCAATTGCAGGCGTGACAGCACCAGTTACTGGAGCAACTCCCGTAACTGCAACAACTGCTGGCACTGGATACACCGGAACTGTTTCATGGTCAGGGTCCCCCTCAACTTTTGCTGCGGAAACCATCTACACCGCAACAATTAGCCTTACAGAGGCGATTGGTTACACGTTCACGGGGGTCAGCGCTAACTTCTTTACCGTTGCGGGAGCAACTTCTGTAACCCATTCTGCGAACTCTGGTGTGATCACTGCAGCTTTTCCTGCTACTAGTGCATCTCAATCTCCTCAAACGAAGACATCTCAATCAATTACTTTTACAGATCCAGCAGATATTGTTTACGGGCAAAGCCCAGCTGCTCTCTCTGCGACTTCAACTTCAGCGTTGACTGTTGAATTCACTACCGCCACACCACTTGTCTGCAGTGTCTCTGGAACAACGCTGACAATTAGTGGTGCTGGAACATGCACCATTAATGCCAACCAGCCAGGAAATGACAACTACCAGGCTGCGACCCAAGTAGTCCAATCTTTTACAATCACACCCCCTACGGCCCAGTCGATCACCTTTGCTACACCTACAGGTATGACATTGGGTGGAGCTACTCAGACAGTTGCCCCAACTGCCACGTCATCTTTGACTGTGACCCTGGCATCTACTACTACTGGTATTTGCACAGTTACAGGTTTTGTCATCACAGCAGTTGCTTCAGGAACATGTTCAATTACTGCGAGCCAATCAGGAAATGCTAACTACGCAGCTGCAACCGATGTAGTACGAACTTTTACTATCTCACTCGCAGCCCAGTCGATCACTTTTGATACACCACAAGGCATGACAGTAGGCGGCGTTCAGTTAATTGCTACCACTGCCACGTCATCTTTGACTGTGACCCTGACGTCGACAACTACTGGTATCTGCACAGTTTCTGGGTCTGGCATCACAGCAGTTGCTTCAGGAACATGTTCAATTACTGCGAGCCAATCAGGAAATGCTACCTACGCAGCTGCGCCCGATGTAGTCCGAACTTTTACAATCGAAGCGTCTAGCACAACGGTAATTAATGTCGCCGCGATTGCTGGAGTTACCGCACCTGTTACTGGCGCAACTCCTGTTACTACAACAACTGCTGGCTCTGGATACACCGGAACTGTTTCTTGGTTTGGATCTCCTTCAACGTTTGCCGCAGGCACTACTTACACAGCAACTATTACTCTGACCCCAACATCTGGTTACACGTTAACTGGAGTAAGTGCTAACTTCTTTACGGTCGCAGGCGCGACTTCCGTTACTCATTCGGCAAACTCTGGCTTCATTACAGCTACTTTTCCAGCAACTCAAGGCGCAGCCACAAAAGTTGTCATAACCCGCGCCTCTGCCGGAACTCAGCGCAGAACTGCGTTTACAACTCAGCCACAGATCACGATTCGCGATGCCTCTGACAACACTGTGACCTCATCCACGGCAGTTGTAACTGCGACGATCACCGCAGGCCCGCAAGGATCACTCATCGGATCAAATACTGCGACTGCAGTTTCTGGAGTAGCAACATTTAATGATTTAGGAATAGACGGAATAGGTGGATTCAACTACACAATTACTTACAGAGTTGATGGTTTAACAGTCGCAACTTCGACCATAGCTCTCACGGGCACTAACTGTGATGGCAGTAGCTTTACCTGCAAGCTAAATGACATCGGTCCTGGCGGCGGAAAGATTTTTTACGTTTCATCAGGAACTTTCACCCAGGTAGATGCAACCGGTTCCATGTGTTCGACTACGTGTAAGTACCTTGAAGCTGCGCCTGGCGCGTGGGACTCTGGATACCAATGGTCAGGAAATCAAAACACTTTGATTGGCACGACAGCCGATGGCATCGGAACTGGGTATAGCAATACCTTAAAGATCGATGCACAAAGTGGAGCGGGCTCTTCAGGGGCAGCTTCGGTAGCAAAAAATTACGGCAGTGGCTGGTTCTTGCCTTCCTATTCTGAACTTTATCAGCTCTATAGTTTCAATACCATCTTTGGTGGGTTTCCTGAAAATAGATACTGGTCGTCAACTGAGTCATTCGCAAATCAAGCGAATTACTATTTCTTAAATGTTACTGGTGCCACATCGTTGAAAAGCGGGTACTTCTTAATTCGACCAGTAAGAGCGTTTTAACATCATAGGTTCGAGCCCTTCAGAACCCACTTAGATTTAAACTACTAGGCTCAAACCTAAATTCTTTCTGAAGTTTTTCTGTGAGTTTAGGCTTCAATAGGACTTTACAAATCAAATTGATTAGCATCGCTCCGTGGCACTATGTCTGAATCCGAAATGTCAAAAAAGGGTCGCCGATAACAGGTCTAACTGCCCCTTTTGCGGAGGTGCCCAAATTTCAAAGTTTGACTCTTACAGTAAATCTGAATCGTTAAAAGAAGAGCTGACCATGGAAAATTTTGAGAGAGTCATCAAGAATTCTCGGCCATTTATCGAAAGAACCATTCTTAGTGGTCAATCCAAGGCATCTTTTAAATCGAAACTAATTGTTAGAGCCCAGTTTTTAATGAGAAAAATCTTCAAAGGTAAGTGAAGTCGAGTTTCAGCGATTACTTACTCGCAGGCCTGGAACTCTCTAGCTGCATTTCTCTGAATCTGAGCAAGGTGAATTTCGCTTGATTGCTTATGGTCTCATCTGCTGATTTGGAAGCCTCCATCAACGGCTCAACAATGCACTCCCCTAGAGCGCAAAGAAATCTGGTTAAACCAAATTGAATATCTGAATCGCCCCTGCCCAGTTGAGTGATTAACATTTTAACCAGAATCATCTTTTGGTCATCAGGAACTAGAACAGAGGCAACTCGCCAGGCAGTTGAGGCTAGGAAATCATCTGGATCAAAGAGCATTTCATCAGTGATTAATGGATAGTTGGCCTTATCCCCGATTTTTGAAAGCGTGTGAATTGCTTGACTCTTGGCTTGTGGGTTAGAAGACCGCAGCTCTGTTTCTAGTCGCTTAACTACCTTCGTAACATCATGTCTCATTAACGCCCATGACAAGGTGTCTCTGACAAAGAAGTCCGACTCAAGCTCGCATTGAGCAATCAAGATCTCTATATATTCTGGATCCGGATATGTTCCAGCAGCTAGCGCAGCTTTTAGGCGCACGGACTGATCTGACGAGGCGAGCAGAGTCTGTAAGGTCGCCATGTGAAAACGTTAGCATTTGTGACCACAAATTTCGAAGTTCGATTCCCTACCGGCCCAGCTTTTGCAGCAACTCAGGGGCCACGAACAACTTCGCCTTTAACCTCTCTTAGACCGACTCCAAGAGTAATTTCAGATTTTGCTCTCGCGGTAATCACGAAATTGTAGATACCAGCCTTAGCCACTTCGCTATTGCGAGCCAAATAGAAGTAGTTAGTGCCGCTATAAGGCTCATAAAAGTTTGTTCTTTCATTAATCTTCATCGTTATTCTGAATCCGCCTGGCCCTGTTATTAAAACTGCAGGCAACTGTGAATTCTTAAGTGAATTCTCCGGCTTCTTGTCAACAATTAAATACTGAACTTCAAGTGCATCTCCCGCTTGAAATTGCGCACGAAATGCCTTTTTCTGACCGGCCTTTGTAAATGCTGCTCTAACTGCAAATGAGACTGTTCCATCAACTAACAATGGGCCTTTGGCTGCTGTCGTATCTGAATTAAGAAGAATTACAGGTTGATGAGCTACGGCGAAACCGGAACCCAGAAAAACGAGAGTCGTTACTAGCGCAAACAACTTCCTCATGGGAAAACGGTACAGGTCCATCGCTTGCCTCGCTATCCCGATTAATCGTTTTGCGGGAAACCTAAATTAATTCCACCATGGCTAGGGTCAAGCCAGCGACTGGTAATAACTTTGCCACGGGTAAAGAAGTGAACACCTTCAGTGCCGTGGGCATGTGAGTCACCAAATAGTGAATTCTTCCAGCCACCGAATGAGTAGTAAGCCATCGGCACTGGGATCGGTACATTGATACCGACCATGCCGACTTCAACTTCGTTTTGGAATCTACGAGCTGCGCCACCATCGTTAGTAAAGATTGCGGTGCCGTTGCCATACTCATGGCTATTAACTAGGGCTAGTGCTTCGTCGTAAGTATTAACGCGCAGAATGCTTAACACTGGGCCGAAGATTTCATCGGTATAGACCGACATTTCTGGTGTCACGTTATCAAGCAGAGTTGGCCCAAGGAAGAAGCCATCGCCATCGACCTTTAGGTCGCGGCCATCTACAACAACTGTTGCGCCTGCTATTGCGCCAGCTTCAATATATGAAGCAACTTTGTCGCGGTGGACGGCACTTACAAGTGGGCCCATGTCAGAACCTTGGGTGCCGTCTCCTGTTTTAATGTTTGCCATGCGAGATTTAATCCGAGCAACGAGTGCGCTCGCAATTGGTTCGACTGCCACAATTGCTGAAATCGCCATGCAGCGTTCACCAGCTGAACCAAAGCCAGCGTTGATTGCCGCATCTGCAGCTAACTCTAAATCGGCATCGGGTAAAACCACCATGTGATTCTTTGCGCCACCCAGAGCTTGAACGCGCTTGCCAGATTTTGTGCCAGTCTCATATACGTAGCGCGCAATTGGCGTAGAGCCAACGAATGAAATCGATTTGATTCCTTTGTGTACAAGCAAGGCATCGACAACTTCTTTGTCACCATGAACGACGTTAAAGACACCATCAGGTAGGCCGGCTTCTTTCCAAAGCTGAGCCATGAACATTGAAGCGCTGGGATCTTTTTCAGAGGGTTTAACAACTACGGTGTTGCCACAAGCAATTGCCACTGGGAAGAACCACATTGGCACCATCGCCGGAAAGTTGAAGGGTGAAACAATTGCAACTGGGCCAACTGCCTGACGAATTGAATAGACATCAACACCAGTTGAAACTTCTTCTGAATATCCACCTTTTAGTAGGTGTGGGATTCCGCAAGCAAATTCCACAACTTCCAAACCTCGGGTAACTTCACCTGCAGCATCACTTAATACCTTGCCGTGTTCATCGGTAATTAGAGCAGCGATTTTTTCTTTATTTTGAAGCACTAGCTCGCGGAAAGCGAATAAAACTTGGGTGCGCTTAGTCAACGAACTATGGCGCCACTCAGCAAAAGCATTGGTCGCAGCAACTACGGCAGCATCGACAGTTGCCACATTTCCAAATGCGACAGTCTTTGAGATTTTGCCAGTAGCCGGGTTATAGACATCGCCACTGCGCTCTGGCTTAGAAGTGTCCAAAGCGCCGTTGATCCAATGCGTAATCTGATTCATGGTCACAATCTACTTCAGAGCATTAAGATGGCGCTACCTACTAGCTAAAAGGCCAAAGTAATGACAACTCCGATTAATGATCCAGATAAGCAAGCTTCGGTAAGTGCGGCAGATCGCAAGTATGTCTTTCATTCTTGGTCGGCTCAAGGCGCAATTAGTCCAATGCCTATTGCTAGTGGTTCGGGCTCTCGGTTCTGGGATCATGCCGGCAAGGTTTATTTAGATTTTTCTTCGCAACTTGTATTTACCAATATCGGTCATCAGCACCCAAAGGTCATTAAAGCTATTCAAGAGCAGGCTGAAGTCTTAACAACTATCGCGCCACAGCATGCCAACGATGCTCGTAACGAAGCTGCACAGCGCATAGTCGAACTTGCTGGTTCTAACTTTGCCAAAGTTTTCTTTACAAATGCTGGCGCTGATGCAATTGAAAATGCGATTCGCATGGCACGCATGCACACCCATAAGCACAAAATACTTTCGACCTATCGTTCTTATCATGGCAATACCGGAGCTGCGATAAATGCAACTGGCGATCCACGCAGATTTCCTAATGAGTTTGCTTTTGGTCACGTACATTTCTGGGGTCCATATCTTTATCGCACAGCTTTCTGGGCAAAAGATGAAGCTGAAGAATGTAAGCGTGCGTTAGAGCATCTTGAGCAAACAATTATCTTTGAAGGTCCAAATACCATCGCAGCCATTTTGCTTGAATCGGTGCCGGGCACCGCAGGTGTCTTAATGCCACCGAAGGGT
Source organism: Candidatus Planktophila sp. (assembly GCA_044351155.1). GTDB lineage: Bacteria > Actinomycetota > Actinomycetes > Nanopelagicales > Nanopelagicaceae > Planktophila. The sequence continues at coordinate 11,918 of JBILGH010000019.1, read as the reverse complement.
TATCTCGAAGGCGTCCGTGCTTTATGCGATAAGTACAATATTTTGTGGATTGCCGATGAAGTTATGTCCGGCTTTGGCCGCACTGGAAAATGGTTTGCCTACCAACACAGCCAAGTTGTGCCTGATCTGATTACCTTTGCTAAAGGTGTTACTTCGGGATATATCCAGCTCGGCGGCATAGTAATTAGTGAGCCAGTTTCAAAGACCTTTGATGAGCGAGTATTCGCTGGTGGCCTTACTTATATGGGTCACCCGTTGGCGTGCGCCACAGCGGTTGCGACCATCGATGTTATGAAGGAAGAAAAGATGTTAGAAAACGCCACCATGATTGGCGAGAAAGTCTTAGGGCCAGGGCTACTTGAATTAGCTAAGAAACATAAGGTTATTGGCGATATTCGTGGTGCCGGAGTTTTCTGGGGCGTTGATTTAGTGAGTGATCGAGCAACTCACGAACCGCTTGCGCCATATGGTGCTTCGAGCCCTGCCATGAATGAATTAGTTGCGGCTTGTAAGAGGAATGGTTTGATGCCATTTAATAACTTCAACCGAATTCATTTGTGCCCACCATGCAACATCTCAGTTGAAGACGCGCAACTAGGTCTTGAGATTTTAGATCAATCACTAACTGAGATAGCTAAGTACTACACCGGCGCTTAAAACTTAGTTTGCCAATAAATTGCTAAAGCTTGACTGAGTCTCCAAGTTTTCCTAAGAAGTAGGCTGATAGCTGATTTGCAGCCCCGCCATCACCGTTATGTTGTCTTTCAAACGAGTTTGTTCCGTCTTTACCGCAAATGGCGCGAATCTTTTCGGCTCCACCTGGATGCTTACCTATCCATTTTGTTAAGTTAAAAACATTGCCGTAGATAATGCTCCAGCAACTTGTGGCTGAATCATTCTTGCTAACTTCTTCCAAGGTCAGTTTGGTTAGCCCACTGCCGGTAGTTGGTGAGGCAGATTTAGTTGGGGTTGGACTTTGAGAAACCATTGGGGTTTTACTAGGCGTGACACTAATAGTTTTCTTAGGTGTCGGAGTTACTTTTACGACAGTTCCTTTATTCCAGATGAGATTCTTGCCAGACTTAACACAGAAATGCTTAAGCCCACCGGTGGTTTTAGTTGTTCCAACTTTGCTGCACTTGGTGCCCGCAATCGTTGCTGCTTGTGAAGGCATAGCAAAAGCTGTTAAGAAAATTGTTACCAAAAGAACTTTGCTGAGCGCTTTGAATTTCATGGGCTAAAAATAGCGCAGGAGTCTTATGCCCGCATATCCTTCTTCCTGTGAGAACTCTGTTAAAAAATTGCTCAGTATGGGTCGGTTTTGGCAATATGAATAGCGCTATTTTGATCGAGAATGGTCGAGTTTTGGCGCTTGGGCCAGATGCGATTGCGGATAGTGCCGACCAAACTATTGATTTAGCAGGTGCATTTGTAATGCCGGCATTCGCCGATGGACATGCGCACCCCCTATTTGCTGGTCGTGAAGCTCAAGGCCCTAAAGTAAATGGGTTGCAATCTGTAGCTGAAATTGTTGCTGAAGTAAAAAGTTTTGCAGATGCTAATCCTGATTCAAAATGGATTATTGGTGGTGCTTACGAAGCCGCTCTTATTGAACGTGGTGACTTTGATGCGCACTGGTTAGATGAGGCAGTTAATGATCGCCCGGTAGTTCTTCTGGCAGTTGACCATCACACTATTTGGGTAAATAGCAAAGCCCTTGAAGTTGCCGGCATAACTTCGGCAACTGCTGACCCTGATGGTGGAACCATTGCTCGACGCGAAGATGGCTCACCTAAAGGAACTCTCCGTGAACCTGCGGCAATGGATTTGATTTCAAGACTAGCGCCAGTGCGAACTCTGCAAGATGAACTAAATGCCATCACCTGGGCGAGCGATCAATACTTAGCTGCTGGAGTGACGAGCTCAATGGATGCCTGGGTCGAAGATGGCATGTCCGAGATTTATATTGAGGCAGCAAAAACTGGCCACCTAAAAGTAGATATGAATTTAACTTTTTTGGCACAGCCCGGGAAATGGCGTAGTCGAGTTAATTACTACAACGAGATGCGTGCAGTCGTCGAAGCGCTTCCGGTTGATGCTGGCTTAACTGCTAAGTCAGTTAAATTCATTGGTGATGGCGCACTATCTGCCGGAACTGCCGCGATCTTGGAGCCTTATCTAGACGATCCAACCAGTAGAGGTCTGCTGATTTGGAGCGATGAAGAAATAATCGAAGCGGCAAAGACCTTTGATAATGAAGGTCTGCAACTACACATCCACGCAATTGGTGATGCTGCAGTCAGGCAGGCGCTTGATGCCATCGAAGCTGTTATCGCTAGTAATTCAAATTGGGATCGCCGCCCTGTTATTACCCATGCGCAACTGATTAATCCAGCTGATTTACCTAGGTTTATGGCCCTTGGCGTGATTGCTAATTTTCAGCCACTTTGGACTTATTTAGATCCAATGAACAAAGAACTGATTCTGCCGCGCATTGGTGAAGCCAAAAATAATCAGCAATACCAATTACGCAAGGTGATTGCTTCAGGTGCGAAGATTAGTTTTGGAAGTGATTGGCCGGTTACAGACTTCACGCCACTTGCAGCGTTGGCAGTGCCAGTTCATCGCCAATCTCCGGATCAACAACCACCCGAAGGCTGGAGTATCGAAGAAGCAATTTCAATTGAAGAGTCGATGCACTTTTATACCGCAGCAGTTGCTCACCAATTGTTCCGCGAAGCTGAATATGGCACACTCGAGGTTGGCAAAATTGCTGACTTTATCGTTCTTGATCGCAATCCAATTGAAACGAAACCTCATGATGTTAAAGATATAAAAGTCTTAGCAACTTATCGAAAAGGGATTGAAGTACTACTAAGCTAAATTCAAAAGCGCAAGAACCGCAAGTGCTGCCTCTTCGCCTTTATTGCCAATTCCTAATCCCACATTTGAACGTTCGACTGCTTGAACTAAGTTGTCACACATTAAGACTCCAAAACCAACTGGCTTGGATTTTGCTAGGGATACTTGCATAACGCCAGTTGTGACGCCTGCGCAAATGTAATCAAAGTGTGCAGTATCGCCACGCATTACTAAGCCAAGAACCACTGCGCCATCAAAACCTTGATCAAGTTTTAGTTGCGCCGCCAAAGGCAGTTCGAAAGAGCCGGAAACTGTGAAAGTTTCGTATTCAACTTGTGCTGCTTTGAAAATCAGCTCCGCGCCAGCAGCCAAGTTGTCGCAGATCTCTGGGTGCCATTGCGCTGAAATAATAGCTACTTTCTTGCCTTTCAAAGCCTTTAGATTAAGTGACTCTAAAGTTGGTGATGTTCCGGCCATTAGATCTCCCCTAACATGTGCTTCATTTTATCTTTCTTGGTAAGTAAATATGAGCGATTGAATTGATTTACAGCAGGTGCAACCGCGATTACATTAACGCTTCTGCCACTCTTAAGAATGGCATCAACTTTGGCTTGGTTATTCGTTATTAACTCAACATCCTTAATTTCTAGCTGATCTAAAATCGCAATCAAATCTTGCCAGTTACGAGAATCATTTTCGTGACCTAGTTCAATATTGGCCGCGATGGTATCTAAGCCAGTATCTTGTAATAAGTAAGCTTTTATTTTTTCCCTCAAACCAATGCCACGACCTTCTTGACCACGCAAATACACGATATAGCCAGAGCCCTTTTGGGCAATTAGATTAAATGAGCTTTTCAATTGTTCGCCACAATCACAGCGAAGTGAACCAAAGGCATCACCTGTTAAACATTCTGAGTGTGCTCTAATCAGAGTAGGTGACACTTCGGCGCTTGTTCCAATTCCGACAAATTTTAAAACAGCATGATCAATGCCAGCCTCACCCTTGAAAGTAGCAATCTGCCAATTACCACTCTCGTGTGGCAATTGAGCCCACTTTAATTCTTCAGCCGTATTTCTGTCTTTAGGTAAATGATCGATTGCGTACTTAGACAGATCTTCAATAGTGATAACTGGAATCTGGAATTCTTCCGCGAAATCAAAGAGCTGTTGGCCTTTCATTACCGTGCCATCATCACTTACTAATTCAGATAGAACGCCTGATTCGCCCTGATTCGCAAGTTGGCAAAGAGCTAGTCCAGCTTCAGTGTGGCCACTGCGGCCAGCTAAACCTTCAGAGTGGGCAATTAACGGAAATACATGGCCAGGGCGAATGAAGTCAGCCGCCTGACTTTGGGCCGATGCGAGCTTACGTACAGTGTTTGCTCGTTCGGTAGCGCTGATGCCAGTAGTTAAGCCTTCTCGAGCATCTATTGAGACCGTAAATGCGGTTCGGCGGAAATCTTCATTCTCGCGAACCATGATCGGCAAATTTAGATCTTTGGCTCGTTTGGCGCTGATAGCTGAGCAGATAATCCCTGAAGTATGGCGAATCAGAAAAGCCATATCTTGATCGGTAATTTTCTCACCCGAGATAATCAAATCGCCTTCGTTTTCGCGATCTTCATCATCGATCACAACCAGAAACTTGCCTTGGGCAAAGATCTCTACCGCTTTGGCAATATTCTTCATAGTTCTATCCATTTTGATTATCTCTTTTAGTTAGTCGTTCAACATATTTAGCTAGAACATCAACTTCAATATTTACTAGATCGCCAACTTTTTTCGCAGACAAATTGGTCTTGGCCAGAGTTTCTGGAATCAACCAAACCGTAATTTGATTTAAATCATCAGCAACTGACCCAACAGTTAGCGAAACGCCATCGAGGCAGATTGAGCCTTGCGGAACCACATATTTCATAAGTTCGCTTGGAAATTGGATATCCATCTGTAGCCATTTTTCACCTGGCGCTAGCTTCGCAATAGAACCAGTGCCATCAATATGACCCTGCACGATGTGACCGCCGAGACGTGAACTCACTAGGGCTGCGCGTTCAAGATTTACCGCATCTCCTTTTTCAAGGTTCTGCAGCGAAGTCAGTTTTAGGGTTTGGGTCATAACATCGACTGAGAAAGTTTCGTTGCCAAACTTGGTTACAGTAAGGCAAGTGCCATTAACTGAAACTGAATCTCCGATTTGTAGTTGATCAGCAAAAGGTACTGAATCAAAGGTAATTACCGCAGAGTTAGTAGCCATTTCGATACTTGATACTTTGCCTAAGCTTTCAACTAATCCGGTAAACATTTAGATCCCCGTCTCTTTAGTCAAAGTAATCTTTAAATCATTTCCGAATTGAGCTACATCTCTGATCAGAAAGTCCATTTTTTCCTTGATATTGGTAGCTCCCAAGTCACCAATGAACGAGAGGCCGGAACCGAGCAAACTTGCAGCTTGGAAAATTACTAATTCATCAATTAGTCCAGCCCGTAACAACGCAGTTCCTAATTCACTGCCCGACTCAACTAATACTTGGCTGAACTCACGCTCATTGCAAAGCGTCAATAGCTCAGAAAAGTCATGACTTCGAAGAAAAACGGTTTCGGCTGCATCATTATGTAGATTGAAACCACTTGGAATTTCTCGAAGACCCATCACAATTCTTGCTGGATTTGCTTCTCTTGCTGTTTCTAAATTTCTAGGAATCAAATGTGGATTATCAGCCAGCGCTGTCGCCGTACCAATCAAGATTGCATGGCTCTCGGAACGTAGCTTGCTCACTTCGGCGCGTGATTCTGTGCCAGTAATCCATTTTGAGCTGCCATCGATTGCCGCAGTTCTGCCATCTAGAGTTGTGGCAATTTTCCAAATGAAATACGGGCGGTGGTTTTTAATTTTGTGCAACCAAGCCCGATTGCTATTAGTAATCTCGGCAACGTCAGAGTTAAAGACAACATCTATGCCGGCTTCTTCGAGAACTTTGGCTCCCCCGCTTGCTAACAGGTTAGGGTCGCGCACTGCATAAACAACTTTAGCTATGCCAGCTTCAATGATTGCTTCGGTGCATGGCCCGGTCTTGCCCTGATGGCTGCAAGGTTCCAGAGTTACATAAAGCGTTGCGCCTTTCGCTAAATCAGCGGCTTGCTCTAGTGCAACAACTTCGGCATGAGGCCCACTCTTGTGAAAACCTTCACCAATGATTTCACCGGTAGGGCTGACAATGACTGCCCCGACAATTGGATTTGATCCAGTAAAACCTAAGCCAAGGCGCGCCAATTCGTTAGCTCGCTTGAGCATTGAAATATCTAACTCGCTAATGTCGCACCTCCCTTGAGAAATCTTTAGTAGCGATTTCCGGGGTGCCTTATCTGCAATCAAAGTTTTACCCTTGAATGCCAAACCTAGGCAGGCATGGGTAGCCCACCTAAATAATGTTTCCTCTCATCCGGACTTTAACCGTCGGTCTTGGAATTACACCAAGTCCACCGAGCGCTGGATGCGTTCGGGTCGCAGACTTTCACTGCCGGTTCGGAATTACACCGACCCCGGAAACAATTGCTTAACGTTATCACGGTTAACCCTTTGACTAAAAAGTCGCAGCGTAAATATTGGGTCTAAACTGGATTTATGACCAACTTGTTTGACCCCATCACACTTCGCGGATTGACCATCAAGAATCGAGTTTGGGTAAGCCCGATGTGCCAATACTCGGCAACCGATGGTGTCGTTGGCGACTGGCACATGGCGCACTTAGGTGCCTTTGCAACAGGTGAATCCGGTTTAGTTATGGCAGAAGCAACTGGCGTTGTTCCTGAAGGCCGCATCTCAATTGCTTGCCCAGGAATTTATAACGAAGCGCAGATTGCCGCATTTAAGAAAATAAATGATTTCGCACATACTCAAGGTGTAGCAATGGGAATTCAATTAGCTCACGCCGGCCGTAAAGGTTCAACTATGCGACCAACTGATGATCACTTGATTGCATCTGCGGCCGAAGGTGGCTGGATAACTTCATCAGCTTCAGCACAGGCTTATCACGGAATGCCAGAACCGCTCGCGCTTTCCGTGCCGCAAATCCATCAGTTAACAAAAGACTTTGCGCAGGCCGCAAAGAATGCGATTAAAGCCGATTTCGATGTTATTGAAATTCACGCAGCACATGGTTATTTACTGCATCAGTTTTACTCACCACTTTCAAACTTACGCACTGATGAATACGGTGGCTCATTTGAAAACAGAATCCGTTTTTTAATGGAAGTTGCCGCAGCAGTTCGAGGTGCGATTCCAGATTCAACGCCTTTATTCATTCGCATTTCAGCTAGTGACTGGACAGATGAAGGTTGGCAGATCATTGATTCAGTTGAACTATGCAAGCAGCTGAAAGAAATAGGCATTGACTTAATTGATGTTTCATCAGGTGGCAACTTACATAATGCGCCAATTAAGCCAGTTCCTGGCTATCAAGTGCCGTTTGCTCAAGCAATCAAAGTTGAATCAGATATAGCTGTAGCAGCAGTTGGTGCGATCACCGACCCGCATCAAGCACAGGAAATCATTAACTCAAATAAAGCAGATGCCGTATTTTTAGCACGCGCGATGATTAGAAATCCACGCTGGGCAATGGCAGCTGCTGAAGAACTTAAGGAAATGATCAGTTGGCCAGCGCCGCTAGAGCGTGGCCGAACCTATCGCGAGTAAGTAGCTAGCTGTTTTTAAGAAACTGAAATAACGTCAACGACGAAAATTAAAGTTTCATTTGGACCGATTGGTCCGCCACCTGCTGCGCCGTAACCAAGTTCAGCTGGAATAACTAGCAATCGACGACCGCCCTCTTTCATTCCTGGAATACCTTGCTGCCAGCCAGCGATAACTCCAGATAGTGGGAATGTTGCAGGAGATCCACCATCCCAAGATGATTCAACAACTTGACCGGTTGACCAAGCCATAAGCGTGTAATGAACTGTAAGAGTTGAAGACGCAACTGCCTCTTTGCCAGTACCAATGATGATGTCATTGGTAACAAGTGTTGTTGGGGCAGCACCTTCTGGCGCACCAATCACTGGCTTGCTACCAGCTGCACCTGAAACTGTTGGGTTAGTTGCTGTTGCTTCGTTTGACACTGATTTAGCTCCACATCCGGTAAGTGTTGAAAGAGTTAACAAAATTGAAAGCGAAATTAAGGTGGCCTTCTTTGTGCGAGTCATTATTCATTTCCAATCTCTTTGATTAAGTCAAAGTCGCCGCCACCAAGTTGGCCTTGGGCACGGTAAAGCTCAAGTTTTGCACGAGTATCGGCAATATCTAAATTGCGCATAGTTAATTGACCGATGCGATCAGTTGGTCCAAAAGCCGCATCTTCGGTGCGCTCCATCGATAACTTATCTGGGTGATAACTAAGGGCTGGGCCGGTCGTATTAATTATTGAGAAATCATCGCCGCGACGTAAGCGAATAGTTACGGTGCCGGTTACAGCTGAAGCTACCCAGCGCGTTAAGGATTCGCGCAGCATTAGTGCTTGCGGATCAAACCAGCGGCCTTCATAAAGCAAGCGCCCTAAACGACGGCCTTCGGCATGATAGTTAGCAATAGTGTCTTCATTATGTATCGCACTAATCAAGCGCTCATAAGCAATAAATAACAGGGCCATTCCTGGAGCTTCGTAGATGCCCCGGCTTTTTGCTTCAATAATGCGATTTTCAATCTGATCAGCCATGCCTAAACCGTGGCGCCCACCAATGGCATTTGCCTCATTCATTAGGGCAACAACGTCATCGATGCGTTTACCGTTAATTGCCACTGGGCGACCCTGGACATATTCAATAGTCACATCTTCGGAATCAATCTTTACGGCTGGGTCCCAGAATTTAACGCCCATGATTGGTTGAACTAATTCAATTGAGGAATCAAGAAGTTCCAAACTCTTAGCTTCGTGTGTAGCGCCCAAGATATTTGCATCAGTTGAGTAGGCCTTCTCGGTGCTATCGCGATAAGGCAAATTATTAGCAACTAACCATTCGGACATTTCTTTGCGGCCGCCAAGTTCGGTAACGAAATCAGTATCTAGCCAAGGCTTATAGATTTTTAGATTTGGATTAGCAAGCAGCCCATAACGATAGAAACGTTCAATGTCATTGCCCTTATAAGTTGAACCATCGCCCCAAATTGAAACTGAATCCTGCAACATGGCTCGCACCAATAGCGTGCCGGTAACTGCGCGACCAAGAGGCGTGGTGTTGAAATACTGTTTTCCGCCAGAGCGAATATGGAAAGCGCCGCAAGCAATTGCTGCTAAGCCTTCCTCGACAAGGGCGGACTTACAATCAACTAATCGTGAAATTTCAGCGCCATATTCTTTGGCGCGATCTGGGACTGAATCAATATCTGGCTCGTCATATTGGCCAAGGTCGGCGGTGTAGGTGCAGGGAACTGCACCTTTTGCGCGCATCCAGGCAACGGCCACTGAGGTATCGAGACCACCAGAAAAGGCGATTCCGACGCGTTGGCCAACTGGAAGTGAGGCTAAGACCTTAGACATGGGCATATCCTAACTTACGAGAAATGATCGGCTTCTCAGAAATAATCGTTATAAAGCTGAGATTAAGCACCCGCGTTACATTTTCGCCTTGCTTTGATGCCCTTGTGGGCGAAAGTTAAGTTTACGTCATGACTTCGCCAACAACACCCGATAGTAAATGGTGGCAAGAAGCAGTTATTTACCAGATTTACCCACGCTCATTCTTTGATAGCAATGGCGATGGTGAAGGCGATCTGTCGGGTATTACGCAAAAACTTCAATACATTGCCGATCTTGGTGTCGACGCAATTTGGTTGAGCCCTTTCTTTACCTCGCCGAATAAAGATGGTGGTTATGACGTTGCTAATCCGCGTGATGTTGACCCACGCTTTGGAAATTTAGCTGATGCCAAATTGATGATTGATAAAGCACATGATCTTGAGTTGAAGGTATTGGTTGATATTGTGCCAAATCATTTTTCTTCCGAGCATGAGTGGTTTAAAGCCGCACTTGTTGCAGAACCTGGCTCGAAAGAGCGAGCACGTTTTCATTTTTATGAGGGCAAAGATAATGGAACTCCCCCAAACAATTGGATTTCACTATTCGGTGGTCCAGCTTGGACACAAGTAGCCGACGGTCAGTATTACCTGCATCTTTTTGATTCATCGCAACCTGACTTGAATTGGGAAAATCCTGAAGTTGATGAAGATTTCAAGGAGACAATTTCATTTTGGGTGAAAATGGGAGTCGATGGTTTTCGCATCGATGTTGCACATGGTTTAGCAAAGGAAAATATTCTCTCCGATCATCATGATCCAAAGGGGCTATCTGATGCGCTTCGGATTGATGTTGATATGGAAATTAACAAGCGCGAGGCTTTGCTGGCTTCCGTTCCATTCTTTGATCGCGCGGGCGTTCATGAGATCTACCGTAGTTGGCGTAAACACTTTGATTCATTCGATAAACCAATCATGGCAGTTGCCGAGGCCTGGGTTCATCCCCCGATAAATGGCGTTGCCTATGTTCGCCCTGATGAACTTCATCAAATTTTCAACTTTGATTTATTAATCGCACCCTTTGATGTAAAAACCCTTTTTAGATTAATTAACAACACAATCGAGATGCTTAAAGATGTTGGCGCTTACCCAACTTGGGCAATTAGCAATCATGATTCACCTCGCGTTGCCTCACGAATAGGTGCTGAAGAAGCTCGCGCATTAGCTCTTTTCCTTTTTGGTCTGCCTGGCTCTTCTTATGTTTATAACGGTCAAGAACTGGGCCTACCCGATGCTGAAGTAGCTGATAGCGATCGCCAAGATCCCTCATTTCTTCGTACCAATGGTGAAACTAAAGGTCGCGATGGTGCTCGAGTGCCATTGCCATGGTCGGGCGAAGAAAGTCCATTTGGTTTCTCTGCTGGAAAACCATGGCTACCACTACCAACGAATTGGAATGAACTAACGGTAGAAATTCAGAGTTCAAATTCTGATAGTTCGTTATCGCTATATAAGAGAGCACTTTCCGAGCGAGCCAAACTTCAAGGTGCGAATGATTTCACGTGGGATGTAAGCAAAATAGATCAAGGAATTCTGGGCTTCTCCCGAGCTGGAATTCAGGTTTACTTAAACTCAGGTGATAAATCAGCAAAACTTCAAGCAAGTGAAATTATTCTTTCATCTAGCGGTGCGCCAACCTGTGAAAATGGTGAGGTAGAACTCATGCCTAGGCGTGCCATCTGGTTTAAGAGGTAAGAATTCACCGTAATATGTAAAGTAACGCCATGGAATCGACTTCAACTTGGTTAATAACAATTGGCATTCTTTCAGCGGTAATTGCCTTCGACTTGATTTTGGCAATCTTACGTCGCAATAAAGAGACCAGCATGCGTGAGGCTGCAATCTGGACAGTTATCTATGTGTCAGCTGCGATTGCCTTTGGTTACTTCATGCCTAACTGGACTCCAAGCCCTACGGCACAGAAGGAATTCTTTGCCGGCTGGCTAACTGAGTATGCACTTTCAGTCGACAACATCTTTGTATTTGTAATTATCTTAAGTCGTCTTCAGATTGAAAAGACAAAGCAACAGCTTGTTCTGCTTTTAGGAATCATTATTGCGCTGATTTTGCGTGGAATTTTCATTGCCGCAGGAACCGCGATCATTACTCGTTTCTCAAGCGCTTTCTTTATCTTCGGTGCTTTCTTAATCTACACCGCATATCAGCTCTTGCGTGAAGACGGCAACGAAGAAGAAGAACAGGAAGATAGTCGCATTGTTAAATTCATGCGCTCAAAGGGTGCCAGCTCTTTCACAATTGCTTTGATTACTCTTGGCGTAACTGACTTAGTGTTCGCACTTGATTCAATTCCAGCAATCTTTGGAATCACTAAAGACCCTTACATCGTAGTAACTGCGAATATCTTTGCGTTAATGGGTCTGCGTCAGCTTTATTTCCTATTACAAGGGCTGCTCAAGAGATTAGTATTTCTCTCAAAAGGTCTTTCAATTATCTTGGCATTTATCGGTGTCAAAATGTTCTTTGAAGCT